>NZ_JBMSDX010000002.1:7500-643025 GCF_049445955.1 Brevundimonas sp. VNH65 | reverse complement strand
ACAGATCGGCCGGTCAGCTGCGCTGGTTGGGGGCTGCGCTGACCGGCCTCTTGCCAACCCCAACAACCCCAGTTCAGATCAACCCAGGACTCTCGTTATGGCTGGATGAGAAACGGGGGTCACGTCAGCGTGCTTGCTAGGTACTACCATCGGTACGCGGCGTATCTTGCGACGTGCGGCTTTGATGTTGTGACCTACGACTACCGGGGCATAGGTCGCTCACGCCCAAAACGCCTGAGAAAGGCGGCATTCCGATGGAGTGACTGGGGAACACTGGATTTTGCGGCCGCACTCGATTTCGCGTGTGCATTGGCCGCGGGTCGACCGGTGATGGTGGTCGGACATAGCATCGGCGGCTTCTTGCCCGGCCTGGCGGCGGGGTTCGAGCGTTGCGCCGCAATGCTCACTGTCGGGGCGCAGTTTGCCTACTGGCGTGACTATGCACCGCGCCAGCGGCTTGGCTTTGTCCTGAAGTGGCATGCCGTCATGCCGCTGCTCGCGGCTCTGCTCGGATATTTTCCCGGTCGAGCGCTAGGCTGGCTAGAAGATCTGCCGGCGGGCGTGGCGTTTGAATGGGCTTTCCGCCGCGCGGAGGTCGACCGTAGCTTCCCCGCAGCACAGAGGCAGATGATCCTCGATCGGCTCGCGGCGTTTACCGGACCGCTCTTAGCAGTGACAGCGGCGGATGATCCGTACGGCTCCGTTCAGGCGGTGAACCGCAGCCTTGGATATTACAAAGGTGCGCGAACGACATTGACCGTCATAGCACCTGCCGACCTTGGAGTTTCCGAGATCGGACATTTTGATCTCTTTCACGCCAAGCATCAGCAGAGCTTTTGGGCGCAAACCGCAGCGTGGCTGGCGAATCCAGGGCGCGCCGCATTATGGAAAGCCCAACCTGTTCCGAGTCTATCGGCCTGATCCCGTCGACATGCCGGATCTCGCCCTCGACTTGAGATACCTGCGATACGCCCACTTGGCGGCGGAATACGGATCTTTTCGGCGGGCTGCACAGGCTGTCGGCGTGAACCAGTCGACTTTGACCCGTCGCGTACAACTCCTGGAGCGACGGCTCGGCATCGTTCTCTTCGATCGGCGCAGGACGGGCGTCGCTCTGACACCGGTGGGAAGCCATTTTCTTCAGGAGGCTCGCGTCGGGGCGGAGCAACTCCACCGGGCCGTCAAGGAACTAGCTTTGCTCCGCCGTGGCCACGATGGACAATTGCGGATCGGCCTAATGGGCACGCTTGCTCAAGGGCCGCTTCCCGAGCTTCTCGCCAGCTTTCGGGCGAGCTACCCCGGCATTAGAATCCGCGTCGAGGAAGCCGCCCTGGACGATAACGTTGCGGGTATATCGCGCGGACAGCTCGACATCGCCTTCGTGATCGGTGAGCCGCAAATCGAAGGCTGTAACGCGGTTCGGATTTGGGACGAGCCTCTGCTCGTTGCCGCGCCAGCGGAGCATCCTATTGGAAAAAACGCTGCTGTTCGCTGGCGTGACTTGGCGGACGAGACGTTCTTGGTCAGCTCCGATGCCTTCGGATTGAAGGTGGCGGAGGTGATCGGTGCCCAGCTTCGGAGATTCGGACGTAAACCGCGCATTTCGTTGCAGCGCGTCGGGCGGGACAACCTCATGTATCTCGTCGAAGAGGGGTTTGGCCTGACGCTAGCGGCCAAGTCGATGCTCGGCGCGACCTACCCAGGCCTGCAGCTCGTCTCCATTCAGACAGCGGATCGTTTCTGCTGGAGTGCTATCTGGTCTGACGACAGTACCAACCCGGCTTTGAAAAATCTGACCAAACGCTTGCGCCGCCACGCTTCAGCTTAACCGCCAGCCTGGCGGCGAAATTTGGCAAATCCACGGTCTGTGGAGATGAAACGCTCGAGCATGGGGACGATCAGGCGAACCGGGTCGACAGCCGGCTGACCCGCCTCTTGCGCCAGCGCCTGAGCATAAGTGGAGAGATCGCGGTGGAGCTGCGCGGGCAGTTCAACCGTCACCTTAATAGGCTTATCGTCAGTAATTGCGCTAAGCTTCAGGCTCGCCATTCTCATCCTCCGTAGGGCTCGAGTACGATGTCGCGAGTGACGATGACGCGGACGGGAAATCCCGGTCTGATCGTCAGTGTCGGGGCGATGTTGAGTTGGCGGCGGACAATGTCCTGCCCGGCTTGATTGAACGTGTCCTGACCGCCATTGCGAATGGCCCGCAAGAGCCGGTCTTCATCGTTCACAGCGAGTTCTGCGCCGACGCTTAGTAGCGTCGAGAGTCCGGCCGCCTTGGCGAGATCCCACCAGTGATAATCGACGCCGTCCTGCAAACCAGCGAAGCCCTCGGCATCGGCGCCGGGCTGACGCTCAAGCACGATCGAGCGTCCATTTGGGAGGATCAGCCGGTTCCAAACGAGCAGCACGCGACTTTGACCGAACTGCACATTGTTGTCGTACTGGCCGATGACACGGGTGCCCTGCGGAACGAGAAGGATGCGGCCGGTCGGGCTGTCGTAGATGTTCTCCGTGACTTGAGCTGTGATTTGGCCCGGAAGGTCGGAGCGGATGCCGGTAATCAGTGCGGCGGAGATCACCGCACCGGCCTGCAGGATGTTCGGTGAGACCGGCGCTGCAACTCTATCCGGCGCTACGGTCCTGCGATCTGCCGCCGCGTTGAGAAAAGCGTTTTGGCGATCCTGCGCTGAAGGTGTCGACGGCGATGGCGCGAGACCGAGGCTGGCAAGGTCCGGTGCTGGTGGCGGCGCGAGGGCTGGAGCTGTCGCGGCCGTACCGGCGCGGGTCTCCGTACCGGAGAACAGCCGGCTGGTCCGTGCGGTCTCGATTTCTTGAAGACGCCGTTGTTCCTCTGGACTGATACCAGGGATGGGCGTGGCGACATTCGGCGCCGGTACAGGCTGTCCACGATCCTGAGCGCCGACGATCGGCCGGCCGAGGTCGCCTGGCAGAGGCGGACCAAGGCGCGGCACGCCGCTGTAATCACGCGGCAAGCCCGCCAGACCGTCTGCCGTGGAGCGGTTATCCGTCGAATACAGCTCTTCCTTCGGCCGACCTCCATCGCGGGTCTGAAGGGCGTAGATCAGGGCGCCCCCAAGCCCGACACTGGCGACCAAACCCACGCCTGCGAGAACTTTGCGCGACAGTCGAGTGACGCGCGGCGGTTCTGCGCGCAGTCGCATCGGCGCGGCGCTGGCCGGCTCGCCGGTCAGCGGCTGCGCGTCCTCGTCCGGCACTTCCTCCTTCCGGGGCGGGTTCTCGCTCACGAGGTTGGCCTCCCGTCGGTGCGGGTGATGCGAACGCGCCGCTGGCGGTCGCCCGCGCCGAAGCGCAGCTCGGCGGCGGCGAAGAGACGGTCGACGATCATGTGGTGCCCACGCACGCGGTAGTTCACCAGCTCGGAGGTATTGCCCTCGGGACCGACGACGAAGAGCGGCGGCATCTCGCCTTGGCCGATGCCACGCGGGAACTCGATGAAGACCTGGCGGCCGTCATCGAAGGCGCGAAGCGGTCGCCACGGCGCGCGGTCGCCCTCGATCGCGTAGCGGAAGTTGACGTTGGCGAGGTCGACCCCGCTTGCCACCGGCTGGGCGGCTTGGGCCTCGGCGTTGTGCCGGCGCAGCGCGATGAGCTGGTCCTGCGGATACTGCCAGGAGACGGAGGCCATGTAGGTCCGCTCCGTCGAGCGAAGCTCCATGTGATAGGTGCGCAAGTTGGTGTTGATGACGAGGTTCGTCATCAGGTCGGCCCGCGTGGGCTTCACCAAGATATGGATTTGCCGCGTCGGTCCCGATCCGCTTTCGGTGTCGCCGATGATCCAGCGCACCGTATCGCCGGCGGCGACGGGACCGGCGCCGACCAGCTGCTCGCCCGGCTGCAACGCGATGTCAGTGATCTGACCGACGGCCGTATAGACCTGATAGAGCGCCCCTTGCGTGAACGGGTAGACCTGCATCGAATTGATGAAGCCGTCGCGCACCGGCTGGATGCGGGCTGCGGCATTGGCCTGGTTCACCCGCGCGGTCGGATCTGTCGGCTCGGGCGCGCGCCGCGAAGGCTCCACGCGTTGCAACTGGCCGGGCAGCGGCAGCGGGCGCGGCAGCTCGACCACGGTGACCGGCGCTGGCGGATCGACGGTCTGCACGGCGGGAGCCGCGTTGTCGTAGGAAATCTCGGGGGGCGGATTGGTGGTGGCGCAGCCCGCAAGCGCGGTCGTCGCGAGCAGGACCATCGGAATCGCCGCCCTCCGTAGAGCCGGAATTTCGGATGTGTGCGAAGCCGGGTTGCCGGCTTTACGGAAAGGCGACTTCATTGCCCAAGCTCCCGTGACCAGTTGATGGCGTTGACGTAGATGCCGAGCGGGTTCGCCCTCAGCCGATCGGCATTGCGAGGCACCTGCACGACGATCGTCAGGATCGCGGTCCAGCGTGTTGTTTCGGCGAGCTGGCCGTTCTCGTAGCGCCGCTCGACCCAGGCGACGCGGAAACTGTCCGGAGAGGCCCGGATGACGCTGGAGACGTCGACGGCGACCTGCTGACGGCCGACCCGCGTGAACGGGTCGTTCGACCGGGCGTAGTCGTTGAGCGCCATTGCGCCGCGATCGGTCGTGAAATCGTAGGCGCGTAGCCAGTTCTGGCGAACGATGATCGCATCGGCCGGGATGCTGCGGACCTGTTCGATGAAGCGCGCCAGGTGGAAGGCGATCTGTGGGTCGGTCGGCCGATAGTCTGCTTCAGCGGGCGCGACCGCCTGCGCCTGTCCGAGGCGATCGACCTGCACAACCCATGGCACGATGGTGCCGCGTGCCGACTGCACGACAAGCGCAGTGGCGAAGCCGGCCGAGAGGATCAGGGAGCCGAACGCCATGAGGCGCCAGTTCTTGGCTTGGACGCGCGAGGCGCCGATGCGATCGTCCCAGACCTGAGCCGCACGCTGGTAGGGCGTCTCCGGTTCGGGGGCCTTGCCGTAATGGGTGGAGGGTCGTTTGAACATCAGCGGTCGCCTTCGGAAAGATTGACGGAAGAGCCGCCGCCATGGGCGTCGCCGGAGCGGACGGCGTGAGCCGTGGCCTGCACGGCGTGGGTTGTGCGTTGGGAGCGCCGCATGCGCTGCGCCCAGGCCGGTGGGCCGCCAGCGGCCGCCTGAGCCGCGCCATCGCCGGCGGCATCACCCCCGATCGAGCCCATGGTCGATGTTCCGCCAGTGGCTTCGAAAGCCGCCTTGCCGCCGGCATTGAAGCTGGACTTCATGCTGTCGGCTGCACGGGAGGCGGCACGGCGCAGGGGAGAAACGGCGGCACTGCCGCCTGCACGAGCGACGCCGCCGAGACCGGATGCGACACCGGCTGCACCGGACCGTCCGGCTGCGCCGAGACTGTAGGCTGTCGATGCGCCGCCTGCGATCGTGGCGCCGCCGCGGGCAGCTGCTGCTGCGCCTCCCGCCAAGGCTGCGCCACCGGAAGCGGCTGCGCCAACGGCGCCAGCGCCGAGCGCGACCATGCCGCCAGCGGCGAGACCTGTTCCGACCGCCGCGCCTGCGCTGAGCTGTGGGCCGCCCGACACGAGGCCGGTGGCAATGCCCGGCCCGAAGATGCCGAGGCCGAGTAGCGAGAGAGCGGCGAGAACGATGGCCATCGCCTCGTCGATCGAGGGGTTCTGGCCGCCGAATCCGGATGTGAACTCGGAAAAGAGCGTCGAGCCGATGCCGATGATGACGGCGAGCACCAGCACCTTAATGCCGGACGAAATGACGTTGCCGAGCACGCGCTCGGCCATAAAGGCCGACTTGCCGAACAGGCCGAACGGGATCAGCACGAAGCCGGCGAGCGTCGTCAGCTTGAACTCGATAAGTGTGACGAAGAGCTGGATGGCGAGGATGAAAAAGGCCAGCAGCACCAGCGCCCAGGCGAGGAACATGCAGGCGATCTGGATGAAGTTCTCAAAGAACGACCAGTAGCCCATCAGGCTGGAGATGGAATCGAGCAACGGTCGGCCGGCATCGAGACCAGTCTGCGCGACCTTGCCTGGACGCATGAGGTCGGCGGTCGAGAAGCTGGTTCCGCTCGCCTTGAGGCCGAGGCCGGCAAAGCTCTCGAAAATGATGCGGGCCAGGTTGTTCCAGTTGCCGATGATGTAGGCGAAGACGCCGACGAACAGCGTCTTCTTGACCAGCCGAGCCATGATGTCGTCTTCGGCGCCCCAGCTCCAGAAGAGCGCCGCGAGCGTCACATCGATGACGATCAGCGTGGTGGCGATAAAAGCTACTTCGCCGCTGAGCAGTCCGAACCCGCTGTCGATGTAGCGAGTGAAGACTTCGAGGAAATGGTCGATGACGCCGGTATTGCCCATCGTGTTACCGCGCTTCTTTGTCGGTCGGCGTGGGCGCGATGCCGGGTTGCGCTTGCGGCGTGAGGCCCTCCGGCCGTGTCGGAGATGATTGAGGCAGCCTTTCCAGAGGTCGGGCCCCTGGCGCCAGGAAACGTCTCCGGTTCTCGGCCCAGGCGAGACGGCATTCCGGATCGCGAGGACCTTCTTCGCCGAGGGCCTGGCATCGTATCAGCGCATCGCGCAACGGATCGGCCGGCGCTTCGACTGTACGGCCCGACGGCCACCGCTCGGGCGTCGCTTCCTTCCGGGTCATCTCGATCGCGGTTGCGGTGATCGCGACCGCGACGAAGACCACGGCGCCGATGCGAGCAAGCAGCTTGCCGTCCATGGCCACGCTCAGTTTCCGCCGTTCGGGAACATGCGGGCATTGCCCGGCTGATAGCCGCTGCCGGGCGTGAGGAAGCGACGGCGCTGCTCTCGCCCCTGCTCGGCAGCGGCGGCACGTTCGGCCTCGGAGAGGCTCCGAGCCCGTCCGTTGGCGGCGACCACGGCGGTGAGGTCGGCAAGCTGCTGGGCTTGAAGCGCGAGGAGCTGATTGCCGGCCTGCGTTGCCTGCAGAGCGCCGGTGGCGCCTTGGCTCTGGCCAACCAACGCCGACATCTCCGCGCGGTTGGTGTCGATGTTGCCGACGACGCCGGCCTGGACGCGCATTGCGTCCTGCAACCCACCGACTGTGTTCTGCCAGCGCTCCCGGGCTTGCGCGACGAGCGCCTGATCGGAGGCGGACATGGACGCGTTGCCGTAGGTGGAGGTGAACGCTTGGTCGATGCGCTGGACGTCGTAGGCGATGCCCTGCGCTTGCCGGAGGAGCTGCTGGGTCCGTTGGACAGACTGCTGGAGCTGCTGGAGCGACGAGTATGGGAGACTCGCGAGGTTGCGGGCCTGATTGATCAGCATCGTCGCTTCGTTCTGAAGCTGCGTGATCTGCTGGTTGACCTGCTGGAGCGTCCGGGCGGCGGTCAGCACATTCTGCGCGTAGTTGGTCGGATCGTAGACGATACCGCCGAACTGCGCCGCCGCCGGCGTGCTGATGAAAGGCGAGATGGTGATCGGCGCCGCAATGATGGTCGCGGCAAATCGCAGGGCGCGCGAGCGCGTACTGATCGAGCGTGTCATGGCAATACCTCCTGTTCTGCTTGCGGATTGACGTTCGTGAGATCGGGGATGAGGTCTGCGGCCCAGGCGAGACCGTTCACCGCCAGCCATTCGGCGAGAAAGCCGGAGGCGCCACTGCGCGCGTGGACGTCGGCAATGAGAGCCTGCTTCTGCTTGGAAGAGGCGGCGCAGAGCGCGAGCGCGACATCGGAGAGTCCCAGCTCGAACAGCCGATTTCCGCGGCGCGACTGACAGTAATAGTCCCGCTTCGGCATCGCCCGCGCCAGAATCTCGATCTGGCGATCATTGAGGCCGAAGCGGCGGTAGATGGCGGTGATCTGCGGCTCGATAGCCCGCTCGTTCGGCAGGAGGATGCGTGTCTGGCAGCTCTCGATGATCGCAGGCGCGATCGCTGACCCGTCGATGTCGGAAAGCGACTGGGTGGCGAAGATGACGCTCGCATTCTTCTTGCGTAGCGTCTTCAGCCACTCGCGGAGCTGACCGGCAAAACCTTCGTCGTCGAGGGCGAGCCAGCCTTCATCGACGATCAGGAGTGTCGGCCGGCCGTCCAAGCGGTCCTCGATGCGATGAAAAAGATAGGCGAGCACGGCGGCGGCGGCGCCAGTGCCGATCAGCCCTTCGGTCTCGAAGGCCTGGACATGCGCCTCTCCGAGATGTTCAGACTCGGCGTCCAAGAGCCGGCCATAGGGGCCGCCGACGCAATAGGGTCGCAGCGCCTGCTTCAGGTCGTTGGACTGGAGCAGCACGGATAGGCCGGTCAGCGTGCGCTCCGCGACTGGTGCCGACGCCAGCGACGATAGCGCCGACCAGAGGTGTTCCTTGACCTCGGGCGTGACCGGCACGCTCTCGCGGGAGAGGATTGCGATCAGCCAGTCGGAGGCCCAGGCGCGCTCGGCGACATCGTCGATGCGGGCCAGCGGCTGAAGCGAAACGCTATCATCAGCGCCGTCGGTCAGCCCACCGCCCAAATCATGCCAGTCGCCTCGCATCGCGAGGGCCGCCGCCCGGATCGATCCGCCGAAGTCGAAGGCGAAGACCTGGGATTGCGGATAGCGCCGGAACTGAAGCGCCATGAGTGCGAGAAGCACGGATTTGCCGGCACCGGTCGGCCCGACGATCAGCGTATGGCCGACGTCGCCGACATGTATGGAAAGCCGGAACGGCGTCGAGCCCTCCGTTCTGCCGTAAAGCAGTGGGGGTGCATCGAAGTGCTCGTCCCGTTCCGGTCCCGCCCACACTGCCGACAGCGGGATCATGTGGGAGAGATTCAAGGTGCTGATGGGTGGCTGGCGGACATTGGCGTAGACGTGGCCGGGCAGAGAGCCCAGCCAGGCGTCCACGGCATTGATGGTCTCGGCCATCGCCGTGAAGTCGCGGCCCTGAATGACCTTCTCGACCAGCCGGAGCTTCTCGGCGGCAATGCGCGGATCGTCGTCCCAGACCGTGATCGTGGCGGTCACATAGGCCTGGCCGGCATAGTCGGCGCCCAGCTCCTGCAACGCCATGTCGGCGTCGGCCGCCTTGTTGGCCGCGTCGGTGTCAACGAGCGCCGACGCCTCGTTGGTCATGATCTCCTTGAGGATGGCGGCGATGGACTTGCGCTTGGCGAACCATTGCCGCCGGATCTTCGTCAGCAGCTTGGTGGCGTCGGTCTTGTCGAGCAAGATGGCCCGCGTCGACCAGCGATAGGGAAAGGCGAGTCGGTTCAGCTCGTCGAGGATGCCGGGCGTCGTCGCCGTCGGGAAGCCGACGATGGTGAGGATGCGAACATGGGCGTCCCCAAGCCGGGGCTCCAGGCCGCCGGTGAGCGGCTGGTCGGCGAGCAGCGCATCCAGGTACATCGGCGTCTCGGGCACGCGGACACGATGGCGCTTCGTCGATGCCGTCGAATGCAGATAGGTCAGCGTTTCGCCATCAGTGAGCCAGGCGCATTCGGGCATGAAGGCGTCGATCAGGTTCAAGACACGATCGGTCCGATCGATGAAGCCGCGCAGGATCTCATGCGCATCGACACCGGCGTGATCGCGGCCTTCGTAGAGCCAGGTCTCGGCACGGGCGGCATCCTCGGCCGGCGGCAGATAGAGGAAGGTGAGGAAGTAGCTGGACTCGAAATGCGCGCCGGCTTCCTCGAAGTCGGCCTTGCGTTCGGCATCGACCAGCGCTGAGGCGCTATCGGCGAACGTGCTGGCGGGATAGGTCGCGGCGCCATGGCGCTGCGCCTCCACGAAGATGGCCCAGCCGGAGCCGAGGCGACGGAACGCGTTGTTGAGGCGGCCCGCGACAGCGACCAGCTCAGCCGGCACGGCGCTGTCGAGGTCGGGGCCGCGGAAGCGCGCGGTGCGCTGCAGGCTGCCATCCTTGTTGAGGACCACGCCCTCGCCCGCAAGCGCGGCCCAAGGCAGGAAATCGGCAAGGCGGATGTTGCGGTTGCGATATTCGGCAAGGTTCATCATCGCGCCGCTCCTCAGACCGACAGGTGACCGGGGATGCGCAGATGCTTGCGCACGACGTCGACGAACTGCGGATCGCGCTTGGCGGCCCAGACGGCGGCAAAGTGCCCGAGAGCCCAGAGGCCCAGGCCGACTAGCCAGAGGCGCAGGCCGAGCCCGAGCGCGGCGGCCAGCGTGCCGTTGAGGATGGCCAGCGAACGCGGCGCGCCGCCGAGCAGGATGTGCTCGGTCAGCGCCCGGTGGACCGGGACTGAGAAGCCCGGCAGTTCGCCGCCATGATCCGCGCCGTCGGCCATCAGACGAGCGCCCCGCCGCCGAACGAGAAGAACGACAGGAAGAAGCTCGACGCGGCGAAGGCGATAGATAGACCGAACACGATCTGGATCAGCTTGCGCGCCCCCCCGGACGTGTCGCCAAAGGCGAGCGTCAGGCCGGTGATAATGATGATCATCACCGCGATGATCTTGGCTACGGGGCCCTCGATGGATTCGAGGATGGACTGGAGGGGCGCCTCCCACGGCATCGACGAGCCCGACGCATGGGCCGCCGGCGCCAGCGCGAGTGTGAGGAAGCTGACGGACACCGCCGTAGCGATATGGCGGCGGATGCGCAGGGCATGCTTGATCATGACGGGTCTCCTGTGAGGGGCTGGCTTGCGGGGGTGACGCGGTAGTCGCCGTCGGAGCCGAGGCCCTCGACGCGGGCGAGTTCAGCCAAACGGCGCGACGCCCCCCGGCCCGAAAGCACGGCGACTAGATCGATCGTCTCGGCGATCAGCGCGCGTGGAACGGTGACGACTGCTTCCTGGATGAGCTGCTCCATGCGGCGCAGCGCGCCGATCGCGGTGCCGGCGTGAATGGTGCCGACGCCGCCTGGGTGGCCAGTGCCCCAGGCCTTCAGCAGGTCGAGCGCCTCGGCTCCGCGAACTTCGCCGATCGGAATGCGATCGGGGCGCAGACGTAGAGAGGAACGGACAAGGTCGGAAAGGGAGGCGACGCCGTCCTTCGTCCGCATGGCGACGAGGTTGGGTGCTGCGCACTGCAGCTCGCGCGTGTCCTCGATCAGGACGACGCGATCGGAGGTCTTGGAGACTTCGGCTAGAAGTGCGTTGGCGAGCGTGGTCTTGCCGGTCGAGGTGCCGCCCGCGACCAGAATATTTCGACGATCAGCGACGGCCTGACGCAGTGTCTCGGCCTGATCGGCCGCCATGACGCCGGTCCAGACGTAATCGTCGAGCGTGAATACCGCGACAGCAGGCTTGCGGATCGCAAAGGCCGGGGCAGACACGACGGGCGGCAACAGTCCCTCGAACCGCTCCCCCGTCTCGGGCAACTCGGCGGAGACGCGGGGCGCGCCCGGGTGAACCTCGGCGCCGACATGATGGGCGACCAGACGAACGATGCGCTCGCCGTCGGCAGGCGACAGCCGTTCACCCGTGTCTGAGAGGCCCTCCGAAAGCCGGTCGACCCAGAGCCGCCCATCGGGGTTGAGCATCACCTCGACGATCGTGGGGTCTTCCAGAAACGTGGCGATCGCGGACCCGAGAGCCGTGCGAAGCATGCGCGCACCGCGAAGGATCGCCTCCGATTTCTGGTGATTTGGCGCCACGTCGTCCCCGTTCTCTGGCGGGTCCGCGAAGCGCGGCCCTGGATCGGGGATGAGTAGAAGAGGCAGAAATCATGGCCTGACAACAACGATCATGTGGCCGTCGTACTGTGGCGTACAAAGACAGGGAAACGGCGGGACACCCGAATACTTGCGATGCTTGCGATCAACAATTATTCCGCGTCGCGCGCGAGGTGCCCAGGGGTTGGCGCGCCGTACAGCGTGATCCATGGTGAGTCGCCTACGCACGGCGTCGCTTGCCTGCTACGAACGGATGAGTGCGCGACATCGCAAGAGCGACAGGATCAAGGCTTTGAAAGCTCTCGTCATCGGCGGTACGCGCTTCATCGGCGCACATGTAGTCCGGCATCTGCATGACGCTGGAGCAGAGGTTTCAGTGTTTCACCGCGGCCAAACCAGCAATCTGGTACTTCCGGGGGTCGACCACATTCTCGACCCGGGCGCGAGATATCCCATCACCAAGTTCCCCCCGACTGTCCTCCGGGACTGGGATCTTGTGGTCCACATGGTGGCGATGGGAGAAACGGACGCCAGAGCTGCCGTAGAGGCCTTTGCGGGTCGCACTAACCGCCTGGCGTTGATCTCAAGCTTAGATGTTTATCGCGCTTATGGTCGATGGACACGCAAGGAGCTTGGCCCGCTGGACCCCGTCCCGTTGACTGAAGATGCGCCTCTTCGTTCGGAACTCTTTCCTTACCGCGGAATGGAGGAGCAGCTCGGCGACTACGCGCGTGACTACGAGAAGATTCTTGCCGAGGAAGTTCTTCGGAATAGTCCGTTGCCGGGATGGACGATCTTGCGACTACCAAAGGTTTATGGTCCCGAGGACAATGGCGACCTTGGTACGATCTATGGTTTCGCCGGGGCTCCGCATTGGCGGTGGACCCATGGGTATGTCCGGAACGTCGCCCATGCGATTGTTACTGCGGCGACCCATGCCAACGGTCGCAACGAGATTTTCAATGTTGGTGAGGAAGTGACGCCGACCATGAGCGAACGGCTGTCCATCCTTCCGCCGATGCCTAGGCCAGTCCCCGAGCCGCCGCCGTTCGATTTCCGCCAATCGTTAGTGCTTGAGTCAGCGAAGCTTCGGCGACTGGTCGGCTACATGGAAGTCGTTGACGAGCGGGCGGCGATGATTGAGTGCGCATCACGCGCTCTGGTTTGAAGCTGCCCAATTCGGCAACCCGTCATTGGGCGACGAACGCTCAGGCGGTTTAATCTGGCCCGATGTCTTCCGAAATCTCCTGCCTAAGCTTCGGTCCCTGCGCGAGTCTTCGGCCGAGCGCGGTAACGAAGGCTTCGTAGCGCTCGGCCGCCTTGGCGCGCGCCGCAATCTGTGCCGGCTCTGGGAGCGGCGGATTGGACGTCAGCCAGAAGCGGATGAACACGGCGAGCGTCTCGACCGATATGCCAAGGTCGCGCTCCATGCGCGCCATACGCCGGTCGAGCTGATCGAGCCGCTTCGTGGTCGCCGCTTCCTGTCGTTCGGCCGCGTCCGGCGAGAGGAACGATGCGATGCCGGCCTCGGCTACGAGCGACAGCGAGAGATCGCGTCGGGCTGCATGCGCCGCCAGTGCTTTCATCACGTCCGGATCGAGATAGACGGACAGGCGCTGCTTCTTCGGCGGCTTGCTCACTGGCACCTCCTACAACTCGATGCCATCGCCCGGATCGAGCGAAGCCTGTCGGGCAACCTGGCGCATGGTCTGGGTCATGCGGCTGAGCCGAGCAGCGTCCTCCTCGACGTCATCGCGGGGATCGATCTCGAATTCGTTTTCGGTGACCGGCTTTCGCTCCACAGTCTTGGTGCGGCTCAGTTCGGGCTGATGTCGGCGTTCGGAATCCGTCGGATCATCGTCGGCCACGTCGTCCGCGACGATGGCGGTGTTCAGCACGGGGCGTTCCGGTATGGCGAGTGCGCTCCAGTCGTCGACCCTGGCGCTCGTCGGTTTGGTGAGTGTGGGCGGCGTGAGGATGCGCTCCTGAAATCTCCGATCCTCGTAGTAGCGGGCCTTCTTAGCGCGGATCGGTGGGATGCCGGCGACCATGACGATCTCGTCGGACGGCGGAAGCTGCATGATCTCGCCCGGCGTGAGCAGTTGCCGGGCAGTCTCCGAGCGCGACACCATCATGTGGCCGAGCCAGGGCGAAAGGCGGTGGCCGGCATAGTTCTTCATGGCCTTCATCTCGGTGGCGGTGCCGAGCGCGTCCGAAACGCGTTTTGCGGTCCGCTCGTCATTGGTCGCGAAGCTCACCCGGACATGGCAGTTGTCGAGGATCGAGTTGTTCGGGCCGTAGGCCTTCTCAATCTGGTTCAGCGACTGGGCGATGAGGAAAGCCTTCAGCCCGTAGCCCGCCATGAAGGCGAGCGCGCTCTCGAAGAAGTCCAGGCGCCCGAGGGCCGGAAACTCGTCGAGCATGAGCAGTAGGCGGTGTCGGTTGCCCTTTGCCTGCAAGTCCTCGGTCAACCGTCGCCCGACTTGGTTGAGGATCAGGCGGATCAGCGGCTTGGTGCGGTTGATGTCAGACGGCGGCACAACGAGGTAGAGCGTGGTCGGGTGCTTGCCGCCGACCATGTCGGCGATGCGCCAGTCGCAGCGGCGGGTGACCTCGGCCACGATGGGATCGCGATACAGACCGAGGAATGACATCGCGGTCGACAGCACGCCGGACCGCTCGTTGTCAGATTTGTTGAGCAGCTCGCGCGCCGCGCTGGCGATGACGGGATGCGGGCCGGCCTCGCCGAGATGGGCGGTCTTCATCATCGCAGCGAGGGTCGACTCGATCGGGCGCTTGGGATCGGATAGGAAGGCGGCGACGCCTGCCAATGTCTTGTCGGCCTCGGCATAGAGGACATGTAGGATCGCGCCGACCAGCAGCGCGTGCGACGTCTTTTCCCAGTGGTTCCGCTTCTCGAGCGAGCCTTCCGGGTCGACCAGAATGTCCGCGATGTTCTGCACGTCGCGCACTTCCCACTCGCCGCGTCTCACCTCGAGCAACGGATTGTAGGCGGCCGACTTCGCGTTTGTCGGATCGAACAGCAGCACGCGGCCATGCCGAGCGCGATAGCCGGCGGTGAGCGTCCAGTTCTCGCCCTTGATGTCATGGACGATCGCCGAGCCCGGCCAGGTCAACAGCGATGGCACGACCAGGCCCACGCCCTTGCCGGAACGCGTTGGCGCGAAGCACAGCACATGCTCGGGGCCATCATGCCGAAGATAGTCGCGCTCGTGTTTGCCGAGCACGACGCCATCCGGACCGAGCAGGCCCGCGGCCTTCACTTCGTCAGGGCGCGCCCAGCGGGCCGAGCCATAGGTCTCGACGTTCTTCGCTTCGCGTGCCCGCCACACCGACATGCCGATCGCGACGGCGATAGAGATGAAGCCGCCCGACGCGGCGATGTAGGCGCCTTCGACGAAGATCGGTGGCGCATAGGCGTCGTAGAAGTACCACCACCAGAAGAAGGCGGGCGGATAGTAGATCGGCCAGCCCGCCAGTTCGAACCAGGGCAGTCCGAGCTGAGGCTGGAAGCCGAGACGATAGGCCGTCCATTGTGTCGCGCCCCAGGTCGTCATCAACACGATCAGGAAGACGGTGAGGATCTGACCCCAGAGGATTTTCGTCGCCGACATGGCGGGGCACTCCTTTCTTGGTTGGACTACATGCCCAGGCCGCGATTGCGGCCGAAGCTCCAGTCGACGCCGCCGCCGCCGCGCGAGACGCCGGAGACATGCTGGCCGAGCTGACGTTCGAGAGAGGGCGACCAGGGCACGAGCTGGAAGCCGAGGCCGTCGTCGATCATGGCGAAGCGGCCGGAGGCGAGCGCGAAGCGCTGCCGATAGGTGCCTGTCACATACTCGCCCGTTCCGGCCTTGGTGAATGGCCGGCCGGTCTCGGCCGCGAGCTTCTCGCCGAGCGCTTCGACCTCGCGCTGGCGCAAGGTTTCGATCAGCCCCTCCGAGAAGCTGACGCCGCGCGTCTGCCGCTCGGCAAGCCCCTGGGCGATCAGATGGTCGGCGCGCCGGTCCATCGCCTGACGCACCTCCGCGCCGAAGCCGCCGCCACCGAGCGCTACCGGCTCGCGGGCGATCGCCTGCCGGTCGAGCCAGGTGGCCCCGGTCGCATGGACCTGCCGCTCGATATCGAGATCCGAGCGAACGGCGAGCGCGACACGCCGGCGGCCCTGCGCGTTGTCGAACTTGCGCAGCTCGACGATCGAACCCGGTGCGCTGTCCCCGGCGGCGTCGAGATCGGCCAGCTTGATGTGGTGGGTGCGCCCGTCGGTGCCGTCGACCACGGCATAGGCCGTGCCCTTCAGCTCGTCATCGAGGCCGCGGTCGACCAGCCGGCCGATGACCGGATCGTCAATGCTCTCGGCGGCGAGCACATAGCTCGCGGCGCCGCGCTCGATGCCGCGTTCGGTCAGGCCGCGGTGGATGCGCTTGATAATGTCGCCGCGCTCGCCCAGCGCGCGCAGCGTCTTCTCGGCATTCTCCGATACGACCCACTGGCCGGGACCGAGCTGATCGGCGAGGCCGAGTGTTTCCAGCTTGCGCAGCCGACCGACCTTCAGCGCGTGGAATTCGTCGGGCTGCCGATCGGGATGTGGGGCGAGGTCGGCGACGCCCGTACGATAGCTGTCGCGGGCGATCTGGCGATCGAGATCGGTCCAGCGTTCCGCCTCGACCTGACGCCCCAGGTTGCGCCGGATCTCCTGCTCGGTGCGCGGTCCCAACTCCTGGGTGACGAGATCCTGCGCGCGGGCGCGCATGCCCTCCTTGATGTAGTCGCGGGAGATGACGAGGTCCTGGCCGTCATCAGTGCGCCCACGCAGGATGATGTGGACATGCGGATTGTCGGTGTTCCAGTGATCGACGCCGACCCAGTCGAGCTTGGTGCCGAGGTCTTTCTCCATCTGGCCCATCAGCTCGCGCGTGAAGGTCTTGAGGTCGCTCATCTCGGTCGCGTCCTCGGGCGAGACGATGAACCGGAAGTGATGTCGATCGTCCTGGGTGCGCCCGGCGAAGGCCTTCGGATCGGCGTCCTCGGTTTCGGGATCGAACAGGCGCGCCTTCTCCCCATCCCGGGTGACGCCCTCGCGGCGGAGATAGCTGAGGTGCGCTGCGAGCGGCGCGGCCCGCGCGCTATGACGGACGACGCGTGTCTTGATGACCGTGTTCCGCGATCGGCTCGTGAGCAGCCGATTGGCCTGCACCGTCGCGCGCTGCCCGCGTCCGAACCGCGAGCGATTGCCCTTGCTGATCTGGCCGGAGCGCGAGACGCGTCCACCGGCCCGCTGCGCGGCGGCGAGCGCCTGGGCGATGAAGGGCCGCGCCTGCTGCGCCCGGGTCGAACGGATGCGGCCAGGCCGGATACGGAAATCGTCCTCGCCGCTCATGGCCAAGGCCCCGCACATCGCGCGAACGCGCGGAAAGCCTTGGCAAAATGGCGGATGCGCAGGCTGCGCCGATCAGGCGCACCTCGCGCGAATGCGCTATAAGTCCTTGAAAACACACGACCGCACCGAGCCGCACATCGCCGGCTTTTATCTCGCCATCGTGCGGTTGTGCTGACTGCTCCCCCTTTCCGGACCGCCCTTCGTCCGCCAGAACACGCCACAGTGCGAGCCGATGCGAACGCGGTCATCGCGGGCCACCGGGGACATTGCGCGCGACGAAAAGGCTATCGGTGCGCGAAGCCATCGGGCCGTGATCGCGCTCCGGGGCGGACGCCGTCGTGGCATCCGGTGCGCTCTCAGACTGCACCGACGCGGCAGGTCCGCTGCCAGCAGACTGCACGACGAAGAGCGGCGCCCGCGTCCAAGCCAGCGGATCGGCTGCCGCCACAACGACGGGGCCGGTGAGGTCACCACCGCCGACAACGGGGGCAAGCGCGGCGACATAGGCGCGCGTTTCAGCCGGCAATGGGCGGCCGGCGAGATACTCTTCGTAGCGGCCCGGACCGGCGTTGTAGGCCGCCAAGAAGCCGGGCGAACCGTAGCGGTCGTGCATCTCACGCAGATACGCAGCGCCTGCCAGAATGTTGTCGCGTGGGTCGTAGGGATTGCCGCCGAGCCGATGGCGCACGCGCAGTTCGGCCCAGGTGGCGGGCATGACCTGCATCAGGCCCATTGCTCCGGCGGATGAGATGGCGCGCACATCGCCTGCGCTTTCCACGCGCATGACGGCGCGTATCCATGCTTCCGGAACGCCGAACCTTTGCGCTGCCTCGGCGATGAAAGCGCCGTAGGGATCGTTGCGCGACGGCCGATCAGCCGGCGCCTCCTGTGCACTGGCCGGGCTTGCCCCCGGTGCGGCGAGGATCAGGCCGGAAAGGAGAAGGAGGGCTGCACGTCGGAGGGCGATCCTCCCTCCGACGGCACGCTGGCAGCGCGGGGCGGGCATCGTTCAGTCCCGCTCGCCGCGCTTCGGCGGGCGATTCCAATGCAGACCCCAGGCGGACTTGTCGTCAGCCGACTGGAACAGATTGGCGCGGATCGGATGGTCGAAGGTCGGATCGTCGAGTTGCAGCGAGACGTAGTCGCCGGCCTTCTCGCCGGTGCGCTTCCAGCCCGCGCCGATCTCCGCGCCGGTCTCGTTGCTCATGGTGTCGAGCACATGGACACGGTAGTCCGGCGCGTTCTCGGCATCGGACGGCTCGGCCGCGACGATGATGATGTCCTGATGCAAGGACAGCGTCGTCAGGTGGCCGATGAAGCCATCATTCTCGCGCGTGAATTGACCGATCACGGGCATGGGTCGTCTCCTTCAGATTGCGGTGGACAGGGTCATGGGCGCGCCGTCACCGCGTCGGCGCACGCCAGACGAAGCGGCCATTGCCGTCCTCGTCGGTGTAGAGAGGGGTGGCCCGGCCGATCACGGCGGTGGCGGGAAGCGGGCCGAAATAGCGTCCGTCCAGGCTGTCTCGGACCTGCCAATTCATCAGGAACAGCTCGCCGTTCGCGACCAATCGGCAGCCCTGCCAGATCGGGAGCGGACGGCCGCGACGATCGCGAGCGAGGGCGTCGCCCATCGGCGCGCCGTCGACGGTGATGGCGAGCCCGGTGCGACAGACCCGCTGTCCCGGGAGCGCGGCGACGCGCTTCAAGAGCGGCACGCCGCGCGGCAGGTAGCCGCCATCCGACAGGAAGGTGGCGAGTGGTTCAGGAGCATCCACCGCGACCAGATCGGTCACGGCGACCGGCCCGGGTTCGCCGATCGTGTAGAAGCCGACCGGCGTACTGGCGGACGCGTTCCAGATCAGGCGCGGCGCGAACGAAGCGATCGAAGCGACGCCAAGAAGCGACACGGCCATTGTCGTGACGATCGCATAGGAGAGCCGGGTCATGCGCCGATCTCCCGGCGCAGGAGAAAGGCGCGATGTTGCCGAAGACCATAAGCGCGCGGCGTTTCGCCCACGGTCATCCGATTGTGGACGTGACGCCAATGGTCGGGCGAAACCTCGATCGGATCGATGCCTCGCGCCTCGATGGCGTCGATAAGCTGGAGCACGCGCTCAACCTTCGGCCAGCCATCGACGTGCAGCAGAACCTCTGCGCCGGGCGTGACCGTCGGAACGGTCTGGCACGCTGCGCCGCGTTCAACCGTGCGCAGGATGTCGAGCCGCGAGAGAACGGTGCCATGCTCGTTCGCTGCCCAGCGCACGAGCGCGAAGACGCTGCCGGGAGGGAAGAAGAGGATGCGACGGCGGCGGTCGAGGATCTGCTCGCGCCGCTCGCGGCCGAAGCGAACCCAGTGCTCCGTCTGCTTCTCGATCCAGACGAGTTCGACCTGGGTGAACGCTTCGGGCGGCAGCACGGCGGCAGCACGGCCGACGTGTTCTGGCGCGGCGACAAGCCCGGTCATTGTGCTTCTCCTGACGGGGGCGGGAATTCGCGCTCGAACAGCGCGCGCAGCATGTCGGCGACGGTCTGGCCTCGCCGAAAGGCGGCAATCTTGATGCGGCCGCGCATGTCGGCGGTGACGTCTATCGTCAGGCGGGCCGCGAAGTCCTCGGCGGCCTGACCGCGGGCGGCGTGGCGATCGGGCGCCTTGATCCAGTCTTCGGGATCGGCGGGACGCGCCGCGAAGCTGCGTTTCGGGGACCGCCCGCTCATACGCCGATCCTCGCAACTTCCGCAGCCAGCGCCGCGATCTCGCGCGCGCCAGGGCAATCCTCGTCCTGCTCGGCGGCGAGCCGGCCGGTCTGCACGACATCGGCGAAGACGATGCGCTGGCCGATCGTGGTCGAGAGCAAGGGCGGGTCGTGATCCGCCAGCGTCTCAGCCGTCTCACGCGCCAGGACCGTGCGAGCTGCGCAACGGTTCAGCACGAAGCGGGCGGTGAGGTGCGGGCGATAGATGCGCGCCTCGCCGAGCAGCGAGAGCATCTCTGCGGAGGCCCAGCCATCGAGCGGTGACGGCTGCACCGGGATGAGCACGAGATCGGCGGCCAGCAGCGCCGAGCGCATCAGCCCGGCGACGCGCGGCGGGCCGTCGATGACGACATGGTCGGCGTCGCGCGCCAGCGCCGGTGCTTCACGGTGGAGCGTGTCGCGGGCGAGGCCCACGACACCGAACAGCCGGTCCAGCCCCTCCCGGCTGCGCTGCTGCGACCAGTCGAGCGCCGAGCCTTGCGGATCGGCGTCGATCAGCGTGACGCGCCGTCCACGGCGTGCCCATTCACCGGCGAGATGCAACGCCAGTGTCGTCTTGCCGACGCCGCCCTTCTGGTTGAGCAGCGCGACGATCATGACGGTCTCCCGGCGATCGGGGACTCGTCCACAGCGGCCGAAAATGGCGGTCGCGTTAGAAAGATTCCGTAGGAATCTAGGTTAGATAAGTTACGGGGCTCGCAAGCTGCTGATTCAGCGCGAGGAATCGACGATTCCGGTCCCCGATAGCACGAGAGTCCGGTCCTCGATGGCACGATAGTGCCGGTCCCTGATAGCACGAGACGATTCACAGCTTATCCCCAGGGTGAGCTTTGGTCCGGCGACGACGGCGCGGGATGCCGAGGGCATCCGGATCGGTCGGCACGAAGGACAGGATTTCGGGGGCGCCGACGCACTGTTCGATGGTGAGCCGGTAGCCGGGAAGTGGCTGGCGTTTGACGATGTCGCGCAGGTCGTAAGCGAAGTGCTTGAGCGGCGAGAGGCTGCCGGACTTTGCGTGGAGATGCGGGAAGTCGAAGCTCCAGCCGAACTCCTGCTTGCCGCCGTGCTTGCGCACCAGGCGATAGAGCCAGCGTTCGAGCCCGCCGGTCAGGCGAAAATAGTTGCGGTCGATCGTCAGTACGAGCGCATCATCGAGGACGGCCGCGTAGAACCAGTCAGGTAGGATCAGTTCGAGACCGAGCGGCCGGCCCCGATGATCGGCGCGCTCCTTCCATTCGTTAATCCATGAGAACCGGTGCATCCGCCGCTCGGTCGGCTGCCGGATCGAGGTCGCGACCGTGGTCGACTGAAGCCGGTCGAGCGCGGCCTTCAGACGGTCGTAGTCGCGCAGCGACACGCCGCGGCCGATGAAGTTGAGAATTTCATAGGGGGTGGTCGCCATGAGGCGCGACGGCTGCAAGCCGACGTCCCGGGCCTCGACGATCTGTGAGGCAGCCCAGATGAGAACATCTGCGTCCCAGATGGTCGCCATGCCGTGCTCGGGCACGGCTTCGACGCGGATCTTGACCGATCCCGCCTTGAAGTCGATCGGCGCCAGACGCTTCGACTTGGCTAGGGAGAAAAACGGATAGGCCATCAGGTCTTGAGCGTCGCGTGGGGCGAGATCGCCGGGCAGCGCCCGGAACAGATCGAGCTGCGCGCGTTCCCCCCGTCGGTGTCCGGGTAACATCGACCTTCAGCTCAGCGGACGCCGCGCGCGCCAGCGCCGGCGTCAGGGGAAGCGGCGCGCTTCGCGGGAGCGACGATGCCGCCCCGAGGGTCCGACGTTGACGTGACCGTGCCCCGGTCGGCCCAAGTCTGGAGGTCATCCAACCCATAGACCACCCGGCCGCCAAGCTTGCGGTAGGTTGGCCCCGTTCCGTAGGTGCGGTGCTTTTCGAGCGTACGCTCAGAAAGGCCGAGAAAGCGGGCAGCCTCCTGGGTCCGCAGGTAGCGTGGCGGTATTTGGGCGGCTGTGTCGGCCATGATCGAACCTCCGTGATCTCGCGGCGGCCGCTTCGAACAAGCGGCGGATTGCGAGCACGGTGGCGCGAGGTGGGCGGGCCGGACGATGTCGAAGTAAGCAGGCTAATTTCGACACCTCTGCGGTGTCAGCGCGCCCGACGCGGGTGCCGAAGTAACGAGCGGTAGCCGCCGCGGACGAGCTGCAAGCCGTCCCGGGCGAGCCGTATCGTGGTCTCTCGAATGGCGCTGCCGACCCAAGATGCCGCGTCCAGATCGTGGTGGGGAAACATTCCCTCACCCACCGTCCGATAGGTAGAACCTGCGGCGCGACCATCGATAACCCGCAGCATGTCTCGGGCGCGCTTGCGGCGCTGGGCGGTGAGACGCCCATCCGCAGGAACGGTCCTCCCGGCTAGCGCTGCCCAGAACCGCGAGAGCGCGCAGACGCGATCGTCCGTCAGAGCGTCGAGTAAAACCAGCGCACCGACTGATCCTCCGGCTGCTAGCCCAGAAAGATCAGCGTCGAACCGCTCTCCGCGTATGCAGAGCCGCACGAAGGTACGGTCTGGCTCGCTGACGACATATCTTGCAAGTCGGTCGGAAGTGATCGCGTCGGTGGGGTCGTCAGCAGGACGGACGCAGAGAACTATGACCGCCGGGTCGACGTGAGGCGTCCAGAAGACTGGCTGATCCAACGCCGAGAGATTTGGATCTGCGGCGAAATCGTAAACCCCACTTGGAAGCGAAACTCTGAGCTTCCTGTTCAGATGCTTCGCCATCAGACAGCAAGTCTTGGAAGCTCGATCTGTAATCGATGTTTCGGCGCAAAAATTCCCAGGCCAGTTCACTGGGGCCTAACGTATCGATGTATTCGTAAGCGGCTTCGGACCGCCAGCTATCGTCTTTGGACATCCTCCGCCGCCTCCGCGCAATTTCGTTCAACGCGAGTTATGCGGCTATGACGATTCCAAGTTGTGAGAGGGCTGGGAACAACGAAGGACGGGGAACGTGATGCGGAAGGCGCATCACCTCAATGCGTTCGGTCGGCCAACAGTCCGGCGAAGCCGCTCTGTGTCATCCACCGTGCGCGCGCCAAGTGAGAACCATGCACGCGAGCCGCGCGCTCGGGCTCGTCGTTAGCGGAAATCCCGAAAAGCGTCTCGACAACCTCCGTCCAAGCGGCGCCTTGCGCATCAGCATCGAGAAGTCGCAGATACAGCTTCACGTTCGCCTGATCGTAGGCGGTCAACGCCACACCACTCGGCGGCTCGTCGAGATACTCGCTGGTCGTCAATACGTCCCCCGGCGGGCGCATGTATCCGAATTGGAACTGATTGTTAACGATGTTCGAGCTCCGACCGCTGCGCAAGATCGATGCGCGACCGGCCGTGTCGCTGGTACGCGGATCGGAGCGTCAGGGTTGCCCTTTACGATCAACAAGCATCACTCCCACGCCGTGGTCGGAGTTGAGAAGTACGATCCCTGCATGTTCGAAAGCGCGTCTCACCTCGTCTCGCGTACTCTCGTACACCTGCAAGCCGCTTTCCGACTCGAGGCGCTTGAGCGCGGTCAGAGAGACCCGAGCCTTGTCAGCGAGCGTCTCCTGTGTCCAACCCAGCAACGCGCGTGCGGCCCGCGATTGTCGGGCGGTGATCATGCATGATCACCTCCCACTCGGACCTACGCACACGCCAGAACTACGACTATAATAGTCGTTCTTGGCCTTCGCTTCCAGCACCTTGCGTCTGCGGGAAGCCGGTTTGGCGTCATTGGAGCCGCTGACTGATTCGGTCGCCTCAGACGCCGAAGGCCCCGGCCTTTTCGGCCGGGGCCTTGCGCGTAGCTTCAGTCGCCGCGCCGCCCGTTGGGGCGGGACCAGATCAGCGAGAAGGTGTCGCCGTCCTCGTCGTCGAAGAGGTTGGCGTAGATCGGAGCGTTGAAGCTCGGATCGTCGAGCTTGAGGCCCAGATAGTCGCGGCCCTCGTTGGAACGCTTGGACCAGGCGGCCCCAATCTCGGCGCGGCCGACCAGAACCCGGTGGCTTGGGGCGTTCTCGCCGGTAGCGCGGGTGTCGGGGACGATGCGCACGCCCTTGGCCTGGACGCTGAGGGTGACGATTTCGCCGGTGAACTCGTTCGAGCCGGTCTTCTTGAAGGTGCCGATGGTCGCCATTGTAAATCTCCGTTTTCCGTATCCGAGCCCGCACCATTGCGGCCTCGATGGCGATCGGTTGACCGGAGGCGGTCGACGGCGCACCCCGTAGGGGCCTGACAGCAAAGGAGGGCTTTCTTGTCTCGCGAGGAATGGCGGCGCAGCCGGCAGGGGAAGAAAGTTTGACGCCGCTGTTGCGTCATAGGCGATCGAGGCGAAGCCGGCCTTCGGTCAGATCAGGCCATTGAAGAGGCCGTTTGGAGCGGTCGAGTCACGGTCAGAAATCGGGGAAGATGGCGGCCGTCCCGCATCGACAAAACGGCATCGATTGAGGCTACACCGGCCTTCGCTCCCGCTCCCGGCCCGCGTGTCGCATCCTCGTTGTCGCCCCGACCGGAAAGATCGTCCCGCTCGGTCGCCGTCGGTCGGCCCCTGGTCCCGTTGGGACGGCCGCCCGCACTCCAATGATAGCCGCCTGAAGCCGGGTCTAGCATCGATCCTCGCGCTACTCCCCATCTGCAACCGCGTCGGACAACGCGGACGTGTCGAGCAGACGCTGTTCCGGTCCGCCAATAGGTGTCGAGCGCAATCAGGCCTGCGCAAGGCCCTGGCCGGACGAGGCTGGAGCCGCTGCCATCCCCGCGACCCGCATCAGGGCGGTGATGCCGACCGCAATGGCGCCGATGACGGAGAAGCTGATCTGCCAAGCTTCGGACGGCATGAGATGCTTGACGATGCCGTGTGTGGCGTGGAACCCGGCGAGTGCGGCTGGGGCGACGAAAGCGATCGCGACGATCAGCTTCAGCCAGACGGGCCGCCCGAATATCATCACGAGCTGGCCGACCGCTAGAGTGACGGCCGCGGCGACCAAGCCGATAAGAATTGCGCCCGGCACGCCCGCGCCAGTCCCGTGGGCCCAAGCGCCCACGGTCACGCCGACGAAGGCCGGCAGAGCGAACACGGCCAGGGTGAATAGCAGCCAGCACAGCGCGCCGATGGCGGCCAGCGAGGCGAGGATTGCGAGAATGATCATGGTGGTGGCCTCCGTAAGATAAGTCTGACGGTCGCGCCTCCACCACCACCACGGCGCGCTCGAACTATAGCCGAAAATCGGCTTTGGCGGCAGCGGAAAACGCGAGTGCCTTGCGCACGGCGACGCCGGTTCGCCCCGGTTAAGGGGCGAAGGGATCGATCTCGTGAACGATCGCTGCCGTGTCGCCGTCATATTCGCTCGCGGGCGTCACCGAGAGGGTGCCGTCGCCGGCCTGGAAGATGACGATCGCCGCCATCAGTGTCGTGGCGAGGCTGAAAGCGAAGGCGTGGGCGTCATTGAGGGACATGTTGCGGCTCCTGCTGGAGCGGGGGACCATCCCCCGCCGACAGGCGCCCGAAGTGTCCGGCCGTGGACTGCAATCACCGCATAGGCGCAGCCGAAGCGGCGGCATGCTCGCATAGCCGACCCTTCACGGGTTGATGGCGCGAAGTCCGCGGATGGACCAAGGATCAGCGCTGATAGGCGGAGGTGGTTTCGCGTCGGGAGAGCATCCCATAGTCTTGATGCTCGCATTGCTTAGTTCGCCCCGGGGTCTTCTGAGGGTGATATTTGCGCTATGCTCGAAGTGACGGGCGTGGAGTCGCGAAGGACTGATGATGGCCGAGTTCACAGGCAGAGATCTGCACCTCGTGAAGAAAGCTCTGACGATCGCGGTGCTGGCGATCGAGCGGCAACCGGGACCTTTTCAGTCGGCCTCCGATCAGGCGGACATGAAGGGTCTGCTAGACGTGCTGATCGAGAACGATACCGAACTTGCCTTTTACGCGCGTTCCGCTCGGATCGCCGTTACCGGCGAGCCGGACTGAGCGCGAGGCGCGGAATGGCGGCGACGGTTCCCTTCGAGAAGCTACACAAGGACGGCAGCCTGTGGGTCGTGGGCCAGACGATGGATGGGCAACCTACCGGATATTGGGAGTGGTTTCGCCGCGATGGCTCGAAGCTGCGGTCCGGCTACTTCGATCGAGGCCAACAAGTCGGTGAATGGACGACGTACGATAGCTCCGGGTGCGTCTACAAGGTCACCAAGATGAAACGCTAAGTCGAACCGCGTGCGTGGCGGCGCTTACGCGCCGCCGTGCTTCCACACCGGAATGCCGAGCTTCTTGGCCTTGTCGGCGAGGTTGTCGTTGATGCCGGTCCCCGGGAAATGCAGCACGCCCTTCGGCATGATCTCCAGCATCTGATCGTTGCGTTTGAACGGCGCAGAGCGCCCGTGCTTTGTCCAGTCGGGTGCAAAGCCAATCTGAGGAACGTCGCGGTTCTTGGCCCACAGCGAGGCGATCTTTTCGGCGCCCTTGGGCGACTTGCCGTGCACCAGCACCATGTCGGGGTGCTTCGTATGAACCTGGTCCAGCTTGGCCCAGATCAGCCGATGATCGTCATAGTCGAGCCCGCCGGTGACAACGATCTTGGGACCGGGTGGCAGAAGCACTTCCTGGTCGGCGCGCTTCTTCGCCATCAGGAAGTCGCGGCTGTCGATCATCGCCGAAGTCAGATTGCGATGGTTGACCTTCGATCCGCTGCGCGGGAGCCATGGCTTGCCGACATGGCGTTCGTAGTGCTCGGCGGCCTGGTCGCGCATCAGTTCGAAGGCGTTCTGCCGCTCGATGAGCGTCATGCCTTCGGCGATCAGGCGCTCCAGCTCGACCGACTTCACCTCGCTGCCGTCCTGTTCGCGCTGCGCTCGCTTCTGGGCCTGCTCATTGTCGTCCAGTTCCCGGCCGATCCGATCGGTCGCGCGGTGGAACACGTTGACGGTCGACCAGAGGAGATCGTCGAGGTCGGGTTCGAGGCGAGTGTCCTCCAGGGTGCCGATCAGGGCGTCGAAGATGTCGGCGACAGCCCCTGCGACTTGGTTGCCGTCAGGCAGAAGCCGCTGGTCGGGCTCGTCGGTGAAGGGGCGGTAACCGTGGAGCTGGAGCTCGTTGAGGACATGGTCGGTTGGTGAGGATTCGTGGTGCGGTTCGTAGTCGTCGTGATCGCGCATGGGATGCTCCGTCGGTTGGACCGCGACCGTCGCGGCCTTCATGGCGACGAAGCCCACGGGCCGGACGGCCGGGCACCCGGAGCGCAAGCGTAGGGCTCGATGGCTAAGGCCGGCTATTTTGCCTCGCGATGGAAAGCGGCCTTCAGGCCGCGCCGGAAAATAGTCGGCCGCCGCCATTGCCCGGTTGGCCGGCTTGTGGGCCGATCGCCCTCTCGAAGGCCGAGGCGTGGTCCTCTCTGACGGATTGGTGCATCCGCCGAGCACGTCGGCGATCCGTACGGTCGTTCGCCTGCCGGCTATGCCGCCAACGCCATGAAGCGCGCGACGTCCTGCGGCGCGACCTGCAACCGGGCTTCCATGCGAAGTGCCTCCAGGCCGAGGGTGCGTAGATCCTCGTTGAAATCGCCCAGCTCCGGCGAAATGACGATTGCCTCGATCCCGGCCGCGTTGGCCCGTTCGACGAGGGTATCTCGTGCGCCGTCACCGGCCGGATCGTTGTCGCGGACGATGTAAAGCCGCCGCAGCGTTTCGGGGAACAGGATGGCGGCAAGATGTGCTGCGGAGAGCGCAGCCAGCATCGGCAGGTCGGGCAAGACCTGCCGAAGCGACAGGACGGTCTCGATACCTTCGCCGGCCGCCATTACCTCGCCGCCGATGCCGAAGCGCACCGCGTTGCCGAGCAGATCGCCCATTGCCCGCCTCGGCGTATCGATCGGCGCCTTGTCGCGGCGGCGGGGATCGAGCCAGGTGCGATGCGCCCCGGTTATCTTGCCGTCGAGGTCGGTGACGGCCGCAATCATCGCCGGCCAGGTCTCGGTCTGCGAATGTTCGTCAGGCCGATAGTAGCAGCGCGGGTGAAAATGCAGGTTTCCGGTTCCGCGTATATCCGTAATGCCGCGTTCCCGCAGATACGCCTGTACGAGCGTGCCGCGGATAGGCTGCGACATCCGAACCAGCCGTCGCGCCGCCTCGGGGGAGCCATGCGGTGCTGGGCTCTGACGCTGATGCTCGCGGGCTTCCGGCTCGGGCGGCGGCATCGAGAGGAAGGTCCGGGCCTCACCGGCGACGTCCTTGAAGTCGATGAGGCCGCAGCTCTCCCTGATGACGTCGAGGAGGTCACCATGCTCGCCAGTCGCCGCGTCGGTCCATTTGCCGGCTGGACCTTTCGGCGTGTCCTTCAGCCGGACGTACATCGAGCGGCCGGGCGTGTTGCGCGCGTCGCCCACGAGCCAGTAGTTGCCTTCGCGGCGGCCGCTCGAGAGATAGTGCCGGCATACCGCCTCGGCCTGCCGGCCGAGACGATGTGCAAGATCGGAGGCGTCCAGACGTGTCATCACGCGGCCTCCCGCTCGGAGATGCGCGCGACCGGGAAGGTGTCGAGCAGCTTGGCGAGGATGACTGGCCCGGTGCCGTCGACCGGGACGAAGAAGCGCAGCTTCCAGGAGATGATCTCGCTGAACAGGCCATAGGCCCGTAGCCGGTCTCGCATAGCCTCGGTGAAGCCGGTCAGTTCCAGTCGTTGGGCGTTCATCACGCGGGCCCGCCTAAGCTGGAGGCCATCGGCGAGATCGAGGATCGCCGTGCCATCCATCAGGGCGCTGAAGGCCTGCTCCGGGGTCAGCGATGCGGTGCCCGTGGTGACGGCGTTCGCCGCCCACGCGGGTGACACGCGCCGGCCGATGATGCGCTCGCCGGCATCGGTCTGAAGCCGGTAGACGCGGGTCGATTCGTTCGGCAGCCGCTTCCAAATCGGCAGCAGCAGGCCGGAGACAATATGGATCGTGCTGTCGGAGAACTCCGGCACGTCGTTCAGCTCCGCCCACCAAGCTGCGGCGAAGAGGGCGCGATCGACTTCCTCCCAATGGCTCTCCCCCATCATGCGCAGCGGCGCGTGGTGCTGCTCCATGGGCCTGATCAGGCAGACACGGCGCTCGATTTCGCCATCATCGAGCATCATTGACGGTGCGGGAACTTGCACGGCGGCGCGTCCCGAGCGGCCGTTGACCAGCAGCTGTGTCCGTGGATCGGCGAGGTGATCGAGCGCATCGGCCAAGCTCGTCGGACGATTGCGCTCACGGCGGGTGATGGTGAGGAGCCGCGTTTCCGCGCCGCTGTTCGGATGGGTGTGGATCACTTGGGCGTCGGTGACGATGAAGCTCTCGGCCTGGAGCGTCTCAAGCCCGATGTCGTAGACACCGCTGCGGATCGCGCCCTCAACCTTGGCGGTCAGGAGCTGCTCGAACGCCGTGAACAGCACGCCCTGCAGGTCGATGGTCAGGGCCAGCAGGCGGTTGAGGAAGGTGGTGATCGGCGGCAGCTCGTCCTTGATGCCGTTGTCGTCCGTGAGCTTGAGCCCGGTGGCGGACTGGAAGCGGTGCAGCGAACAGCCCTCGACCTTGCCGCGAACGAGCAGCAGATAGAGCTGACGCAATGCGTCGCGGGCATAGGGGCTTTCGAGATTGTCCTCAGGCCGGAACAGGCCTTGGCCTCCGGTCTGGCGCTGCCCGCGCGTAATGGCGCCCAGCGTGTCGAGCCGGCGCGCGATCGTCGAGAGGAAGCGTTTCTCGGCCTTCACGTCGGTGGCGATCGGCCGGAAGAGCGGCGGCTGCGCCTGGTTGGTGCGGTTGGTACGACCGAGTCCCTGGATCGCCGCGTCAGCTTTCCACCCAGGCTCCAGCAGATAATGGATGCGCAGGCGTTGATTCTTCGCGCCAAGGTCCGCGTGATAGCTCCGCCCCGTTCCGCCGGCATCCGAGAAGACGAGGATGCGCTTCTGGTCATCCATGAAGGCGGCCGCCTCGGCGAGATTGGCTGATCCTGCCCGTTTCTCGACTGCAAGGCGCTCACCCTTGCGCACCACGCGGCGCGACCGACCGGTGATCTCGGCGACCAGATCGGTGCCGAAGCGCTGGACGATCTGGTCGAGCGCGCCGGGCACAGGGTCAAGCGAGGCGAGCCGCTCGATCAGTTCGTCGCGGCGGGCGACGGCTTCCCGGCTCTCCACGGGCTGGCCGTCCCGGAAGACTGGCCGCGACGACAGATTGCCCTCGCTGTCGGAGAACGGCTCGTAGAGCTGCACGGGGAAGGAATGGGCGAGATAGTCGAGGACATATTCGCGCGGAGTGATGTCGACGCGCACGTCGTTCCATTCCTCCGTGGGGATATCGGCCAGTCGGCGTTCCATCAATGCCTCGCCAGTCGAGACGATCTGGATCACCGCCGAGTGGCCGTTAGCGAGGTCCTGCTCGATCGACCGGATCAGCGTCGGCGTCTTCATGCTGGTCAGGAGATGACCGAAGAAGCGCTGCTTGGCGCTCTCGAAGGCGCTCCGCGCGGCTGACTTCGCCTGCCGGTTCAGCGTCCCCGTCGAGCCGGTGATGTTGGCGGCCTGCATCGCCGCATCGAGATGATTGTGGATGATGGCGAAGGCGCCGGCATAGGCATCGTAGATGCGGGTTTGCTCAGGCGTGAGCTGGTGCTCGACCAGCTCATATTCGACGCCATCATAGGAGAGCGACCGGGCCGTGTAGAGGCCGAGCGCGCGCAGGTCGCGGGCGAGCACTTCCATGGCCGCGACGCCGCCATTCTCCACGGCCTCGACGAACTCGGCACGATTGGCGAAGGGGAAGTCCTCGCCGCCCCACAGGCCGAGCCGCTGGGCATAGGCAAGATTGTGGACGGTCGTCGCGCCGGTCGCCGAGACGTAGACCACCCGGGCGTTCGGGAGCGCGTGCTGGAGCCGGAGCCCCGCACGGCCTTGCTGCGACGGCGCAACGTCGCCCCGCTCTCCCTTCCCGCCTCCGGCATTCTGCATCGCGTGGCTCTCGTCGAAGATGATCACTCCATCGAAATCGGAGCCCAACCATTCGACGATCTGCTTGACCCGCGAAAGCTTCTCGCCGCGGTCGTCGGACCGTAGCGTAGCGTAGGTGGTGAATAGGACGCCTTCGTTCAGGCGGATGGGCGTGCCCTGCGGAAAACGCGACAGCGGCGTGACCAGCAGGCGCTCCATCCCGAGCGCCGACCAGTCGCGTTGCGCGTCTTCCAGCAGCTTGTCCGACTTCGAGATCCACACCGCCTTGCGACGGCCCTGGAGCCAGTTGTCGAGAATGATGCCCGCCGACTGGCGGCCCTTGCCGGCGCCGGTGCCGTCGCCGAGCATGAAGCCCCGGCGGAAGCGGATGGCGTTCGGCGCATCGTCTGGCGCAGCGGTGACCAGATCACGGGTTGCGTCCACGGACCAGGCGCCGGCGAGATATTCGCCATGGGCCTCGCCGGCATAGATCACCGTCTCGAGCTGGGCATCGGACAGCAGACCATCGGTGACGATCGCGGCCGGAAGCGTCGGGCGATAGTTCGGCTTTGGCGGCGCGACCGATGCCATGGCGGCCGACTGCACCAATTTGGTGGGATGGGGCTGCGCGCCCGGGATGCGGATCGACTGGAGCGCATAGGCCTCGTAGATCGAGTCCGATAGGCCGCCGTCGCGCGGCGTCCAGTCCACGGTTTCATAGTCGAGCGGTACGCCCTCGACCTGAGCGATGCGGCGGACGGGCGTGGCAGCCGCGGCCCGGGCGAGATAGCCACGAACGGTGCGCGGCGCGGTGTCGGGCGTGACCTTGGGCGGTGCGCCGGCGATGCGCGGGGGCACGTCCCGTTCGATCCAGGCGAGCAGCGTCGCCACATCGGGCGCAATGCCAGGGGATGCGGGGAAGCTCGCAGCATCCTCGGCGGGCGCCTTGTCGATGACTGTGAGGCGAGTTTCGATGGTCGTGCCGTGCTTGGCATAGACCGAGCCCGCGATCGGCGCGGTGAACACGATGCGGCCGCTCGCCTGCAGCCGGACGAAGCTGTCCCGCCAAGCTGGCAGCTCGGGCGAGAAACTCGCGCCGGTGATCGCGACCAGTCGGCCGCCGGGCGCGAGCCGCGCCAGAGCGGAAGCGATGTGGCGATAGGCGGCGTCGGCGACGCGACCGGAGACGTTCGCCATGACTGAAAATGGCGGGTTCATGATGACGACGCTGGGAATGGCGGCGCGGTCGAGATGATCGTCGATTTGCGCGGCGTCGAAGCGCTTGACGGCAATGGCCGGAAAGAGAGAGGCGAGGAGATCGGCCCGGGTCTCGGCCAGCTCGTTTAGGATGAGATCGCAGCCGGCGATCTCCGAGAGGACCGCGAGCAGGCCCGTGCCGGCCGAGGGTTCCAGCACACGGTCGGCGGGTGTGAGTGCCGCGGCGGTCAAGGCCGCGAGACCGAGCGGCGTCGGCGTGGAAAATTGCTGGAAGGCCTGGGTTTCCTCGGACCGGCGCGTGTGCGTAGGCAGCAAACCGGCGATCTTGCCGAGCGCGGCGAGCCGTGCAGCCGGAGACGAGGCTTTGCGGAAAAGCGGCTTTCCGTATTTTCGCAGGAAAAGCACCGTCGCCGCCTCGCAGGCGTCATAGGCCGTCTTCCAGTCCCAGGCGCCAGTGGCGTCAGAGGCGCCAAAGGCCTGTTCCATGGCCGAGCGCAGGATCGCGGCGTCGATCGCGCGGCCCTGTTCGAGATGAGAAAGGAGATGGGCGGCGGCGGCGAGAATGGCGGCGGCCGGAGGCGCGTCCGGCGCGAGCGGAAGCGAGGTCGCCTTGGCGGCGGGGATCGGAGCATGGAGCATGAGGGGAACCTCGGAGAGCGGGATAGGAACGAGCCTGCCCGGCGCTCTCTCTCGACCGGACGGGCTCAACCCGTCCCGGCCACCCTCTCACTCTGACGTGGGCGTAACCCGGCCTGTCGCACCGGCTTCCGGAGGTGCGGATGGGAGGCTAAGCTCTCGTAGGAAAACAAGCCGAACGCCAAGCCAAAGCACCGGCCGAGCGGCTTCGCCCGCGTCGACGGGCAATGGGAAGTGGCGGTCTGGCAGAGGTTCTACGCCAGGATCGGCCTCAGAGGGGACAAGGCTTGTGAACAAGGCATGGCACGAGGACAACCCGATGCCAGCACGACCGTCGAAAGATCAGAGGATCGCATGGCATGTGGCGCATGCTCGAGCTTGTGTTTGCCGCGAGGTCCCCAGGAGCATCAGAGCTGAGGTTGAAGCGGTGCTCGCCGGCGATCAGCGCCCCGATGCCTATGCCGATGCCTCCGGCGGGCGGTAGAGCTCGAAAGGATTGCCGTCGGCCAGATGGCCGAACGGCGTGAACACGAATTCGCCGCCGTCGCGCCCGACGGCGCAGATGACGTAGCGGGTCTCGCCGGTCGCGACCTCTACGCATTCCATCAGCGCGAGGTCGCCGCCCGTCGCGGCGCGCAGCAAGGTCTGGAAATTGGTGCGGGCGTGGTCGGGAATGCTCATCGCGCGTCCCCGTCCGCCAGGCGGTCCGCCAGCCAGCGTCCCGTGCTCATCCATTCAAGAGTGGCGCCGGTCGAGAGGTCGAGCACATGGGCGCCACCGTAGAAGCCGTTCACCACGGGATCGGACGCGATGTTGGCCCATTGGAATCCCCAGCGCCCGGTCAGCCCGAACGCCTCGGCGCAGCGCGTCACGAACGTGATGAGAAGTTGCTGGTCGGCGCTGCCCGGGTCGCGGAGCCAGAGCCGAGCGGGCCCATGTTCTGGCGTCAGCGAGAGCAGGAACGGCTCGGCGGGCGGATCCTCGCTGGCGTTCTCGGCCATCAGCGCGGTGTAGATGTCGAAGGCGCGCACGGCGTTCGCGGGGGTGCCGACGTCGAGAAGGCAGGAAAAGCGGGTGAAGAAATCGGTCATGTCTGGCTCCTGAAACGAAAATGCCCGGCGCTGGGCCGGGCTCGGAAAGGATCGTTGGTTCGAAGGATGGGCGGAGCAGCCGAAGCCGCTCCGCCTTGGCGATCACTCAGCCGCGACCAGGTGATTCTCCTCATCGTCGCCGACGGATTCCTCGTCCTCGCCCGCGAGGAAGTCAGGCAGCGCCGCGCCGTCATCCCCGACGTCGACCTCGGTATCCGGCGTGGACGCCTCGACCTCCGCGACCAGGCGCAACGGTTCGGGTAGCCAGCCGGTGTCGGCCAGCAGGCGCTCCGCCTCCTTGGCCATGTCCCCCTTTTTCAGATGGTCGATGAGCTGCGCGGCCTGCTCGCCGGCGCCCTCGCGGACTGCCTGCAAGATGCGGGGCTTGGTGACCCGGTTGAGGTAGTTGCCGAATGTCGGACGCCAACCAGCCTCGACCAGATCGAGCCCGGTCGCCTTGGTCAGGCGATCGGCCTGAGCGAGCCTCATGTCGAGCGTATGCTGGGATATGCCGCTGGCGCTGTGCGGGTTGGGACGCTCGTAGAGGGCATTCACGCCATAGCTGACGCAATGGGCGAGCAGCGCCATCCGGCTCGTATCGTCCAGACCCGCGAGCCAGTTCCAAAGCGCATCGTCGTCCTTCGGGATGTCGCCCGCCCAGGCGGCATGGCGGTCCTGCACCGCGCGCGCCGACGGGCTGTCGTTCAGCGCATCGTCCTGGGCCGGGAAGAAGATATGCTTCACTCCGGCTTCCATGGCGCCAGTGTACATCCGGGTCATGAAGGTGTCCGAGACGAGCTTGTGGAGCAGCGCCGTCATGGCGACGTGCGGATTCTCCGCGACGGCGTTGCGCAGCGCGAGCGTGCGATAGGCCGTCAGCTCGACGACCAGGCGTTCCGGCAGCGGCTTGATGACGCCGTCGTCCTCGTCGTCGTCGGGCTCTGCAGGCTGTCCGCCGATGGTGATGACTGCCCGCTGCACCGCTGGCTCGGCCGGATCACCGGCGGCTTCCGCGCCGGTCTCGCCATCGGGTTCGATCCGCGCTTCGTCTTCGGTCCGCACGTAACCGCGGTCGATGTCGAGACTGCCGTCATGGGCGATGCTGATGAACACGCCCGCGCGTTGAATGTCATCCGCCTCGAAGCGCACCGGCCGGGTCTCGAACGCGGCAAGCGCGGTTTCGATCTCGCCGAGGCGCTGATCGACCTCATCCGGCAGCTCGTCGGCGCCTTCATATTCGGTTTCGAGCTTCTGATATTCGGCGTTGAGCGCCTCGATGGTGGCCTGTTCCTCGGCCGAGAGATCGATCGGTTCGCCCTGCAGCTCACGAAGGCCGTGCGTCACGTCATAGGGGAAGCTGGCAGCGACCTCGATCCACTTCCAGCCTTCCGCCGCGATCGTCTCAGCCGCAGCCTTCAGCTTCTCGGCAACAAGACGGTCGAGCAGGGCTGCATCCTCCAGCCAGCCGCCGTCGTCGGATTGGAAGAGGTCACGCGTGGTAACTCCGCCGGCAGCTTCATAGGCCTCGGTGCCGACGAACACCGCTCGCTTGTCCGAGGCGCGCACCGTGGTCTCGGTGAGCATGCGCCGGATCTGATAGGGCTCCTTCGACCAGGCGTCCTTGATCGCCTCCCAGACCTGTTCCTGGCGGGCATGGTCGGTCGAGACGGTGAACGCCATGAGTTGCTCCAGCGTCATGCCGTCCTCGGCATAGACGTCGAGCAGAACAGGCGACACGGAGGCGAGCCGCAGCCGCTGTTTCACGACCGGGGCCGGCACGAAGAAGGCCGCAGCGATCTCCTCCTCGCTCATGCCCTTGTCGCGCATGTCCTGGAAGGCGCGGTACTGGTCGAGGGGATGGAGCGGCGCGCGCTCGATATTTTCGGCGAGCGAGACTTCTTCGGCGAGGATGGCGCTGTCGCGCTCGCGCACCACACAGGGCACCGGCGCGATCTTTGCGAGGCGCTTCTGCTTGACCAGCATCTCCAGCGCCCGGAAGCGGCGGCCTCCGGCGGGCACCTCGAACATGCCGGTCTCGTTGCCGTCAGCGTCAGCGACGGGCACGACGCTGATGCTCTGGATCAGGCCGCGCCGGGCGATCGAGGCCGCCAGGTCTTCGATCGAGACGCCGGCTTTCACACGCCGGACGTTCGACTGGCTGAGCACCAGCTTGTTGAAGGGAATGTCGCGCGAGGACGCGAGAGTGATCTTCTGAACCGCAGTAGCCATCGGAATGTACTCCGCGACGGGCGACCGAAAGACTCTCTCTCGATCTCCAACCCGTCACGAAATCCCGTCCCTTCTCTCCCTCTAGGACCTCGCCGCTTGGACATACGCAAAGGCGTAAAGCCGACGATCCGGCTTCACGCCTTTGCGGGTTTGCGTGCCATGTTTGACCAATGGGGCCTACGCTGCGCGCCTTGCCGGCTCCACCGCGGCCACCGGTGCGTGGGCGAGCAACCAGTCCGCCGCCTTGCTCGCCTGGCTGGCGGCCCGGACGATCGCGCGATTGTCCTCGCGAAGCACTTCCAACCACGAACCTATGTAGTCGGCATGCCGAACGGTCGGCACAATGCCGAGCGTCGCGCAGCAGAAAGCGGCGTTGATTTCGGCGATCAACTCCTCGAACGCATATTTCTTCGTGCCGAAGCCGCCGCTCAGGTCTCGGCCGACTCGCGTGGCATGCCCTGTCGCATGCCCAAGTTCGTGCAGGGCCGTGCGATGCCAGTTGATCGGCTCGAAATAGGCCTGCGGCGGCGGAACCTGCACATAGTCCAGCGCGGGATGGTAATAGGCGCGCGGCCCGCCAATACGGAAGTCGATGCCCGTAGCGGCGATGAGTGCCTCTACTTGGGGCTCGATAAGGCTGGCGGGCGGCGGTGTCGCAGCGGCGCCGGCTTCCTCGGGCAGGTTCTCGCACTGGGCGGTGTTGAAGACGGTGAAGCGCTTGAGGAAGGGGATGGCTTGGGCGTCCTCTCCGGTTTCGCGGGCTCGCCGCTTCTCGTCGTCAGGGACGAAGCGATCGGCATAGACGACCGTCGTACCCTTCTCTCCCTTGCGAACGTTGCCGCCAAGCGCGAGCGCCTGCCGGAAGGTGAGCCAGCGCTGCCCGGGAAAGCCTTGAGTTACGACTGCGCCCCAAAGAATGAGGACGTTGATTCCCGAATAGGGCCGGCCCGTCGCTGCGTTTGCTGGCATGCCGACTGGCGCATTGGCGCCGGTCGCGCCCCACGGCTGGACCCAGGGCAGCCGGCCGGCCTCCAGCTCGGCGATGATCTTGCTGGTGATTTCATCATAAAGGTTCACCCGTTCGGTAGCGGGGCGTGTGGTGCGTTGCTTTGACATCGCGGATCTCCGCGACGGGCGCCGGGAGCCACTCTCCCAGCCCTCAACCCGTCACGGAAAACCCGTCCGCACTCTCACTCTCGCGGGGCGTTGCGGGGCGGCAAGCCCCGCAGAAGGGGTCGGCCGAGACTGGGCTCGGCCGCAGGGGAAGGCCTTCCCCTTTTCGGTTCTCCGTGAATATCGCAGCCGTCCAGCAATCGTCGCGGTTTAAGCGACCCTCGTGTTCAGACGTCATCGGCGCTATCAACAACGACATGAATAGCAATCATGAGCATCGCATGGCGCAACGAGAATATTACAGACCAGCGCGGTCGCTGATACTCGACACGATCCGGTCGCGAGGCGCGGCTTGCAGCTTGCTCTTAGGTGCGATGACCATTGGAGCTTGCGCAGCAGAGCCCGAAGCGTCCGTCGCTGACACGGCGCCGCGCTCCGTCGCGCTCGCCACCCCGGTAGTGAAGATGGAGGCCAGCCCGCCGCCGGCCTTCACCTATTGGGCGCCAGAGGGATCGACGATCCGAAATCATCCGCGAGATCCGAACATATGGATCGCCGAAGGCGTGGATGGGTCGAAGACCTACTATTTCGGCGACCAGTGTCGTGCGTCCGAACGCCAGGATTGGGTTGGACAGCCCGTCGAGACGCTGCCTAAGCCTCCCGTTGACGCGGTGTGGCGTATCGGGACCACAACGTCGCCCCAAACATCAGACCTGCGGCGCGAACGGCTAAACATTTCATTCGACGAGAATAGCCGTCGGGTCGCTAGCGTGGCCTGCGGCTAGATGTCGGGGCTCAGCAAGGTGCACGAAACGCTCGTGACATTCGGCGTATTATTGGCGCTGGCCGCCTGTACGGCTTCGCCAGAGGGGCCAGCCGCCTCTGTGTCACGCGAGCCTACGCGGCCATCAGAAACTGCTACGGTCGATGTGCCCCACCCCGACCAATGCCGAGCTGCGGAGCGGCAAAGCTGGGTGGGTCGGTCGATCGACAGTCTGCCTGCGGCGTTGGACGGCGAGAACCGGCGCGTGGTTTGCACGACCTGCGCCCGAACGGAGGACTATAGGGCGGATCGCCTGAACATCGACTTCGACGCGGGTACGCGGCGTGTCGTCAAGGTGAGTTGCGGCTAGCATGGCGGTCAAGCTGACCATCGAGGATCTTGGACACTGCCCCGCCGGCCCAAGCGAATCGTAACGCGGAAGCAAAATTGACTGCTAACCTCAGCCAAATCTCATAAGGTGCTGGATGAGGGGCATGCTGCAGATCAAAGCACGATTCGTCTCGCAACGCGGAACTAAAGAGTTGGCATATAAGGTTTATGGGCGAAGGCGCGTGGGATATCAGGGGAAGAGAACTCTGGCTGCTCGATCCAGAGGGCAACGCCCGCGTGTCGAAGGTCGACGAAGTCTATCGTGCGCTGATTGAGAAAAAACCGAGCGAGGACTGGATTCCTGCGCATGTGGAGGGACTGCGTCTGTCCCGGTATCCGCTCGATCCTCTTGTCGTGATTGACGACTCCCAAGGAGATGGCGTTCCGGTCTTTTCGCTTTCTGGTTCCTGCCGCGGCAAAACGATCGCGCTGCAGCCGGATGATCTGGCGCGCGGCCATGTCGTTGCGGATGGCGTCTGGTATCCGGTCGAGCCGGACCAGAGCGCCGACATCATGAGCATGCTGGAATCCTCCGGCGCGTCGCTCGGCCGGGCCGGATCGCTCCGGTCGTTCCTTGCTATCAGGAAGGCCACCGCCAGCGGCCTGATTGAGGACAAGCTTGCCGACCGCAATATATCGCCCTTGGCTTTCGCGCCGGACGGCGAAGAATTGCCGGAGGGCGTGCATGCCACTCTTTACCCCTACCAAGCCTCGGGCTGGCGCTGGCTCAAGTTCCTGCTGTCAGAACAGGTCGGCGGGCTGTTGGCCGACGAGATGGGGCTGGGCAAAACGCTCCAGATCATCAGCGCCCTGCGCGATTGCGGCTCGGGACCGCTGCACCCGGCGCTGATTGCGGCGCCCGGCTCGCTGCTTGAAAACTGGCGGCGGGAGATAGGAAAGTTTGCTCCCGACCTAAAGGTGCTGAAGCATCACGGTCCCGATCGCACAGGTCGGCCGGCGGACCTGCAGGGCTATGATGTCGTCGTCACTTCCTATGACAGCGTTGTGCGGGACAACAGCCTGCTGGGGATGATCGACTGGCAGGTGATCGTTCTCGACGAGGCGCAATATATCCGCAACCCGACTGCGCAGCGCACGAAGGCCGTCAAGGCCCTGCCGCGCAAGGTGGGCCTCGCTGTCACCGGCACCCCTGTCGAGAACAAGCTGCTCGACCTATGGTCGATCATGGACTTTGTGCTGCCCGGACACCTCGGTGACGCCGGCACCTTCCAGACGCATTTCCAGGATGATGTCGACGGCGCGGCCGCGCTGGAGCCGCTTGTCTCCCCGCTAATGCTGCGCCGGCGTGTTGCCGATGTCGCCAAGGACTTGCCCCCGCGCATCGACATTCCGCAGGTGGTCGAGCTGGATGACGGCGAAGCCGCGCATTATGACGAGCTGCGCGACCGCATCGCGGTCGAGTATGGTGCCGCAGCAACCCTCGTCGCCCTAACCGCGATGCGCCGCTTCTGCGCGCATCCGGCCCTTGTCGATAGCGATCGCCACACAGGCGATCCGATGGACTTCTCGAAATTCCGTCGGCTTGACGAACTGGTCGAGGAGATCTTCGCCCTCGGCGAGAAAGTCATCATCTTCACCTCCTTCACCGGTATGGCCGACCTGATCGCGCAGTATATCGCGCGCCGGCACAATGCCTTCACTGGCATTATTGACGGTCGCCTAGCGATCGACGCCCGCCAGCCGCTGATCGACGCATTCAGCGCCGTGAAGGGCGGAGCGGCCTTGATCCTGAACCCGCGGGCAGGTGGGTCGGGGCTTAACATCACTGCCGCTAACCACGTCATCCACTACAATCCGGAATGGAACCCGGCTCTTGAGGACCAGGCTTCCGCCCGTGCGCACCGGCGAGGGCAGGAGCGCCCCGTGACGATCCACCGGCTGCTCGTGGCCAATACAGTCGAGGACGTGATCGACGAGCGCCTGACGCGCAAGCGCGCGATCTCCGGCACGGCCGTAATCGGCGTGGAGGGCGGCGACGACGATTATGCCGACATCGTGGCGGCCTTGGGCCGATCACCACTTGCGAAGCAGGGAACCTGAATGACCAAGCGCAGTATCGCCAAGCTCCTGAGCAAGAACGACACGGGCGAGACGGGCGGCCATCAGGCAGGCATCCTCGTTCCCAAGGAAGAAGGCATCCTGTCCTTTTTCCCGAAGCTCGATGCCTCGCAACACAATCCGCGCTGCCACCTGCGCTTTCTCGACAGCAGCGGAACGTTCTGGGAATTTGCTTTCATCTACTACAACGGCAGGTTCTTTGAGGGGACCCGCAATGAGTATAGGCTGACCCGAATGACCAAATACATCCGGCAGGCCGGGCTGGTCGTCGGGGATGAGGTGGTCCTATCGCATGACGGCGACCGCTACATGATCTCGCATCGCCGGCAGCGGCAGGCTGCATTGAATGAGGCAGGCGTCCTCAAGCTCGGGTCGGGCTGGCGCGTCGTACAGATTTAAGGGGGAACCATGACAATCGAGCCAATCAACCTGCCGCCCAATCCGGAGCGGATGATCGAGGGCCTGCGCGACACAGGCTACGAGTTCAATACCGCCGTAGCCGATATCGTTGACAACTCAATCGCCGCGCATGCGACGAAGGTCCAGCTCTGGCTCAGCGCCGACATGCAGCGGAAGATCAGGCTGCTGATCGTCGATAATGGCGATGGCATGAACCGGCAGGGCCTCATCAACGCGATGCAATACGGCTCCGCCGCGCGGCCAAGCGCGGCCAGCCTCGGCAAGTACGGCCTTGGCCTGAAAACGGCATCTACCGCCTTCTGCAAGCGGCTTTCGGTGATTTCCCGGCCCGATGGGAACACGGCGCCCCTGATGGCGACGTGGGACCTGAACCATGTTGCCGAGGCGAAGTCGTGGGAGCTGTTGCTGACAGCCGATTGTGACCCCGAGGCGGTCGAACAGCTAGACATCGTGGCCGCGGGCCGCGCCGGCACCGTCGTTCTCTGGGAACAGGTCGACCGGCTCGTCAAGGATTTCGAGGACAAGAAGGCAGGGTGGGCGAAGAAGGCCCTGCAGTCGAAGGAGGATGACCTCCGCCAGCATCTCGGCATGATCTATCAGCGGTTTCTCGACGCCAAGGACAAGCGGGCGCCGCATGTCGAGATCGAGCTGAACGGCAAGCCTGTCGAGGCTTGGGACCCATTCCAGCGGCATTATTCGGAGCTAGTGGCGCAACAGACCGTGCCGGCCGAGCTGGCTGATGGCAGCACGGCCGAGTTCACGGTCAAGGCCTATATCCTGCCCCGCGAGGAGGAGTTCCCGTCCAAGGAGGCGGCGGCCTTAGCCCGGGTCGGGAACGATACTCAGGGCATCTACATCTACCGCGAGGAGCGCCTGATTCACGCGGCCGACTGGCTCGGAATTTATCGCAGAGAACCGCACTACAACCTGATCCGCGTTGAATTTTCCTTCGACAATAAGCTCGATGATGCGTTTCATCTCGATATCAAGAAGTCGCAGATCATCCTCAACGAAGATTTGGCGCAATGGCTGGAGGATCAGTTTCTGCCCGCGCCGCGCCGCGAGGCGAATCGCCGGCGGCGCGAGGGCGAGCAAAAAAAGATCGCCAAGAAGAGCGAGGGTGCGCACGACAACTCCAACAACAATATCCGCAACCGCGAGGCCGACGCCGGCGGGGCCGAGGTCAACGTCGCCGACCCCAATACGGGCGAGGTTGTCATCAAGAACCAGCACGGCAAGTTCCGGCTAAAGCTGCCGATGGCCGAGGCTCAGCGACCCGGGGAGGTCTTCGTGCAGCCGGTCGACGGGATCACCAACGGCCTGCTGTTCCAGCCGGTCATGATCGAGCAGCATCGCGCTGTGCAGATCAACACGAGCCATCCCTATTACAGCAAGGTGTATGTCCCGAACCTCTCGAAAAGCGTCACCATGCAGGGCCTCGATTCCCTGCTGTGGGCGCTCTGCGTGGCCGAGCACTCGACGGTCCGCGATAACACTAACGAGCTATTCCGCGATCTGCGCTATGAGGTCTCGCGCATCCTAGAGAAGCTGGTCGAAACGCTCCCGGATCCAGAGATCGAGAAGGATGTCGCCTGATCCGCACACGCTGGCCGGCCGGGTATCGGCCGAGGCCGGGCTGGATTTCGAGGGGAGCGAGGGCCGCGATGGCGAGGGCCGGCGCTGGCTGGAGCTACATCCTGCCGGCCATCCAAAAGCCAATACCTTTGCGATCCGCGCAACGGTGGGCTGGCGCCGTCTCGATGTCCAACTCCTGCCCGGCACCTTCGCCGGCGCTCTTGTCGAGGCAATGGGCGCTGCCGATGAGACGGGACGCGCGACCTTCTCAGCCGTTCTGGAGAAATGCCGGTCCGATGGTGCGGAAGTTGATTTCACGGTCAACGGTGGTGCGGTCGCGCCTGACGGCCCAGCAGCGTGGTCGTCGCCTTGGCGCAGCATGGGGCTTGTCGTCCGGCGAGGCATGCTGGCAATCAATGAGGGCGACGAAGAGGGCGACAGCCGTCTGATCGAGCGGTGGACGGCGCGGATTGCGGCCGCCATTCTCGCCTTGCTCCCCCTGGAACCGCACGAAGAGGACATTCCAGAAACCGATGCCGAGGGCCTTCCCGAAGGCGCCAAGACTCGGATCGAGGTCAACCGCTACGAACGCGACCGGCGCAACCGCGCTGCAGCCCTTGCCATCCACGGCTATGCCTGCAAGGCCTGCGATCTGCAGTTGGACATCCTTTACGGCGATGCCGCCACCGGGCTGATCGAGGTCCATCACCTCACGCCGGTTTCTGAGCTGGGCCCCGGCTACATCATCAATCCGCGGGATGATCTTGCGCCGCTCTGCCCAAACTGCCACAGCGTCGCCCATCGACGCGCGCCGCCCTATTCGATCGAAGAACTGCGGGCGATGCTATCCCGGTCGTGAAGAAGCTCAACCAATGTCGAAATGGACAAGAGCCATGACTGCTGGCTCTGCGCGTAAGTGAGGTGCAATCGAGAGGGCAGGACCAGCTGGAGCCGTTGCCGGCGCATTTCGTCGGTTTGGGCCAGACTGATCGAGGGCTCGAGCGTCAACAGATGCTTGTCTGGAATGCGGTCTGCCTCGGATAGCACCTGCCTCCAGCGATCCTTGCAGGTACTCTTCACCCCCAGCATTGTCAGCCGCTGGGTCTCAAAGGCGGGATCATGATATTCTGTAATGCCGGGGAATATGAAGTCCGGCTTTGACTTGCCCTCTGTGACCGGATTGCGGTCTGCCCTGATTCCCAACTCCTGAAACATATATTCAAGATGATTCTCTAACGCCGTACCCATGCGCTTTTTGCGACGGTTCTGGACTGAGAGGCTGAACCTGACGAATTCGTCGACTTCGTCAAAACCTTCTTGGAGTTGGTCGCCGATAAGGTGACGCTCGAATGTGCGGAACAATACCTCCTCGCGTTCCACTAGCGCCATCAGCGCTCCGTCAGGGTCACCCTTGATGTCGAGATCGCCGAGCGTTTCGCGCGTATAATTAGAAAATTCTCGGGTGCCGGGAAAGCTGGAGCCAAAGCGCTTATTCATCTGGTCGAGGTAGTCGTCGTCAGCGGACTCGACATCCACACCGAGCTCTTCGAGGATGAAACGCGAAGCGAATTCCAAGCGGAGCTGGTTGGTTTCAATCTCCCCCTTCACCGAATAACCCGGGTGAGCATGGTCCACCCCGAAGAGCCAAAGCAGCTGGCCAGCGATCGTCGATCCGCTCTCTGCGATGATGGCCATGAGCGAATCGTCCGGCCGCACTCCAATGATGAGGAGGTCGCCCTCGGTTGCATTGTCTGAAACGACCGTGTCCGGAAAATACAGGCGATACTCCGGACCGCGATGGCTCTGCTTTCGGCGCGTGTCGTACCAGCTGAGCCACGCCTGCTCTCTGAGCGGCTCTGGATCGTCGTCGGCGAGATAAATGAACGTGGTTGGGATATTCCGGCGATCTTCCTCGCCAAGCATGGTGCGTAGTGCGCCTACACCCCCGAACTCGTGTTGATGAGAACGATGCTGATCCGCGTCAACCGCGGTCAGTCGCTTCCAGGCGACTTGGCGAAAATAATCTGAAAGGTGGCCGCTCCTCACCCGCGGATCTCTATCATCTGTTCCGGCCCCCTGATCCAGACATCCAGCTCTCCCGCCACCTCCTTTACAGCTTCGGATCCCTTGGACCGCAAGGCACATTCCCAAACGGTGGCAATTCTCCACCCAGCATCCATAAGCGCAGCTTCGTTCCGGCGGTCACGCTCCGAATTTCCTTCCAGCTTCGCCTTCCAGAATTCTGGCCGTGTTGCTGGAATGCGACAAAGGCCGCAGTCATGTGCATGCCAAAAACACCCATGGACGAGGATGACGGCTTTCCAGCGCGGCAATACTATATCTGGTCGGCCCGGAAGGCGCCGAACGTCCAGTGCAGGACCGTTTTCTTCCCTTGTGGCAAACGCGCTCCCTAGGGGAAAAATCAGGAAAACCGAAGGAAATTCAATCATCAGCCTTGTGGAAAACCAACGCTGATTGTTGAAGCTGAAAAAGGCGAACCACCGCCTGAGCCACCTCCCGAGAATTATGGCCGTTGCCGGCCTAGGCCAGTCTAATGGAGACGTCCGTTCAGGTCGAGGAAGCGACGAAGTGCTTCATGCTGGATTGATCGATCGCCCCCCACCTGCTTGCACCGCCTCACGCATGCGCGTGAGGCGGTGTCGGGTTAGCTGGAATGGGGACGAGGATCGGTCAGCAAGCGGACCGACAGCTAGACGGTCTATCTCACGCCAACCGCAACGGGCGCGTCGGTCGGCGCAGCGTCATCGGCGAATGCTCGGAGGCGTAGGAGATGCGAACGGTCCGCGCCTCACGGGTGTTTGACACCATCTGAGCGGCCATGTGGTCCATCAGGTCGGACAGGCGATAGCGCGGGTCGCGCCGCAAGGCAGCCGAGTAGCGAGGACCGTGGCCGCGAAGACGCCATTTCGAAAGCGTCTCGACCTTCACCCCGATGTAGGCGGCGGCTTCTTCGGCTGTCAGCCAACGGTTCTCCAGCGGGCTCAAGCTGGGCGTATCACGTTCGTCGTTCTTCATGGCTTCTCCTTGCTTCGTTGCACATCTCCTGTGGGTCAGTGCGAGTTGATAGTGAGATTTACGAAAACTTAACCGACAAAGTTAGTCAAGAAAAAATAGCAAAATCAGAATATTTCCTTAGTTAATTCAGTATTAGTGTAAATGAAATCTGCAACTCTTCGCGGCTATCGAGGCATGTATTCGCGAAAGCGGCTCTCCAGGAAGTCAGCGATCACCTGCCAGGGCTTGCTCGGCGACGGGTCGATCGCCGCCTTTCGTTTCACCTCGGCCAAGAGGGCTTCCCGCTCCATATAGGCAGCAACGGCGGCGTATTGCGCTCGTCGTTCAGGCGCCCCTCGTTGGCTCAGCTGGACGACCTGTTCCAGGCTGCGGTTGCTTTTCAGACGGTTGGCCTGATCGCTGATCACCCTGACATTGCCGGGTCGGTACCCTTCGGCGGGATTGATCCGGTCAAGCGAGGGAGAACTGGCAGACCTAGCCGCACCCACGGTCAGGGGCAGACCAAGGACGGGACAACGGCGCGGCATGGAGATGTCCTGCCGACGAAGCGTGTAGGGCACGCCCTGGCGGACAGCGCGCTGACGCGCCCGCGTCAAAAGCGCGGATGTTGGGCGAGTTTTACGCGCAACGCTAAGATAGCCGCGCATATAGGCAGCGTTGCAGCTTCGGCAGGTCCGGCGATGACTCGGCTTTCCATGGAGCGGACAAGCCGGTTGATCCGGTTTAACGTCATTCATAGAGGCACCTCCTTTCACTTATTGGTGCTATTTATCAAACATGGTGCTATTGGTCAATCATGAATTCTGAGCGCGATACAAGCCCCTCCGGCGCCGCCGTTACCGGGGCGCAGTTGCGCGCAGCGCGTGGGCTCTTGAACATGTCCGTGTCCGATCTCGCGGAGCGCACTGGACTTGCGCTGAACACGGTCCGAAAAGCCGAAAGCACCAACGCCGCCGCTCCCGTCACGACGGCGAATGCGCGGTTGCTCGTTGCGACCCTGGAAGACGCAGGCGTCGTGTTCATTCCTGCGGGAACGCTCGGCGCTGGCGTGCAACTACGCTTCCCAGACCAGGAACCGCTGAAGCGACGGCGCGACTCTAAAGGCGAATAGGGCCAACCGGCTGCGACCTTCATGCCGTTGCATCGTGGGCGGTTTCCCCGTAACGGAATTCGATCGGGGAATTTTCGATTTGCCACGCTTGTTCCGCCTTCTCTGCGTCTGCCTGGGCGTGACCGTCATGGTCGCGGTGCAGATGCATGGCGTGCAGAACAACCAGCACAGAATTGAACACGGCCTCCAGTTCCCCGGCGTTTCCTATGAAGATGCGGCCGACCTGGCTCACGACCATGACCACAGTCAAAGCCACGACGCGGTGACGAGCGACGACGCATCGACGGCCGTCCTGGCGGTTGATGTCGCCGATGACGGCGGCAAATCCCCTCTCAGCCATCACCATCACAACGGCGGCGACATTCATGTGGCACTGGCGACGCCTGTCCATCCGACCGGCGCAGGGGTCGTGACCACGCTCGATCTCGGCCCGGCGCCCGACGCCGTGCCGCCTGGCGCTATCCTCGATGCGCCGCACCAACCTCCCAGACAGAACGCCTGATCGCCTGAAAAGCTGATCCTGCGCGGCCTCACGGCCGTGCGCGTCCTGTTGGAGACATCCCTTGAAACCTTCCAAGTCCGGCTATGCCGGATGGCGAGGGCGAGGCGCGGCTGCATCCGCCTTCGCGCTCGTCCTGACGGCGGCCTGGTCGCCGCCTGCAATCGTGCTCGCCCAATCGCTGTCCCCTGCCGGGGTCACGGTCGGCGGGCAGCCGCTCACCTTGAACGCCGCGCTTCGACGCGCCGTCGAAGCCGACCCCGCAAAAGCGGGCCTCGATGCGCGACTGCGCGCGGTCGATGCCGGTGTTCGCCAGGCCGACCTCAAGCCCAATCCCACGCTCGGTCTGACGGTAGAAAACCTGCCGACACTGGGTGGCGGCGACATCCTGGGACGCACCGAAACCACCCTGTCCTACGAGCAGAAACTGGAACGCGGGGGCGATCGTCCGGCGCGGACCACCCTGGCGCGGAGCGAAGGCCTTCTGGTCGTCGCCCAGGCCAGGATCGCGCAACTGGACCGTATGGAATCGGTCCAGCGCGCCTGGGCCGAGGCCATGGCCGCCCAGGCCACGCTGGAGATCGCGCGCGAGCGGCTTTCGCTGGCGGAGCGTTTCCAGACTGAGGTGCAACGTCGGGTCAACGCGGCCCGCGATCCCTTGTTCGCCGGCGCTCGCGCCGAGGCTGAACTGGCCCAGGCCCAGATCGACTTCGACCAGGCCGAGATCGCGGTCCGCGTGGCGCGGATCGTCCTGGCCAAGTTCTGGGACGGGACCGCCGATTTCCACCTGGGTCAGTCCGACTTCGAGGACACCAGCGCCTCGCGCGTCGCCGCCGGCGAAGTGGCCTCGACCGACCTGGAGGCCTTCCGCGCCCGTCAGGCCATCGCCGACGCCCAGGCGCGGCTGGAGGAGGCCCGCGCCGTGCCTGACACCACGGTCAGCGTCGGCGTCCGGCACATCTGGGACAATGAGGTCGCCTTCGTCTTCGGCGGATCGATCCCGTTGCAGCGCCATGACCGGAACCAGGGCGCCATCGACCGCGCCCGCGCCGAAGGCCTGGCGGCCCAGGCCGACCAGAACGCCCTGCGCCAGGAACGCGAACGCGAGATCGCCCGCCTGCAGGTTCAATTGCTGGCGCGGGCGAACGAGGCTCGTCGCATCGCCGAGGAAACCCTGCCGCAGGCGGAGCGGGCCGTGACCCTGGTCCGGGACGGCTTCGCGCGCGGCGGCTTCACCTACAACGACGTGATGAGCGCTCACACGGCGCTGCTGCAGACCAAGGCCCGCCGCGTGGCCGTGCTGCAGACCTTCCACAACGACCGCGCGCGGCTGGACCGCCTGACCGGCGCGCACGCCGACCTGCTCGGCCTGGAGACCCAACCATGAAGATGTCTCGCACTTCAGCGACCGCGCTGGGCGGCGTCCTGACCGCCGTGGCCCTGACGTTGAGCGCCTGCAGCGGCGGCGATCAGGCCGCCAAGCCGGAAGGCGAAGCGGCGGCCGCCGCCGACTACGAGCGCGGGCCGCACAACGGCCGACTGCTTCGTGACGGCGATTTCGCCATCGAGGTGACCATCTATGAGGAAGGGCCGGAGCCTCTGTTCCGCCTCTACCCCTACCTCAAGGACAAGCCGGTCGACCCGAAGCTGGTTCAGGCCAGCATCGCCCTGACCCGCCTCGGGCCGAAGGTGGATCGCTTCACCTTCACGCCGGAGAACGACTACCTGGCCAGTCCGGGCGTCGTGTCCGAGCCCCACTCGTTCGACGTTTCGGTCGCCGCTGTCCAGGCGGGCAAGCGCTCGACCTGGTCCTATCAGTCCTATGAGGGGCGGACGGTCATCAGCGCGGACGCCGCGCGCGACGGCGGCGTCACGACCCAGCAGGTCGGCCCCGCCGTCCTGGGCGAGACCCTGCCGCTCAGCGGCCGGGTCGAGATCACGCCCGAGGGCCAGGCTGAGGTCCACGCCCGCTATCCGGGGCGCGTCATGTCCCTGACCGTCCAACTCGGCCAACGCGTCTCGCGCGGTCAGGTCGTCGCCCGCGTGGAATCCAGCGAAAGCCTGCAGACCTACGCCGTCACGGCGCCCATCTCCGGCGTGATCACGGCCAAGAACGTCAACCCCGGCTCGATCACCGGCAACGGCGCGCCCATGCTGGTGATCGGCGACCCGACCCGACTGCACGCGGAGTTCTTCCTCTATCCGCGCGACGCTGAACGGGTTCGCGTCGGTCAGCGGATCGAGATCAAGAGTCAGGCCGGCGAACACTCGGCCAGCGGCGTCATCGAGGCGATCCTGCCGTCGGACGACGTCCTCAGCCAGACCCTCGTCGCCCACGTCGAGTTGCCCTACCAGGGCGGCGTCTGGCGGCCGGGCCTTGGCGTGTCGGGCATGGTTCAGGTCGGCGAAGGCCAGGTTCCGTTGGCGGTGCGCACCAAGGCGCTGCAGCCCTTCCGCGACTTTACCGTGGTCTACGCCAAGGTCGGCGACACCTATGAGGTGCGGATGCTCGACCTGGGCCGGCGCACCGAAGAGTGGACCGAGGTCCTGGGCGGCATCGCACCGGGAACGACCTATGTCGTCGACGGCGCCTTCCTCATTCGCGCGGACATCGAGAAGTCCGGCGCGAGCCATGACCACTAGGAGGATGCGTCACCATGCTTGAACGCATCATCAGCCTGTCGATCCGGCATCGCTGGATCGTGCTTGCGCTGGTCCTGGCCTCAGCGATCATCGGCGTCTGGAGTTTCCAGAAGCTGCCGATCGACGCCACGCCGGACATCACCAACGTCCAGATTCAGATCAACACGGAAGCGCCCGGCTATTCGCCGCTCGAAGCCGAGCAGCGCATCACCTTCCCGGTCGAGACGGCCGTGGCGGGGGTGCCGGGGCTCTCCTACACCCGCTCGGTCTCGCGCTACGGCCTGAGCCAGGTCACGGTCGTCTTTGAGGACGGAACCGACATCTACCGGGCGCGCCAACTGGTCAACGAACGGCTTCAGACCGCGCGAGACCAGTTGCCCGCCGGGCTGTCGCCCGAAATGGGGCCGATCGCCACCGGCCTCGGCGAAATCTTCATGTACACGATCGAGGCCAAGCCGGGCGCGCGCAAGGCGGACGGCACGTCCTACACGCCTGAGGATCTTCGGACCCTGCAGGACTGGGTGATCCGCCCGCAGATGCGCAACACGCCCGGCGTCACCGAGGTCAACACCATCGGCGGCTTCGAGCGCCAGTATCACGTCACGCCCCACCCTGACCGTCTCGCCGCCTATGGCGTGACGATGAGCGAGGTCGTGTCGGCGCTGGAACGCAACAACGCCAACGTCGGTGCCGGCTACGTCGAACGCTACGGCGAGCAGTGGCTGATCCGGGTGCCGGGCCAGGCGTCCACGGCGCAGGACCTGTCCAACATCGTCATCACCACGCGCGGCGGTGTGCCCATCCGCATCGCCGAGGTGGCCGAGGTCGGTCTGGGCGAAGAACTTCGCACCGGCGCCGCGACCGAGAACGGCAAGGAAACCGTGCTGGCGACCGTCTTGATGCTGGCCGGCGAGAACAGCCGCGTCGTCGCCCAGGCGGCGGCGGCTCGTCTGGAGGAAGCGGCCAAGGCCTTGCCGAACGGGGTCGTCGCCTCGCCCGTCTATGACCGCACCGACCTGGTCGAGCGCGCCATCAAGACGGTCGAGAAGAACCTGGTCGAGGGCGCGCTGCTCGTGATCGTGGTTCTGTTCCTGCTGCTCGGGAACTTCCGCGCGGCCCTGATCACGGCGGCGGTCATCCCGATCACCATGCTGATGACCATCACCGGCATGGTGCGGACCGGCGTCTCGGGCAATCTGATGAGCCTGGGCGCGCTGGACTTCGGTCTGATCGTCGACGGCGCCGTCATCATCGTCGAGAACTGCCTGCGTCGTTTCGCCGAGGCCCAGCACCAGCAGGGCCGCCTGCTCACCCGAGAAGAACGCTTCTCCCTGGCGGCGCGCGCCTCCAGCGAAGTGATCCGGCCGTCCCTGTTCGGCGTCCTGATCATCACCCTGGTCTATGTGCCGATCTTCGCCCTGGACGGCGTGGAGGGCAAAACCTTCCATCCCATGGCGATCACCGTGGTGATCGCCCTGACCGCCGCCCTGGTCCTGTCGTTGACCTTCGTGCCGGCGGCCGTGGCCATGTTCGTCACGGGCAAGGTCCAGGAGAAGGACAGCTTCCTGATGCGCTGGGCGCGCACCGGCTACCAGCCGGCGCTCGACTTCGCTCTGAAGGCCCGCGTCGCCATGGTGGCGGTCGCCATCGCCCTGGTGGCCGGCGCGGCCCTGGTCGCTTCACGCATGGGTTCGGAGTTCGTGCCGAACCTGGACGAAGGCGACATCGCCATGCACGCCCTGCGCATTCCGGGCACCAGCCTGAGCCAGGCCATCGAGATGCAGACCGCGCTCGAAGCCCGTCTGGCCAAGTTCCCGGAGGTCGAGCGCGTCGTCGCCAAGATCGGCACGGCCGAGGTCGCCACCGACCCTGTGCCGCCGTCGGTCGCGGACACCTTCATCCTGCTGAAGGACCGCAAGGACTGGCCTGATCCCCGCAAGCCGAGGCTCCAGCTCGTTCGCGAGATGGAAGAGGCGGTGAACGAGATTCCGGGCAGCAAGTACGAGTTCACCCAGCCCATCCAGATGCGGTTCAACGAACTGCTGTCCGGCGTTCGCGCCGACGTGGCCATCAAGGTCCACGGGGATGATCTGGACCAACTCGTCGCCCTGGGCTCCCAGATCGAGGAGATCGTCGGCTCCGTTCGCGGCGCCGCCGACCCGCAGTCCGAGCAGGTCACCGGCCTGCCCATGCTGCTGATCACGCCGAACCGCGACGCCATCGCGCGTCTGGGCCTGAGCATCGACGATGTTCAGTCGGTGATCTCGACCTCCATGGGCGGTGCCACGGCGGGACAAATCTTCGAAGGCGACCGACGCTTCGACATCGTCGTGCGCCTGCCCGAAGACCTGCGGCGCAACACCGACGCCATCGGCCGCATCCAGGTGCCGCTGCCAGGCGCCAACGGTCAGCCGCGCGGCTTCGTGCCGCTCAGCGAGATCGCCGTGATCGCGCTGGAGACTGGTCCGAACCAGATCAGTCGCGAGGACGGAAAGCGTCGCATCGTCGTCACCGCCAATGTCCGTAACCGCGACCTCGGTTCCTTCGTCAGAGAGGTGCAGGAACGGGTGGATCAGGAAATCGACCTGCCCGCCGGATACTGGGTCTCCTACGGCGGCACCTTCGAGCAACTGATCTCGGCCGCCAAGCGGCTGCAGTTGGTGGTGCCGGGGGTGCTGTTGCTGATCTTCGGCCTGCTGTTCGCCCTGTTCCGCTCCTGGCGGGACAGCGCCATCGTCTTCTCCGGCGTGCCCCTGGCGCTGACCGGCGGCGTGGCGGCGCTGGCCCTGCGGGGCCTGCCCCTGTCGATCTCGGCCGGCGTCGGCTTCATCGCCCTGTCGGGCGTGGCCGTGCTGAACGGGGTGGTCATGGTCAGCTTCATCCGAGGCCTGATCGAAGAGGGCAAGCCCGTCGGACAGGCCATTCGGGAAGGGGCGCTGACGCGTCTTCGTCCGGTGCTCATGACGGCGCTGGTCGCCAGCCTCGGCTTCGTGCCGATGGCGGTCAACGTCGGCGCGGGCGCGGAGGTCCAGCGCCCGCTGGCCACCGTGGTCATCGGCGGGATTGTCTCCTCGACCATCCTGACCCTGCTCGTTCTGCCGGCCCTCTACAGCCTGGTGCATGGACGCGACGCCCCGAGCGACCGCCCCAAACCCGCCTGGCTGGACCATCTGCCCTTCCGTCGTCGCCGCGCTCTCTGACGCGATCGGCCGCCCCGTTCAGGGGCGGCTGGTCTTCAGCGCCGCTTCCTCTACGCGACCGCCGCCATGACGGCGGGTGTCGTCTCATTGTTCCAATCGCAAGGATGCCCATGACTTCCGCACCCTGCCGCGACCGACTGTCGTGGCTTCGATCACCCTGGACCCTGGCGGTCCTGGTGGTCGGCTTCCTCTTCCTCGAAGGCCTGCTCAGCCAGGTCCTCGCCCATGGCGTCGCCGAGGGCGACAAGGGCTACATCCAGGAAACCTCCGGCTTCCTGTTCTGGCCCTTCGTCTACCTGGGGGCCAAGCACATGGTTACCGGATACGACCACCTGCTGTTCCTGTTCGGCGTGATCTTCTTCCTCTACCGGATGAAGGACATCGGCATCTATGTGACCTTGTTCGCCATCGGTCACTCCTCGACCCTGCTGCTGGGCGTCCTGACCAACATCAGCGTCTCCAGCTATCTGGTCGACGCCATCATCGGCCTGTCGGTCGTCTACAAGGCCCTGGACAACATGGGCGCCTATCAGAGGTGGTTCGGCTTCCAGCCCTCTACCAAGGCCGCCACCATGATCTTCGGCCTGTTCCACGGCTTCGGACTGGCGACCAAGCTGCAGGACTTCCAGTTGTCGCCCGACGGCCTGCTCTGGAACCTCGTCGCCTTCAACATCGGCGTGGAGATCGGACAACTGCTCGCCCTGGGCGGCATCCTCATCCTCATGGGCTTCTGGCGCCGCACGAACGGCTTCTGGAAGCACGCCTACCTCACCAACGTCGTGCTGATGACGCTCGGCTTCATCCTGACGGGCTATCAGCTCGGCGGCTTCTTCGTCATGTGATCGGAGACACCCTCATGTACAACGCAAACCGTCCCTCCAAAGCCGACCTGCCGTCCACGGGCCAACTGCTGAAGTCCACCGGCGTCGCCGCGCTCGTCGCCTCCGCCCTGCTGGTCACGGTCGTCCTGCCCGCCGAATACGGCGTCGATCCCACCCGCATCGGTTCGGTGTTCGGCCTGACGGAAATGGGCCGCATCAAGCGACAACTCGCCGAAGAAGCGGCGGCTGACGCCGCAGCCGACGCGGCGGCGGTCAAGGCAACGCCGGCAGCGACGCCGTCCGTCACGACGCCTCCCACGACTGCAGCCGCAACACCTGCATCCCCCGCTGCGACGCCGGGCGCGGCGCGTACCGACGAAACCGTCCTGACGCTTCAGCCCGATCAGGGCGCCGAGATCAAACTGGTCATGGAAGAAGGTGCCACGGCGCGGTTCACCTGGATCAGCAGCGGTGGAAAGATCAACTTCGACACCCACGCCGATCGACCGGGGGTGTCCTACCACGGCTACGGCAAGGGTTCGTCCCAGCGTGAGGAAGGCGTCCTGACCGCCGCCTTCACCGGCAGCCACGGCTGGTTCTGGCGCAATAGGACTGGCGAGCCTGTCACCATCACCCTCAAGACCGAGGGCGCCTACACTGAGGTCAAACGCGTCGTCTGACGGTAATCACGACCGACACGACGAGGGGCGCGCCGATCTGCGGCGCGCCCTCATTTCTTTACGGCGCCTACTGACGTTGCTTCGGCCACCGGCGGTGATTGTCGTCAATCACGACAGGGTGGGCGTGCGAAACACCGGCTGCATCGGGGCGCATCCCTTCATTGAGATGCTCGTGGTCCGGTTCCAGTTCATCGTGGTGGTGCAGCAGGTTCAGCGGATCATGGGCGGGCCAGACGATCAGCGCCAGTAGCGCCCCAAGACCACACAGCGCCGCAAGCACGACGAAAGCCGCTTGGGGATCGGCCTCAGCCGACACCAGTCCCGCCATCGGATAGGCGATCAGCCAGCAGGCGTGTGACAGAGCGAACTGGGCCGCGAACAATGCGGGACGTTCGCCTGCCGTCGATGAGCGCCGCAAAGCGCGACCGGCAGGCGTGATGGTCAGGGAATAGCCGAAGCCCATGATGATCCAGAGCGCGATCAGCACCAGATAGCTGCGCGCGAACAGAGCGCCTGCGATCAGCACCGCAGTCATCAGCAGTGCGCCAGCAACCATGGCGCTGCGGTCGGTGACACGTTCCAGGGTCTTGGGTAGAAACACCGCCGCCGTCATCGACCCGCCTCCGAACGCCGCCAAGGCCCAGGCGGTCGCCTGTTGCGACAGGCCGAAGTTCGACTGCACCAGGACGACCGTGTTGACGAAGACCATGGCGCCGCCCGCCGCTGTCGCCAGGCTGACCGCCAGCAATCCACGCAGACGCGGCGTCAGCGCGAACAGCCTCACGCCTCCGGTCAGGCGGCGCAGGAACGGCAGGGTCGGAGCAACGGACAAATGAGGCAGGATGGCCGTCACGACGAAGCCGGCGGACAGGATGAAGCCGAGCGCGGTGCCGACGAACAGGTTGTGATAGCTGATGACGGACAACAGGACGGCCGCCAGCACAGGGCTGGCGACGCTTTCCAGATCGGAGGCCAGCCGGGACAGCGACAGCGCCTTGGTGTACTCGCCCTCGTCGTCCAGCAGGTCGGGAATCATGGCTTGGAACGCCGGCGTGAAGGCGGCGGAGGCGACATAAAGCACCGTCATCAGGCCATAGACCTGCCATGCCTCGTTCACGAACGGCAGAGAGGCGGCGACAGCGGCGCGCACCACATCCAGCGAAACCAGCAAGGTCTTGCGCGGCAGCTTGGCGGCCAGGGCGCTGGCGAAGGGCGCCACGCCGACATAGGCGATCATCTTGATCGCTAGGGCGACGCCGAGGATTTCGCCGGCTCCAGCCCCCGCTAGGTCATGGGCGAGCAAGCCCAGGGCCACAGTCGCCATGCCGGTGCCCAACAGAGCCGCGACCTGGGCGATGAACAGGTGGCGATAGGCGGTGTTCCGAAGCGGGGAGAACATTAGGGGCCTTTCCCATGCGGCGTTTCGACGTTTGACCTATCCCCACCGGGGGGATAGGTCAAACCCATGGCACACATCTCTCATGCGTCTCATCCCGAAGTCATTAAGCGCCTCAAGCGAGCCGAAGGGCATCTGCGAACGGTCATTCAGATGATGGAGGACCAGCGCGCCTGCGTTGATCTCGCCCAGCAGCTTCACGCCATCGAGAAGGCGGTCGCGGCGGCGAAGAAGACCCTGATCCACGACCACATCGACCACTGCCTGGCCCATGCTGCCGACGGCGACCCCGTCGAGGCGCGGCGGGCGATGGGGGAGTTCCGCGAGATCACCAAGTACCTGTAGCGAACCGCCGTTCTGAAAACGCGGACGCCACCTGCCAATTCACCGATGGTGAAGCTACTATGGGCGTGCGCGCGGTCGCGGCCGCTCTCTGAGGCGACGTATCTGGCGCCGCCTTGTCGTCAGTGTCCGCGCGACCAGTGAGACAAGGCCATGACCATTTCTTCCGACGCCGTTGGACCGCCCCGCCTGACCCTGGCGGCTCTGTTCCTCAAGTTCCTGCGGTTCGGCTTTCTGGCGTTCGGCGGTCCCGTGGCCCAGATCGCCATGATCCGCCGCGCCCTTGTCGATGAAGAGCGGTGGATTTCCAGCCCGCGCTTCAACCGCCTCCTTGCCGTGATGCAGGCGCTTCCCGGCCCCGAAGCCCACGAGTTGTGCGTCCACATGGGCATGATGGCGCGCGGGCGGATCGGCGGTCTCCTGGCGGGCCTTGGCTTCATGTTGCCAGGCTTCGTCCTGATGCTGGCGGCCGCATGGTTCTATGAGCGCTTCATTGTCGGCCAAACCGGCCTGACCGGGCTGCTGCTGGGCGTTCAGATTGTCGTAGTCGCCATCATCATCCGCGCCGTCCAGCGCATCGGCGCCCATGTGCTGGAAGACCGTTTGTTGTGGATGCTGGCGATTGGCGCCTTTGTCGCCTCCTTGCTTCACGCACCCTTCTGGATACCGCTTGTGGCGTGCGGCCTGATCTACGCCGTGGCGCAACGTCCTTGGACGGCCGTGGGCATCGCTGCCGTCGCTGTACTCGCTGCGATCCTGCTGGGCGTCGGCTTAGACGTCAGGCCGCCCGCGGTCCCGATCTCGTCCGAACCGTCGCCACAACTCATCGCCCTCTTCATCGCTGGACTGAAGGGCGGCCTGCTGACATTCGGCGGTGCCTACACCGCCATCCCCTATGTACGGGCTGACACGGTGGGGCGCGGCTGGCTGCCGGACGGGGTCTTTCTGGACGGCGTAGCGATCGCCGGCGTCCTGCCGGCGCCCCTGGTGATCTTCGGCACCTTCACCGGCTACGTCGTCGGCGGGTGGTTCGGCGCCCTGGCGGTCACTGCCGGGATTTTCCTGCCGGCCTTCGCCTTCTCGATGGTGCTGTTCAATCACCTGGAGGCCGTGGTCGAGAACCCGGCGCTGCACCGGCTCTTGGCGGGCGTAGCGGCCGCTGTCGTCGGCGTGATCGCCGCCACCTCGCTTCAACTGGCCTGGACCACGGCCCGCTCGGCCCCGTCGCTATGGATCGCCGGAGCGATTTTCCTTGTCGCCTTGATCGCCGCCTGGCGGATCAAACCGCGCTGGACGCCATTGCTGATCCTAGGGGGAGGCATCGCTGGCTTTGTGGCGTTTGCCTGGAAGTGATCAGGGTGTTGGAGTGCAGCTAGGTGATCGGCTCCAACTGCGCTCGGTTTACATCCCGCCTTTCAGTTTACTTTTCTGAGATCAGTTGACAAATTTTCCATATCGCCCACGATACGTTCATGGATCGGAGCCGAATCATGACGCCTTGGGAACACCATCCCGACCTGCAGCGCGACCGCCTCATTGAGATAGCGCGCCTCATCCACCAGGCGCGTAATGACGCGCTCGACAGGCAGGACCTCTCGGTAGGCTCCAATCCCTGGACGGTAGGATGCGAGGCCTACGCCTTCGGCATTCATCAAATTATTCAGGCCGAGCCTGAACATGAATGGCTGACAGTGCTTCAGCCTGGAATGCAGTTTGTCTTTGCGATCGGCGACGTTCGTGTCCGGTTTTACAAGGGCGCGCCGGATGAACCCACCAAACGCACGCTCCGTCAGACCTTCTCCGAGCTCCACCAGCCTTCATTGTTTGGCCTAGACGAGATGTCGCCTACCGAGCTGCTCTACAGAATTGCCGTAGAGACTGATTTCGACGGTCAGGTCGCAGCCATTTCGTTTGTCATCCTTGATGGCGAAAGCCCCATCCTGACCTGGAGCATCCCGCTGGATGAGCCGGTCACGCGCATCGCTGCAGTCGATATTCCCGACGCTGAAGGAGTGGAACTTTCGAAGCCTCGGGTGATTGTGCCGGGCGTCGATCAGGACAAAAAGGACGGCACGGAGGACGATTGATTCTTCTGAGGCGGGGCTGGGAACAACGGCTGTCTGGGGCCGGTTTGTATGACGATAAAATTCGATCTTGTGGGCGAGCAACTACGACTCGCCCGACTGGCCCATGGGCGCTCTCTTGAGGAGGTGGGTGAGGCTGTAGGCACCACCCGCCAGTTCATTCAGCAATTAGAAACCGGCGCCAAGGCGGCATCTCAAGAAATGATCGCCGCGTTGGCCGATGTCCTCGGAGTAACGCGCGAATTTCTTTGCCGCGCGACGCCCTCTACTGTCCGACCTGAGCAGTGCCACTTTCGTGGACAGGCGGGACGCCCCGCCTCCATCACCAGCCAGGTATTGGCTCGGGGCACAATCCTGGATTCCCTCACCGAAGCGCTCGAACGTCGACTGGGCCTCCCGGTGGTGAACTTTCCGGACATTCCGGTCCATACGTCGGAAGACATTGAAAAGGCTGCTGAGCAAGCTCGTCTTTTTTGGAGTCTGGGCTCTAACGGGCCTATCACCAGCATGATGCGTGTCGTTGAGAATGCTGGCGCTATCGTCACCTATTTCGGCGATCTCTCCGAGCGTGTGGACGCATTCTCAATGGACCGGCGTCGCCCCATCATCGTTCGCAGCTCGCTCAAACAGAGCCTCGGCCGCCAGCGTTTTGATTTAGCCCATGAATGCGGCCATCTCATCATGCATAGGGGCATTCAGACCGGCGACACCGTAACGGAGAACCAGGCCCATCGTTTCGCAGGAGCTTTCCTGTTTCCGCGCGGTGCGGTGCTCCGTGAGTTTCCCCGCAGCAGCAGAGCGATCGATTGGCGCGCCCTCTACGCTCTGAAGCTTCGATGGAAGATGTCCGTTCGGGCAATTGTCCGACGTGGCTATGACTTGGGGATTCTGAGCCCTGCCCAATATAGAACGGCCAACATCCACCTGATGAAGACGGGCCAATCCAAGGTCGAGAAGTACGACGATGACCCCTCCATGCCAGTCGAGCAGCCGGAGCTGCTGGTAGATGCCTTGGAGGCTATGGCCAGCGTCCACCACCTAGGCGCCAGGGCCTTGGCAGAGGAAGCCGGGCTGTCAGATGGAATGTACCAGTTAGTTACGGGCGTGCCGCTTCCGCCCCTACCCGGTGCCTATAAAGATGGCATCGTCGTTCCGTTTAAACTTGGCAGCAATTGAGCAAACTTAGGAGTGGGTAATGGGTGCGATTGTGTATTTCGATCAAGATGTTAAATGCGCTGACACCGCACGCGACACCACTATCGAACTCGGCACAACCGGCTACGCAGGTAATGGCCCTCAGCTATTCTTGGCATTTGGCGATCACCGCATCATCATGTCCCACGAAGATGCCAAACAGTTCTGCGCTGCCGCCGAAGGTATCGCTAATTATTTCGGATATGATGATGCCTAGCCCCCATGCCTTGGCGGCTAGGCTTTCGAATGTCGACCGCTTGGCAGTGACTTTGGCGCAGCCTCGCCTTTTTCGGGCAGGATGAAGAAGGCCGAAATCGACACCCCCAGCACGCCCGCGAGTCGATCCAGCAGATCGACAGACGCGTTGCCCAACTGGCGCTCGATCTCGCTGAGATAGGCACGATCTATACCCGCGTCAGCAGCCAAGCGCTCCTGCGAAATGCCGCGCTCAGTCCGCAGCTTCTTGAGATTCCACGCCACCAGCGCCCGTCCGTTCATGGCGGCAAGCGACAGCTTCACCGCTCGTTAAACCACGGGATATATCCTACAGATTAAATCTGGAGGGTTCTGATGAAGAAGATCGTCTTCGCCATTTCGGTTCTGACTGCGGTCGTTGCGTTCGGAGGCACCGCATCTGCACAAGCCGACGCCTGCTCCACGAATGGCGGCTACCCGCCCGGCAGCCCCAATGCGGTGATGGCGCGGATGCGGGACATCGCCAGCGGCGCCTATGCGGCCTGCGTTGAGGCCCAACGCGCCCGCACGCCACCCGTGAACTGGACGCCGACGCGCATTCGCGCCGCCGCGCGTCAGGCGGTGACGGACAAGCTGCGCGATCCCTCATCAGCCCAATTCCGCAATGTGCGCCGCATCGAACACTCCAACGGCTCGACCATGTTCTGCGGTGAGGTGAACGGCCGGAACGCCTATGGCGGCATGTCCGGCTTTCAGCGGTTCGAGGCCGGCGTGGATCGCACAGGCGACGCCTCTGCGCTGATCGACGGCAGCGAGGAACTGAACGCCACCTACTTCGAAGGTGCCTGGAACCAGTTCTGCGGCCGTATCGCCGGCACGCCGGTTCAGTTCTGACGGAGAGGGGCGGTTATGGGGATGAAGTCGATGTTTCCTAAGGCTGCGGTCGTCGCAACCCTGGCTGCACTGGCCGGCTGCGCTGCCACGCCGCCACAGGAGGTGCGGATGATCCCCACGGCCGATCACGGCGTGGGCGTTCGCTTCTCGCGCGGCAACGCCCTGATGGTGTCGAACGGGCCATCCGGCGCGATCATGCTGTTGCCGGTCCGGTACAACGACACCCAGAAGTTCTACTTCTCAGTCGCCGCCTTCAACACCTCGGGCTATCCGATCAACATCGGATCGGAAGACATTCGTCTCTATCTGGACGGGCAACCCTACGGCGTTCAGGACTTCGACTATCTGCGCCACACGGCGCGCATGACCGCCCAACGCGAGATTAACCTGGCCTGGGCCGACGCGGCGGTGGAGTACTTCTTGACCCTCCAGGAGATGGAGGAGCACCCACGCCGCCACGACATCGCCTACCGCCGCGCCTCGGGGGAGTTGCAGGCGTCGCACGACCACATCCAACGACGTCTGCGCCAGACCATCTCCACCTTGGGACGGACCATGCTGGAGACGACGACCATCGACCCCGGCACGGCCCACGGCGGCGCCATCCTGGCGGAACAGATCGTCATCCCAGACGGCACGATCCGCGACATGGTCATAGAGGTGCGCTTCGGGGGCTTCCCTCATCGGTTCAGGTTAAACCTGGCGCCGTCGGGGACTTACGCTCCGACGCCCGTCGATATTCCGGCCGTCCCCGCCCAGGTCACACAGGAGCTGATGCGCACCCGCGAGACCTGGCACTGGACCGACGGTCCGCCGCCGTCGCCGGCGATCTTCAAGGGCATGCCCGTGATCGAATGATCAACTTATGGGACCATTCACGCGGCTAATCACGGACGAACGCTACGTATTGAAGAGATCGGTGCGGTCGATCTCGACCATGCGCATGATTTCGCGGCCCCAGGATTCCTGTGCGTCGCGAACTTGGTCATCGAAGTCATGGACATCGTAAAGGGTTTCCATCTTCGAATTGTCGTGGTGATTAATGACAGCCTCTGCCACATCAAGATCATATCCCAGCTTGTGACGAATCTGGGTGCGGCCGAACCGTCGGCAATCATACAGTTGGACGTCCGTATCCATCAGGATGCAGCTTTGTTCCAGTTGAGTGCGCACACGGAACCAGCAGTTCGTCATGGACGCCTGGATCATGTGGCCGCTCCGTCCGAATGCTTTCGGGAAAAGCCATTCGCTGTCACTGCGCTTGAAGGCTTCTTGCATCAAGGCGACGGCTAGATCAGAAAGCGGCACAAAGTACTCGACGCCGGTTTTGGTTTCGGAGGGGCGCCACGTTCGGGTTTCGAGGTTGATTTCGCTCCGACGCGCTCTCGCGACATCGACTGGCCGTTGAAGGGTGACCATGTAGATCAAGACTGCCAACGCCACGGCCACGCGATCGGTATCCACACACGCCTTCAGCATTTCATCCCAGTAGAGTTTGAAGCGCTCCTCATTCAGGCGCCCCCTACGCTTGGGAACTTTGTTCGCCATACCCTGAAACGCTGCGGGGTTTCGCGAGGCGCGTTCCGTCGCCATCGCATACTTGAAAACTCGCTTGATGGCCTTGTGGCAGATGTTGGCGGTTGTCTTTCCAGTAGCCCGTTTCCGCGCCCGACGTTTCAGAACGCCCAACTGAATTTCATCGAGCAGTGCAACGATGTCGGACTGCTTAATGGTGTCGATGTCCATGTTTCCTAGGACGGGATAGACGTGCTTTCGAAGATCATTCCCTTCCGGAAGCTGGCGCTTGCCCACCCGTCGGTTCGCCTTGGCTTCCAGGTACGCCTCGGCCACAGCGCGAAAGGAATTGTCCACTTCCTGAATCACTGCTTGTTGCCGTCCTTGTCGGCGCGCTTCGACCGGGTCGACGCCGTTCAAGGTCAAGTCAGCCATCCGCTCTTTAGCGGCGGCCCGTGCGGCGTCGGCCGAAATGAAACTTGGCGAGCCAATCGCAAAGTCGCCGTCCCGACCGTCACGCTTTGTGTAGCGCATGACATAGCTGGCTGCGCCGGCGCGGCTGAACTGGAGATACAGAGGCGAAAATTCGGAATCCCAGTACCGACGGGAGCGCTGCTCCGGCGGCAATTTCAGCAAGGCATCAACGGATTTGTTCGTCAGCCTTAGCCGGGTAGAACTGCGAGTCTTTTTCATGTGGGCATTCACTTTCCAAGTTGGTGAGACTCGGAAAATGGCAAGGGCTGGACCACCGGATGAGCCACCTGAAGTGGTCGTAGGTCGTCCTAAATGGTCACCTTTGGTCCCTTCGATGAAACTGCACTAAGCCTATGAAAAGTGTCCCGTTTTGATCGATCACATTGATTAAAATCGCCAATTTGAAACACCTTCACTACTGCCGTCCTGTAGCGATACCCCCGGGCGAATAGCGCCTTGCGGATCGCCAACTCGATCTTGGTATCGCGCGCCCGGATGCCGGACATCATCCGGCTTCGGGTGGCCGCGTCGACCGTGTCAGCCATTTGCGACGGCTAGCCGCTCCACATCAGACTGAACCAGCTTCATGATCCCCGGCTTCATGCCGCGCGCTACCGCTTCGATCAGAGGCACAACAACGGAATTTCCGAACTGCTTGTATGCGCGCATATCCGAGACGGGAATTTCGAACGTCTCCGGATATCCCATCAGACGCGCGCATTCCCTTGGGGTCAGCCGACGCGGATTCTTGCCCTTGCCCCTGTAGATCAAAATTTCCGAACCATCCTTATAGTAGCGCGCAGACAGAGTCCTGCTCGTTTCGTCGGGTCCAACGACGCTACAACCGAAGCCGTTGCCTGCCGCACGATGCTTTTCAGCATATCCCTGAAGATATGCCCAAAGTCGGTCCGTCAGCACATATTTCGGCTGAACTTTACCATTTGGAAGAAGAAAGCGGCCTTGATCGCCATCCTTCTCGCTTCCGTTTTCCGCATGGAGGATGGATCTGAGCTTTGGGCCGCCCGCGACTTCCGGAAAAGTCGCCAGCAGTTCCTCCCACTCGAACCCGACGTCCTCCCTGAACCCCACGAGCAGAATGCGCTGACGGTGCTGCGGCACGAAGCGCCTTCCGTCGACGACCATTGGCTTGACCGTATATCCCAGCTGCCGCTCCAGCACGTCCATGATCACGCGGAAAGTGTTACCCTTGTCGTGACTGACGAGGTTCTTCACATTCTCAAGTAAAAATGCCTTGGGCTGTTTCTTGGCGATGATGCGCTGCACGTCGAAAAAGAGAGTTCCCTGCGTGGTGCATTCGAAGCCATGGGGTCGACCGAGAGCATTCTTTTTTGAAACGCCGGCCAAGCTGAAGGGCTGGCAGGGGAAACCCGCCAAAAGCACATCATGGTCTGGGATGTCGGACTCATCAATTTTGGTTATGTCACCCGCGATGGGATGATCCTCACCGAAATTGCGGCGATATGTCCTCTGGGCATAATCGTCCCATTCACTCGTAAAAACACAGCGACCGCCGATCGCTTCAAATCCGAGCCGGATCCCTCCGATGCCCGCAAACAGGTCGATAAAAGTAAAATCACTGTCGCCTTGGCCGGTGACGTTATGACCTCCGATAATCCGTTGAAGCGCAGGGACGACTGCCAAGGGAATCTCAAGTTCGCGCTTTTCCCACCGGCTTATCTGCTTTGGGTTATAGTCCAACCGCTCCGCCAACTCGCGCTGCGTGAAGAGAGTTCGCGCTTCCAAAAGCACTTCAAACCGTGACGCCGACAGGATTTCGTTCATTCTTTGCACTCTCGGCATGGGGAATCTCACCGGACTTTTTGTCCCCTGAGAATCCCACCGTCAACCCCGCGCGGAACGCAATGCGAACATTTTCTGCATGAGGATGATTCGTAATGTCACCTCCCTCACGGGGGAGGCGGAAGGAATCACTCGAGGGGGTCAAGATCGTGACGGCTGCCCGGGCGCGGGTTGCCGCCGATTTCGGCCGCGTACGCGAGCTGCGTCAAGCCGGCGCGCAGGATTTTGGGCGCGTCCTCGCGGACGGTGATTTCGGCGTCTGGCGCGCTGTAATTGAAGCGCTCCGAAAAAGATGACCCGTTATTGTCCATGCGCTTCCTATTGCATAGCTGGCGCTCGCCAGCGTCGGCTTACCCGTCTTGGGAGGGCGTGTTCGACGGTTTACCGAGGTGCCTCCGAGGAGAGCGCGGCCGGCAGGAAAGACTGTCAGCCAGGGACACCGCGGACAGACAGGCGTCGCTACGCTGCGGCCAGAAGTGCGGTCTCCTCCTTGTACGAATACCGCTTTGACACGCACACGCTGTCGCGGCGGGCGCCTCTCGTCAGCTCAAGGGTGAGCAGGCTGTCGTCAGGAAACGCAGGGCTCAGTTCCAGCCTTAGATATTCAAAGAGCTGCCGGTCATGGACGGCGATCATAACCTGCCGTCCGTGCTCCTTCGAAAGGGTGCGAAGCAGCGCTGCGAAGTGCGCGATGTGGACATCGTCCATGGATTGGACGGGGTCGTCGAGGATCAGCCAGGGCAGCTCCTTCGGAACCGAGAGGTGGAGCGCGATGAACAACGTCAACGCCGCCGTGTTGAGGTTGCCTGCGCTGAGCATGGCTCCTGGCGCGCCGCCTGCCTCACCACCATCCCTGTGCTCTGTGATCAGCTTCGGCTGTAGCTTCTGCGTGGATGATGCGGGGATACGAAAGGCCGGCACGAACGGCTCGCCTGGCGCCAACCGCACGAACAGATCACGCCACAGACGATTGAGTCGGTCGTTGAATTCGCGTCGAATGATCCCCGATCGCACCCGGTCGACCGCGTTGCGGACCTCGATCCCTTGGTCGCGTAGCGACTGCGCACGCTCAAGGGCGGTGTCTGCGGTCTGCCATGCGCTGAAGTCCGCAGAAATCTGCGTGTCAGCGTCCTGGCGCTTTTGGATGTCGGTGCGGATGGCCGCGATCTTGTTGAGACCATCGCGGCGCTGGCTGACGCGCAGTTGCAGGCGCGAGGTTTGCGCGGCGAACCGCTCGGAGAGCCGCACGACTGCAGCGTCGAAGGACTCGCCTTCCGCGACGCCAGCTTCGCCGGCGGAGGTTGCGAACGACGTCAGGGTTTCGCGGGCGGCCGCGAGAGAAACGTGGCGTGACTGCGCCTCGCTGACCGCACGACGCGCTGCAACGTCAGCGGTCCTGAGCCTTGCGCCTTCGCGAAGGGCGTCGGCCATCGAATCAAGCTCGGTGATGACGGCGTCGATCGCTGCACGTCTCCGATCGAGCGCGGCGAGCGCTTCTTCGTCGAGCTGGAGCGCCGCAAGGGTTTCGAGTTCGCGATCGAGGCGTTCGAGCGTCACCTGCACTTCGCTTCTCGTCCGGCCCAAGGTGAGAAGGCGCTCGGCGGACGCGGACAACGTGCGGACCTTGGTGTGGACGTGGTCGCTGAGAGAGTCTGCGCTGACCTCGGAGAAATCGCGATCGCACACGGGACAGACGTTGTCGTCGATGAACGAGGTGAGTTCCGCCAGCGCCGAGGCTAGGCTTCCGGAGGTAGACGACAGGCGCTCGACTTCCCCGTCGATCGTCTCGCGTTGACGCATTGCGACATCACGTTCGTCCTGAGCGCTGGCACGTCGCACGATCGCGGCGCGCGCCTGGGTCGCCTGATCTTCGAGCTGCTTTCGCTCGGTCCGCAGCCTTGTCAGCGCCTCGTCGGCGAATCGAACGGGATCGCTCGGCAGTGACAGGTCGGGGAGGAGAGCTTCGATGCGTGCGCGGGTTGCTGCTACCCTCGTACCGTTAGTAGCTTCCCATTGGGAGTACTGCTCGCTGGCATCGCTGCCGGGCAATGGCGTGTCGGCGGACGCCGCGCTCTGGGCTTGGCCGATCTCGCGACGTATCGCGGCAAACCGGCGCTCCTGATCGGTCAGCGTCGCGAATTGCTCGTCGTCGCGGCCGTCCGAGAGCGCGGCGGACACCGCGTCCAAGCTATCCTCTTGAACCTCGACGCCGACATCGAGGGCGGCACAAATCTTTGCTAGTTCTGCCAGGGCGGCGATGATCCGATCGTTGATCAAGCCGCGGCTCTTGCGCTGGTCGGTCAGCAGTCGGTCGAGGCGGGATTTCTCATTTTCGGCGGCGAGCCACCCATCGACTGTCTTCCGAACGTTGCGAACGTCGACAAGGGGCTTGAGGCCGGCCTCGAGCGCATCCAGGCGGTCGAGGCCAAGGAGCTTTCCAACAAACTGGGCCAGTGGCGACCCCGCGTCGCTGCCGGCGTCCTGATAGATCTGGAGTAGTTGCCCGAGCAACGACTGGGGAAGGAATGCGCGTTCGCGGAAGAAGGCGGCCAGTGGTTCAGCAAGCGCGTTATCCGATTTCGCCCCGGCCGGAGCGAGCGTTGCGCTGAACGTCTGTTCGCTCGCGTTCAGCGCACGCAGCACAACGCTGCCGTCTTCAGCGGATCGGTGGAGCAGCTGGCGCTCATAATTGGGATCAGCGCGCTGTAACGACTGCACGTGCCCGGTCAGCGCCAACTCGATCCCGGAAAGCAGGCTTGTCTTGCCCGCGCCGTTTTCACCGTGAACGAGCACCACCTTCGCATCCAGCGGGGCATGGATATGGCCGCGGATGCTCCGGAAATTGGTAATGTCGAGGCTTCTCAGCATGGAGTCGCTCAAGACGGTTCTCCTTCGCTCGAGGCCTTAAAGGGCTGCCCTACTGCTTCGGCTGCGGCTTCCGTCACCGCCGCCTCGCCCACGGCCGAGGCTTCAACGACCGCGTCGAGGAGCGCGTTATCCGTCCCTTGCTGGAGCGCGCTGATGAGCTGGTCCATCGCCGGTCCGCTCCCATTTTCCGGATTAGTAGGCGCGAGTGGAAGCGTCAGCGGCAGCAGAACCCGGATTCGATCGTCCAGTTGCCGCTCCGCCGTTTCATCAGCTGGCTCGCCAGCCTGGCCAAGGGCGATATTCTCGACCTGCAGAACCCGGCAGGTTTCGGACAGCGTCTCGATGCCCTCGGCCAGTGCGGCGCCTGCCAGTATGAGGGTGACGACATAACGCGACGCGGTTACGTCGAGCGCGCGGCTCAGCGCTTCAACCCGTTGCCGAACGCGCGCACCATCGCGGTCGCCGAAATCCCCCGTTGTCGTATCTACGAGGAGCACCAGGTCGAGGGCGCGTCCATCGCTGCCCCGCATCGCGCCGGTGAAGGCGAACTCGACGCCGGCGATCCTTAGCGGAGTCGACAAATCGTGATAGCCGGCTGCGCGAAGCCGCTTTTGGATAGCTTGGATCAGGGGCGCGGTGCTCACAGCATCATCTCCGCGACGAAGGCGCTTTGCAGTTCGGCCGCATCGGTGGAGCGGCTCAACAAATCGGCGATGCTGACGTGTGTGTTGCCAACACGCCCAGTGCGACCCGGTGCGGAACGGACGCGGCGGGCGCTTGCGCCACTTCCAACCATGCGCCGCCAAGCGTCGTCAGCATGCACAACAATCGCGTTGTCATTCGCGAAGGCGCCGTTGCTCTGGAGCGAGATCGCATCAGCCGCCGACTTGACCAGGAACAGGGGACGAGCCGCAGCTCCCGGGCGCGTGGGCTGCGCTGTCATCGCTCCCGCCAGCAGCGTATTGTCGGATGGAGGTGTCAGCTCCCAATGGCCGTCGGCGCGCCCCATCTGGAGAAGCGCGAGCATAACCCCCAACGTGCCGAGTCCCATAGCCACAGCATTCTGGTCGGCCGCGAGGAGGTTCGGTGTCGAACTGCTGAGCGCCTCATAGGCATCCGGATCGTCAGGCAGCACGCCGCGCCTGAACAGGGAGAGCATTCGGGACCAGAGGCCGATCGCCTGATTGGCGAAGGCGGTTCTGCTCCGCTCTCCCGCCGGGATAACGGCATGATCGGCCAAGTCGTTGCGAAGCGCCTTCAGAGCCGGCGCGAGGGCAACGGCGATGGTCTGCCGTCCCGACGCCGTCAGGCCGAGCTCCATCAATCGAGAGAGCTTCTCGCAGAGCAGCTTCAACACCAGTGCGATCAGGGTCTGCTCGCCCCACGCGCGGAGCAGAGTGGCATCGTGCAGGGCCGCGGGAGCATTGTTGTAGGCGTCACCGTAGACCAACCGCAGGACGTCGCGTTGACCGAGCTGGATCTTGTCCTCGCAGAAGATGTGGGCAGGCGCGTTCGGCGCGCAGGGCCATGGCCAGCCATGAACCGCCTTGGCGCGAGCGAAGATGGTCTGGAGATTGTTGTCTTGGATGGAAAGACCAAGCACGAGGGTTTTATGCGTGGTTGCGAGGCCAACGATCGCGTTGCGCATTGCGGCAAACGCAGCCGTTTCCGGCCAGTCCATGATCTGGGTGTGGCTGCCCGTTAGATACTGTCGAAAGACGAGCGGCTCACGGGTCGCGTGAATGATGCAGCCGTGAAATTTGAGGAGCTTTGCCCTGCCGGCCGGGCCGCGCAGTTGATTGGGATCGACGACAACCTGCATGACTCCGGGCACGGCGCCGCTTAGCCGGGCTACCGCCGCTTCGATGAAGCCGTCCCAGTTCGCAGAAGCCACTTCCTGAACGGCTCCTTCAAGAATGAGCACCGCTATCGATAGATGTTCGGCCGCTGGCGGCGCGGGATGCTCAAACGCCTCTCGGATATTGATGGCGTCCCATAGGACGAAGTCGGCATCCTTGCCGGGCACGCGAATGTCTAGAATTCGCGAATACTTGTTCCACAGGCGATTGATGATCGCGTCATGCTCCGGCCAAGCCGCAAGCGGATCCCCGTAGCGGGCGCGAACGGCGGCGGGCTCGACCTCAGCTAGGGTCAACGCTTCCTCCAGTGCAGGGACAAAGTCCGCTGCTGTGGCCGGGTCGTTCGCGCGTTCGCGCAGATAATCAAAGGCCCGCTCGATCAGCGTGCCTAAGCTCGGCGCCTGACGCGAGATGCCCGATCCAATCCAGAGCGCAAATTCGCCGTTTTCGATGGCCTCCGCCACTGCGGCGAAATCTGCCTCGAACTGCTCCAGCAACTCGCGCACTGAAATGTCATTCGCTGTCGGAGCCAGCGCCACGGTTGCCTTCCTTCCCCGCGTCGCGACCGCGCCGCACCTGATTAAGACACTATTGTCTCGCAAGCACTTGTCCAGCACTAGGACACTAGAAACCTTGACCTAGCCGATGTCTGCCGGACCCAAGTAGACGATGTCGATTTTGCTGACGTCCTGCGCGACCGTCGCCCGTAGCAGGCCGAGACGGGCTGGATTGAGCGCCGCCTGTACCGTGCCGAGCGGGGTCGCATCTGCCGCCAGCACGCGGGGCTGGCCGCCCCAATGGTGAACTTGGACCGGCGTGCCTGGTGGCGGGGGAACGCCTAGCCAGTTGACGGATGCCCAATATCGCCGGTCGGACCAGATGCGGTTTTCCGCAGGCGTGAAGCTCTGCGTGAACTCCATCCAGATCGCTTTCGTTTCGGCCGTCGGCCAGTCGGGCAGAGCGCTCCACGCGACCACGGCCTCCGAATTCAGCCATTGCCGCAGCTCTTGGCCCGTCGTGAAAGTCGCCACCGTGTCGGTAACGGCCTTGATCGCAGCGAGTCGCGAGTTGAAGCCGGCTTGGATCAGGATCGAGGCTGACCGATTCAACGTACCCGTCTCAACAGCGGGAACCGCTACTCCAAGCTCGTGATCCTCCAACGGCAAATCGAAAACGCCGACTGTATCGCCATTGGCGGCTGCCCGGACGCGGACCGCCTCCATCGCCCAAGGCAGACGATAGACCAGGCCGCCCTCAACAAACTGCAGGGTCTCCGACGCCTGAGCTGCCCCCAGCGCCGCGAGCGGCTGGCCGAGCAGCCATGCGCGCAAGATGTGGCGCCAGTTCGCTGGCAAGGGATCGGGAGTGAAGGGATAGAAGGCGAAGACAAGTTCGGCGAAGTTGGTGATCGCGGTGATTGCCGCCTCGGCGTCCCCTTCGAGGATCGCGCCATTGGCCTGGATGAGAAGAAGATTGGCATCGGCGGCGATAGCATCGAGCGCGTGGCCCGTCGTCAGCCCGACCCCCGCAAGGAAATAGCCGCGGCGCTGTGCGGCTGTCGACTGACTCCAGATCAGCCGGCTGCGGGACACCAGCCCAGCCTTCAGCGCCTGCCGAACGGGCTCGTCCCGTCGTTGAAGGCGGCGATGCCATAGGGAGGATTGAAGGATGTCGTCTAGCGCCGCCTCGATGCCCTCGTCGGGGATGTCGTTCTCTCCGATGAGGCTGAGGATCGCTGTGTCGAGCGTTGCGACGTGCCGTTCCCAATCGGCGAGCGCGCGTTCGCGGTCCTCGGGCTTTTCGTTGGCGACTTCGGGGAAGGTCCAGGCCGCTGCGTTGTTGACGACATACTCGACGAGCTGGTTGAGGTCGCCGCCGACGCGCGCGCGCATTCGCGTCAATAGCAACGCGACCAGCCGCAAGAGGCCGCTTTCCATCTCGCGCGCGCCGAGGTCGGTGATGAGCGCTTCCCAGTTGCGCCGCTTCTTGGTGATCTCGTCGAACATGGGGAAGAGAACGATGCCTTCGACATCGACATAGGCGCGGCCCGCGCGGCCGATGACGTTCTTGAACTCGCTGATCTCGATGCGCTCGCCAGCCCGGTGAAGGGAATACATGACGACGGCGGTGGCCGACAGGTTGAGGCCCTGCGCCAAGGTCGGCGATGAGATGGTAACCTTGAGAACATTCTCGCGCAGCAGGCGCTCAACCTCCTTCCGATAGGCGGTGGGCAGCGCGCCATGATGAAGGGCGACACCGAGGCGCAGGCACTTCAGGATTGCGCTGTCGGCGCCCAGCCATTCCTCACCGAGCGCGATCGCGGTGTTCAAGAGATTCGGATCGGCCGCGAGCAGCGAGCGCAGGGCGCCGCGCTCATGCAGATCGACGATGACGTCCGCGAACGGCTCGACGCTACGCCGCTCGGGGCAGAAGATCAGGACTGTCTGACCATCATCGACAAGCCGCCAAGCCGTCGCGAGGCAGAGTTCGCGCTGGTCGTCGGGAAACAGACGGGTGCGGCGGCGCTTCGGCGGAATCCAGCTGGGCGGGGCCGCGCCGGTGAGAAAGCGCTGGACCCAGGGTCGCTCGTCGCCAACGCGCAGGTTGAGCCGCGCCGTGGGCGACGTCCACACCACTTCGCCGAACCGCAGCCGGGTCGGCCGCCAGTCGTTCTTGATCAACCCGCCCGGGTGATCGCGGCGCAGCCAGGCAGCAAAGTCGTCGAGCTGGTCGCCATCGGGCAGGATCGCCGAAAGGCAGACAATCCGTCGCTCCTGCGCGTCCGGGCGGCGAAGAAGCCGCTGAATCTGTACCTCGTAACGGACCTCGCGCTCATTGGGACCGATCATATGGCCTTCGTCGAAGACCAGGAGGCCGACATCATCAAGAAGCGAGGGGTCGTTGCGCAGGGCGAAGTCGAGCTTCTCGGGTGTCGCGACCACGATGTTGCGCTCGCGGATCGCATCCTCGTCGAAGCCGCTGACGCCGATGCTGCCATAGAGGGCGGAGATGGTCTTGCCGAGCGGGCCGAAGGTCCGCTGCAAAGTGGTTTCGGTCTGCGCCGACAGCGCGCGCAGCGGGGTGACGAAGACCACCCGCTTGCCGCCCGCCAGGCAGCGTAGAATGCAGAGTTCGGCGATGCGGGTCTTGCCGGCGCTTGTCGGCAACGACACCACCAGGTCGTCGGACTGGTCGGCGGCCCGAGCGGTCGCCTCGGTCTGCGACGGCCAGAGGTCGATTTCCGCCTTCGGGCGACGTTGCAGCAACGCGATGAACAGCTCGCGCAGTGGCTGCCAGTCGGCTGCGGCCCCACCGGCGGGCTGAAGCGGAACCCTCTCGTGAAAGGTGCTTGACCAGAGGTCCGAGAGGAGATGGATCGCAACGCGATGCGCCCACCATTGCGGCAGCATGTTCATCTCGCTGCAGATCGCGAGGCTGGTGCGAAGCCGTTCGAGCGCTTGGTCGACCAGCGGCCGCTCACCCCGTTCGAGCGCGAGCAGAAAGAGTGACATGGCGGCCATGAAGGCGTCGGTGAGCGCGACGTCGAGACCGTCGAAGAGGAAGTCGTCGCCGTCCTCGGGCGGGGCGGCGGCGGCTTCGGCTTGATCGAGACGAGTCTGGATGTCCGCGGCGATGCGTGCGTCGCTGCCTTGGCCGGATGCGCGGTAGTCGAGGACGCTGGAGCGCAGGGCGGTGAAGTTGCGGCGCATCAACTGCGCGAGGGCCCGCTCGACGGGCGAAAAGTTCTCTTCCGTTTCGACGATCGCGAGCAGCGAATAAGCCCGCGCCGACAGATGGGCCAAGTGATAGGCCGCAGCGGCCATCACGAAATGAAAGTCGCGATCCACCTCCTGGCGGTCGCCTTTGGCCATCACTGCCTCAAGTGCTGTCGCCGCCTGCTCGAAGGCGGCGCGCGCCTGGGCAGGGTCGCCACCGAACTCGCGAAGCCGCAGGCCGAGGCCAAGCAAGGCGTAGGCATACGAATGGAGATCATAGCTCAATTGGGGTGCGAAGGCCGGCGCGTCGGGCGGGAGGGCGCCGTCTCGCCAGATGATCGCGCGGGCCTGACCGCGCGCGATCAGGCTCCCCCTAAAGCCGGCGGTCGCCGCTTCCGCGATGTCGGCCGCAATCGCTTCAGGGGTTGTGGGCATCGGCGATCACTCGATCATAAACCGCGCCGATGAAGGCGGCATGTCCTTCCACGCGAAGCCCGATACCCCATTGGTTGATGGGGCCGGGATAGGCCTGAAGGGAGGCGGTCAGCAGCGCGTCCGGCGCGTTGCCGGAAAATGTGAAAAGCAGATGCCTGACGTTCTGCGATGGAATCCCGTGCTTTAGCAGCGCGTCGTCGATCGCATCGGCCAGCGGCAGATTGTCGAGTTCGAGCAGGCGGGCCGAGATGAAGGACAACGCGTGCGCGGAGGGCAGTCCGCCGTCTTTGTCGAGGCCGACACGCGCGTCGGTCAGGACCTGGGCGGTGAGCGTGGCGCGGCTCTTCGCCTCGGTCTTCAGGAAATGCAGGCGTTGCGACTGTGCGTCTTGGAGGATACCGATCACGTCGTCGCCCCGCATTGCCATGTTGCGATGGTCTTTCCAGCGCAGCCGCTTGATCGGCGCCCGGTAACCGCCGCTGTGCGCGTCGATCCATTCAGTCGCGTAAATCTCGCCGAGGTCGCCAGACCGGATTTGCTTGGTCGTCGGTAGCTTGCCCTCGATCAGCGCCGCAGCGGCGGGCTTGCCGAGCCGCGCGAGCGCGCGCGCCACCTGTTCTTCCGACGCATAATGCGCGGGCACGATGGCGGCGGTGGCCTGGATGCCGGTGGCGAGGTTCGCGGCCTGTCCGGTCATCACGCGGCGATGGTGGGCCCCCACGGGCTCGTCGACCGCCACGCACCAGTCATTGAATTGCGCCATCCTCGTTCCCCCGGTCATTGAGGAAAGAGGTCGCGGACGCGGATGAACGGCGAGCCGGTTTCAGCGGCACGACGGATTTTGCGTTCGAGAACTTGGGTGAGCGGGAGTTCACGGTCGAGCATCTCGTAGAGATCGAGCCCATCCATGCAGATGACGCGCTTGCCGCGCCCGAAGGCGGCAAGACCATCCTCGGTGAAGCCGCTATTGCTGACGAATAGGCCGCGGGTCCAAGCCGCCTTCTGCTCGATCTTACCGTGGAAGGTGTGCAGCTCGGCGACGCCTATCGGCTGGCCGTGCCATTTGGCCTCGAGAAGATAGATCTCGCCTCCGAGCTGGAAGCTGCCGTCGATTTGCTCGCCACGCAGTCGAAAGGGTTCCTGGGCGGCGAGGCCAAAGGCGTCGAACAGGCCTTTGAGAAAGCCTTCGAAGGCATAGCCACGTGCATGGGGCGCGAGAGCGGTGACTTTAAGCAGGTCAGCCTTGATCTTCGCGATCGCCTGTCGATCGACGGCGGTAGGCTGCGGGCTCGCAGTGGGGCGTTGGGACGCCGCGCCGCCAGAGAGGCGGTTGACCAATCCCTGATAGCGCGCCTCGGCATTGGCCACCGGGTCGGCACCGCCAGAGCGGGCGAGATACTCGCTGCGATGCTCCCAAAGAGCGGCCAGCACACGGACGGCGGTCGCGTCGTCGCACGCCTGCAAGAAATAGCGGAGGCGCTTGCCCTTCGAGCCGCCATTCACCGCGTATTTCGGATCGTCGATGTTGACCTTGAGCTCGGAAGCGAAGAAGTCCGAGAAGCTGGGATCGGAGAAATCCAGCACAAAGCCAGGCCCCCGGACGAAGTCGACCAGGTCGTCAATGAGGCGCAGGTCTATTGATCGAATCGAACTGATATCCTTCCTCCCCAGCGGACAGCCTTGAGCTAGCTGTTGATCGTTTCTTCAAGCGCGGCAACTTTCGCAAGTATGTCGTCGAATGACGGCGGCGTCTGGTCAAACATCATCGGCGCCATAGCCCGGTAGTCGGCTCGCAGGTCCTTGACCCGACTGTCGTCCGGCATCAGCCGGAGCGAGCTTGGCCGAGCCGTTTCGTAGCTGGCCCAGCCCGAACGAAAGAAGATGGCTTTGTGCTGCGCCACCTGCGCTAACAAGTCGAGATCAGCAACGGCGGCTTGACCCTCGTCCGTGTCGAGGAGCATGGCGAGGTCGTAGTAATGCCGGGAGAAATACGGCGGCGTAGGTGACTCAGTAGGGCGATGCGCTTCCGCATGGAGCGCGGTCGCCTTCTCCCAAAAGGTCCGCCGCGCTGAAAGCACTGTGATGCTGGTGTCGGGATCGGCGAAGAACTCCGGATAGTCGTCGGCCGCGTAGGGACGGATGACTTTCTCCTCGGTCGGCCAGAGATCGCCGCGCGCGCCCAACTCGAATTTTACCCGCGGGGTGACGTAGGCCATGCCTTCGTATTCGGCGGCAGGCAGCGCGGTCGGATAGTGGAAGTTGACGGTTTGGGCGTCGCTGGCGTCTATCTCCAGCGACCACTCGCCTTCGGTTGGCTCGCCGAGTTGTTCCACGATCGCGGCGCGCAGCGCCGGGAGAAGTTTCCCGGCGATGTGCCGCTCGACGTCGCCCACCAGGTCGTCGATAAGTCGGGCCGCCTGCTTCCTGCTGATCCCCTCCTTCTCGGGGTCGCGCTCGCCGGTGTATCCGAGTTCGGCCCGGTCGAACGATAGGTCGATGTCCTCGGAGAACCGACGGATGGCGTTGAACGCTTTGGAGAGCGATGTGCCGCCCTTGAAGACGAGGGTTGCCGTGGTGCCCTTCGGCATGCCGAACAGGCGCTTCAGGCTCCAGCAGACCCAGAAGTCCTTTTCGATGATCGTGTCGGCGACGCCTCGGCTGGCGCCGGTCTCCCCGAAGAGAGCTGCGCGATCGGCGCTGGGAAGGCGGGCGACATCATCCATCGATATTGGCCATCGATGCGTTGGCGATCGAGACGAGCGTTGGCCTCATCCAGGCAGGCGCTTGAAGGGCGGTTGAGGCCAACGTCTTCTTGTCGTTGGCCGACAGCTGGCGCGCCGCAACCTGCGCGACGTCAGCCGCCCGCACGGGGCCGACATGGCGAAGGGCCTGAACCACCGTTCCGGCGGGGCTACCCGGCGCGATCAGATGCTTGGGCGAAGCGTGGCGAAGATCCACGACGCGCTTTCCCAGCACGACACGACGCGACGGACCATCGGTGAGATAGGTGCTTTGGGCCGGGACCTGCGTCGAAAGGCCGAGCGCGTTCGCTGCCCGCGCGCCGGCGATCTGCACCTGGGAGCCGGTCTCCCTAGCAAGCGCATGTGCTACATCGTCTGGCGCAGGCGACAGTGGCCCGAGCTTCGGATGCAGCTTTGGAAAGTCGTAGAGCCCGCGCGCAAGTCGACGGAGCTGTCCGCCCTTTACCAACCGCGAAAGGGCCTGATCGACCGACGAGCGAGTGGCGAGAGAGAGGAAGTCGCTGGGCGTGAAGACACTGCCGCGTCCGCTAGCGCGAACGCGTTTCATGACCCGATCCGGAACGGAGGCGCTTACCCTCTTCATATGTCAGAAAATAGGGCATGTTTTTCTGACTTGCAAGTAGCGGCGTGTCTACGTTGGTAGCGCCGCTAACTTGTCTGCTATGCAGCGGCGCGTTGCTGCTCGCTTGCCGCCTCAGCCGCATCCGGCGCCGAGGCTTGTTGAAGGAAGCGAGCGAGCGCAGCGCGGCGAGAGTCGCGGTCCACGGCGTAGGCCGTTTGCTTGAACTCGATGCCGTCGAGCAAGCCTTGGATGTAACCGGCGATCGTGTCGGCGGCCATGATAAGCGCTGTATCGAGCGTGTGTATGTAGTTGCTGGTGACTGAGCCCTTTGAGTGGCCCACGAGAGCAGCGATCGTCACCTCTGTGAAGCCGAGATCGTTTGCGATGCTGGCAAAGCTGTGTCGCAAGACATGGGGCGTGATGTCGGCCAGCGGCGTGTCTCTGAATATCTGCTCCCAATGGTTCGGAAGGCTTCCGAACGCGTTGTCGTCTCCGTGTCCGGGAAACACGTACGTGCCTGTGCGAGCTTTCCGACTTGCTTCGAGATACTCGACGACAGGGAGTCCGATCGGGCGGATGGAGCTTCCCTCCTTACTGTCAACCAGACGCAAGCAACTCGCGCTCGTGTCCGCCTCCGCCCACGCGAGCGTCACCATCTCAGTCCGCCGGCATCCGGTGAGCGCGAGCTGGCGTATGATCTCAACTGATAGCTCGTATTTCTCTGTTTTGACCGCCTTATCCAATATCTCGCCGAGCAACCGATATTCTGCTTCGGTCAGACGCCGCGCCCGGACGTTGTCCTTCGGCCGCCTGACACCGTGCGCCGGATTCAGATCGATGATGCCAGCCTCGACTGCGTAGGTCAGTATTCCGCCGAAGAGCCCTATCGTGCGCGTCGCCGTACCCGCTCCACCACGCACGATGGCGCGGCCGCGAAGCTTCTTCGTCTTGACGCTGCAACGAGTCTTGCCGGCCATGATGTCCTTCAGGGCCTTCGCGATATCCGCCTTCACCAAATCCTTGACCCTGCGCGTACCAAGCAAGGGAATGATGTGACGCTCGATACGCCCCGTGTCGGACAAGATGGTGCTGGCTTTCTTGGGGCGGCCTCCCTTGCCGAGGATGAGGCCGGCTTTCAGATCGGCAACGTAGAGCTCACACAGCTCCTTGACGGTGATCGCCTTGCTGTCGAGCTGCTTCTCCTCAGCCGGATCTTCGCCCTGCGCGATCCGTCCCAACTGCACCTTTGCCTCCTGGCGCGCGCGCTCAGGCGTCCAGACGCCGTGCAATCCGATTGTGAAGCGACGCGACCGCTTGCCGAGCCGATACTGGATCACGTAGCTGCGCTTGCCGGACGCGAAAACGCGGAGGCCGAAGCCGGGCAGGTCGTCGTCCCATATGACGTAATCTTTTGCGCGACTTTCTGCGGCGTCGACGACGCGCTTTGTGAGCTTAGACATGGGCTTCCTCCGACCCTACAGCTTCCTCTCGCGTAAGCACCACGTAAGCACTTGGGCGAAAACCGTGGCGGACAGAAGAGTAAGTTCGGCGGAGGAAGAATGCAAATTCTTTATTGTTTACAGTATGATAGGCGGTCATCGGCGGCTCCTTGCGCTTTTTGGCGGAGCCAGCGATATTCCCTCCGAAGGCAAAGGTCACACGTTCGAATCGTGTCGGGTGCGCCACTTCCTGATCTTCTTCCAGACCTGATGCGGCAACGGCCGCGCCGCGCTCAGTCGCGCGTCGGCTCCGGCTGGTCGGGATCGCCGTAGGTCAGGGCCAGGAAGACGTCTTCCAGGTCCGGATCCTCGGTGGTGATGTCGGCGATAGTCACCCCCGCGGCGCGGACGGCGGCCAGAACCTGTTCGACCGAGGACTGGCCCTTCTTGTAGCTGACGGCGAAGGCGCCGTTCGGGCGGGCGACGGCCTCGAAACCCTTGAGCTTCGGCAGGGCGGTCAGTTCGCTTTCAGGCGTGACCACGACGTTGCGCGTATCGAGGCGGCGCAGCAGCTGCGGCGTCGGTTCACAGGCCACCACCCGGCCGCGATTGACGATGGCGATCGTGTCGCACAGCTCCTGGGCCTCCTCCAGATAGTGGGTGGTCAGAAGGATGGTCACGCCCTCGGCGTTGATCTTGCGGACATACTCCCACAGCTGGCGACGCAGTTCGACGTCCACCCCGGCCGTCGGCTCGTCCAGGATCAGAACCGGCGGCGCATGAACCAGGGCCTTGGCCACCATCAGCCGTCGCTTCATGCCGCCGCTGAGCGCCCGGACATAGGCGTTGGCCTTGTCGGACAGGCCGAGGGCCGCCAGCAATTCGTCCGAGCGCCGCTCGTTCGACGGCACGCCGTAGAAGCCGGCCTGAACCTCCAGCGCCTCGCGTGGGGTGAAAAAGACGTCGGCCACGATCTCCTGCGGCACCACACCCAGGGCGGCGCGTGCGCCGCGCGGATCGGCGTCGATGTCACGCCCCCAGACGGCGGCGGTTCCGCCGGTCTTGTTCACCACCCCGGCCAGGATGTTGATCAGCGTCGACTTGCCGGCCCCGTTCGGTCCCAGCAGGCCGAACATCGAGCCGCGCGGCACCACCAGATCAACACCGTGCAGCGCCGTCTTCGGCCCCGACTTCTTGTTGCCTGCATAAGTCTTTTCCAGCCCCCGGACCTCGATGGCGTTGGCGGGCAGGGCGGTGGAAGCGGTCATGAAGGCGATGCGCGTGTCAGAGGAGAGGGCTCAGGTGCCGCCGGTTAGTTAGGCGTCGCCCACGCTTCCGCCAAGGGCGGGCGACCCGCGAACGCCCTTCCAGGAAACGCCTGCTTTCCATTATGACAATGACGCTTGACATACCGACATAGCATGTCTAGCTTCCTTTCCATTGTGAACAGCATGTTTTACGGAGATAACGTCATGCCCCGCTCGCGCCTTGTCGGATGGACCGCCTTCGCCTTCTGCCTGATCGGCTACGGCGCCTTCGCCGCCTTCATCGTCGCATCCAAGATGGATGTGCTGACGCTGAAACAGGCGCTGCTGTTCGGCGCCCCGGCCGCCATCGTCGGCGAGATCGGCCTGTGGGTGGCCGCCGGATGCCTGGGCTGGAACCTGTTCAAGGGCCGCAAGGCGATGTTCGACCGGGTGTTCCGCCGTCGTCGCCTGGCCTGAACCGTCGAAAAATCCCGGGCGGCGTTCAGTCGTGGGCGAATATGGTCTAGAGGTTCGGCGAACCGAACTCCTCTTTGGACCTCTCCATGTCCTCGCAATCGACCGTCGCCCACTTCCCGCCGCCCGAAGAGATCGTGGTCGCCACCAAGCGCGTGGCCTGCGACGGCGGCGGCGCGCTCGGCCATCCGCTGGTCTATATGGACATGGGCGAGGACGACTTCGTCGAGTGCGGCTATTGCGACCGGCGCTTCGTCCTCTCGGCCCACCCTCACGCCGAGAGCGAATACCTGGATCCCGCCGCCCGGCCGCCCGAGGCGCATTAAGCAACAGGTCGCTTCGCGACGCGCTATGTTCGCGACGCGGTCGCTCACCACTTGAGCGCTGGGGGCCTTGGGTCGCTGTGCGATGCGCTACACTCGGCTCGCGGAGCCTCGCGACTTGAGCGCATTGAGCCTCTGGTCGCTGCGCGACGCGCTATGTTCGCGACGCGATCGCTCACCACTTGAGCGCATGGGGCCTCAGGTCGCTGACGCGACGCGCTATGTTCGCGACGCGGTCGCTCACCACTTGAGCGCATGGGGCCTCAGGTCGCTGACGCGACGCGCTATGTTCGCTACGCGGTCGTTCATGACTTGAGCGCAGTGTTGCGCCGACCGCCTGTTCATTCGCGCTTCGTGAGTGAACAGGGGTGGTCGTTGGCGAATGGATGACGGTCAAGCCCGCAGATCGTGTGGCGACACGGCGGTGCGGCGATCAGGGTCGGGTCATCAAGGCCCGGTCGTCGGGCCTGTCTCTCAGAAGGACGCCCGCCATGCGCATCGCCGCTTTCGCCTCCCTCCTCGCCCTGACCGTCGCGGCCCCGGCCCTGGCGGAGCCCGCCGCCTCGATCCGTTTCGACTTTGAGACCGGCGCCGCGACCGGCAAGATCATGGTCGCCCTGTACGACACGGCCGAGGCCTATTCGGGCGGCGCCCCGGTGCGGCAGGCCCAGGTCGACGTCGCGAACGGCCAGACCCGGGCCGACTTCGGCGATCTGCCGGCCGGCGACTACGCCATGAAGGCGTTCCATGACGTCAACGGCAACGGCCGGATGGACACCAACCCCTTCGGCATGCCGACCGAGCCCTTCGCCTTCTCCAACAATGCGCGCGGCAACATGGGCCCGGCGTCCTGGGATCGGGCCCGCTTTTCCGTGTCCGGCGAGGTCGCCCAGACCGTCGCCATCCGCTGATCACGCCACGCCGGAGACACAGCCATGCCCGCCACCCGCCGCGCCTTCCTGACCGGAACGATCGCCACCGCTTCGGGCGCCCTCCTCGCCTCGCCGGACCTCGCCTACGCGGCCCGCGCCCTGGCCGCGACCGACGGCTGGGCCTTGGCCACCCGGGACGTCGAGGCCGACATCGCCCCTCGCGCCCTGACCCTGGTTCACGGCCGCGCCCCCGAGGGCCTGGCGGGAAGCCTGTATCGCAACGGACCGGCCAAGTTCCGGCGGCCCGGCGGCTCGGCCCAGCACTGGTTCGACGGCGACGGCCTGATCCGCCGCTTCCGCATCGCCGATGGCCGCGCCGCCCTGGCCGCCCGCTTCGCCGACACCGAAAAGCGCCGTCAGGAAAGTCGCGCCGACGCCATGCTGATGCCCGGTTTCGGCACCCTGCCCGACCCGCGCGCCGAGATTCAGTCGGCCGACGACGCCAGTCCGGCCAACACCTCGGTCATCCCGGTGGGCGACAAGGTCTGGGCCCTTTGGGAGGGCGGCTCGCCCATGGCCATGGACGCCGAGACCCTGGCCAGCGAGGGGTTCGTCACCCTCAGCCCGGACCTGAAGCAGATGCCCTTCCTGGCGCATCCGCGGATCGAGCCCGACGGCCGCATCTGGAACCTGGGCATGGGCGGCGCCCAGGCGATCGTCTGGCGGCTGTCGCCGGCCGGGGATCTGGAGGACGCGCGTGTCATCCCCTTGCCCCGCGCCAGCTATGTCCACGATTTCACCGCCACGGCGCGGCATTTGGTCATCGTCCTCCAGCCCTGGATCAAGACCCGGAACGTCATGCCCTTCTCGGCCGGTTTCGAGTGGAGGCAGGACGCCGGTACCCAGGTGCTGGTGGTCGACAAGGCCGATCTGACGAAGACGCGCGTCTTCGACCTGCCGACGTTCGGCTTCTTCCACCTGGGCGACGCCTGGGAGGAGACCGACGGCACGATCCGCTTTGACGTCTGCGCTCACGACGACATGAGTTTCGCCGCTTCAGGCGCCCAGCAAATTCTGAACGGCGTGCCGGTCGGCGGTTCGCCTGCTCATCTGGCCCTGGTGGCTCTGGGGCCGGACGGGAAGGGCCGCCTGGAACGCACCGGCGTCATCGCCGAGTTTCCGCGCGGCGACGCCCGTCGCGCGGGTCTCGCCCGCCGCTACAGCCTGCACACCACCGGCGACACGCCAGAACGACCGCTGGCGGACGGCGTGGGCGTGTTCGACTGGGCGACGGGTCGGGACCGCAGCTTCATCTTCGGCCCCGGCCATGTGCCGGACGAAATGGTCTATGTCCCCAAGCCCGGCGCCACGGCCGAGGATCAGGCCTGGCTGGTCGGACCGACGATCAATCTGAAGGCCGGGGTCACGGAGCTGCATGTCCTGGACCTGGCGCGGATCGAGGACGGCCCGGTCGCGACCTGGCGCGCCGACGTCGCCCTCCCGGCCGCCTTCCACGGATCGTGGAAGGGCTAGAGAGACCGCTCCATATATCGGGCGTCCGGGCCGTAGCCGGCCAGCTTGGCCCGGATGTCCGGCGCATCGACCACGGCGAAGCCCTGACCCTCCCAGAAACGGACGGCGTCATTGACGGCGACCAGGGCCATCAACGGCAGGCCCAGGGCGCGGGCGTGATCGGCCAGGGCCTCGACCGCCGCTCGCGTACGGCCGCCGCCCCGCGCCTCGGGCTTCAGCGCCAGGTCGTGCAGATACAGGCGGTCCGGATGGGAAGGCAGGCCGTCGATCAGGGTGTTGAGCGCCGGCGCCGCCGTCCCACGCCACGGATAGCCGACCAGATATCCCATGACCGGACCGTCCGGCTCCGCCAGGCTGAAACAGCCGGCCGGATGCAGATTCAGCCGGTTCGCGAAACAGGTCTGGTCCTCGAAATGGTCGGGAAAGGCGACGCGGGCGACCTCGACGACGCCGTCAAGATCCGCGGGCGTCATCAGCCTCCAGCGGAGGTCGGGCAACGAGTGTTCAGGGGTCGGGATGTGAAGCTCCATGAGACGCTGCGCGCCTGGCCGTCGATCGTTCCATCGATGCGGGCCTTGAGCGCGTCGCCGTCGCGTTCATAGCGAATATGATTCGGAAAGTCGTTTTCGGCGTTGGAGAAGACGACATGGTTCGAGCCGCTGTCGGACATGACGAACACCGTCGGCGGCGCCCCCGACGGCTGGGCGACATAGGCGAAACCCTGGGGCAGGGCGGCGATGTGAGACACCTCGAAACCGGGACGACCCGATCGCGACACAGTCAGGTTCCAGCCGACCCGCAACCCCGCCCGTTCGTCGCTCCAGGCCTCGGCTGCCTCTCGCCCGTTCGAACAGTCCAGCCAGTAGCCGCTCATCCACGACAGGTCGGGCGGCGCGGCGGCCGGCGTAGCGGTCTGGAGCAACAGGGCGGCGACAGCTGACAGGATCATGACGGGCTCTCCTCGGATGCGGCCGCAACCTTATCCGCTGCCTCACGGCTCCGCTTGTAGGATTACGACAGTTCGGTTGGCCGATATCAGCCCGGCCGGGCCAGGGCCCGGGCCAGTTCGACCTGTTCGCGCGCCCATTCGCTGGCCGTGCAGCCGAGAAACCGCCGGAAGTCGCGCGCCATCTGCGGCTGGTCGAAATAGCCGGCTGACAGCCCGGCCTCCAGCCAGCTTTCCGCATCCGACCCCAGGGCATGGTCGAAGACGCGCCGGAAACGAAACACTGATCGCAATTCCCGCGAAGACACCCCGACCCGGTCCAGGAATCGCCTCTGCAGGGCGCGCTGCCGGGCCGCGTCCCTCACCGGGCCAGGCCGATCGTCGCCGATCGCCGCGACCTCGGCCCTAACCTCGGCGTCGATCGTCCAGGCGTCCTCGCACCGCACCCCGTCCAGCCAGTCCGCCATATAGGCCGCCTGTCCCGCCGGATCCCCGGGCGGCGGGGTCAGCCCCTTCAGTCGGTCGCCCATGTCCAGCCTGCGATCCGTGGCGATCGCCAGGGGCGCCTTCAACCAGTCCCGCGCGCCGTCCGGATGGAACCGCAAGGCGACCAGTTCGACCGGCCCCACCGGACGGATGGCGATGGGCCGGGTCATCTGACCGGCGAAGAGGGCCGGGGGCTGAAGACGCCACACGCCGTCCTCGCCCAGCTCCTCATAGGGCGCGCCGAGATCGAGGATCAACTCGGGGCATCCGTCCGGCGCAATACGCTGCACCACAGGAGACGGGTCCGGCGCCGCATAGGTCCAGATGACCTTGACCCAGGGCGCGAGTCCCTCGGGCGGCGCGAACTCCTCATATCGCTCGGCGCCCATCCTCGCCTCAGTTGGCCTTGGACGGGTCAGGCGGCAGGGCGGGCAGCGGCGCGCAGGGCACCCCGTCCTCCTTCAGCTTCTTCACCTCGGCGGGCGTGGCCTCGCCGTAGATCTCCCGCTTCTCGGAACGGCCCTCGTGGATGTCTCGCGCCTCCCGGGCGAAGGCGTCGCCGACATAGTCGAAGTTCTGTTCGACATGGGCGCGCACCTCGCGCGCGGCCTCCATCATCATGGTCTGCATCTTCTGGCGCACCTCGTCGGGCGGAGCGGCGCGCTTCGTCCCCGCCACGGCCGGCGCCATGACCTGCTTCTCGACCCGGCGTGAGCCGCAGAAGGGGCATTCCACCAGGCCCCTCGCCGCCTGATCGTCATAGTCAGAGGAGGAGGCGAACCAGGCCTCGAAGGCGTGCGCCTGCTCGCAGGCCAGGGCGTAGCGGATCATGCGCCGACGCCGTTCGGTGCGGCGAAGGCACGGTCGTGGGTCAGGGCGGGCACGGCCGAGCGGGCGCGATCCACGGCGCCCAGGTCCAGCTCGGCGAACAGGACGTCTGGCCGGTCGTGATCCAGTCGGGCGATGACCTCGCCCCAGGGGCCGACCACGATCGACCGGCCCCAGGTCTTGCGCCCATCCTCATGCGTCCCGCCCTGGGCCGGGGCCAGGACGAAGGCGCCGGTCTCGATGGCGCGCGCGCGCAGCAGGGTCTCCCAGTGCGCCTCCCCGGTCGGCACGGTGAAGGCGGCGGGGACCGCGATCATCACCGCCCCCGCCTGGGCCAGGGCGCGGTGAAGATACGGAAAGCGCACATCGTAGCAGATGGTCAGGCCCAGTCCGCCCCACGGGGTGGCCGCGACGACGGCGGCTTCGCCCGGACGAACCGTCGCGCTCTCGCGATAGGTCTCGCCGTTCGCCAGACTGACGTCGAAGACATGCATCTTGTCATAGGTCGCGACCACCTCGCCCCCGTCGTCGACCAGGATCGAGCGGTTGGCCGCCCGCCCGTCTCCCGCGTGACCAGAGGCGACGATGGCCGAACCGATCAGGATCCAGACCTTCAGTTCCGCCGCCAGCCGACGCAGGCCCAGCACGGCCGCGTCGTGATCCTGGTCGACGATCACGGCCTCGCGGCGGTCGCGGCGCTGCTCCAGCACGTTCGACCCCTCGGGCGTCAGGATCAGCCGGGCGCCGCCGGCGGCCGCACGACGGACCAGCGGCTCCAGTTCGGCCAGGGACGCCCTCTGGTCGGCCGGGGTGCAGGTCTGGATCAGGGCGATGGACAGAGTCGTCATGCGCGTATCAGGACGTCAGGCCGCCAGCAGCGGATCCAGTTCGCCTGCGCGGTCCAGGGCGTGCAGGTCGTCCGACCCGCCGACGTGTTTTCCGTCGATGAAGATCTGGGGGAAGGTCGCCCGACCGCCCGACCGTTCGACCATTTCGGCCTTCTTGTCCGGATCGTTCGACGCGACGATCTCGGTGTAGTCCGCCCCCTTGCGCTTCAGCAGGCCGAGAGCCGCGAAGCAATAGGGGCAGCCGGGCTTGGTGTAGACGACGATCTCGGCCAAGGCGGGGTCTCCAATCAGAACTGGGATATCGCCCTAGATAGTCGGTTCACGGCCGTTTCGCACCCTCGCGATGACGGCCAGATCCACAGACCGCGCCCCGGCCTCCAGAAGGGCGCGGGCGCAGGCCTCCGCCGTGGCCCCGGTCGTCAGGACGTCATCGATCAACAGAAGGCGGCGCCCTCGGACCTCGCGCCGCCCGGCCTCGGTCACGGCGAAGGCGGACTTGACGTTCAGCCGCCGTCCCCGCGCGCTCTTGCCGCCCTGGCTGGCCGTGCGCTCGACCCGCGTCAGGGCGTCGGCCAGATAGGCGAGCCCGGCGTCCCGCGCCAGCGGCCGCGCGACCTCGGCCGCCTGGTTGAACCGCCGCGCCAGCAGCCGCATCGGATGCAGCGGCGTGGGGACCACCGCGTCGGCCTCCGCGATCAGGTCGCTGGCCGCCCGTCCGATCCAACGGGCGAACAGCCGGCCGAACTGCGGCTGATCGGCGTGCTTGAACCGCAGGATCAGCGCACGCGAATGCTCGTCATAGACACAGGCCGCGCGGGCCCGGCCGAAAGCATAGGGCGAGGCCAGGCAGGCGGCGCAGCGTTCGGCTCTGAACACCCCGCCGTCATGTTCGAACGCCGCTCCGCAGCCGTCGCACACCGGCGCCTCCAGAAAGGTGACCCGGCTCCAGGCGTTCGGAGTCAGACCCGCGGCCGCCGTCGCCTCCCGACTGTCATGCGCCAGCGGCGGCAGGATCAGATCGGCCAGGCCCCGCGCCATCTCCCGGCCCCGGGCTTTCCAAGTCCGCCCCCAGCCCCCATCCTGAACGTCCATGGCCGCTTCCCCCCTCGACCCGTCCCAAAACAGCGGACCGCCCCGGTTGTTCGACCCCCGGCGACGGGCGCTGCGACTTGAGCGCGCCGCCGTCCGTTTCCCGGACGCCGACTTCCTGCACCGCCGAGCGGCCCAGGGCGCGATCGACAGTCTGGAGGCGATCCTGCGGGATTTTCCGGCCGCGGTCGACCTTTCGGCCTTCCCGGAGCCCTTCGCCGCCCTTCTCGCCGACAGCGACGCGGCGCCACGGATCGGTCCGGTCGCCCGGATCACGCACGCCCGCATCGACCCCGGTTCCGCCGTTCTGCCCCTGGACGACGCCTCCACCGACCTGATCGTCTCCCTGATGACCCTGCACTGGGCCAATGACCTGCCCGGCGCGCTCAGCCAGATTCGACGGGCGCTGCGGCCGGACGGGCTGTTCCTGGGCACCCTGCTCGGCGCCGGGACGCTGAAGGAGCTTCGCGCCGTCCTTGCCGAGGCCGAGCTGGCCGAGCGCGGAGGCGCCCAGGCGCGGGTGTCGCCCTTCGCCGACGGCTTCGACGGGGCCGGGCTGCTGCAGAGGGCGGGCTTCGCCCTGCCTGTGTCCGACGTCGATCGGGTCGTCGTGCGCTATCCCGACCTCTTCGCCCTGATCCGCGACCTGCGCGCCATGGGCGAGACCGGCGTCCCCTTCGGTCCGGTCCGGCCGCTGACCCGAACGATCGCGGCGCGCGCGGCCGCCCTCTATACGGAAAGATTCGGCGATGCGGACGGCCGCATCCCGGCGACCTTCGAAATCGTCAATCTGGCCGGTTGGGCGCCCAGCGAGACCCAGCCCATGCCGCTTCGTCCCGGTTCGGCGCGCATGCGCCTGGCCGACGCGCTCGGGGTCAAGGAAGGCGAGTAGGGCCGAGCCGGGCCCCTGGTTCAGCCCATCGCCGCGCGGATCGCGTTCATCGCCGTATTGAACACGCCCGACGAATGATTGCCGAAGGCCGTCAGGGCCGTGACGATCGCCAGGAAGATCAGGGAGATGATCAGGCCGTATTCGATCGCCGTCGCGCCGGATTCGTCGCGGAAGAAACGGGTCGTCAGGTCTTTCATCCCGTCCTCCTTCGCGAGCGATGCTCAGATCAGATCGCGCAACCAGGCGACCAGTGGGGCGTCGGCGGGCGGCATGGGATAGTCCGAAAGTCGGCTCGGCTTCACCCAGGCCAGGGCGTCGTGTTCGCGGGCGACCACGGTCCCCGACCAGCGTCGGCACAGATACAATGGCATCAACAGGTGAAATGAATCGTAAGCGTGCGAGGCAAAAACGAACGGCGCCAGACAGGCCTCGTTCACCTCGATGCCCAGCTCCTCGCGCAGTTCGCGGATCAGGGCGGCTTCGGGCCGCTCTCCCGACTCGACCTTGCCGCCCGGAAATTCCCAGAGCCCGGCCAGTTGCTTGCCCTGCGGCCGCTGCGCGATCAGCACCCGACCATCGACATCGACCAGGGCGACGGCCACCACCAGAACCATCGGCAGGTCGGACGAAGAGGGCGCAGGGGCGGCGATCTCAGACATGGGGGGCGTTCTAACCTGCCGAAGGCGAAATGTCGTTCGCAACGATCGGTCACAAAGTGTGGCTCGCATGCGCTTGCGGATTGAGGCGGCAATACGGCAATGACGGCGTCGGAACCGCCATGTCGCCCTCTCTCGTCTCTTCCCCCCTGTCCAGCCCCGAGGTCCAGGCCTTCGCCACCGGCCTTCCCGTCATGCTGATGCATGCCGGCGCCTCGCTGTTCCTTCTGGCCGCCGGCGCCGTGATCTACGCCTTGCTGTCGCCGTGGAAGGAGATCGCCCAGATCCGCGACGGCAACGCTGCCGCCTGCGTGGCCTTTTCCGGCGTGCTGCTCGGTCTCGCGGCGCCGCTCGCGGTGTCCTTGTCCGTGTCGACCTCGGCGGCCGAGATCCTGTTGTGGGGCGGCATCGCCCTGGTCATCCAGCTGCTGGGATTCCGTCTGGTCGATGTCGCCCTGACCGGCCTGCCGCAAAGGGTCAAGGACGGCGACATCCCGGCGGCCGTCCTGCTGGCGGCCGGACGGCTGGCTGTGTCCCTGATCCTGGCCGCCGCGCTGACGGGCTGAGCCGATGGCCCGACGTTTTCGCGGACCGCCGGACTGGGCGCTCTACGCGGGCGGCCTGGCGGCCCTGGTCGTCGCCGCCGTCTGGTTGGACGAGAACGCCGACGCGCCGCCCGCGCCGGCCGCCCCAGGGGCTGTCGAAGCCGCCCTGCTGGGTCCTGTCACCCCGTTCGATCCGGCCGTCGTCGTCGACGCCCCGACCGATTCTGCCCCGCCCCAGGCCGGCACCGCCTTCTCGATCGCCGCCGAGGGCCGCTGGATCACGGCGCGCCACGTCGTCGAAGGCTGTCGCCGCCCGGCTCTGATGGTGGGCGGCGCCCGGGCGGTGGCGGCTGACGTGCGGCTGGCGCCCCATGCCGATCTGGCCCTGCTGATCACCCACGGCGGACCGCCCGCCGTCCCCCTTCGGCCGCCGTCGCGGCTCCGCAAGGACGCCCTGGCCTTCCACCCGGGCTATCCCCGGGGATCGGCGGGCGAGATCTCAAGCCGCCTGATCGGCGAAACCGTCTTTCGACATCACGGCCGGGGTCATGGGGCCGAGCGCGTCCTGGTCTGGGCCGAAGTCGGCCGCACGACGGGCCTGGAAGGCTCGCTGGCCGGCCTGTCCGGCGCCCCGGCCCTGGACGAGCAAGGCCGGGTCATCGGCGTGACCGTCGCCGAGGCGCCCCGGCGCGGCCGCATCTACACCACGACGCCGCACGATCTGGCGCTGGCCGTCTCGGGCCAGGCCGACGCTGATGTTCGCCCCGGTGGGGCCGTCACGGTCGAGAACTACGGCCGGGCGGCCGACGATCTGCGCCGCAATCTGCGCGTCGCCCAGGCGGTCTGCCTCCCCGGCTGAACCTCAACGGCCGAAGACCTCCACGCGAACCTCCCCCGAGGTCGTAAGCCAGGCGCGCTTCATGCCTTGGCTGTTGAACGGATCGGCGATCGCCCCGGTTCGATCCAGGGCGATCAGTCCGCCATCGCCGCCCAGGGCGCCGATCTGGTCGATGACCGCCCGACCGGCCTCGCCCAGGGACTGTCCGGCCTCGACCCGCCAGGCGACCTGGGCGGCGGCGGCCGTGCGGATGAAATACTCCCCCTGTCCGGTGCAGGAGACGGCGGCCCGGTCGTCGGCCCAAGTCCCGCAGGCGATCAGGGGCGTATCGCCGACGCGCCCCGGCGCCTTGCCGAACACGCCAGCCGTCGATGTCGCGGCCGCCAGACGTCCTTCGGCGTCCAGCACGCAACATCCCACCGTGCCATGGGCCAGGGTTCCCGGCGGGTGATTGTCGTCGCCCTGCCCGGCATGGGTGAACCAGGCCGCCTCGTCGCCGATCGGCTCCAGCCCCCGGTCATGGGCGAACAGGGCCGCCCCCTCGCCCGCCAGCATCACATGGGGCGTGGTCTCCATCACCGCCCTGGCGGCCAGGATCGGATTGCGGAACCCCTGAAGCGCCGCGACCGCGCCGGCGCGGCGGCTGGCCCCGTCCATCAGGCTGGCGTCCAGCTCGTAGGCGCCGGCCAGGTTCGGCGACGCGCCCCGCCCGGCGACATAGAGGCCGGAATCCTCCAGCCGCACGACCGTCTCGATCGCCACGTCCAGAGCCGAGGCGCCGGCGTCCAGCCGCGCCTTCATCGCCTCGACCGTCTCACGCATATGGACCGCCTCGGCGTCATAGTTGACCTCGCGTCGGGCGCCGGCGCCGCCGTGAAGAATGAGGGCGGTCATGCCTGTCGTCTCCTGATCATTGTTCATGTCGCCTCTTGAATCGGGCGTGCGGCTGATTAGCGTGACCGCCTGACGCGCGCCATGGGGCGGCGGCCCCTGCAATCCGAGAGAACCCGAATGCGCGCTGTGTTGTCCAAGGCCCCCGGTGGTCCCGAAACCCTCGTCGTCGAGGATGTTCTGGACCCGACCCCCGGAAAGGGCGAGGTGGTGATCGAGGTCCGCGCCGTCGGGATCAACTTCCCCGACACCCTGATCATCGAGGACAAATACCAGTTCAAGCCGGAACGCCCCTTCTCGCCGGGCGGCGAGGTGGCCGGGGTGATCGAGGCCGTAGGCGAGGACGTCAAGGGTCTGTTCAAGGGCGATCGGGTCATCGCCGTGCCGGGCTGGGGCGGGCTGGTGGAACGGCTGGCGGTTCCGGCGCGCAACGTCATCAAGATTCCCGACGACATGCCGTTCGATGAAGCCGCCGCCCTGGTGATGACCTACGGCACCTCCTACTACGCCCTGAAGGACCGGGCCCAGCTTCAGCCGAACGAGCGCCTTCTGGTGCTGGGCGCCGCCGGCGGGGTCGGGGCCGCCGCGGTGGAGCTGGGCAAGGCCATGGGGGCCGACGTCGTGGCCGCCGCCTCCACCAATGAAAAGGTCCAGTTCGCCCTGGACCTCGGCGCCGACAACGGGCTGATCTATCCGGCCGGAAAGATGGACAAGGCGGCGCAGAAGGCCCTGGCCGGCGAGTTCAAGCTGGCCTCGGGCCGTGATGGCCCAGACGTGGTCTATGACGCGGTCGGCGGCGATTACTGCGAGCCGGCCTTGCGCGCCATGGACTGGAACGGGCGCTATCTGGTCGTCGGATTCCCGGCCGGCATCCCCTCCCTGCCGCTGAACCTTACCCTGCTGAAGTCGGTGTCGGTGATCGGGGTGTTCTGGGGCGCCGCCGTGGCGCGTGATCCGGCTGGCCACGCCGCCAATATGGCCGACCTGTTCCAGTTCTGGAAGGACGGCAAGATCAAGCCGCGCATCTCCCGCACCTATCCCCTTGATCAGGCCCACGAAGCCATCAGGGCTCTCGGCGATCGGGCCGTCATGGGCAAGGTGGTGGTGACGATCGAGGACTGATCCCGCTCATGACAGAGGTTCGTCTTTCGACCGCGCTGGATGTGAAGACGCTGGCGGCCACCTTCGCCGAGCGACGCCGCCTTCACATCCCGGCGATCCTGACGCCGGAGGCGGCCGACGCCGTCGCTGACACGCTGGAGGCGGAGACGCGCTGGAAAACGACCGTGGCTGCGGGCGGCGACTTCTTCGAACTGCCGCTCGACGGCCGGGTCGCGGCCGACCCGTCCAAACAGGCCTGGCTGGACGGCGCACGCGTGGACGGCTGCCGACCGACCACCCAGTATGTTTTCGACACCCGCAGACTGGGTCGCGACCATGAAGGTCCGCGCGATGCGGCCGACGCCGTGCTCGACTTCCTCAACTCTCCCGCCTTCCTCGCCTTCGCGCGCCGACTGACGGGCGATGAGCGCATCGACCTGGCCGACGCCCAGGCCAGTCGCTATCGGCCGGGACATGTGCTGACGGCGCACAACGACGCCTCCGCCGGCAAGAATCGCCTCTATGGCTATGTGCTGAACTTCACCAGGGAATGGCGGGCGGACTGGGGCGGCAACCTCGTCTTCTATGGCGCCGACGGCCACATCGAGCAGGGTTGGACGCCGGCCTTCAACGCCCTCAACCTCTTCTCCGTGCCGACGCGTCACGCGGTGACCCAGGTCGCCGACTTCGCCCCGCGCGATCGCCTGTCGATCGTCGGCTGGTTGCGATCTCACGCCAAGGTCGGACCCCAGACCCGGGAAGAGACGACCAGCGCCTACTGATCTCTGGCCTTCAACCGCTCCAGCGCCGCCTCGGCCGCCTCCCGATGGCGGCGTTTGACGTTCGCGCCCAGGGTGGCCAGCAGGGCGGCGATCACCGCCGCGTCGTCGGTGAAGCCGATGCCGGCGAACACGTCGGGAATGGCGTCGATCGGCATGACGAAATAGGCCAGACCCGCGAAAATCATCCCCTTGGCCGCCATCGGTGTCGCCGGGTCGCGGGCGGCGTACCAGGCCGCCAGGGCCTGGTCGGCGAAGGGGATGCGCGCGGCGGTGCGCGTGATCTTGGGCCAGAAGCCGCGCTTGACCCGCACCTCATTGGCCTGGACCACAGACGGGACCAGCGCCCGCGACGGATCCAGCGCCTCCGCCTCTGTAACGGGTTGTGATCGTGAGGCCATCGCCATTAAACCCTTCGCCATCGGCAAACCGGCCTTCAATATAGGGAAGTCTCCATGAAACTCGACAGCTCGATCGCCGCGGTCGTCACCGGGGGGGCCTCGGGCCTCGGCGAGGGAACCGCGCGGGCCATCGCCGCCACCGGCGCCAGGGTCGCCCTGTTCGACATGAACGAGGAAAAGGGCCAGGCCGTCGCCGCCGAGATCGGAGGCGTCTTCTGCAAGGTCGACGTCACCGATGACGATCAGGTCGCCGCCGCCTTCGCCAAGGCCCGGGCCGCCCACGGCCAGGAACGTCTGACCGTCAACTGCGCCGGCATCGCCACCGGCCAGAAGACCGTCTCGCGCAAGAAGGACACCGGCGAGATCCGCGCCCACGACATGGCGTCGTTCGAACGCACCGTCCGCATCAACCTGTTCGGCACCTTCCGCGTCCTGTCGCAATCGGCGCTCGGCATGGTCACCCTGGACCCCATGGCCGACGGCGAGCGCGGCCTGGTGGTCAACACCGCCTCCGTGGCCGCCCAGGACGGCCAGATCGGCCAGGCCGCCTATTCGGCGTCCAAGGGCGGGGTCTACGCCATGACCCTGCCGATCGCCCGCGACCTGGCGCAGGAGGGGGTGCGGGTGAACACCATCCTGCCCGGCATCATGTGGACGCCGATGATGGCCGGCATGGACCAGAAGGTTCAGGACAGCCTGGCCGCCGCCATCCCCTTCCCCAGCCGCCTGGGCATGCCGGCCGACTACGCCTCCCTGGTGCTGGAGCTGGCCCGCAACGTCTACATCAACGGCGAATGCATCCGCCTGGACGGCGCCATCCGCCTCGCGCCGAGATAATTTGAAAAGGGGGCTTGCGGGATGTCGAGCGCGTCCGCTATACGCCCGCCCTCAGCTGAAGCGCGGGCGTAGCTCAGGGGTAGAGCATCACCTTGCCAAGGTGAGGGTCGGGCGTTCGAATCGCCTCGCCCGCTCCAGCTGAAGTCCTAAAGGGCCCGGTCTTCGGATCGGGCCTTTTTGCATTTCGCGGTCCCGGTCGGGCCGGCCGGACTCTCGAGACGATGGTGGTCGGTCGCGAAATTAGCGCCGCCTCCTTTACAGGGCGGCGCCCCCGGCGCATGTATTACGGATGTCGATACACGAGACCCATCATGCGTGTTCAGGTCAAGAAGTGGGGCAATAGCGCCTCGGTGCGTATCCCCGCCTCGGTGATGGCGGCGGCGTCCTTGCGCCTGGATCAGGCGGTGGACGTGCGGGAGGAAGGCGGCCGGGTCATCATCGAGCCGGTGACCGGGCCAAGCTACGATCTCGACGATCTTCTGACCCAGATGACGCCCGAAACCTTTCCCGACGACGTCGAGTTCGGCGGCCCCGTCGGCGACGAGGCATGGTGAGCCGCTACATTCCCGACAGCGGGGACATCGTCTGGCTCGAGTTCGATCCGCAGGCCGGACACGAGCAGGCCGGTCATCGTCCGGCGCTGGTGCTGTCGCCGGCGCGATACAACCAGGCCAGGGGCATGATGATCTGCTGCCCGATGACCTCGCGTATCAAGGGATATCCTTTCGAGGTCATCGTCAGCGAGCGGCCGCCGAGCGCCGTGCTGGCCGATCAGGTCAAGAGTCTGGACTGGCGGGCGCGAAACGCCGTCCGCAAGGGCAAGGCCTCCACCACCGCCCTGGCCGAGGTCCGGGCGAAAATCAGGGCCCTGCTCGGCCTGTGACGGGCGACTTGGCCGCTAAAGCCCGGTGTCGGGCGAGACCGGCGCCGGCTCCTCCGCCTCATCCTTGATCAGGTGCTTCATGATGAAGAAGACCTGCCAGATTCCGAAGGCGGCCGAGGCCATCCACAGTCCGCCCCGGAAGCTCATCCAGACGTCATAGGGATCGGCCGGCGGCCGGTTCAGCGCCGCGAGCGTCGTCTGAACGACATCCGGGTTGCGCACCAGTTCGTTCAGCACCGCCACCCCGGCGAAATACAGGCCGTAGCGCAGGGTCAGGCCGCGCCACCCCCGATCGGTGATCCTGATCGCCTCGCCCAGCAGATATTTGAACGGATAGCGGCCCAGCGGCAGCGACCCCAGCAGCACAGCGGCCAGAAGCGCGTTCTGCACCGTGATCTTGATCTGCAGCAGGCGCGGATCGTGGAACACCAGGGTCAGGACACCGAACAGCAGGGCAAACCCTCCGGTCAGCAGGGGCAGGGGCGCCACGCGTTTCTCGACCACATAGCCGACGATCAGGGCCAGCAGCGACGCGCCCACCAGCACCCAGGTCGCCTGGACCAGGGCCTCCTGACCGTCCAGACCCCGGATGAAGCGGTTGATCACATAGCCGACCAGAAAGGCGACCAGGGCGCCGAAATCCACGGCCTGGCGGATGTTGGTGTTGCGCCGACCGGCGGCGGGGGTCTCGTCCTCGGTCATGGTCAATCCTCCAGTCCGACGAGAGAGCGCGAAAAGGCGCGGGCGTCGAACGGCTGCAGGTCCTCGACCCCTTCGCCCACCCCGATCAGCTTCAGCGGCGCATCCGACGCCTGGGCCACAGGCACCAGGACGCCGCCGCGCGCCGTGCCGTCCAGCTTGGTCATCACCACCCCGGTGACGAAGGCGGTCCGGCCGAAGATCCGCTCCTGCTCCAGGGCGTTGCGGCCGACCGTGGCGTCCAGCACCAGCAGGGTTTCGTGCGGCGCATCCGGATCGATCTTCTTCAGCACCCGCACGATCTTCAGCAGCTCGTCCATCAGGGCCGACTTGTTCTGCAACCGTCCGGCCGTGTCGATCAGCACGACGTCGAATCCCTCGGTCCGCGCCTTCTGATAGGCGTCGAAGGCCAGACCGGCCGCGTCGGCGCCGTCTTTCCGGCTCTCGAAATGCGCCCCGGCCCGCTCCGCCCAGACCTTCAGCTGCTCGCGGGCGGCGGCGCGGAAGGTGTCGGCGGCCACGATCATGACCTTGGCGCCCTTGCCGGTCAGATCGGCGGCGATCTTGCCCAGGGTCGTGGTCTTGCCCGATCCGTTGACCCCGACGAACAGGACGACGAAGGGCTTGATCCCCCCGGCCACCCCCTCGGTCCCCAGCGGATCGAAGGTCGCCTGGCGATGGACCAGTTCGGCGGCCACGGCCTCGGCCAGGGCCTCCTTGACCTCGATCTCGGACGCCCCCTTGCCGAATCTCAGCTCGCGGAACCGCTCCACGATCCGGTCCGTCGCGGCCGGACCCAGATCGCTTTCCAGCAGATGCTCCTCCAGCCGCTCCAGCGCCTCTTCGCCCAAAGGCTCCTTGACGAAGGTCGAGACGACCTGGTCGGTCATCTGCTTCGAGGAGCGCGACAGGCCGTCGCTCAGCCGCTGGAACCAGCCTTTCTTGGGCGTATCGTTCATGCGTTCAGGCTTTAGCCACGCCCGCGCCAAAGGTCACGTTCGGAAACGTCGCGCCGGCTGACGCCGCGCGCTCATACCCGCGTCAGCCTCAGGTCCTGATAGTCGTAGCTGAAGTCGATGTCGGGACTGACCCCCTTCATCGTCGCCACAGCCGCGCCGTCCGCCGTGAGGTCGAAGGTGATGAACAGGTCTTCCTCGCGCGTGTCGGGGAAACGGGTCCGCATCGTCTCCCCGTCATAGGGCTCCAGCGGCCCCTTCAGCGCCGGGGTGCGGCTGAACGCCAGCCACAGGCCGGTCTTGCGGTTACGTCCCCGGCCGGTGGTGCGTGTCTCGATGACGATGTCGCCATACCAGGGGTCGCGCCAGGTTCCGGCATAGGCTTCCAGCGGATGGGCCGGGGCGGCGCCCGCCTTCTGTCTGGCGTCGATCTCGGCGGCGGCGGCCAGAGACCGCGCCGTTCCTTCCGTCTCGATCCGCTTGGAATCGGCGATCCAGTCGAAGCCAGTCTTGCCCAGTACTATGTCGGTCAGGCCAGACCTGAGCGCACGCAGCAGCAGGCTCTCCTCGGCGTTGGTGAAGATCGCGATTCCCGCGTCACGGCCGGGGATCAGTATGGTCGCCGAGATGCCGCCCGGCGATCCGCCGCCGTGGCTGATCATCCGCTCGCCGCGATAGTCCTGAACCGCGAACCCCATGGCGTAGGTCGTGGCGATGGCCCGGCCAGGCAATTCCGCCGTCGGCCCCGGCGAGGAGCCGCTGATGATGTTGGGCCGCCACATCTCGCGCGCCGCCGCCTCGGAGAACAGGCGCGACCCGTCCGGCAGCCGCCCCATGGCCAGGCGCAGCTTCATCCATTTGGCCCAGTCGGCGGGCGTGGAGCAGAAACCGCCCGCAGCGGCCGCCGCCTGCCAGTCCCAGATGCCGACGATGCTGTCGCTCAACAGGGTCATCGGCCCCTGATAGCGCAGCGGCGGCCCGACCCGCCCGTGCGGCAGGGCCGACTTCGCCGGCTCGGCGCCGCCCATCAGGGGCGCGGTCTCTGTCATGCCGACCTTGTCCAGGATGCGGGTCTGGACGAAGGATTCCCAGGTCTGGCCCGAGACCGCCTCGATCACCGCCCCGGCGACCACGAACATCAGGTTGCAATAGTGATAGGCTGCCCGGAACCCGTCCTCGATCGGCACATGCGGAACCGCCGCCAGAATCTCGGCCCGCGTCCGATCCGAGTTGGGCCAGAACAGCAGATCGCCCGCCCCCAGGCCGAACCCTGCGCGGTGGCTCAGCGTATCGCGCACCGTGATCCGCTCGCCGACGAACGGATCCGACAGGCGGAACCCCGGCAGATAGGTCTTCACCGGTTCGTCCCACTTCACCCTGCCCTCGTCGACCAGAATGGCCAGGGCGGCGGCGGTGACGTTCTTGGTGTTGGACGCGATGGCGAACAAGGTGCGCGCGTCGGCCGGGTCGGCGGCGCCCATCTTCCTGACGCCATAGCCCTTGATCAGGACGTCACGCCCGCCGCGCACAATGGCGATCCCCACCGCCGGCTGGTCCGGCCAGGCGGCCATGGCGGCCTTCACATAGGCGTCGGCGGCCTCGGCCAGATCGGCGTCGACCGGCGTCGTCCCGCCCGGCGTCTGGGCCCAGGCGTGGGCGGCGGTGCCGGGCAGGAAGGCGGCGACGCCGAACGGAGCGAGGCCGGCGAGGGCGGCGCGGCGGGAAAGAACGGTCACGAACGGTCTCCGGAAGCTTGCGGCGACGCTAGAGCGAGATCGGTCCGAATGCGATTGCAAACCCGCCCAGCGCCTCGATCAGGACTTCTACGCCGGGCATGGGCCTGCGTCACCGCTCCTCGCAACGCACGATACAGCCCTTACGCGCATCGTGCCGAGGTCGATCATGACCGATCGGTAATGACATGAAGAAGATGTAACTCGAAGTTGCGAGGCGCCGCTGATAGTCAAGGAGACTTGACGGGCGCGCCTATGACGCCCGCAAGCCCTCTTCGACCTCCAGGATCCGCGACGCCATGACGTCCTCCAAAATCGCCCTCCTCCTCGGCGCTGCGCTCACCGCGACGACCGCGGGAACCGCCTGGGCCCAGACCCCTCCAGCTTCGCCGCCCCAGACCCCCGCTCCGGCCCAGACCCAGACGCCGGCTCCCCAGACGCCGCCCGCCGAGGATCAGCAGCCCGCCACCGTCGGCGATGTCGTCGTGACCGGTCGCGTCCAGGAGGTCAGGACCTCGATCGACTCGGTCTCCTACAACCTGGCCAACGACCTCCAGGCCCGTACGGGTTCGCTGGCCGACGCCCTGCGCAACGTGCCCTCGGTCGATGTCGACCCTCAGGGCAACGTCACCCTGCGCGGCGACGGCAATGTCACCATCCTGGTCGACGGCCGTCCGTCCGGCATGCTGCAGGGCGAGGGCCGCGGCCAGGCCATCCTGCAACTGCCGGCGGACCAGTACGCCCGCATCGAGGTCATGACCAATCCGTCCGCCGCCTATTCGCCCGAGGGCTCGGGCGGTGTCATCAACCTGATCACCAAGCCGACCGCGCCGCGCCCCGGCCAGACCTACACCGGGTCGGTGCGGGTCAACGTCGGCACGGGCGACAAGTGGAACGCCGGCGTCAGCGGCTCCTGGCAGAAGGACAGGCTGACCCTGTCGGGCGACCTGGGCGTGCGCCACGACACCATCGTCCAAGAGATCGACACCTTCCGCGAATTCCTCAATCCGACCACCGGCGCGGTCACGGGGGGCGTCAACCAGCTCCGCACCATCGACCCGGCCGTGTCCGAGGGCGTCAACGGTCGGGTGACCGCCGAATACAAGCTGGACGACAAGACCATCCTGACGGGTGAACTGCGCGGCAACGCGTTTGACTACCACGGCGATGCCATCGAGCTGTTCGACAGCTATGACGCCAGCGGAGCCCGCGTCGGGGCCTATCGCCGCGACGGCTCAGGCTTGTACGAGAACCGGGGGCTGGGCGTCACCGCGCGCCTGCTGCGCCGGTTCGACGACCAGGGCCATGAATGGTCAAACGAATTGCGCGTCGATCGCGGTTCGAACGACAACGTCACTCGCGCCCTGGTGACCCCGACCCTGCCTGCAGGCCCCGCGTCGTTCGAAGGCACGACAGGAGAGGTTGATTTCACCATCCTCGGCCTGACCAGCGCCTATGTCCGGCCGCTTTCCGACGGCGGCCGACTGCGCCTCGGCTATGAACTCGACAGCCGCCGGCCCGAGGTCGCCAACCAGCTGCTGCGCGGTCCTTCGGAAGGCGCCGCCACGGTCATCCCCGGCCTGACCAACCGCTTCGAGGCCGAACAGACCGTTCACGCGGGCTACATCACCTATGAAAAGCCCTTCACCCCGAAACTGTCCGCCCAGTTCGGCCTGCGCCTGGAACAGGCCTATGTCGACTTCAACCAGACCACGACCGGCGCGACGGCCAGCCAGGACTATTTCAAGGCCTATCCGACCACCCACCTCCAGTATCAGCTGACCGAGACCCAGCTGCTGCGCGCCAGCTATTCGCGTCGCATCCAGCGGCCGCAGCCTTTCCAACTGAACCCCTTCGTCACCTATCAGGACCCGCTGAACCTCCGCTCCGGCAATCCGGATCTGGCGCCGCAGGAAACCGACAGCTTCGAGGCCCTGTGGCAGGTGCGCAAGGGCCAGAGCTTCTACCAGGCCACGCTCTACTACCGCGACACGACCGGCGCCTTCTCGGACGTCCAACGCGACATCGGCGGCGGCGTCCTGCTGACCCGGCCCGAGAACCTGGGGGCGCGACGCGACCTGGGGCTTGAACTGGTCGCCAACGGCCGTCTGCACCCGACCCTGCGCTACAATGCGGCGGTCAATGTCTATCGTCAGGAGATCGACGCCGCAGGCCTGCCCGGCGCCGCCGATCGCGAGGGCGAGATCGTCTCCGGCCGCCTGGCTCTGAACTGGCAGCCGACGACCGCCGACTTCGTCCAGCTGTCGGGCTTCTGGCAGGGCGACCAGCTGCTGGCCCAGGGCACGCGCGCCTCCGGCGGCATGGTCAACCTCGGCTATCGCCGCACCCTGACGCCGAAATGGGCGCTGCAGTTCACCGCACGCGACATCTTCGACACGTTCGAGAACAGCATCAGCTACGATACCGCCAACTTCCGCGACCGCACCGATGTCCGCATCGGCCTGCGCGCCGCCTTCATCGGCCTGACCTACACCTTCGGCGCCACGCCGCGTCAGCCGCGCGACCCGCAGTTCGACTTCTCCGGTCCCCAGACCGGCGGCTGACGACCGCTAGGCCCGGGTCTCCCAAGCCATCCAGAGGGCGACGACGACCAGCCCGCCCACCATCAGCGCCCGAAGCGCCGCCCCTTGAACCCGAACCCCCAAAAGAATGCGGGCGTGGGCGGCGCCCAGGACGATGGCCATGTGGACGACGACCGCCACCGCCAGATGCAGCGTTCCCAGCGCCAGCGCCTGCTGCAACGGCGAACCGTGATCAGGTCGAATGAAGGTCGGCAAAAGGGCGACGTAGAAGACCGCCGCCTTGGGGTTCAACAGATTGCCGGTCAGGCCGCGCATGAACAGCCCCCGCCACCGCGCCTCTTTCATCTCTGCTCCGCCGACGTTCGTCGGCACGGCCCGCCATGCCTCCCAGGCTAACCAGAGCAGGAACAGCACCCCCGACCAGCGCACAATCTGAAACAGAGGCGGCCAGGCCATCAGCACCTGGGTCAGGCCAAAGACGGCCGCCATCATCCATACCGTCAGCCCGAGGGTCACGCCCGCGACCGCAGCCGATCCGGCTCGTCGACCCTTTTCCAAAGACACAAGCGCCAGCCATCCCATGTTCGGCCCAGGCGTCAACTCGACCAGGCTGACGGCGACCAGGAACGGCAGGATCACGCCGGGATCAACCGGCCAGGCGGAATGGGGCATTCGGAAACCTCCGCTCAAAACCTACGCCGCCCGTCACCTACGCGTCGCGGTCTTTGTGTGGATGGCGGCCTCTTGTGTGGCCAGCCCGACACACCCAAGTTTGCGACATCTCAAGGCGTGGCTTCCAGAAAGGACGCCTATGAGAATTCAGTCCGCCTGACAGGGGATGCCAAAAGTGAATCTCGACCTCTATTCCGACCGCGCCAAACAGGCGGTCCAGTCGGCCCAGACCCTGGCTCTGGCCCGCCGTCATCAGCATTTCGCCCCCGAACACCTGCTGAAGGTGCTGCTGGAAGAGCGCGACGGGCTCGCCCGCAACCTGATCACCACCGCCGGCGGCGACGCCGCAAAGGCCGCTGAGGGCGCGGAAACCGCCCTGCGCAAGCGCGCCCAGGTCGAGGGCGGCTCCGGCCAGCTCTATCTGGACGGCGCCACCGCCCGCGTCTTCGCAAACGCCGAGGAGGCCGCAAAGAAGAGCGGCGACGCCTTCGTCACCACCGAACGCCTGCTGTCCGCCCTGGCGCGCGAAGGCGGGGTCGCGGCCGAAATCCTGAAATCCTCGGGCGTCACGGCCGACAAGCTGGACGCCGCCGTGGCCGATGTCCGCAAGGGCAAGACGGCCGACTCGGCCGGCGCCGAGGACAGCTATGACGCCCTGAAACGCTACGCCCGCGACCTGACCCAGGCCGCCCGCGACCAGAAGATCGACCCGGTCATCGGCCGCGACGAGGAGATCCGCCGCACCATTCAGGTTCTGGCCCGGCGCACCAAGAACAACCCCGTCCTGATCGGCGAGCCCGGCGTCGGCAAGACCGCCATCGTCGAGGGCCTCGCCCTGCGCATCGTCAACGGCGACGTGCCCGAGAGCCTCAAGGACAAGACCGTCATGGGCCTCGACATGGGAGCCCTGATCGCCGGGGCGAAATACCGCGGCGAGTTCGAGGAGCGGCTGAAATCCGTCCTCAACGAGGTCACGGCCGCCGAGGGCCAGATCATCCTCTTCATCGACGAGATGCACACCCTGGTCGGCGCCGGTAAGGGCGACGGCGCCATGGACGCCTCCAACCTGCTCAAGCCCGCCCTGGCGCGCGGCGAACTGCACTGCGTCGGCGCCACGACGCTGGATGAGTACCGCAAATATATCGAGAAGGACCCGGCCCTGGCCCGGCGCTTCCAGTCGGTCTTCGTCGACGAGCCGACGGTGGAGGACACCGTCTCCATCCTGCGCGGTCTGAAGGAGAAGTACGAGGTCCACCACGGGGTCCGCATCAGCGACAGCGCCATCGTCGCCGCCGCCACGCTGAGCAACCGCTACATCACCGACCGCTTCCTGCCCGACAAGGCCATCGACCTGATCGACGAAGCCGGCTCGCGCGTCCGCATGGCCGTCGATTCCAAGCCTGAGGCCCTGGACGAGATCGACCGCCGTCTGGTCCAGCTGAAGATCGAGCGCGAGGCCCTGAAGAAGGAGACGGACGACGCTTCCGTGCGCCGCCTCGAAAAACTCGAGGACGACATCTCCGATCTCGAGATCGAATCCGCCGACCTGACCGCCCGGTGGAAGGCCGAAAAGGACAAGGTAGGCCAGGGCGCCCAGCTGCGTGAGACGCTGGACCGCCTGCGCGCCGAACTGGCCGCCGCCCAGCGCCAGGGCGACCTCGGCCGCGCGTCCGAGATCGCCTACGGCCAGATCCCCCAGATCGAGAAGCAGCTGGCCGAGGCCGAGGCCGCCGAAACCGCCGCCTCGCCCCTCACCCCCGAGGTCGTCGACGCCGAACAGATCGCCGCCGTCGTCTCCCGCTGGACCGGCGTCCCGGTCGACAAGATGCTGGAGGGCGAGCGCGAGAAACTGCTGCGCATGGAGGACGCCCTCGGCGCCCGCGTCGTCGGCCAGGACGAGGCGCTTCAGGCCGTGTCCGACGCCGTCCGCCGCGCCCGGGCCGGGCTGAACGACCCCAATCGGCCGCTGGGCTCCTTCCTGTTCCTCGGCCCCACGGGCGTCGGCAAGACCGAACTGACCAAGGCCCTGGCCGCCTTCCTGTTCGACGACGAGGCCGCCATCACCCGCATGGACATGTCGGAATATATGGAGAAGCACAGCGTCTCCCGCCTGATCGGCGCCCCTCCCGGCTATGTCGGCTATGACGAGGGCGGCGCCCTGACCGAGGCGGTGCGTCGTCGCCCCTATCAGGTCGTCCTGTTCGACGAGGTGGAAAAGGCCCACCCCGATGTCTTCAACGTCCTGCTTCAGGTGCTGGACGACGGCCGTCTGACCGACGGCCAGGGCCGGGTGGTCGATTTCAAGAACACCCTCATCATCATGACCTCCAACCTGGGCAGCCAGTATCTGGCGGATCAGGCCGAGGGCGAGGACGTCGAGGCCGTCCGCCCCATGGTCATGGAACAGGTGCGCGGCCACTTCCGCCCCGAGTTCCTGAACCGCATCGACGAGATCATCCTGTTCCACCGCCTGGGCCGCGACCAGATGGGCGGCATCGTCCGCATCCAGCTGGCCCGCCTCGAAAAGCTGATGGCCGACCGCCGCCTGACCCTCGCCCTCGACGACAGCGCCACCGCCTGGCTCGCCGACAAGGGCTACGACCCGGCCTACGGCGCCCGGCCGCTGAAACGGGTGATCCAGAAGGAGCTTGTCGACCCCATGGCCAGGAAACTGCTGGCCGGCGAGATCGAGGACGGCTCGGTGGTGGCCGTGTCAGCGGGCGCGGACGGACTGGAGATCGGGAAGGCGCGGGTGCATTAGGAGGGGCGCAAGAGCGGCGCTGCGGGCGAGATCGCGAACATCGCACGAACGATGGACAGGCGGATTCCGCTGTGGCTATACAGATGACGAAGCGGCCCAGCCATCGGCCGGGCCGCTCCAGAGGATGCCGCAAGCGATATAGCGACTGCCAGCCCAGCTGACCCGTGCAGGGGTCAAAGAGGCCGCCCTACGATCTCCCGACGAATCGGGAGGCGAACGTGCACGTTGTTTAGAACGCCGATTCGCAATCAATGCGAGTCCATTGACGATCACTTTCTGACCGAATCAGGCTCAGAAGCTGGCCGAGCTAAACTCTCGCCTTTCGTCATCCTCCGGCAAGCCGCGTCTTCGCCGCGCGGACCGGGGGTCCCAGCGGCCTGCGGGAGCAGGACCCTGCCGCGGCTGCGGCGCTACGGCATCGGGGTTGAACAGGTCGCCTTCGGCGTCTGAACCAAATCCTTGCTCTCCCTTTCGTCATTCCGGGCGTACCCCGGCGAAAGCCGGGGGGAGACCCGGAACAGGGCGGCGCGCGGGAGCGCGAAACTGTCGCGGACGCGGCGCTTGGACCCATCGCCTTCGCTTCGCTGCGGCGCCGCCCTGTTCCGGGTCTCCGGCGCAAGCGCGCCTTCGCCCGGAATGACGAAAGGAAGAGAACGCAGTAACGTCGTTATATGCCGTCCCATCGCACCTTCATCGCCACCTACATCATGGCCAATGGGCGGAACGGCGCGATCTATACGGGGATGACGTCGAACCTTCATGCGCGGGTGTGGAAGCACAAGACCGGCGCCTTCGAGGGGCATTCGAAAACGAAGGGCTGCACGCAGCTGGTGTGGTTCGAAACCCATGCGTGGGTCGTCGACGCCATCGCGCGCGAAAAGCGGATCAAGGGCTGGAAGCGCGACTGGAAGCTGAAGCTGATCGAGGACGCCAATCCGCAATGGCTGGACCTCGCGGCCGACTGGTATCCCCGGACCGATCCAAATTGGGTTCCGCCACCGGAAGCCGACTAACCGCTAATCCCCCAGCACCGGCATCACCTCCACCCCATCGCAGACGAAGATCGACATATGGGGGTGGTCGTCGAACAGCCGCACCGCCGCCTCGTGCGAGGGGGCCTTCACCACCATGAAGACGGTCAGCAGGTTGACCATGTCGGTCACCTGACCCGCATCCGAGATCCGCTTCGTCGGCCCCAGCGGCCCGCCGACATAGAGGATGTCGTCCCGGTGCGCCTCTTCCCAGGCCTTGACGGCGGCGACGCCGCGCGCGGCGGTTTCGTCCTGCTGTTCCGGCGTCATGGCGCGCCAGGCCGCCCATCGGGGGCCGGTCTTGTCGCTGGTGAACACCGCCAGATAGCGCGCGTCCCGGGCCATGGCTCCCTCCCTGATGTTCTCCCGGCGAGGGTAGGCGGCGGATCGACCGGGCGACAAGGCCCGCCGCCGTCGCCGTCCCGCGTCTTGCGTCGGCGGCGTGTCGGCCTCATCTGTCGGCCATGTTCATCCAGACCGAACCCACGCCCAATCCGGACGTCATGAAGTTCCTGCCCGGCCGCGACGTCGCCCCGGCCGGCGCGCGCGAGTTCCGCGACATCGACCAGGCGACGGCCTCGCCCCTGGCCGAGGCCCTGTTCGAGCTGGAGGGCGTGGCCGGGGTCTTCTTCGGCGCCGACTATGTCGCAGTCACCCGCCAGGGCGGCGGCCCGGACTGGGCGGAGCTGAAGCCGCCGGTTCTGGCCGCCATCATGGACGCCTATGTCTCTGGCGCGCCCCTGTTGCGCGACGGCGTGGACGCCGACGCCGCGCCCGACGCCGACGACAGCGAGATCGTGTCCGAAATCAAGGCCCTGCTGGACAGCCGCATCCGTCCGGCCGTGGCCCAGGACGGCGGCGACATCCTGTTCGACGCCTTTGACGAGGCGACCGGCGTCCTGTCCCTGCGCATGCGCGGCGCCTGCGCCGGCTGTCCGTCGTCCTCCGCCACCCTGAAACAGGGGGTCGAACAGATGATGCGCCACTATGTCCCCGAGGTGACCCGGGTCGAACAGGTGCTCTGAGGCGGCTGGAGGCCGAAGCCGAACCGCGCCATCATAGGCCCATGTCCCCCCCGCTCGCCGACCCCGGACCGGAAGCGGCGCGTGATCGCGCCGAGGCCGAACGGCTGGGCGCGGCCCTGGCCGCCCTGCGTCGCGACCGGGGCCTCAGCCAGGCCGAGGCCGGAGCGCGCATCGGCATGACCAGCCAGGGCTGGGGCCTGTATGAATCCGGCCGTCGCGCAGGCCTGTTCCGCCCCGATGTGCAACGTCGCCTGACCGGGGCGCTGGACGCCACGCCGGAGACCCTGGCCCATGCGCTGTCGCTGACGCCTTCCTTGACCCCCGCCGAGGCGGCCGCGCCGGCGCCGGCCGCCGACGGCGTGCGGTCGGGCGGTCGCGACTGGCGACCCGTCGATCCGACGCCCCTTCCCGCGACCGAAACCCTTCAGCTATCCAACGACGATCTGGCGCCCTGGGCCGCCTCGGGCGTGACGCTGGAGTTCGACTTCGAGCGTTGGCCGCGCAACGGCCAGGGCTGCGTCATCGACCTGGACGACGGGACGCGCTGGATTCGGCTGTACGACCGCGCCGACGCCGATCGCCTGTATCTGCGCGGCGGATCGGCCGGGCTGGATCATCAGACGACGCTGGACCGCCGCCGAGTCAGACGCCTCGCCGCGGTCGTGGCGCGCCGGGAATAGACATCGATGAAACGAAATCGTTGCATATCGGGCCGTTTCATGAAACGGTCTCGCTCGCCTCTTTCTGCGCGAGCCGACGCCCATGAGCCGTTCCCCAGACCAGACCGACGCCCACATCGGCCGTCGCATCGCCCAGCGTCGGGCGGCCCTCGGCCTGACCCAGGGCGGTCTGGCCCAGCGGCTGGGTCTCAGCTTCCAGCAGGTCCAGAAATACGAATCGGGGACCAACCGGGTTTCGGCCTCGCGGTTGGTGCGGATCGCCGCCCTGCTGGGCGCTCCGGTGTCGGACTTCCTGCCCGAACCTCCGTCCGGCGGAACGCCGCCGGATCCGGACCTGGCCCGGCTGACGACCGCCTTCGCCCGCATCGGCGACGCCGAGGTGCGCTCGGCTCTGACGCGGCTGGCCACGGCCCTCGCCGCCTGATCGCCGCCGTCTGCGACCGGACCGTCGGCTCATGAAGGTGCTCGTCATCGACACCGCCCTCGACGTCTGCGCCGCGGGGGTTTTCGAACGCGGCGACGACGGCGTCTGGCGCTGCTGCGCCCAGGCGGTTGAGCCGATGGCGCGCGGTCATCAGGAACGCATCGGCCCTCTGGTGCGCGATGTCGTCGCCGCCTCGGGCGGTTTCGACGGCCTGGACCGGATCGGCGTCACCGCCGGGCCGGGCTCCTTCACCGGCTTGCGCGTGGGCCTGGCCTTCGCCCTCGGTCTCGGCGCGGCCCTGGACCGCCCCGTGATCGGCCTCTCGACGCTGGACGGCCTGGCCGCCTCTGCGCCGTCGGACGGCCCGGTCGCCGCCGTGATCGACGCCCGCCGGGGACAGGTCTATCTGCGGACCTTCTTCGACGGCGCGCCGGATCGCGGGCCCGCGCCCATGGATCTGGAGGCGGCCCGCGCTCTGCTGTCCGTCGGCGGCCGCTGGCGCGTCGTCGGCGGCGGTGCGGCCCTGGTCGCCCCGCCTGACGCCCAGGTCGTCGACAGGGCCGCCGCCGATCTGGCCGCCCTGGCCCGACTGACGGCCGAGGCCGATCCGGCCGCAAACCCGGCTCGCCCCCTCTATCTTCGCGCGCCCGACGCCACGCCGCCTACCCGTCTGCCCGGTCAGGCGCGCCGCAAACCGGCCGAGACCTGATCCCCATGACCGCCGACCCCGACCCGGCCCCGATCGGCCCCGCCAACGCGCCGGTTCTGGCCGGGATCCACGCCCAAGCCTTCGCCGCGCCCTGGGCCTCTGCGACCTTCGCCGACCTGCTGGACCAATCCGGCGTCTTCGCCCTGGCGGCCGGTCGCGACGGCTTCATCCTGTGTCGTGTCGTCGCGGACGAGGCGGAGGTCCTGACCCTGGCCGTCCGGCCGGACGCCCGGCGAAGCGGCCTCGGCCTCGGCTTGGTCAGACGCGCCGCCGATCACGCCGCCGCCGCCGGCGCCGCCCGTCTGTTCCTGGAGGTCGCCGAGGACAACGCCCCGGCCCTCAAGCTGTACGATCGGGCGGGCTTCCGGACCGTGGGCCGACGGCGCGGCTACTACCCGCGACCGGACGGCGCGGCCGTGGACGCCCTGATCCTGGCGTTCGCCTGTCCGGCGCATCTTCCCTCCGCGTGAACGGACGCCTATTGTCCCGCGCCATGGACCGGATCGAGAAGCTTTGCGCCGAGCGCGGCATGCGCATGACCGAACAGCGGCGCGTGATCGCCCGCGTTCTATCCAACGCCGAGGACCACCCCGATGTGGAGGAGCTGTACCGCCGCGCCTCGGCCATCGACCCGCACATCTCCATCGCCACCGTCTACCGCACCGTGCGCCTGTTCGAAGAGGCGGGCGTGGTCGAGAAACATGACTTCGGCGATGGCCGCAGCCGCTATGAAGAGGCCGGCGACGATCACCACGATCACCTGATCGACACCCGCACGGGCGAGGTCATCGAGTTCTTCGACGCCGAGATTGAACGTCTGAAGACCGAGATCGCCAAGCGGCTGGGCTTCGAACTGGTCGGCCACAAGCTGGAGCTTTACGGCAAGGCCATCCCGGGCGCCGAGGCGACCGACCGCGAAGGCCTGATCTTCAAACGCTACAGCCATCGTCACGACAGCTGATCGCGCGGCTCGGGGGCGAGTGGCGCGGACCGGCGTCGCACAGTAAAAGGCCCCCATGACCGACACCTTGGCCCGCGACGCGGCCCCCGATCTCTCGATTTCCCCCGCGCCCGCCGCTGAAGCCGGCGCGCCCAAGCGGCTGTTCATCAAGACCTACGGGTGCCAGATGAACGTCTATGATTCCGAACGCATGGCCGACGTCCTGCGTCCGCTGGGCTATGCCCCGACCGACACCCCCGACGACGCCGACTTCGTCATCCTCAACACCTGCCACATCCGCGAAAAGGCGGCCGAAAAGGTCTATTCCGAGCTCGGCAAGTTGCGGGAGTTGAAAGAGGAGAAGGCGCGGGCCTCGGGCGCCGCCATGACCATCGCCGTGGCGGGCTGCGTGGCCCAGGCCGAGGGCGAGGAGATCATGCGCCGTCAGCCCGCCGTCGATCTGGTCGTCGGCCCCCAGGCCTATCACCAACTGCCCGAACTTCTGACCCGCACCGCGCGGGCGCGGGGCGAGCGGATCGGCGCGGACTTCGCGGCCGTGGACAAGTTCGACGCCCTGTCGGCCGACGGCGCCGCCGCCCGCGGGGTGGACGGGCCGACCGCCTTCCTGACCGTGCAGGAGGGCTGCGACAAGTTCTGCACCTTCTGCGTGGTGCCCTATACGCGTGGGGCCGAATGGTCGCGGCCGGTCGCCGACATCCTGGCCGAGGCGCGGGCCCTGGCCGACAAGGGCGTGCGCGAGGTCACCCTGCTGGGCCAGAACGTCAACGCCTATGACGGGCTGGATTCGGCCGGAAACGCTTCGACCCTGGCGCGCCTGGCCTACGCCCTGGCCGAGATCCCCGGCATCCAGCGCATCCGCTATACGACCAGCCACCCCAACGACATGTCGGATGACCTGATCGCCGCCCATGGCGATCTGGACGCCCTGATGCCCTATCTGCACCTGCCGGTGCAGTCGGGGTCGGACCGCATCCTGCGCCTGATGAACCGCAAGCACGGGCGTCAGAAATACTTCGACCTGATCGACCGCATCCGCGCGGCCCGGCCGGACATGGCCCTGTCCGGCGACTTCATCGTCGGTTTCCCCGGCGAGACCGATCGCGACTTCGAGGACACCCTGGATCTGGTGCGCCGGGTGAACTACGCCTCGGCCTTCTCCTTCATCTATTCGCCGCGTCCCGGCACGCCGGCCGCCACCATGGCCGCCCAGGTTCCGGCCGAGGTCGCCAAGGCGCGGCTGCACGCCCTTCAGGCCCTGCTGCTGGAACAGCAGGTCGCCTTCAACGCCGCCCAGGCGGGACGGACGTTCGACGTCCTGTTCCAGAAGAAGGGCCGCCACGGGCGCCAGGCCATCGGCCGCTCGCCCTACCTGCAGTCGGTCCACGTCGAGGACGCCGACCATCTGATCGGGCGTCTGGTGCCGGTCGAGATCGTCAGCGGCCAGCAAAACAGCCTGACCGGCCGGCTGAAGATCGGAGCCGCCTGAGCATGGCGCGCAGTTCCGAATTCCTGGCCCTGGACGATGACGCCCTGCGCGCCGTGATCGGGCCGGGCAGCCGTCACCTCGCCCTGATCGAGGACGCCTTCAAGGTTCTGATCGAGGCGCCGGGGGGCGGGGTGTCGATCGACGGGGGAACCCGCGACCGGGCCGACGCCCGCCAGGCGATCCAGGCCCTCGCCGACCGGGCCGAGCGCGGCGCCCAGGTGACCGAGGCCGATGTCCGCGCCGTGGTCGCGGGCGTTCGTTCCGGCGACCGGACGGCGGGAACGACCGGCAACGGGCGTCCGACCAGTCCGGCGGGCGGAACCTCGCCCATCGCCCTGCCCGTCGGGCGTCGCGGGGCCATCGTGCCCAAGACCGGGGCCCAGGCCGCCTATCTGGACGCGCTGGCGCGGCATGAACTGACCTTCGGCGTCGGACCGGCGGGCACCGGCAAGACCTTCCTCGCCGCCGCCTACGGCGCCTCCCTGCTGCGTCGCGGCGAGGTGGACCGGCTGGTCATCACCCGACCGGCGGTCGAGGCGGGCGAAAAGCTGGGCTTTCTCCCCGGCGACCTGAACGAGAAGGTCGACCCCTATCTGGCCCCGATCTGGGAGGCGCTGAACGACATTCTCGGCCCCGAGGACGTCCAGCGACGCAGGGACAAGGGCGAGATCGAGGCCGCGCCGATCGCCTTCATGCGCGGCCGCACCCTGGCCCACGCCTTCATCATCGTCGACGAGGCCCAGAACACCTCGCGGCTGCAGATGAAGATGGTCCTGACCCGATTGGGCGAGGGCGCGCGCATGGTGGTGACCGGCGATCCGTCCCAGATCGACCTGTTGAACCCACGCGACAGCGGCCTGGGCCACGCCCTGCGCATCCTGCGCGGGGTCGAGGGCGTCGGGGTGCTGGAGTTCTCGGCCTCCGACGTCGTCCGCCACGCCATGGTCGAGCGGATCGTGCGCGCCTATGACGCCGATGCGGCCGGGTCGCGGCCCCGGCCCGACCTCGAGGACCCCGCCGCTTGACGGACGCCCTCATCGAGATCGAGGTCGAGGACGAAACCTGGCGAGACGCGGTCGCCGATGTCGAAAGCGTGGTCGATCGCGCGGCCCGCGCCGCCCTGTCGGCGGTTTCGGCGGAAGCTCCATGCGATCGCGAACTGGTCATCCTGCTGGCCGACGACGAGGCCGTGCGCGATCTGAACGCCCGGTTCCGCGACAAGGACCGGCCGACCAATGTCCTGTCCTTCCCCGCGCCGGACACGCCGCCGGGCTTTCCGCCCGGCCCCCTGGGCGACATCGTCCTGGCCTCGGGCGTCTGCGGGCGCGAGGCGGCGGATCAGGGCAAGTCGGTCCAGAACCACCTGACCCATCTGGTGGTCCACGGCGTGCTGCACCTTCTGGGGCGCGACCACATGGTCGAGGCCGAGGCCGAGGCCATGGAGGCGGAGGAACGGGCGATCCTGGCCGAACTGGGGGTCTCGGACCCCTATGAGGTGATCGATGACGGCTGAAGCGAGTTCTGATGCATATGCAACAGACGCGTTCGCGCGGGCCGTTTCCGGACGAAGCGCCCACGGACGCTGGTTTCGCATCGTCCTGGCCCTGGCGGCGGGCGCCCTGGCGGCGCTGGCGCATCCGCCGTTCGGCTTCCTGCCCGGCCTGATCGGCTATCCGCTGCTGATGGTGCTGACCGAGCGCTCGGCGACGGTGCGCGGCGCCCTGTGGATGGGGTGGCTGGCGGGGTTCGCCTATTTCCTGATCGGCTGCTGGTGGGTGGCGGAGGCCTTTCTGGTCAATCCGGCCCAGGCCTGGATGGCCCCCTTCGCCGCTTGCCTGCTGCCGGCCGGCGTCGGCCTGTTCTGGGCGGGGGCGACGGCCCTGTATCGACGGCTAGCTCCGAAGGGCGTCGCCAGAGTGCTGATCTTCGCCGTGCTTTTCGCCGTCTCCGAATGGCTGCGCGGCCACATGCTGACCGGCTTTCCGTGGAACCCGGCCGGCGCCAGCTGGCGGGCCGGATCGGCGATGTCTCAGGCGGCGTCGGTGGTCGGCGTCTATGGCCTGGGCTTCATCACGGTCGCGGCCGTCTCGAGCCTGGCGGTCCTGCGCGGGCCGGGCTCTCGCCGATCGCGGGGCGCGGCCGCAGCGGCCGGGCTGGCGACATTGGTCCTGTTGTGGGGATGGGGAGCGCATCGCCTGTCGACGGCCCGCGTCGAAGCGTCGGACACAGTGATCCGGCTGGTCCAGGCCAATGTGGACCAGGAATCCAAATGGACGGCCGAGGCCTATCGCAGCATCGTCGATCGCTATGTGCGATTGACGGCCCAGGCGCCGGCCGGACCGGCGAACCGACGGCCCGACATCGTCCTGTGGCCCGAAGGCGCCCTGCCGACCAGCGCCAATCTGGCCTTCGCCCCCGGCGCCTGGGAGGGGCAGGCCATCGCCGACGCCCTGCAGCCCGGCCAGATCCTGCTGATGGGCCTGGCGCGCGGCGAGCCCGATCCCGCCGAGCCCGACGGCGCTCGGTACTACAACAGCCTGTTCGCCCTGGCCGACGAAGGCGGGCCGGGGCTCAGGGTCGCGGCCGTCTATGACAAGCACCGGCTGGTCCCGTTCGGCGAGTATCTGCCGCTGGGCGGATTGATGAGCGCCCTGGGCGTCCGCAGCCTGGTGCACATGCCCGCCGATTTCAGCGCCGGACCGACGCCGGCGCCGCTGCGGCTGCCCGGCCGGCCCGACGTCCAGCCGCTGATCTGCTATGAAAGCCTCTATCCCGGCTTCACGCCCGGCGGCGCCGGACGGCCGCAATGGATCGCAAACGTGTCCAACGACGCCTGGTTCGGCCGGACGTCCGGGCCGCGCCAGCATCTGAACCTGGCCTCCTACCGCGCCATCGAAACGGGCCTGCCCATGGCGCGGGCGACGCCGACCGGCATCAGCGCCCTGATCGATCCCTACGGCCGGGTGGTCGAGGGGACCCGGCTGGACCCCGGCGTCGCCGGAGTGGTCGACGTGGTCCTGCCCGAGGCGGGTCCTGCGACCTTGTACGGGCGGTGGGGCGATGGCGCCTTCGCCCTGCTGATCTTGGTCAGCCTGGGCGCTGGCTTGGCCGTTCGCACCGCGTCGGCGGCCAGGCGTCGGACCCGCCCATGACCGAGGGCGGGCCCATGTCGACAAAGACAGCGCGAGCCGGAAGGGAGCGGACCCATCACATCGACCTCCTGATCGGTCGCAGATTGAGAGACCTGCGGGATCTTCGAGGATGGAGCCAGGCTCAAGTTGGCGCCGGCCTGGGCGTCTCCGCCGAGCGGATCGGCCAGATGGAGGCGGGCGAGAGAATTCCCGCGTCACGCCTGTGGCAGTTCTGCGGACTGTTCGGCATCGACGTAACCGACGTGTTCGCAGGGATTCCACAGACCATCGGGCCCGTCGCGCCGACGGACGGGATGGCCGACGTCGCAAGCGCGGCGTCCTTCATCTGGGACGACCCACGACCGGGCAGGGACGCGACCACGGCGCCCGACGTGATCTCCGCGCTCCCGTCCGAGATTGCGCGAGCAGCTAGCGGGCTGAGCGGACTTGAGCAACTGGTCCTGCTCAGGCTCCTTTTGGATGCGCAGGCCCGCCGAAAATAGGCCCGACTTTGACAAAGACGCGCCATGGGACGAAAAGGACCATGCTCAAAATTCCACGTCGCAGAATCAAGCTCTTGGCGGATTCGGGGCGTGAAGCGAGAGCGTAAGTGTCAGGGCGGCGATCCAACCTCTCGCAGTTGCGAAAAAGGGTGGAGGACGGCCTTTGTTTTGTTCTTGCTGATCGTGGGGGCGGCGGAATGGGTAGAGGCGTGAAGGAAGACGGGCCGCATCCGGTCGATCGCCATGTGGGGCGACGGGTCAGCGAGAAACGCATCGGCCTGGGCTATAACCAGAGCGACCTGGGACGGGCGCTCGGCCTGACGTTCCAGCAGATTCAGAAATACGAAAAGGGCGCCAACCGCATCTCGGCGTCCAAGCTCTGGGACATCGCCCGCTTCTTCAAGGTCGACATCGGCTATTTCTTCGAGGGTCTCGGGCCCAACGCCCAGGCCGGAGTCGCCGAAGGCGAGGCGGCCTTCGACCACGACTACCCCTCGACCCGCTACAGCATCGAGATTTCCCGCCTGGCGCCCCGGCTGGCTCCTCGCCAGCAGAAGCTTGCTCTGGAGCTGCTGCGCGAAATGCTGGAAAAGCACGACGAATCGGATCCCGAACCCGCCGCGGACTGAATTCAGGCCCGGCGAAATCGTCCCGGACGCCGTCGCGTCGAACCCGGATTCCGCTCGCCGGATGGAGGCGGAGCGCCGGGTCCCGGTTCGGACGGGGCCCCCTTCGAACCGCCGATGATCCAGCCCAGGCGCCCTATTCAGCCGAGGCGCGCCTCTGGCCGAAGCTGGGCGCACGGGCCTTCTGCTCGGCCCAGTAACGCGCCCCATCGTCCGGCTTGAACATGGTCCGGGGCGTCCCGTCGCGCGACACCACCGCGAAGGTGTTGGTCGAGGCCTGGTACAGCAGCACGTCGCCGTTCGGCCGGGTCGCACGATCCACGTCCGTCGGCGGGCGCGAAGTGAAGGCCTTGACCCGATCCATATAGTCCTCGGCCGTCCGCGCGCCGAACGCCGCGCCGTTTCGCTCGAACAACCGCTGGATCTTGACGTCGGCCGTCTCGCGGCGATTGGCGGTGACCGCCGCGGGCGTCTGGACCTCGGCCGCGACCGGCGCGGCCGACGCCGTCCCGGCGTCGCTCAGCGACAGCAGGTTCGGCGCCGCCTCGGCCGCCCGATCCCGCGTCTGCACCGCGCTCGGCCCATTGTCACAGGCGGCCAGCCCCAAGGCCGCCGCCCCCGCCGCCGCGAACCCGACGGCCGCCGCAACCGTCTCCGACATCCGACCCCACATCGCGACCCTCCTTATCCGGATTTCAACGATCGTCGTTATATATTAAGCTGTCGTTCATGCAATGTTCTTTTTTCGTCATCGCTCCGAGGTCGACGTTCGGTCTCGCCGCCGCTAGGAAAGGTCATGAGCGAGGCGGTCCCGACCATGCGAAGAATCCTGCTGATCGTGGGCGGCGGCATCGCGGCCTATAAGTCGCTGGAGCTCGTGCGGCTGCTGAAGAAGGCGGGCCATGAGACGCGGGCGATCCTGACCGGGGCGGGGGCGGAGTTCGTCACCCCCCTGTCGCTGGCCGCCCTGACCGGTCATCCCGTACGCCAGGGCCTGTTCCATCCCGACGATGAAACCACCATGGGCCACATCGAGCTGTCGCGCTGGGCCGACCTGGTGGTCGTGGCGCCGGCGACGGCGGGACTGATCGCCAAGGCGGCCAACGGCATGGCCGACGACCTGGCCTCGACCACCCTGCTGGCCACGGACAAGAGGGTGCTGCTGGCCCCGGCGATGAATGTCCGCATGTGGCTGCATCCGGCGGTCCAGGCCAATGTCGAACGGCTCAAGGGCTTCGACGGCCTGCATGGCGTTGCGGTCGTGGGGCCCGACGACGGCGAAATGGCCTGCGGCGAGTACGGACCGGGCCGGATGGCCGAGCCTGCGGCGATCCTCGAGGCGATCGAGGGCCTGTTGGCCGGGGCCGCCGGACGCCCCCTGACGGGCAGGCGGGCCGTGGTCACGGCGGGCCCGACCTTCGAGCCGATCGACCCCGTGCGCGGCCTGACCAACCGGTCCAGCGGCAAACAGGGCTACGCCATCGCCGCCGCCCTCGCCGAGCTCGGCGCCGAGGTGACCCTGGTCACCGGCCCGACCGCCCTGTCGATTCCGACGGGGGTGACCGGCGTCGCCGTCGAGGCGGCGGTCCAGATGCAGGCGGCCGTGCGCGACGCCCTTCCGGCAGACATCGCCGTCTTGTCGGCCGCCGTGGCCGACTGGCGCGTGGACGGGGTGGCGTCGGGCAAGATCAAGAAGGGTCCGGGCGGCCCGCCGACCCTGGCCCTGATCGAAAACCCGGACATCCTGGCCGGGGTGGCCGCGCCGGGCCCGATGCGACCGAAGCTGGTGATCGGCTTCGCCGCCGAGACCTCCGATCTGGAGGCCAACGCGCGCGCCAAGCTGTCGCGCAAGGGCTGCGACTGGATCGTCGGCAATGACGTGTCGGACGATGTCTTCGGATCGGACGGCAACACGGTCATGCTGGTCACCCGCGACGGCGCCGAGACCTGGCCGCGCCAGTCGAAGACCGCCATCGCCCGGCGGCTGGCGACGCGCATCGCCGAACACCTGGCCGACTGACTCCTTTCTCCTCCCTCCATTTCTGATCCGCCATGACCGAAACCGTCTCCGTCCAGCTCGTACGCCTGCCGAACAGCGAGGGTATGCCCCTGCCCGCCTATGAGACGATCGGTTCGGCCGGCATGGACCTTCGGGCCGCCGTGCCGGAGGACCAGCCCATCCTGCTGGAGCCCGGCAAGCGGACGGTGGTGCCCACCGGGCTGAAGATCGCCCTGCCGCTGGGCTACGAGGCCCAGGTGCGCGCCCGCTCGGGTCTGGCGCTGAAGCACGGCCTGATCTGCCCCAATGCGCCCGGCACGATCGACAGCGACTATCGTGGCGAGGTCGGGGTTCTGCTGGCCAATATCGGCGACCAGCCGTTCGAAATCCGTCGCGGCGAACGCGTCGCCCAACTGGTCATCGCCCGTCATGAACAGGCCGCGTGGGTCGAGGTCGAGACCCTCGACGACACGGCGCGCGGGGCGGGCGGGTTCGGATCGACGGGGCGCTGAGGCTCTACACCGGCGGCGGCGTCGGCTGGATCAGGGCCTGGCGTCGGCGGACGTGTTCGCGCCAGGCGGTGTAGAGGCCGCCAGCGGAGATGAGGGCGGCGCCGGTCAGGGTGCTGACGGTCGGGGGCGTGTGCAGCAGCCACCAGCCGAAGATCACCGCCCCGACGATCTGCAGATAGTCGAATGGGGCGACAACCGACACCGGCGCGTTCTGCAGCGAGCTGGTCATGAACAGCTGGCCCAGGCCCCCGGCCGCGCCCGCCCCGACCAGCAGGGCGAAGGTCTGGGGTTCATGCATCCGGCCGAAGACCGGCAGGGTCAGGGCGCCGACGATCGAACAGGCCACGAAGAACCAGAAGACGATGGCCGCCACATGCTCTGTCCGGCCCAGCTGGCGCAGGGTGATCGTCACCCCGGCGGTCAGGAGCGCGGCCAGCAGGCCGACGGCGATCCCGGCGAGCGGCAGGGCGTGTTCGGCGGCGGCCGACAGGGCCTCCAGAGGCCGGGTCACGATCAGGACGCCGACGAAGCCGACCGCCACCGCGCTCCACCGTCGGATCCCGACCTGTTCCTTCAGCAGCAGGAAGGACAGGATGGTGGCGAAGATCGGCGCCGTGAAACTGAGGGTGGTGGCGTCGGCCAGCGGCAGCAGGCTGAGGGCCTGAAACACGCAGAAGATGGACGAGACGCCGATCACGCAGCGCAGGACATGGGCCCACGGGTTGTTCGGCCTCAACGCCCGGATAGCGCCCTTCAGCCCGCCCTGGGTCATCACCACCCAGGCCACCACGACCGGCAGACCGAAAAAGGCGCGGTAGAAGACCATCTCGGGCGCGGAGACGCCGTCCAGGGTCGAGAGTTTGAGCAACGCCGCCATGACGGAAAACGAACCGGCCGCGCAGATGCGCTGGCTGATGCCGATGAGAATGGCGTCGTGATGGGGCGGAGAGGCGGGAGCCATGCCGTTCCATCGCCCATACGATGCGCCCACTCAACCTGGATTGAGCCGTCCCGCGCTCAAGTCGTGAGCGACCGCGTCGCGAACATAGCGCGCCGCGAAGCGATCAAAGACAGAATGCGCTCAAGTCGCGAGGCTCCGCGAGCCGAGCATAGCGCGGCGCGAAGCGACACCAGGCATCATGCCTGGCGGAAGCCCAGGACGTCCTGCATGTCATAGAGGCCGGGGCGACGGGTGCGCACCCAGGCGGCGGCGGCCACGGCGCCCTTGGCGAACAGGCTGCGATCGATGGCCGAATGGCTGAGCGACAGGGTCTCGGACGACGAGGCGAACAGGACGGTGTGTTCGCCGACGATGCCGCCCGCGCGGATGGAGGAGAAGCCGATCTTTCCGATCTCGCGCTCGCCGGTGATGCCGTCATAGGGGGCGGAGCGTACGTCGGCCAGATCATGGCCGCGGCCGTCGGCGGCCGCCTCGCCCAGCATCAGGGCGGTGCCCGACGGCGCGTCGATCTTCAGCCGGTGATGGGCCTCGATGACCTCGATGTCCCAGTCGCGCGGGTCCAGCCGCTGGGCCGCGTGTTCGACCAGACCGATCAGGATGTTGACGCCCAGGGAGAAGTTGCCGCTGCGGACGACGGCCACCTTCTCGGCGGCGGCCATCAGTTCGGCCTCCTGTTCGGGCGAAAATCCGGTCGACCCCACCACCAGCGCCGGTCCGCCCCGCTCGGCCGCCAGCCGCGCCAGGGCGACCGAGGCGTCCGGCGTCGAAAAGTCGATGACCACGTCGCATAGGCTCAGGTCCGGCGTTTCGCCCCAGTCGAACCGGGCGGAGACGACGATGTCGCTCCGGCCGTCCAGGACCTGATCCACGGTGCGGCCCATCCGGCCCCGGGCGCCGGCGATGCCGACGTGGAAGATGGCGCTCATTCCGCCGGCTCGATCAGGCTCAAGACATGGTCTCCCGCGACTTGCCGCCTTCGTCGCCCAGAATGTCGGCCCAGAACCGGCGGGCCTTCCCGGCGAACGAAGTGTTGCGGGGGTTCTGGCTCTCGCCGAACGATTGGGCAAGCTCCTGCATCAATTCCTTCTGGCGGGCGGTCAGGTCGGTCGGGGTCTCGACGAACAGCTCGACCACCAGATCGCCGCGCTGGCGGCCGTTCAGGTGGGGCATGCCCTTGCCCTTGATGCGGACGGTCTTGCCGGTCTGGGCGCCGGCGGGCACCTCGACCGAGGCCTTGCAGCGACCGTCGCAGGCGTCGGACACCAGGCAGGGGGCGTCCACCTCGCCGCCGAGGGCCGCGACGGTCATCGGCACAGGCACTGTCACCAGCAGATCCAGATTGTCGCGCTCGAACAATTCGTGTGGCGCGACCGACAGGAACACATACAGGTCGCCGCGCGGACCGCCCCGGGTTCCGGCGTCGCCCTCGCCCGTCAGACGGATGCGAGAGCCGTCGTCGACGCCGGCGGGAATCTTGAGGCTGAGGTTGCGGGTCTTCCGCACCTGGCCGTGGCCGTGACAGCTCTTGCACACATCGGCGGCGTCCAGCCGCTGGCCGGCGCCGCCGCAGGACGGGCAGGTCCGCTCCACCTGGAAGAAGCCATTGGCCTGGCGCACCCGGCCGGCGCCCTGACACGTCGAACAGGTCTGGGGCTTGGCCCCCGCCTTGGCGCCCGAACCGTCACAGGTGTCGCAGGTCAGGGTCGAGGGGACGGCGATCTCGACGTCCGCGCCCTTGTAGGCCTGCTCCAGGGTGATCTCGAGATCGTAGCGCAGGTCCGAGCCGCGGCGCGGGCCCTGCTGGCGCTGGCGTCCGCCGCCGCCGAACACGTCGCCGAAGGCGTCGCCGAACACCTGGCTGAAGATGTCGTTGACGTCGTGGAAGCCCCCGCCGCCGAACGGGCCCTGTCCCCCGCCCGGTTGGCCGGCATGGCCGAAGCGGTCGTAGTGAGCGCGCTTCTGATCGTCCGACAGCACCGAGTAGGCTTCGGAGATCTCCTTGAACTTGGCCATCGAGTCTTCCGAGCCGCCGTTGCGGTCGGGGTGATGCACCATGGCCAGCTTGCGATAGGCGGCCTTCAGACCGGCGGCGTCGATCGTCCGCTCGACGCCCAGAACCTCGTAATAGTCACGCGCCATCTGGCGTTGGCCCTCTAATCCTTGAGCTGCTCGGTTCCGCCTCTTGTCCGGACGCTGACCGAAAAGCCCGACCCGTCCGACATGGGGATCGGGTCCGATGATGCAACCTCATGAAACGGCCCCGCTCGCCAGAGGACAAGCGGGGCCGTTCTATTCCTCCCCCAAGCGAAGCGCCGGGGGAGGGGGACCGCAGCGCGCTTGCGCTGGGGTGGTGGGGGGCCGATCCAGACACCGGCGTGTTCGGTCAGCCCCCTCCACCGCGAAGGCGCGGTCCCCCTCCCCCGATGGGGGAGGAATAGTTATGCGCTCTTCTTGTCGTCGTCGGCGTCCGAGACTTCCTCGAACTCCGCATCGACCACGCCGTCGTCGGCCGGGGCGGCGTCGCCCTCGCCCGACCCGGCCTGGGCCGAATACATGGCCTCGCCCAGCTTCATCGACGCCTGGACCAGGGTGTTGGTCTTGGCGCGGATGTCCTCGGGGTCGGTTCCGTCACGGGCGGCCTTCAGATCGGCCAGGCCGGTCTCGATGGCCGACTTCTCGTCCGCCCCGACCTTGTCGCCATGCTCGGCCAGGGCCTTCTCGGTCGAATGGATCAGGCTGTCGGCCGCGTTCTGGGCCTCCACCAGGTCCTTGCGGGCCTTGTCCGCCGAAGCGTTGGCCTCGGCTTCCTTGACCATCTTCTCGATGTCGGCGTCCGACAGGCCGCCGTTGGCCTGGATGCGGATCGACTGTTCCTTGTTGGTCGCCTTGTCCTTGGCGGTGACATGGACGATGCCGTTGGCGTCGATGTCGAAGGCGACCTCGATCTGGGGCATGCCGCGCGGGGCCGGCGGAATGCCCATCAGGTCGAACTGACCCAGCACCTTGTTGTCGTTGGCCATCGGGCGCTCGCCCTGGAACACCCGGATGGTCACGGCCGACTGGTTGTCGTCGGCGGTCGAGAACACCTGGCTCTTCTTGGTCGGGATCGTCGTGTTGCGCTCGATCAGCGGAGTGAAGACCCCGCCCAGGGTCTCGATGCCCAGGGTCAGAGGCGTCACGTCCAGCAGCAGCACGTCCTTGACGTCGCCTTGCAGCACGCCGGCCTGGACCGCGGCGCCCAGGGCCACGACCTCGTCGGGGTTCACGCCCTTGTGCGGCTCCTTGCCGAAGAACTTCTTCACCGCTTCCTGGACCATCGGCATGCGGGTCATGCCGCCGACCAGAACCACCTCGTCGATGTCCGCCGCCTTCATGCCGGCGTCGGCCAGGGCCTTCTTGCACGGCTCGATGGTGCGCTGGACCAGGTCCTCGACCAGGCTTTCCAGCTTGGCGCGCGACAGCTTGATGTTCAGGTGCAGCGGGCCCGAGGCGTTCATGGTGATGAACGGCAGGTTGACCTCGTACTGGGCCGTCGAGGACAGCTCCTTCTTGGCCTTTTCGGCCTCTTCCTTAAGGCGCTGCAGGGCCAGCTTGTCCTGACGCAGGTCGACGGACTGCTCCTTCTTGAACTCGTCGGCCAGATAGTCGACCAGACGCAGGTCGAAGTCCTCGCCGCCCAGGAAGGTGTCGCCGTTGGTCGACTTCACCTCGAACACGCCGTCGCCGATCTCCAAGATCGAGACGTCGAAGGTGCCGCCGCCCAGGTCATAGACGGCGATCTTCTGGCCGTCGTTCTTGTCCAGACCATAGGCCAGGGCCGCCGCGGTCGGCTCGTTGATGATGCGCAGGACTTCCAGGCCGGCGATCTTGCCGGCGTCCTTGGTGGCCTGACGCTGGCTGTCGTTGAAATAGGCCGGAACGGTGATGACGGCTTGCGTCACCTTCTCGCCCAGATAGGCCTCGGCGGCCTCCTTCATCTTGGTCAGGGTGAAGGCCGAGATCTGCTGCGGGGAATAGTCCTTGCCGTGGGCCTTGACCCAGGCGTCGCCGTTCGGACCCTTGACGATTTCGTAGGGGACCATCCCCTTGTCCTTCGCCACGACGGGATCGTCGAAGTTGCGGCCGATCAGGCGCTTGATGGCGAAGAATGTGTTGGCCGGATTGGTCACGGCCTGGCGCTTGGCCGGCTGGCCCACCAGGGTCTCGCCGCCGTCCTGGATGGCGACGACCGAGGGGGTCGTGCGCGCGCCCTCGGCGTTTTCGATGACCTTGGGGTTCTTGCCGTCCATGACGGCGACGCACGAGTTGGTCGTGCCGAGGTCGATGCCGATGATCTTGCCCATGGGCTTTACTGTCTCTCCGTCTGGCGGGCGATGCGGCGGCCTTTCAAAGCTAAGCGCCGCGCGTGACCGCCCCCTGTTCTGGTCTATGGAGCCGCCCCGCCGTCGCGGGCCGTTTCCGGTGAGCGAGGGAAAAGGCCCCAGATGTTCCGGGGTTTCTCCGTTCGGGAGCGGATATGGGAAGGCGGGGGGGCGTCGCAAGCCCTGATCGCGGGCAAGCGCAAGATTCGCCGCATCGGTCCATCACGGCTGCGGCCGACACGGCGCCGCGCGTCAGGCTCCGTCAGGCGCGCCCCGTCCCGCCCCTGCCCTAGGGTGGTCGATGGAGCGGACGGGGGCCGCCCAGGATCAGGGACGAACGCATGACCCACCCGACACCCGGCCGAAAACCGCCGACGCCCCGCCCGTCGGGCCTCGCCGCGACCGCGATCCTCGGCCTGATCCTGACCGGCCCGTCCGCCCTGGCCTCGGCGCCGATCCAGCCGCGCGCCGCCGTGACCAAGGACGCCCTCGCCGGTCGTTCCGGCGACGGGCAGGACCGCCAGCTGCGCATCCACAATCAGACGGGCTGGACGATGACGCGCCTGATCGCCGTCGGCCGGGGGACGCGCGCCGCCGGGCGCGACCGGCTGCTGAACGCCGCCCTGCGCCCCGGCGACAGTCTGGCGATCGACATGGACGACGGCTCCGGCGGCTGCGTCTACGATCTGCACGCCGAGTTCGCCAATGGCCAGGCCCTCGTCCGGCCTGACGTCAACGTCTGCCGCATCGCCGACTTCTACTATACCCGCTGAGGCCCTATCACGGCCCGATGAGCGCGCGCCGCGAGATCGCCACCGGCTTCGACGGTTTCCGCCTGTGGCCGGCCGCCCTGTCCGCCGACGAACAGGCCGAACTGCTGAGGGACGTGCTTCAGGCCGTGGCCGCCGCGCCCCTGTACCGGCCCGTGACCCCCGGCGGCCGGCCGTTCTCGGTCCGCATGACCAATCTGGGCGACCTCGGCTGGGTCTCTGATCGCGGCGGCTATCGCTATCAGCCCGTCCACCCCGACACTCGCCGCCCCTGGCCCCCGATCCCGTCGCAACTGCTGGACCTCTGGCGCGAACTGACGGCCTGGCCCGATCCGCCGGACGCCTGTCTGGTCAATCTCTACGACGAAACGGCGCGCATGGGCCTGCACCAGGATCGGGACGAGGCCGATCTGACCGCCCCGGTCCTGTCGGTGTCGCTCGGTGACACGGCCGTGTTCCGCGTCGCCCCGGCCGAGGGCAGGCGCGGCGTAACCGTGCGACTGGCCTCCGGCGACGTCTGCGCCCTGACCGGACCCGCCCGGCTGGCCCGCCACGGCGTGGACCGGGTTCTGGCCGGATCTTCCAGCCTGATCCCGAACGGAGGACGGCTCAACCTGACCCTGCGCCGCGCCGGCCCCATCGCCGCGACAAACGCGCCATCGTGACTCGACGGCGGCGGGCGGCCGGGCCACTGTCGTCCAAAGCATTCCCTGGGAGATTTCGATGACCGTCCTGACCCGTCCGGAAGGCAATGCGCCCGGCGACCTGAATCTGTCCCGGCGATCGCTGGCGGCGGCGACGGCCGGCGGCCTGTTCTTCAGCCAGTACGCCACGGCGGCCCTGGCCCAGGCGGCGACGCCGGTGGTCACCGACGCCCAGGGACTGCGGACAGAAGACGTGCGCTATCCCGCACCGGACGGCTTCGACCTTCCGGCCTATGTCGCCCGGCCGGAGGGCGAGGGCCCCTTTCCGGTGGTGATCGTCGCATCGGAGATCTTCGGCGTCCACGCCTACATCCAGGACGTCTGCCGTCGCCTGGCCAGGGCGGGGTACGCCGCCATCGCCCCGGCCTTCTTCGTGCGCGTCGCCGACCCCGCCCCTCTGACCGACTTCGCCGAAATCCGCCAGATCGTCGGCAAGGCGACCTATGAACAGGTGATGGGCGACATCGCCGCCACCCTGGAATGGGCCGGCGGCCAGCTGTGGGCCGATACGGACAAGGTCGGAATCACCGGCTTCTGCTGGGGCGGCAAGGTGGTGTGGCAGGCCTGCGCCCGCTTCCCCGCCATCGACGTCGGCGTCGCCTGGTACGGCCAGCTCGCGGCCTCGGCAACGGCCACGCCGGAGCAGGCCGCCGCCGGCGCGCCCTGGCCGGTCGACGCCGCCCGCGACCTCAAGGCGCCGGTGCTGGGCCTCTACGGCGAAAAGGACCAGGGCATCCCCCTGACGGCGGTCGAGGCCATGCGCGCGGCCCTGTCCGCCTCCCCCGCCCCCGCCGCGGGGGCCAGCGAGATCATCGTCTATCCCGGCGCCCAGCACGGCTTTCACGCCGACTACAGGGCCAGCTACAGCGCCACCGACGCCGCCGACGGCTGGAGCCGGTTGATCGCTCTGTTTGATTCACGCCTGAAGGCGTAGGAATTCCCGCCTGAAGGGAAGGGTAGGCGTATGCGCAGTGTTCCTCTGGCTGTTTTCGGGGCGCTCCTCATGTTCGCCCCCCTGGCTGCGTGCGGCGGGGGCGGAGGATCGGGAGGGACCACCACCCCGCCGCCGCCCGTGCCTCCCCCGCCGCCCCCGCCGCCCCCGCCGCCACCTCCACCGCCGCCGCCGCCTCCGCCTCCTCCCGGTCCGTCGGCGACCTCGGCCGAGTATCTGCGCAACTACGGCCTGACCAACATCAAGGCGTCGGCCGCCTATGACGCGGGGGCCAGCGGCCGGGGGCAGGTGGTCGCGGTCATCGACACCGGCATCCAAATGGCCCAGGCCGACCTGGTCGGGCGGATATCCCCGCTGTCGACCGATGTCGTCGTCGGCCGGAACACGCCGGAGGGCACGGACCGGCACGGCACCTATTCGGCCGCCATCATCGCCGCCAACTTCAACGGAACCGGCACGGTGGGCGTCGCCTATGAGGCCACGATTCTGTCGATCCGGGCTGAGGTGTCGGACTGCACCGATCCCGACGACGACACCTGCTTCAAGTCCTCGGACCTGGTTTCGGCCCTCAACTATGCCGTCAACCAGGGCGTGAAGATCATCAACATGTCCCTGGGCGGAGAGGGGCCGCTGGGCTCGGCCTTCGAGGCCGCCCTGCTGCGCGCGGTGAACTCCGGAGCGGTCATCATCGCGTCGGCCGGCAACGAGTCCGGCGAAAATCCCGAATGGCCGGCCCGTTACGCCCTGGATCCCCGCTTCGCCGGCGCGATCATCGCCGTCGGCGCCCACGATTCCGCCAACACCCTGGCCGACTTCTCCAACAAGGCCGGGGTCGCGGCCAATGTCTACATCTCGGCCCCAGGCAAGGACGTCATCACCGCCTGCGACACCAGCTCCTGCTGGCGGGTCAACGGCACCTCCTTCTCCGCCCCCCACGTCTCGGGCGCCATCGCCCTGCTGCTTCAGGCCTTCCCCAATCTGACGGGACGTCAGGCGATCGAGATCCTGCTGCGGACGGCGCGTGACGCGGGCGACGCCGGCACCGACATCGTCTACGGCCGGGGGCTGCTGGACATGGCCGGCGCCTTCGCCCCGGTCGGGTCCAGCTCCACCCCCTCGGCCGCCGGCGGGATGCTGGTTCCGACCCCCGAGCCCGGCTCCTTCATCGGTTCGGCCTTCGGCGACGCCTTCCGCGTGCAGACGGCGCTGAACACCGTCATCTACGACGACTACAACCGCCTGTTTCAGATCAACCTGGGCGACGTCTTCCCGACCGCCCCCAGCCGATCGCACCAGCCCTCGGCCGAGGCGCCGATGCGACGCGTCAGCACCGAGGTCGCCGGGCCGGGCGGCGCCCGCCTGCAACTGACGGCTTCCCAGCCGGTCGAGCTGCCCGAAGCGGTCATTCCCCGGCGCGGCCTGAACGAGGCCCCCTGGCTGGGCGACGAACCCCGGCGCGAGGCCCTGTTCGGCGTCCAGGCCGGTCGCCTCGCCTTCGCCGCCTGGCAGGGTCAGGGCGGGGCCGACGCCCCCTTCCGCACCGGCGCCGGGGACGGCTTCACGGCCCTGGCCCAGGCGGACCGGGCCTTGCAGGGCGTCGTCGATCTGGGACGCGGCCTGGCCCTGGTGGCCGAGGCCGGAGGCGGCGACCGCCGCGCCCTGCTGCGCACGGTCGAACGCGACGCCTCCTCCTATGGCCGGGCCAGCCTGGGCTGGCGCGGGGCCAAAGGCGGCCTGGCCTTCAGCCTGGGGGAACTCGAGGAGGACCTGGCGCCGCTCGGCGGCTACATGCCGTCGCGATCCGATCTGGCCCTGCCGTCACAGACGGTCTTCTACGGCCTGTCGGGCGACTGGCGCCTCGGCCGCTCGGCCCGCCTCAGCGCCGAGGTCAGCCAGGGCGAGACCCGGGTGACCGGTCGTTTCCTGTCCAGCGAGGGCGACCTGATCAGCCGGTCATGGCGCATGGCCTTCAGCGCCGACTGCCCGTCCTGGATGCGCGGCGGCCTGTTTGGCTGCGCGCGGCTGACCGCCTCGATCGCCCAGCCGCTACGGCTTGAGAGCGGGACTTTGGGCGCCCTTCTGGCGGACGTCCCGGCCGACTATTTCGACGCCCCGACCTTCTCGCGGCGGCGCTTCAACGCCAGCCCGACCGGACGCCAGATCGACTTCGTCCTGGCGACGGAACGCCCGCTGGGCGACGGCGCCTGGCTGACGGTCCAGGCGCTGGCCAGCCGCCAGCCGCGCCACATCGTCGGCGCCGAGCCCGAGTTCGCCCTGATCGGCGCCTGGCGCCGGGGCTTCTGAGGCTGGATCAGGCCTTGCCGTCGTAGGCGGCGCCGTTGGCCCCGGTCTGGGCGTAGGCGGCGGCGGCCTCGGCGGCTTTCGCCGCGCCGGAGCCCTTGGCCGCGACCACCACCATGGCCGGGCGCACCGTGCGGCCGAACAGGGCGTAGCCGGGCTGCAGCGTCTGGATCACCTGACCGCCCTGCACCGTCTCCGACGGCTGCTCCATCATCGCCTGATGCACATGCGGGTCGAAGGCCTCGCCCGCCTCGGGCGCGACGCGCTGCAGATTGTTGGCCTCGAAGGCCGACAACAGCGACTTGAGCGTCAGCTCCATGCCGGTCACCACCCCGGCGACCGCTTCTCCCCCCTGCTCGGGAGACAGGCCCTTGGGCGCCGCCTGCACGCCGCGCTCCAGCGTATCGGCCACGGTCAGCAGGTCCTTGGCGAACCGCTGGATGGCGTAGGCGCGGGCGTCATTGGCCTGGGTCTCGGCCCGACGACGCAGGTTCTCGAGCTCGGCCGCGGTGCGCAGGGCGCGATCCTTCCACTCGTCGCGTTCGGCGATGACCTGATCCAGCGGGGCCAGATCGCCCCCGGCCGCATCGGCCTCCAGGATGGCGTCGGCTTCGGCTTCGATGGCGTCGAGTTCGGCCCGGTCAAGATCCTTGGGGGTGGGGTTTTCGGTGTCGCTCACGTCTCGTTTCCGTCCAGCAGTCGCCCCAGCACCCGGGCGGTGTAGTCCACCAACGGGATGATGCGGGCATAGTTCAAACGCGCGGGGCCGATGACGCCGACGGCGCCCAGCACCCGCTGGCGGCCGTTCATATAGGGCGCCGCGACGACAGCGGAACCCGAAAGCGAAAACAGGCGCGTTTCCGCCCCGATGAAGATCCGCACTCCCTCGGCCGACCCGACCCCGTCCAGCAGGCCGATCAGCTGTTCCTTCTGCTCCAGGTCGTCGAACAGCACCCGCACCCGCTCCAAATCGGCCGCCGTCTCGGGGTCGTGCAGCAGATTGGCCCGGCCGCGCACGATCAGGGCGCGCTCGCGCTCCGCCCCGCCGGACCAGGCCGCCAGTCCGTCCTCGACCAGCCGGGCCGCCGCCGCGTCCAGTTCGCGCCGCGCCGTGTCCAGCTCGGCCCGCATCTCCACCCCCGCCTCGGCCAGGGGCCGGCCCCGCAGCCGGGCGTTGAGGAAGTTGGAGGCCTCGCGCAGGGTCGCCGGCGTGACCCCCGCCGACAGCTTCATCAGCCGGTTCTCGACCGCCCCGTCCTCGGCGACCAGCACCGCCAGGGCCTGATCGGGGCCCAGGGCCACGAACTCCACATGCTTGACCCCGACGTCCCGCACCGGGCTGGCCACGATCCCCGCCCCGCCGGCCAGACCCGACAGCAGGGCCGAGGCCTCGTTCAGGGCCTCGTCGAAACTGCGCCCCCGGCCGACCAGACGGGCGTCGATCTCGCGGCGCTCCTCCTGACCCAGGTCGCCGATCTCCAGCAGGCCGTCGACGAACAGGCGCAGCCCCGCATGGGTCGGGATCCGCCCGGCCGAGGCGTGCGGCGACGCCAGCAGACCCGCCAGCGTCAGGTCCTGCATGGTGTTGCGGATCGAGGCCGGCGACAGGGACACCCCGGTCAGGGACAGGGTGCGCGACCCCACCGGCTCTCCCGTCTGCAGATAGGTCTCGACGATGCGGCGAAAGATGTCGCGGGCGCGGGCGTCCAGTCCGACCAGGCCGGACAGGGCTTCGGGCGAGGCGGAGCCGAGCAGGGGCGACCTCATGCGGCCGCCCGTCGCGCCTGCCAGTCGGCGCGCTCCAGCCGGTGAATCAGACAGTCGTCCTCGTCGAACATCCGGCGCCCGACCACCGTGAACCCCAGCCGCTGATAGAAGCGGTGGGCGTCCGCATTGCTGTTCAGGGGGTCGATGACACAGGCGGTCACGGCCGGATCGGCAAAGGCGGCGTCGAGCGCCAGACCCATCATCTGCGTCCCATAGCCCCGGTTCAGCGCCTCGGCCGGACCGATCCAGATGTCGATGGCGACCAGGCCCGGCTCGATCTCGCCCCAGTAGTGCGTCGGCTCCCGATGGGGGTCGCAGACCTGCATCACACCGATCGGACGGCCCTCCGCCTCGGCGATCCAGTAGAAGCTGACGTCCGAAGATGCCGCGATCTCCTCGACCCAGTCGCGGTCGTCGAAGGCGACCTCGAGGTCCGGCCGGTCGCTGGAACAGGCGATGACGTGGGGCTGGCGGTCCCAGTCGGCCAGCATCGGCGCGTCGGCGACCGTGGCGGGACGCAGGCTCACCCTGGAGGCGGAGGGGGACAGGCTCATGGTTTCAGGATAAGCAGCGCGCCGAACGCTTCAAGGAGTCTCCGCATGACCGTCCGCCCGTCCGGCCGCACCCCCGATCAGATCCGCGACGTGACGCTGGAAACCGGCGTCAATCGCTATGCCGAGGGCTCCTGCCTGGTGTCGTTCGGCCATACGAAGGTGCTCGTCACCGCCTCGGTCGAGGAAAAGGTGCCGGGCTGGATGCGCAACACCGGCCAGGGCTGGGTCACCGCCGAGTACGGCATGCTGCCGCGCGCCACCCACACGCGCGGCCGTCGTGAGGCGGCGGCGGGCAAGCAGTCGGGCCGCACCCAGGAGATCCAGCGACTGATCGGCCGCTCCCTGCGCGCTGTGATCGATCTCAAGGCCCTGGGCGAGCGTCAGGTGCTGATCGACTGCGACGTCATCCAGGCCGACGGCGGCACCCGCACCGCCTCGATCACCGGCGCCTGGGTGGCGATGGCCTCTGCGCTCGGCTACCTGAAGCAGGAGGGCGTGCTGAGCGCCGATCCGATCCTGGATCAGGTGGCGGCCGTCTCCTGCGGCGTCTTCGCCGACACCCCGGTCGCCGACCTCGACTATGAAGAGGATTCCTCGGCCGAGGCCGACGGCAACTTCGTCCTGACCGGCGCCGGGACCATCGTCGAAATCCAGGCCACGGGCGAGAAGCGCGGCTTCAGCCGGGCCGAGTTCGACCGCCTGTTCCAGCTGGCCGACGCCGCCTGCGCCGAACTGTTCGTCAAGCAGCGCGCGGCGGTCGAGGCGGCGCTGAAGGGGTGATCGGCGCCGGGGCGCGACGCACGGGCGCTACGCTCGGCTCGCGGAGCCTCGCTGCTTGAGCGCAGGATCGCCGGGCACAGAAGCTTGCGCTCTGGGCGACCGGGCGCATTGTGCACGGAACCTATCTGGAGACCTGACATGCGCCCGATGATCCTCGCCGCGGGACTGATGCTCCTCGCCGCCTGCCAGGCGCCGGTCGCGGCGCCGGAGCCCGAGGCGCGCCTGCCCACGCCGCCGTCCCCGCCGGCCCAGGTCCAGATCAGCGAAACCCCCTGTCGCCAGGCGATCGGAGAGGCGGCCTCGGCCACACTGGTCCGGCGCTGCATCGCCGTCAGCCCGGCCACCCGCCCGCCCTGCAACGCCGCCAACCCCTGCGACCTGATCCAGTCCGAGATCGACCGGTCATGCGCCCAGTATCCGGCGAACGGCAAGCCGGCGGAGTGCGCGGGATAGTCCGACCGACCGCCCTTCAACCCGTCATCCTCGGGCTTGTCCCGAGGACCCATGGCTCCATCAGTTCGCGCCGGGGGTGAAGCGCGACGGCGGAAACGGGTAGAAGCTTCAACCGCTTGTGCGGCTGACAAGTGGATCCTCGGGACAAGCCCGAGGATGACGAGGGCGAAGCGTGTCGCAGGGCCTCAGAAATTCAGCACGCCCGTCCGCTCCACCTCGACCGGGCCGGTCATCAGAACGTGGCCGGTGGCCTCGTCCCAGTCGATGAACAGGTCGCCCCCGTCCACCTCGACCCGGGCGGCGCGGTCGGTCAGGCCCCGGCGGGCGCAGGCGACCAGAGCCGCACAGGCCCCGGTGCCGCAGGCCCGGGTGAGGCCGGCGCCCCGCTCCCAGACCCTCAGCCGGATGTGATCGCGCGCGATCACATGGGCGAAGCCGACATTGACCGCCTCGGGAAACAGCGGGTGGTGCTCGATCAGCGAGCCGTTGGCCGTGACGAAGGCGTCGGACGGGGTCTCGGGCACGAAGAAGACCACATGCGGATTGCCCATCGAGACCGCGCCGGGCGTATGCAGGATCGGCGCGTCGATCGGACCGACCTGCAGCTCGATATTGCGGGTGTCCATCTCCTCGGCCAGCGGAATCTCGGTCCAGTCCAGACGCGGCGCGCCCATATCCACCGTGATCCGATGCTCGCCGGCGCGGGTCGCCACCGTCGGCCCGCCCAGGGTGTCGATGGCGGCGCGATCGGCGCCCGAGGCCTGCATCAGCATCCAGCCGACGCAGCGCAGGGCGTTGCCGCAGGTCTCCACCGTTCCCCCGTCGGCGTTCCACACCCGCATGAAGGCGTCGCCGCCGTCCCGCGAGGGCTCGATGGCGATCAGCTGGTCGAAGCCCTCGCCCGTCTCGCGGTTCGCCAGGGCGCGCACCTGATCCGGCGTCGGCGCGAAGGGCCGGTCGAGCGCATGGACCACGACGAAGTCGTTGCCGGCGCCGTTCATCTTGACGAAGGGACGGGACATCGCGCGTGCATATAGCGGAGCGGTGTTCCCTGCGCGAGCCGGGCGCGCTATCGCTGGCCAATGGGCCGAAAGACCGACGCCGCCGCAGACACGTCTCCTCCCGAAAAGGAGGACGGCCTCAGGCTCCGGGCGCGCCTGCGCTATCTCTATCACGGCTCCCAGCCGCCGGCCGTCCGGTTCCGTCTGACGGTCATCATCGTCGATCTGCTGATCGTGGCCTTCTTCATCGCCGCCCCGATCCTGAAGCAGGCGGGCTGGGCCTATTATGTCGCCGACTATCTGATCGCCGCCCTGCTGGCGGCGGACCTGGCCGCGCGCGGCTATGCCTGGACGAACATTCGCGACTGGCTGAAACGGCCGATCGTCTGGCTGGACCTGTTCATCCTGGCGACCCTGCTGTTCCCGGCCTGGCTGGCCAATCTCGGCTTCCTGCGGATCCTGCGCCTGTGGACCCTGCTGAACTCCGAATTCTTCTGGCGGACCATCGGCCACAAGTACGACGACACCCGGGTCGAGGCGGTCGTGCGCGCGCTGTCCGGCCTGGTCACCTTCGTCTTTGTGGTCACCGGCTTCGTCTACGCCACCTTCCTCGGCCATGACGGCATCGCCGGCTATGTCGACGCCCTCTATTTCACCGTGGCCACCCTGACCACGACGGGGTTCGGCGACATCACCCTGCCGGGGTCGGTCGGCAAGATGCTGTCGATCGCCATCATGCTCAGCGGCATCACCCTGTTCCTGCGGCTGGCCCAGGCCCTGATCAAGCCGCACAAGGTGCGTCATCCCTGTGATCGCTGCGGCCTGCAGACCCACGATCCGGACGCCGTCCACTGCAAGGCCTGCGGCCAGATCCTGTGCATTCCGGACGAGGACTGACCCTCCCGCCACATGACAAATCCGTAAGGTTCCCGGGCTTGCCGGGCGCCCCCCGCCTCGCCAAGGTTCGGCCGCCCTTTTTCCGGAGTCTGTCCATGATCCGCCCGCTGGTTTCGGCCGCCGCCCTGCTTCTCGCCTCAGGACTCCACGTCGCCGCCATGGCCCAGACCGCGCCTGCCTCCGCCGCCTCTCCCAGCGCCGCTTCCGGCTTCGCCACTTCCGATGCGACCGACCCCTACATCTGGCTGGAGGAGGTCGAGGGCGACAGGGCCATGGACTGGGTCAAGGCCCACAACGAAACCTCCCTCGGCTTGCTGCAGGGCGACCCGCGCTACCAGACCCTGCACGACCAGGCCCTGGCCATCGTCCAGTCGCGCGACCGCATCCCCTCGCCCGGCTTCAACCGCGACGGCACGATCGACAACTTCTGGCAGGACGCCCAGCACGTGCGCGGCATCTGGCGCCGCACGACCCTGGACAGCTATCGCTCGGCCGAGCCGCAGTGGGAGACCATCCTCGACATCGACGCCCTGTCCACGGCCGAAAACGCCAACTGGGTCTACAAGGGCTCCTCCTGCCTCCAGCCCGAAGAACGCTACTGCCTGATCAGCCTGTCGAACGGCGGCAAGGACGCGGTCACGGTCCGCGAATACGACACGGTCGAACGTAGGTTCGTCGAGGGCGGCATCGTCCTGCCCGAATCCAAGGGCGGCGCGACCTGGATCGATCGCGACACCCTGCTGGTGTTCCGTGACTTCGGCGAGGGCTCCCTGACCGACTCCGGCTACGCCCGCACTATCCGCCTGCTGAAGCGCGGCCAGTCGCTCGACCAGGCCCCGACCATCTTCGAGGGCCAGAAGACCGACGTCTCGGTCAACGCCTTCACCCTGCGCGACGCCGACGGCGTCATCCAGGCCACCCTGATCAATCGCGGCGTCGGCTTCTGGGACAACGAGCTGTTCCGCCTGAACGCCGACGGCTCCACGACCCGGCTGGAGTTGCCCTCGCGGTCCAACATCTCCGGCCTGGTCGGCGGCAAGCTGATCGTGTCGCTGAAACAGGACTGGACCGCCCCGTCCGGCCAGGCGCTCAAGTCCGGCGACGTCATCGCCTGGCCGCTGCAGGCCTGGCTCGCCGACCCGAAGCTGCCGGCTGAAATCGTCATCCGTCCGGGCGACCGCGAGGCGGTGGAGGCGATCAACGCCACCCGCAACCGTCTGGTCGTGGCCCTGTACGAGAACGTGCGCGGCTCGGTCTATGTCTATGACCCGGCCGACTGGAGCCGCACACGTCTGGACCTGCCCCAGAACGTCACCGTCGGCGTGGGTTCGGCGTCCGAGCAGGACGACAAGGTCTTCGTCAGCGTCGCCGGCTACCTCAATCCCTCCAGCCTTTGGCTGGCGGATGCGGCCACCGGCCAGACCGCCCAGATCAAGTCCCTGCCGGCCAAGTTCGACGCCACGGGCCTGAAGGTCGACCAGTTCGAAGCCCGTTCGGCCGACGGCACGATGATTCCCTATTTCGTCGTCCATCGCGAAAGCGCGCCCAACGACGGCTCCAACCCGACCCTGCTCTACGGTTACGGCGGTTTCGAGAACTCCCTGCTGCCGGGCTATTCGGCCACGGTGGGCAAGCTGTGGCTGGAGCGTGGCGGCGTCTATGTCATCGCCAACACGCGCGGTGGCGGCGAGTTCGGCCCGCGCTGGCACGAGGCGGCTTTGCAGGAAAACCGCCACAAGGCCCACGAGGACTTCCAGGCCGTGGCCCTGGACCTGATCGCGCGCGGCATCACCAGCCAGCCGCATCTGGGGATCATGGGCGGCTCCCAGGGTGGCCTGTTCATGGGAGCGATGCTGACCCAGCGGCCGGACCTGATCAACGCCGCCGTCATCCAGGTGCCCCTGTTCGACATGCTGCGCTTCCACAAGCTGCTGGCCGGCGCCAGCTGGATCGCCGAATACGGCGACCCCGACATTCCGGAACAGCGCGCCTGGATCCAAGCCTATTCGCCCTATCAGAACCTGCGCGCGGGCCAGCCCTATCCCGAGGTCTTCATCCACACCTCGACCAAGGACGACCGCGTCCATCCCGGCCACGCCCGCAAGGCCGCCGCGCGGATGGAAGAGCTCGGCTATCCGGTGCTGTTCTACGAAAACACCGACGGCGGACACGCCGCCGGGGCGAATCTGCGTGAAACGGCCCGCCGCCTGGCGCTGGAGTACACCTATCTGACGCGCCGACTGATGGACGAACCGGCGCAGCAGTAAACGCTGACTATCCTCCCCCACAGGGGGAGGGGGACCACGAAGTGGTGGAGGGGGTAAATCCCGACACACGTCTGGCCCGCCCCACCACCGCCTGACGGCGGTCCCCTTCCCCCTGTGGGGGAGGAATGATGAAGCGGAGTGTGTTGAGATGCGCCAAGTGATGCTCGCGGCCGTCGCCGGCCTGATGGCGACATCGGCACTCGCCGGTTCCGCCTGGGCCCAGTCCACGCCCCCCCACATGCCGCGCGACCTGTCGCCGGAGGGCGTACGCGCCGCTGACGAACATCTGGCGCTGGAGGAGGTCGAGGGCGCAGAGGCGTTGGCCTTCGTCGCGGCCGAGAACGAAAAATCGCTCAAGGCCCTGACGGAAGATCCTCGCTACGAGCCGCTGCGGGCCGAGGCCGAGGCCATCCTGACCGCGACGGACCGCATTCCGCGCCCCGCCTTCCTCGGCGACGGCATCGGCAACTTCTGGCAGGACGCCGCCAATCCCAAGGGGGTCTGGCGTCGCACGTCCCTGGACAGCTATCGCACCGCGACGCCGGAGTGGGAGACCCTGCTCGACGTCGACGCCCTGGCCAGGGCCGAGGGGCGCGACTGGGTGTTCAAGGGCGCCGACTGCCTGGCGCCCGACGACCGCCGTTGCCTGATCATGCTGTCGGACGGCGGCAAGGACGCGGTGACGGTGCGCGAGTTCGACACCGCGACCAGGGCCTTCGTCGAGGGCGGCTTCGTCCTGCCGGAAGGCAAGCACCGGATCGAATGGCTGGACGAGGACACCCTGCTGGTCGCCACCGATTTCGGCCCCGAGAACGGCAAGCCGACCCTGACCGAGTCCGGCTATCCCTTCATCGTCAAGGCGCTGAAGCGGCGTGGGACGCTGGAAACGGCCGTCGAACTGTTCCGTGGCGATGCGGCGGACGGCGGCTACGGCGTCAGCCCCTCTGTCTATCGCGACGGCGACGGCCGGATCGAGGCGGTCATCTTCAACCGGCCGCTCGACACCTTCCGCGCCGAGACCTGGTGGCTGGACGGCACGACCCTGGTGCGTCTCGCCATCCCCGAGCGGACGTCCGTCCACGGGGTCATGGACGGTCGGCTGATCTTCACCATCGAGGAGGCCTGGACCCGCACCGGCCTGCTGTACGGCAACGGCGAGCGTCGCGCCGGCTCCCTGATGGCCGTCAGCCTAAACACCCTGCGCCCGCGCACCCCCTCGGGCGACATCCGCCTGTCGACCGAGGCCGACGTCATCGTCAGCCCGACCGCGCGCCAGTCGATCGAGGGCGTGCGCGTCTTCGACGGCCGGGTCGTGGCCACCATCTACGACAACGTCGTCGGCCATATCGTCGCCTTCAACGCCGCCGGCTCCTCGCCCTGGACCCGCACCGTCCTGCCCGCCGCCGAGAACGCCGCCGTCCACCTGGGCGCTTCCAGCCGCAAGTCCGGCCGGCTCTTCTATGATTTCGAGGGCTTCCTGACGCCCCAGACCCTGGCCCTGGTCGATCTGAACCGCAGCTCAGCGGACCGCGTCAAACAGGCGCCGGCCCGGTTCGACGCCTCGACCCATGTGGTGGAGCAGTTCCAGGTCGCCTCGACCGACGGGACCCAGGTTCCCTATTTCGTGGTCAGGCCCAAGGACGCGCCGATGGACGGCTCCACCCCGACCATGCTGTTCGGCTACGGCGGGTTCCAGGTCTCCTTCCCGCCCGTCTACAAGCCCGAACTGGGCAAGCTGTGGCTCGAGAAGGGGGGCGCCTATGTGGTGGCCAATATCCGCGGCGGCGGAGAGTTCGGCCCCGCCTGGCACCAGGCCGCCCTGAACGAGAACCGTCAGCGCGCCTTCGACGATTTCGCCGCCGTGGCGCGCGACCTGGCCGAACGCAGGATCACGTCCGCGCGGCGTCTGGGCATCTACGGCCGATCGAACGGCGGCGTCCTGACCTCCGTGTCGATGACCCAGCACCCGGAGCTGTTCAACGCCGTGGTCATCGAAAGCCCGCTGGTGGACATGCTGCGCTATCCCTACCTGCCGGCCGGCGCCTCCTGGATCGGCGAATACGGCGACCCGCGCCTCCCGGACGAGGCCGCCTGGATCGCCCCCTATTCCGGCTATCAGAACCTGCGCAACGGGGCGAACTATCCGCGCGCCTACATCACCACCAACACGCGCGACGACCGCGTCCACCCCGGCCACGCCCGCAAGTTCGCCGCGCGCCTCGGCGACATGGGCTATGACCGCCTCTACTACGAGGAAACGGCGGGCGGTCACTCCAACGACGCCGATCCCGTCGCCAACGCCCGCCGCTGGGCCCGCCACTATGTCTATCTGGCGCAGCAGCTGATGGATTGAGGACTTTTTGGAGCGCGCTACCGCTCGCGACGCCGTCTCTCGCTGCTTGAGCACGTCCCTCACGCGAATATGACCGGCCGTGAACGCACAGCGGCGCTAGGGTTGCGGGCATGAGGTTCAGGGGACTGGTCATCGCCGGGGCGTCGGCCGTCCTGGTCGCGAGCGCCGTCGGCTCGGCGGCGCAGCCGTCGCGGACGCATCGCGTTGCGCGCCAGGCCGCGCCGGCCGAGCCGGTCGTGGTCGAGCTGTTCACCGCCCAGGGCTGTTCCGGCTGCCCCGAGGCCAATCTCGCGGTCGAGGCCCTGGCCGATGAACCTGGCGTCCTGGCCCTGACCTACGCCGTCGACTACTGGGACTATCTCGGCTGGCCCGACACCTTCGCCCGGCCCGAGTTCGCCCAGCGCCAGAACGCCTATCGCGCCGCCCTCAGGATCCGCAATGTCTATACGCCCCAGGTGGTGATCGACGGCCGGCTCCAGCTGCCCGGCGGCGCGGGACCGGCGCTGCAGAAGGCCGTCGACGAGGCTTCGACCGATCGCGTGCCTCCGCCCCAGATCGAGTTCCGCGCGACCGGCGACCGCGTCGGCGTCGGCTCCGGTCGCCCGCCCGCCGGCGGGGCGGAGGTCTGGGCCGTGCTCTACACCCCCGGCCCCCAGACCGTGACCGTCAACGGCGGCGACAATCGCGGCCAGGCCGTGCGCCACGTCAATGTCGTGCGCGGCCTGACCAAGCTGGGGGCCTGGACCGGCCGCCCGGCCCTCTACCCCCTGCCACGCCGCGTCGAGACGGGCGAGGCGGTCGCCGTCCTGGTCCAGGGCCGCGAGGACCGTCGCATCCTCACCGCCGCCACCCTCTGAGGCGTCCCGCCGCGTCATCATGTTCGGTCAGTTTGCCAAGACCGGCCCGACAGTGATTATCCTTGGCCGCCGCGTCCCGTCGGGCGCGGATCAAGGGGGAGACACGGGCGCATGGACAGATTGCACGGACGCGGAACGGCCCTTGTCGTCGGCGTCAGCCTGGCCGTCCTCACCGCCGCCTGCGCCGCCCTGACCACGCCGCCGAGCGCCGTCGCGGCCGTGCCTTCCCAGAACGCCGCCCAGGACCCCGCTGCGGCCGACGCGGCATCGCCCGAGGCCGCCGCCGTGACCCAGATCGTCACCGCCGCCCATCTGGCCGACTGGGGTCGCCGCCGGGGCGAACCCGGCCCCCTGATCATGGCCGCCCGCATGATGGCCGAGACGCCGCTGCGGCCCGCCGACGACGACGCCCAGCCCTTCCTGACCTGGGAGAGCCTGCTGACAGAGGCCGAACGGATGGCGCCCGACAATCAGGGCGTCCGCGACGCCGTGGCCCGCGTCCGCAACACCACGCGCGGCGTCCGGTCCTCGCCCTTCGGCCAGGGCCCGATCTTCCAGGTGCGCGAGATCAAGGCCCGCGAGACCTATGTCTTCGAACTGGAGGCGCGCGGCGGGGTGCTGCGCGTCGCGGCCATCGGCGACGGCGATTCCAACATCGACCTGACCATCCGCGACGCCGGCGGGACCCTGGTCTGTCAGGACGGACGCGGCGATCACTATCCGGTCTGCACCGTCGTCCGGCCCCAGGGCGGCAAGATGCGGATCGACATCGTCAATCGCGGTCAGGTCTGGACCAAGGTCCAGATCCTCAGCAACTAGGACGGGAGCACGGCATGGCGCGGGCATGGGCGGCGGTGACGGCGGGCGTCGCCCTGATGCTGGCGACCGGCGCGTCGGCCTGGGCCGGGGCTCCGGCCGGGGCCGCCGTCGACACCCCGGAATCGCTGCGCGCCGAGGCCTTCGAGGCGGCCCAGTGGGCCATCGCCTCCGACGCCGCCGACGCCCTGGCCAAGGTCTCGGCCCGCTTCGCCCAGGGCGACGACGCCCTCGGTCGTCTGGCCGAGGAGCGCGAGACCCTGATCAGCCGCCGCGACGGCCTGGAGCGGGAGCTGGAGCGTCTCTACGCCGCCACCGACGCCGACGTCTCGGCGCGCCGCACGGCGGTCCGCACCGACTATGAGGCCGTGATCCAGCGGCTCCGCGTCGTCGACGCCGACGTCGAGGCCCGCTTCCCCGCCTATGCCGAACTGACCAGTCCGCGCGCCCTGACGGTGGCCGAGACCCAGGCCCTGCTGCGGCCCAACGAGGGCCTGCTGCTGATCCTGGTCAATCCGGACGCGACCTATGTCTGGGGCCTGACGCGCGATCGGGTCGAATGGGCTCGGGCCGCCGACCTGAACGAGACCGCCATGACCGAGGCGGTGGCGATCCTGCGCGCCTCACTGACCACGGCGGCGGCCAGTTCGCGCGGCGACGACGGCGACTGGCTGGACCCGGCCCTGCTGACCGGCCGCCCGACCCCGGCCTTCGACCGCGCCCTTGCCTGGCGGCTCTATTCGGAACTGGTCCGCCCGGTCGAGGCGGTGTTCGAGGGCAAGACGACCCTGGTCACCGTCACCACCGGCGCCTTGACCACCCTGCCCCTGGCCGTCCTGACCACCGCCCCGCCCCAGGGTCCAGACACCGGCCCGGAGGCCCTGGACACGGCCCCCTGGCTGATCGATCGCTACGCCCTGGCCACCCTGCCGTCGGTGTCCAGCCTCAAGGCCCTGCGCTGCCATCTGGTCGCCGATCCCGCCCGCCGCAGCGCCGGCTGCCCGGCCCTGCCGACCGCCGCCGCGCCTGTCCGCGCCGCCCAGCCCGCGCGTCGCGGCTTCAGCCTGGCCGCCTTCGGGGCGCCGATCCTGACCGGGGCGCCGACCCTCGGCGTCTCCCGCGGGGCGCCGGCGGCCGACGCCGTCCTGGGCGAGGGACGTCTGGCCGACGTCGCCAAGCTCAAGGCCCTGCCCTATCTGCCCGGCTCCAAGGCCGAGCTGGACGCGCTCAAGCGCCGCTATCCCCAGGCTCTGGTCCGCACCGGCGCCCAGGCCACCGAGACGGCCGTGCGCGGCACGGACGCCGCCGCCCTGTCGCGGGCCCGGTTCGTGGTCTTCTCCACCCATGGCCTGATGGCCGGGTCCAGCTTCGCCGAGCCGGGTCTGGTCCTGACTCCGCCGGAACAGGCGACCGAGGCCGATGACGGCTATCTGACGGCGTCCGAGGCGGCCCAGCTGCGGCTGAACGCCGAGTTCGTGGTCCTTTCGGCCTGCAACACCGCAGCCTCTGACGGCCGGCCGGGCGGCGAGGGCCTGTCGGGCCTGGCCCGGGCCTTCTTCTACGCAGGCGCGCGTTCGGTTCTGGTCTCGCACTGGGAGGTGTCTGACAGCGCCACAACCGCCCTGATCTCCGACACCTTCGCCGCCCTCGACGCCCCCGGCGCCGACGTCGGCGACCGTGCGCGCGCTCTCCAGCACGGCATGAAGGCCGTCCGCGCGAACCGCGAATGGCGCCACCCCGCCTTCTGGGCGCCCTTCACCCTGGTCGGCGAACCGCGCTGAGGCAGGGCTCTGGGCGCTGGCGCGCCGCTAATCCTCCCCCTCTGGGGGAGGGGGACCGCGAAGCGGTGGAGGAGGTTGGCCGCACAACCTCTGTCTGAGGCTGGCCAACACCCCCTGAAGGTTTCCGAGCACATCCCTGGCGGCGATCCGATAGACTTTGATGCCTCGAAGCGCGAGCCAACGGCTCCGCGCATCGTCGTGCGCCACCTGGTCCGGATGGTCGTGGACCACTCCGTCGATCTCCACCGCCAGCTTCGCCGCGTCCGAGTAGAAGTCGAGGATGTAGGGGCCGATGGAATGTTGACGCCGGAAACGCGCGCCATCCAGCCGCTCGCCCCCGATGGCCTGCCAGAGAAGCACTTCCGGCAAGGTCATCTTGCGCCTCAGTTCGCGAGCGCGTTTCACCGTAAGCTTCGGCGCTTCCATCGGAAGACTATGGCTTGAAACCCTGTCCGGGTCAGGCCCCCTCCACCGCCTTCGGCGGTCCCCCTCCCCCTCTGGGGGAGGATTATCCTAGGCCCCCGCCTTCCTGGCGAAGTCCCAGGCGGCGGCGGACAGGGGTTCGACCTGGGCGGCCATGGAGACGGCGTGGGCGCTGGCGGCGGTGCCGTCGCGGACGCGGCCGCCGATGCCCTGACAGATGGCGGCTAGGCGGAACAGGTTGTAGGCCAGCAGCCAGTCCAGATTGGTGGGTTTGGCCACCCCGGCCTTGTCGGCGTAGCGCTCCACCGTCTCCTCGATCGACGGAATGCCCAGCGCCTTCAGGTCCGACCCGCCGATGCCGTTCCTCTGGCTGGCCGGCAGGACCCAGCCGATCAGCACATACGAGAAATCGGCCATCGGATCGCCCAGGGTCGACAGCTCCCAGTCCAGCACCGCCTTCACCTCGGCCCGGTCCGGCGCGATGATCATATTGTCCAGACGGAAGTCGCCATGGACGATGCGCGTCGGACCCTCGGCCGGCAGGCTGTCGGGCAGGAAGGCGATCAGCCGGTCCATGGCCTCGATCCCGTGCGTCTCGGAGGCGTGATACTGTTTCGTCCAGCGCCCGACCTGACGCGCGAAATAGTTGCCCGGCCGGCCATAATCGCCCAGGCCGATCGCCTCGGGGTCATAGGCGTGCAGGCGCGCCAGGGCGTCGGTCTGGGCCTCATAGATCGCCCGGCGCTCTGCGGGCTCCAGTCCCGGCAGCTTCAGGTCCCAGAACACCCGGCCCTCGACCTTCTCCATGACGTAGAACATGGAGCCGGTCACGCTTTCGTCCTCGCACAGGGCGTAGGCGCGGGCGACGGGGAAGCCCTGTGCGCCCAGGGCCGAGATCACCCGGAACTCGCGGTCCACCGCATGGGCCGAGGCCAGCAGCTGCCCCGGCGGCTTGCGACGCAGCACATAGGCGGCCGTCGGCGTCGTCAGCTCATAGGTCGGGTTCGACTGGCCGCCCTTGAACTGGCGAATGGTCAGAGGGCCGGAAAAGCCGGGCACATGGGCCGCCAGCCATTCGGTCAGCCGCGCCTCGTCCAGCACATAGCGGGGATCGACCTCGCGCGTCCCGCCAAAGGCCGCTTGAGCGTCTGCATGCTGATCGGTCATCTGGTTTCCCCCTGAGGCGATCGACGGCTTCAGCCGTTCTGTTGCGCTGCAATAATGGCTGCCTTGACCGCGCGACGCCAGCCCTGATGCAGGGTCTCACGCCGATCGTCCGACATGGCCGGGGCCCAGACGGCCGGCGCGTCCGTCGCACGGCTCTCCAGATCGTCGATCAGCCCGCCCCCCAGGGCCGCCAGACGCGCCGCGCCGAGAGCCGTCATCTCCTGAAACGCGGGCCGCTCGACCGCCAGACCGCAGATGTCGGCGACGAACTGCATGGCGAAGGCGTTGGCCGTCACCCCGCCGTCCACCTTCAGCGTCTTCAGCGGCGGCGCCCCGTCCGCCGCCAGGGCGTCCAGCAGGTCCCGCGTCTGATAGGCCAGGCTTTCCAGCGCCGCCCGGACGAAATGGGCCGGACCGCTGTCGCGGGTCAGGCCGGTGATCGTCCCGCGCGCCTCCGGGTCCCACCAAGGCGCCCCCAGACCGGTGAAGGCGGGCACCAGATAGACCCCGCCGTTGTCCGGCAGGGACTGGGCCAGGGCCTCGGACTGGCGAGACTCCGAAATCAGCCTCGCTCCGTCCCGCAACCACTGGATCGCCGACCCGGCGGAGAAGATCGACCCCTCTAATGCATATGCAATCCTACCCGGCTTCGGCGCGGACTCCAGGCTGAACCCCAAAGTGCCCAGCAGACGGCTCTTCGACGCCACCGGCCTGTCGCCGACGTTGGCCACCAGAAAGGCCCCGGTGCCGTAGGTGATCTTGGCCTCGCCCGCCTTCAGCGCCCCATGGCCGACCAGGGCCGCCTGCTGGTCCCCGGCCGATCCGGCGATGGGCAGGTCGCGCCCGAACAGGGCCGGATCGCACCGCCCCATCTCCCCGGCGCAGCCGGCGATCTCGGGCAGGGCGGCGCGCGGCACGTCAAACAGGGCGCACAGGTCGTCCCGCCAGTTCAGGGTCTCCAGATCCATCAGGGAGGTGCGGCTGGCGTTGGTGGCGTCGGTGACGTGGCGCGCGCCTCCGGTCAGCTTCCACACCAGCCAGCTCTCGATGGTGCCCAGCTTCACCTCGCCGCGCCCGGCTCGATCGCGGGCGCCCGGGACCGCATCCAGCAGCCAGGCGTATTTGGTCGCCGAAAAATAGGGGTCGAGGATCAGGCCGGTCGCCGCCTGAACCGCCGCCTCGTGTCCCGCCGCCGCCAGCCGCGCCGCCACATCGGCCGTGCGCCGGTCCTGCCAGACGATGGCCCGGTGCAGGGGCTCGCCCGTCGCGGCGTCCCAGATGACCGAAGTCTCCCTCTGGTTGGTGATGCCGACGGCGGCGAACCGGCCCACGCCCCCGGCCTTGCGGATGACCTCGCGACAGGTCTGGACCACGGCCGTCCAGATCTCGGCCGCATCATGCTCGACCCAGCCCGAGGCCGGGAAATGCTGCGCCAGCTCGATCTGGCTGACCGCCACCGGACTGAGCGCCCCCTTGTCGTTCAGCTCGAACGCGATCGCCCGCGTCGAGGTCGTGCCCTGGTCGATGGCGAGAATTAGGCTCATGCAGTGGAGAGTGGCGAGTGGCGAGTGGCGAGGCAAGCGGGAGTAGGAGGCGCCTCAATCCGGCTTGAGACTGCACGGCACATCGAATCCACTCGCCACTCGCCACTCGCCACTCAGCCGCGCTACACGCAACCCATGACCCACACCGCCTCCTTCGACGGCGTCCTCGACGCCGCCCGCCAGATCGCCGGGGCCGCTGTCCGCACCCCCCTGATCGAAAGCCCGGCTCTGAACGAACGCCTGGGCGGCCGCGTCCTGCTGAAGGCCGAGACCCTGCAACGGGCCGGGGCCTTCAAGTTCCGCGGCGCCTACAACCGCATCAGCCGCCTGACGGAGGAAGAGAAGACCCGCGGCGTGGTCGCCTATTCCTCCGGCAACCACGCCCAGGCCGTGGCCGCCGCCGCCCGCATGGTCGGGACGAGCGCCGTCATCGTCATGCCGGCCGACAGCCCGAAGGTGAAGGTCGAGGGCGTCATCGAATTCGGCGGCGAGGTTCGCTTCTACGACCGCTACACCGAAAGCCGCGAAGCCATCGGCGAGGAGATTGCGGCCACGCGCGGCTCGGTCCTGGTGCGCCCCTTCGACGACCCCTTCGTCATCGAGGGCCAGGGCACGACCGGACTGGAGATCGTCGAACAGGCCGGGGCCGTCGGCGCCGACCTGGACCAGTTGCTGTGCGGGGCGTCGGGCGGGGGCCTGATCGCCGGCATAAATCTGTCGATGGCCGCCCGCTCGCCCTCGACCCGCGTCATCGGGGTGGAGCCCCGGGAGTACAACGATACCGAACTGTCCCTCGCGGCGGGCGAACGGCTGACCTACGCCCCGCCCCAGTCGCCCTCGATCTGCGACGCCCTGATGAGTGATCGGCCGGGCGAACTGACCTTCCCGATCAACCGACGGCTGGATCGCGTCGTCACCGTCACCGACGCCGAGGCCGCCGAGGCGGTGCGCTACGCCTTCCGCACCCTGAAACTGGTGGTCGAGCCGGGCGGCGCCGTCTCCCTCGCCGCCCTGCTCGCCGGCAAGGTCGAGACCGCGGGCCTGACCACCGCCGTCGTCCTGTCGGGCGGCAATATCGACCTGTCCCTGTTCGCCGAGATCATCGAGGGCCGGTTCGCCGGCTGAATTCCTGCTGGCCTGACGCTTGGGAAGGCGGCTAGTTTGGTCCGGCAACAAAAGGGGAAACGCACATGACCAAGGCCAGCGAACTGGCGGGGCTGATCGGCCAGGAGGTCGGTCTGTCGAAATGGATCGAGATCGATCAGGCGCGGATCAACGCCTTCGCCGACTGCACCGAGGACTGGCAGTTCATCCACGTCGATCCCGAGGCGGCGAAACAGACCCCCTTCGGCGGCACCATCGCCCACGGCTTCCTGACCCTCAGCCTGATGTCGGCCATGAGCTATGACGCCGTGGGCGCCCTGGAGGGCGTGACCATGGGGGTCAACTACGGCTTCGACAAACTGCGCTTCATCGCCCCCGTGCCGGTCGGCTCGAAGGTGCGCGGCCGCTTCAAGCTGCTGTCCGCCGAGGACAAGGGCGGCGGACGCTGGCTGATCAAGCACGAGGTCACCGTCGAGATCGACGGTTTGGACAAACCCGCCCTGATCGCCGAATGGCTGGGGATGCAATTCGTCCCGGCCTGATCGCTCAGGCCGACCGGATCGCGGCGGTCAGGGCCGTCAGGGCCGCCGAACGGTCAGGGGCGAACACCGGGGCGGGCAGGACCGCGATCGGCGCCCCGAACCGGGCCGAAACGCCGCGATAGGCCGGGTCATAGTGGACCTCCAGCAGGTCGCGCGTCAGCTCGGCCAGCTCCCCCCGCGCCGCCATCGCTCGCCACCTCTCGACGGCGGCCCGGCCGTGGCGGGGCGGCAGGCGCGTCAGCAGCCTGTCCAGTCGCGCCGGGTCCTCCGCATGATCCGCATAGGCGCCCAGGCTGTAGTCGGCCCTCTGCTCGAGCGAAGCCTCCAGCGCCACTCGCGGCGCCGCCTTCATCGCCGCCCACAGCCGCGCGGGCACGACGCGGGCGCCGATCCGGCTCGACTCGGCCTCCACCACCACAGGCCGATCGGGATCCAGCGCCTCCAGGGCCGCCGCCAGCCGGCTTTCGAACAGCTTCTGCGGCGGCTGTGACGGCGCCGTCCCGCCGAACAGGGAGCCGCGATGCGCCGCCAGCGCCTCCAGGTCCAGACTCTGGATTCCATGGTTGTGCAACAGCGCCAGGGTCTCGGTCTTGCCCGATCCGGTCGGCCCGTCCAGCAGCACCAGCCGGTACGGCAGGGGCCTGGCGACGTCGTGCAGCAGATTCAGCACCCGCCGACGCCAGCGACGATACCCGCCGTCCAGCCGCGTCACCGGCCAGCCGACCTGATCCATCACCGTGACCATGGCCCCGGACCTCTGGCCGCCGCGCCAGCAATAGACCAGCGGTCGAAACCCGCCCGGCCGGTCCGACAGGGGGCCGTCCAGATGGGCGGCGATGTTGCGGGCGACCAGCGCCGCACCGCGCCGCCGCGCCAGAAACTTCGACACCTGGACATACAGGGTTCCGATCTCGGCCCGCTCCCGGTCGTCCAGAACCGGCAGGTTGATCGCGCCCGGTATGTGGTCTTCGGCGAACTCCGACGGGCTGCGAACGTCGATGATCGCGTCGAAGGCCGCGCGCGCGGCGGGCGACAGGGCGTCAGTCTCGCGCGTCATCCCCCTCAGGCCTTGACGATCAGCTTGGGCGGCCCGGCCGTCACCCGCCCGATCTCGGCGGCGGCCGCAAAGCCCTCCGTCCGGGCCAGGGCCAGAACCGCCTCAGCCTGATCCTCGGCGACCGAGATCAGCAGGCCCCCGCTGGTCTGGGGATCGGTAACCAGGTCCCGCAGCCAGCCGGGCCCGGCTTCGAGCAGGACGACCTCGGCCCCATAGCTGGCCCAGTTGCGCCCCGACGCGCCCGTGAACCGGCCCGCCTCGGCCAGGCCCCGCACCTCATCCAGCAGCGGCAGCCGGTCGGCCGCGATCTCGACGGTCACTCCGCCGCCGCGCGCCATCTCCAGCGCATGGCCGGCCAGGCCGAACCCCGTCACATCGGTCACGGCGTGGACGCCCGCGATGTCCGGCAGCCGCGCCCCGAGGGTGTTCAGCAGGGTCGTCGAGCCGATCAGGGCGTGATAACCGGCGGGCGACAGCTCGCCCCGCTTGAACGCCCCGCCCAGGACGCCGACGCCCAGACCCTTGGTCAGGATCAGCCGGTCTCCGGCCTTCGCCCCACGATTGGTCAGGACCCGCTTCGGATTCACCAGGCCGAGCGCCACCAGTCCATAGATCGGCTCGACCGAATCGATCGAATGCCCGCCCGCCACAGGCACGCCCGCCTCGGCGCAGACGGCGGCGCCGCCGGCCAGAACCCGGCCGATGGTGTGGTCCGACAGCCGGGCGATCGGCATGCCCAGCACGGCCAGGGCCAGGATCGGCCGCCCGCCCATGGCGTAGACGTCCGACAGGGCGTTGGCGGCGGCGATGCGCCCGAAATCGAACGGATCATCGACCATGGGCATGAAGAAGTCGGTGGTCGCGACCAGGGCCTGATCGTCGTTCAGCCGCCAGACGGCCGCATCGTCGGACGTCTCCGTCCCGACCATCAGCTCGGCGAAGGCGCCGGCGGCCGGGGTCGCAGCCAGGATATTTCGCAGGCGCTCCGGCGACATCTTGCAGCCGCAGCCTCCCCCATGGGCAAGGCTGGTCAGGCGGGGTTCGACGGCGTCGGTCATGGTCGAGGTTTAGCCCAGACCCCGGCGCCGATCACTACTCCCCCAGGCACCTCAGCGCCACTTCCAGATTCCGCAGGCCGTCCTCGCCGGTCACCGCCGGGGTTTCGCCGGTGCGGATGGCGTGGGCGAAGGCCTCCAGCTCCTTCTTCAGCGGCTCGTTGGGCCAGCTCATCACCCCGCGCGTGGAATAGGAGCCGTCCGGCTGTTGGCCGAAATACTCCGTCACCTGGCGCGTCATCAGGTCGGCGACGACGAACTTGTTGTGGGTGGCGACCTGCAAGGTGCGGGTCTTGTACGGAGTCACCCAGTTGGTGGTGATGTGGGCGATCGCCCCGTTGTCCAGCCGGAACTGCAGCAGGGCCGTGTCCTCGCGCTCGGCCCGGGTTCGCGCCAGCTGGGGCTGGACCTCGACGATCTCGCTCTCGGTCAGGTGGCGGATGATGTCGATGTCGTGGACCGCCAGGTCGATGACCACCCCGACCTCGCCCATGCGCGGCGGGAAGGGGCCGACGCGGGTGATCTGGATGGAGATCACCTGTTCGCCGGCGATGGCGCGCTTGACCGCCTCGACCGCCGGATTGAAGCGCTCGACCTGACCGACCATCAACATCCGGTCATTGGCCTTCGCGGCGTCGATCAGGCGCTGGGCGTCCTCGACCGTGGCCGCGATCGGCTTTTCGACCAGCACATGCACCCCGGCTTCCAGCAGGGCCACGCCTGTGTCGGCATGGAACCGGTTGGGCGTGGCCACCACCGCCGCATCCAGGCCCGAGGCGACGAAGTCCGCCGCCGAGGTAAAGGCGGCCGCTCCATAGACCTCGGCCACGCCCTGGGCGGTCGGACCGTCCGGGTCGAACACTGCGGTCAGGTCGAACTCGCGCGTGTCGGCCGCGACGCGCGCATGGTTGCGGCCCATGACGCCGACGCCGGCGACGCCGAGACGGAGGGGGGTGACGGTCGACATTGCGATTCAGCCCTTGAAAGACGCGACGGCGGCGATGATGCGGTCCTGGGTCGCCGCGTCCAGATCCGAATGCATCGGCAGGCTCAGGACCCGGTCCTTCAGACGCTCGGTGACCGGCAGACCACCTTCGCCTTTCGGGAACCGCGCATAGGCCGGCTGCAGGTGCATCGGCACCGGATAATAGACGGCGGTCGGCACGCCTTGTTCTTTCAGATGGGCGATCAGCCCGTCCCGGTCGTCATGCTCGATCGTGTACTGGGCCCAGTTGGAGACATTGCCTTCCGGCACGTCCGGCACGGCCCCGACGTGCGGGCGCAGGCCGTCGTTGTATCGGGAGGCGATGCGGTTGCGCCATTCGATCTCCTCGCCGAACACCTTCAGCTTCTCGATCAGGACGGCGGCCTGGATGGTGTCCAGACGCGAGTTCATGCCGATCCGCATGGCCAGATATTTCGGGTCGTGGTCGAAGGCGGCGGCCCCGGCTTCCAGATCCTTGGCCACGACCTTGCCGTGGACCCGATAGGAATCCAGCTCCTGCGCCAGATCGTCGTCATTGGTCAGCAGGGCGCCGCCGTCGCCGTAGCAGCCCAGCGGCTTGGCCGGGAAGAAGCTGGTGGTCGTCACATCCGCCCATTTGATCGGATGCTCGCCGTTGATCGTGCAGCCGAAGCCCTGGGCCGAATCCGAGATCAGCTTCAGCCCGTGGGCGTCGCAGATCGCCTTGATCGCAGGATAGTCGGCGGGCTGGCCGAACAGGTCCACGGCGATGACCACGCGCGGGGTCAGCCGACCCTCGGCCTTGATCCCCTCGATGGCGGCCTCAAGCTTTGCCGGGTCCATGTTGTAGGTGACCGGATCGACATCGACGAACACCGGCTCGGCGTCGAACCAGGGCACGATCTCTGCGGTGGCGGTGAAGGTGAAGCTGGGCACGAAGACGGCGTCGCCCCGCCCGATCCCCCAGGCCATCAGCGGCAGGGCCAGGGCGTCGGTGCCGTTGGCGCAGCCCAGGGCGTGTTTCGCCTGGCCGAAGGCGGCCAGGTCGGCCTCGAACCGGCGCACCTGCGGCCCCATCACCCAGGCCCCGCCGACGACGGCCTCCTGGACGGCGGCCTCGATCCGGCCACCGAGACGCAGTCGCTGGGCCTGAAGGTCGATGAAGGGAATGGACATGAAACGGACCTCTCGGGGACGGACCTTTTGGGCGGCGCTTGGCGGCCCCGGTCACGAACGGCGGCAAGGGTCGCGCGAGGGGCGGCGACCGGTCTGGACGGGGCTTCTAGACATGACGGTTCCTGACGGCAAACGTCTGACGTCGCCCATGGGGTCACTTCGCGTTGCCCTTTGCAACCGGGGCCGATAGAGCGGACGCCCCATGACCGACGCCGACCCGGCCCGAACACCGCCTGCCCCGCCCGCTTCCGGGCCCCTCGTCCCCGCCGCCTTTCTCGATCGCGACGGCGTGCTGAACCGCGACGTGGGCTATCCGCATCGGGAGCAGGACCTGGAGCTGATTTCCGGCGCGGCAGAGGCCGTCCGCCTGCTCAACCGGCACGGCTTCTTCACCGTCATCGTCACCAACCAGTCGGGCGTGGCGCGCGGCATGTTCGACCTGGACCAGATGAACGCCTTCAACGCCCTGCTGGTGCGACGGCTTCAGGTCCAGGGGGCGGTGATCGGCGCCGTCTACGCCTGTCCCTACCATTCGTCGGCGATCGAGGATCGCTGGCGACATGCCGACCATCCGGACCGCAAGCCCAATCCCGGCATGATCCTGCGGGCGGCGGCCGACCATCGGCTGGACCTCGCCCGCTCCTTCATGATCGGGGACCGGCCCAGCGACATGGAGGCCGCGCGCCGCGCCGGCATCCCCGGCTTCCTGTTCCAGGGCCCGGACCTGAACCTCTTCGTCGCCGATCTGCTGGGCGTCTGATCGCCTTTCGCGTCGCATTTCCCCGGACGATGAATTATCGTCAGGGAAAATCCCGTCGGGAGGACGCGCCATGACCACCGTATCGCCCGCCTTCGCCGAGCGTCGCTGGACGACCGCCGACGGCCTGACCCTGTTCGCCAGGGACTACGCCCCCGGCCCCGGACCGGCCCGCCTGCCGGTCATCGCCATCCACGGCCTCACCCGCAACAGCGCCGATTTCGGCGCCGTCGCCCCCCTGATCGCCCTCAGCGGACGACGCACCCTCGCGCTCGACGTGCGCGGGCGGGGCCTGTCGGACCGGGCGACCGATCCCATGACCTATACGCCGGACGTCTACGCCCGCGACGTCCAGGCCCTGATGGACCAGCTGGGCCTCGCCCGCGCGGTCTTCCTCGGCACCTCGATGGGGGGGCTGATCACCATGACCCTGGCCGGTCAGGCGTCGAAACGGGTGGCGGCGGCGATTCTCAACGACATCGGTCCCGAGGTCTCGCCCGAGGGTCTGGCCCGCATCGCCGCCTATTCGGGCCAGCCGGTCGACACCCCGACCTGGGCCGAGGCGGCCGCCTACGCCCGCCGCATCAACGCGGTCGCCTTTCCTCACTACACGGACGCCGACTGGGACGCCTTCGCCCGGCGAATCTTCCGGCAAGGAACGGAGGGCTCGCCCGTGCTCGACTATGACCCCGACATCGCCGTGCCGATCCGCGCGGCGGGGGCCAAGGCCCTCGTTCCCAACCTCTGGCCCATGTTCCGATCCCTGGCCCGCAAGCGCCCGACCCTGCTGATCCGCGGCGCAACGTCCGACCTTCTCGGCGCCGACATCGCCGAGCGCATGAAAAAGGCCGCGCCCGGCATGGACTACGCCGAAGTCCCCGGCGTCGGCCACGCCCCCATGCTCGACGAGACCGAGTCCAAGGCGGCGATCTTCGAGTTTCTGGCAGGGGTGGAGTGAAGGCAGGGGTGGAGTGAAGGCAGGGGCGAGGTTCCAGGGGCTGGGGATCAGGGGTTAGCCCTCCAACTTCTCCCCTGGAACCCGGAACCTCAGCCGAACTCCGCCTCCAGATCGGCCAGGCGCGCGGCCTGATCCTCGGCGATCAAGGCGTCCAGCACGGGGTCGAGCTCGCCTTCAAGAATCTGCGGCAGGCTGTGCAGCGTCAGGCCGATGCGATGATCGGTCACCCGGCCCTGCGGAAAGTTGTAGGTGCGGATGCGCTCGGACCGGTCGCCGGATCCGACCTGGGACTTGCGCGCATCCGACCGGGCCGCGTCCTTGGCCTGGCGCTGCATGTCATACAGCCGCACCCGCAGGTTCTTCATCGCCTTGTCGCGGTTCACATGCTGCGACTTTTCGGAACTCGTCACCACGATGCCGGTCGGCAGGTGGGTGATGCGAACGGCGGAATCGGTCTTGTTGACGTGCTGCCCCCCCGCGCCGGACGATCGATAGGTGTCGATGCGCAGGTCCTGGTCGCGGATCTCGATCTCCACATCTTCCACCTCGGGCAGGACGGCGACGGTCGCGGCCGAGGTGTGGATGCGTCCCCCGGCCTCGGTGACTGGCACCCGCTGCACCCGGTGCACGCCGCTCTCGAACTTCAGCCGGCCGAACACCCCGTCGCCGGTGACCGTGGCGATGATCTCCTTGTAGCCCCCGGCCTCGCCCTCGGTCGCCGAATCCAGCTCGACCCGCCAGCCGCGCGTGGCCGCATAGCGCGAATACATCCGGAACAGATCGCCGGCGAACAGGGCCGCCTCGTCCCCGCCCGTTCCCGCACGGACCTCCAGAACGGCCGAGGCGTTCTCGTCGGCGTCGCGCGGCGCCAGCAACAGCGCCACCTCCCGCTCCAGGTCCGGCAGGCGCTCCTTCACGGCCTGCATCTCCTCGGCGGCCATTTCGGCCATCTCGGGATCGGCGGCCATGACCTCCAGCTCGGCCATCTCCGCCCGCGCGCGCGCCAGGGTCTGAACGGCGTCGGCCACCGGCTTCAGCTCGGCGTGCTCCTTGGACAGGCGCACGATCTCGGCGCCTTCCGTGGCGGCGGACATCCGCGCCTCGACCTCATGGAAACGGTCGAGCGCCTGGTCAAGACGGGCCTGGGGAAGTCGCAATCGAGGGCTCTGAAGGACGAACGGGCGGAGGCGCGCTCTTACTCCGACAACCCGGCGCCTGTCGATGCGCACCGCTCCCGGCGCTGACCGGCTTGTGATCCGGGGTCACGATGGCGTCAGACCCCCTGACGCCTGCGCCTGCCTGCGACTATGTGGCGAAAAGACGTCAAGACCGGATCCTCCCATGTTCGACCGCCCCCATGACTCGAAGCCCGAACTTTCGGCGTCCGCCGCCGACCTGGAACGACTGTGCGCCCGTTACGACAGCCTTCTGACCGAAGGTCGCGGCCTCTCCGATGAAGCCACGCGCGACCTGGTCGCCCTGGCCGCCATCTATGACATCGACACGGACCGCCCCCACGCGGCGGTGTGGCGCGACCTGCGCGGCGTCCTGACCCGGCAAACCGGCCTGGAAGCTTCTTCCAACGCCGTGGCGGCGACCGTTGAAACCCTGACCCTGCTCGTGGTCGAGGACGACCCCGAGATGGCCCAGGACCTGACCGAAACCCTGATCGAGGCCGGACACAGCGTGGTGGGTCCCTTCCACGACGCCGACGCCGCCGAGGCCGCGGCCGGTCTGCACAACCTCGACGGCGCCCTGCTCGACATCAACCTGTCGGGACCCACCACCGGCGCCCAGCTCGCGGGCCGGCTGAAAGGCCGCTGGGGCGTGCCGATCGTCTTCCTGTCGGGCGACATCGCCTCGGCGGCGCGCCATGCGGACCTCGCCGCCGTCCTCGTCGCCAAGCCGTACGGCCGCAAGGAGGTGCTGGAGGCCGTGGCGCGCCTCAACGGCTAGGATCGCCGTCGTCGATCGTGCATTCTCATCGTCGGCCCGGCAGGGGCCGCGTCCGCCCGGAGCCCCATGGAGACCTTTCTCCTCTTTCTTTTGGTGGGCCTGCTGGCCCAGTCGGTCGACGGCGCCCTGGGCATGGCCTACGGCGTCATCTCATCCTCGGTTCTCCTGGCGCTCGGCGTACCGCCCGCGACGGCCTCGGCCAGCGTCCATGCGGCCGAGGTGTTCACCACCGCCGCCTCCGCCGGCAGCCACGCCTGGCATCGCAATGTCGAATGGCGGCTGTTCTTCCCCCTGGCCGTCGCCGGGGTGATCGGCGGGGTTCTGGGCGCCTATGTGCTGAGCGGCATCGACGGCGACGTCATCAAACCCTTCATCGTCGCCTATCTGGCCCTGGTCGGCGTCTGGATCCTGTGGCGCGCCGGTCATGACATGAAGCCGCGACGAATCCCGACCTGGATCGTTTCGCCCCTCGGCGTGATCGGCGGCTTCCTGGACGCCATCGGCGGCGGCGGCTGGGGCCCGACGGTCTCGTCCGCCATGGTCGGCGCCGGTCAGGAGCCCCGCCGCGCCATCGGCACGGTCAACACCGCCGAATTCTTCCTGACGGTCGCCATCTCCGCCACCTTCGTCTGGGCCCTGGTCACCGGTCACTGGCAGGAGGCCGGCGCCCTGCAACAGCATTTCGCCGCCGTGGCGGGTCTGGTGGTCGGCGGCCTGATCGCCGCGCCCTTCGCCGGCCTGATCGTCAAGAAGGTGCCGCGCCGGGTCCTGAACTACGCCGTCGGCGTCCTGCTGATCAGTCTGGCCCTGTTCCAGGGGCTCCAGCTGGCCGGCGTCCTGTAGCCGGTCACTCCGCCGCCAGCGCCGCCGCCCGGGCGGCGTCCAGCTCGGCGGCCTTGCGCTCCACCTGTTCGACGATCTCGTCGATCATGCCGTCATTGGCCTGTTTGTGGGCGATCTTGCCGTTCAGATACAGCATGCCCGCCCCCGCGCCCCCGCCGGTGAAGCCCACGTCGGTGTACAGCGCCTCTCCGGGACCGTTGACCACGCAGCCGATGATGGACAGCGACATCGGCGTCGTCACATGGGCCAGCCGCTCCTCCAGCACGCCCACCGTCTCGATGACGTTGAACCCCTGACGGGCGCAGGACGGGCAGGCGATGATGTTCACGCCCCGGTGGCGCAGACCCAGGGACTTCAGGATGTCGAACCCGACCTTGATCTCCTCGACGGGATCGGCGGCCAGCGACACCCGGATCGTGTCGCCGATTCCGGCCCACAGCAGATTGCCCATGGCGATCGACGACTTTATCGTGCCGGTCCGCAGCGGCCCCGCCTCGGTGACCCCGACATGCAGGGGACAGTCGATCGCCTCGGCCAGCTGATGATAGGCCGCCACGGTCAGGAACGGGTCCGACGCCTTCACCGAGATCTTGAACTCGTGGAAATCGTGATCCTGAAGGATGCGGGCGTGGTTCAGGGCGCTCTCGACCATGGCGTCGGGGCAGGGCTCGCCGTATTTCTCCAGCAGCTCCTTTTCAAGGCTTCCGGCGTTGACGCCGATCCGCATGGAGCAGCCATGGTCCTTGGCGGCCTGGACGACCTCCTTCACCCGCGCCGCATTGCCGATGTTGCCCGGATTGATGCGCAGGCAGGCGGCTCCGGCCTCGGCGGCCTCGATCCCGCGCCGGTAATGGAAATGGATGTCGGCGACCAGCGGAACCTTCGCCTCACGCGCAATCGTCCGGAAGGCGGCCGTGGACTCCTCGTCCGGGCACGACACCCGCACGATATCGGCCCCGGCCTCCTCCAGCTGGCGGATCTGGTCGATCGTCGCCGCCGCGTCCGACGTCGGCGTATTGGTCATCGACTGGACGGTGATCGGGGCGTCGCCGCCGACCAGGACCGGGCCGACGCGGATCTGGCGGCTCTTGCGGCGCTCGATGTGGCGCCAGGGCCGGACGTGGCCGAGTTCAGTGCTGTGGTCGCTCATGTCGCCGACAAGATAGGCGCTTCATCATGGCGTGGCCATGACGCCAGGCCTCAGATCGCCTCAGGGCCGGGGCACGGCGCCGTTCAGGCCCTGATTGAGACCCTGATTCAGCCCCTGGCCGACCGCGGCGGTGCGCCGGGCGGCGGCCTGGGACGCGGCCTGGGCCGCCGCCTGCGCCTGGGCCGCAGCCTGGCGCGCCATGGCTTCGGCCCGGGCGTTCAGCTGGCTGAGCGGCGTCAGCAGGCCCGTCAGGGCACCCCCGTGCTCGCCGTTGACATAGACGTCGAAGGCGGCCGGATCCGAGACATCGACCGTGGCCGAGATCCCCATCGGCGCCCGCCAGGCCTCGCCGGCGGCCAGCTGGCGGGCGAAGATCACCTGACCGTCCGCCTGGCGCACCACCAGGGCGGCGGCCTTCTTGGCCTGAAGCACGACCTGGGACGCCGTCGCCGCCGCGCCATAGACCGCGCCGCGCGGGTTGAAGGCGGCCTGGACCGGCAGGGCGTTCTGATAGGCGGCGGCGGCCAGCTGTTCCTGGCTCTGGGCACCCGCCAGCTGCTCTTCCAGTCCGGGGGTGATGTAGAGCACCGGGGTCGTCTGATCCGGCGGCGCCGGCTGCGACGCCGTGATGGCGATCGGCGCGCCGGTCTGGCCGGGCACGGCCCCCAGGGTCCAGCTTTCCGGCACCGAGGCAATGTCCGACGGCTGCGGGGCGCGCATCAGGCTGACGCGCTGGAACACATTCCATCCCACCACCGCGACCGCCACCACGGCCACGGCGACCAGCACCGGCTGGGACCGACGACGCACGTCCTGGAAGGCCACCCCGACCGGCGGCTGCAGCGGGGCCGACAGATCGGGGCTTTCGCGCTTGAACCGCTCGACCGCCAGCTGCTCGTCCAACCCCAGGGCGCCGGCGTAGGCCCGGACATAGCCGATGGCGAACACCCGCGACGGCAGGGCCGAGAAATCGCCCTCCTCCAGCGCCGAAAGATAGCGCGGATGCACCTTGGTCATGCGCGACAGGTCGTTGAGCGTGCGGCCGGACGCCTTGCGCGCCGCGCGAAGGCCGGCGCCCAGGCTCGGCGCGTCGATGATGGCGGACGTCATGTCCGTCCACCCCACGGCGTCTCGCAAGTCATCGGGGAGACTCCCCGTATCCAGCGCCATCGCGGCCGACCTCAATACTCACGCGTCCGTCCCGGAACCGAACCGTTCGATCCCAGGGCGGAACTGCAACGCCGCGCGCCGCATGCAACCCCTGGATACCATACCGAACGCCCCGCCCGCGCCCTCCCCCGAGGACCATCGAACGCACCGCTGTGGATAAACGCTTTTCATTGGACGATCAACGCTCTGCAAGCCGGGGCGACGCATTCCCGCGCCAGGCGAACCTGCGCCGCGAACTCCCCTCACGGGCGGCCCGAAGCGTCAAAACGCGGCGTCAGACGGAGACGTTCAATTTCCGGGCCAGGGATTCGATCTCGTTACGGACCGATCCGGCCGAACTGCCCAGGAAGGTCGTCATCGCCCGGCGCGCGGCGGTCAGATCGGCGGACAGGATCATCCGCTTCACCGGCCCGACCCCGCCCGCCGGGGCCGACAGGCGCGTGAAGCCCAGGCAGATCAGGGCGAAGGCCTCCAGCGGACGGCCCGCCAGTTCGCCGCACACCGACACCGGCGTCCCGGTCTCCGCACAGGCGGTCTGGATCGCCTGCAAGGCTCTCAAGGCGGGCGGCGACAGCGGATCGTACCGGTCCGACACCAGCGGATTGGTCCGGTCCGCCGCATACATGTACTGAAACAGGTCATTCGACCCCACCGACACGAAATCGGTCAGGGGCAGAAGGGCGTCCAGATGCCACAGCAGGCTGGGGCATTCGATCATCGCCCCGACCCGCAGCATGGCCGGCAGGGGCCGCCCCCGTCGCCGCGCCCAGTCGCACTCGACATCGACCAGTTCCCGCGCGGCGCGGAACTCGTCCACCGTGGCGATCATCGGGAACATGACCCGCAGTTCGCGTCCGGCCCCGGCCGCCAGCAGGGCCCGCAGCTGCAGCCTCAGCAACGACGGCCGGTCCAGTCCCAGGCGCACGGCGCGACGCCCCAGGGCCGGATTCTCCTCCCGCTCGGTCGTCTCCATATAGGGCAGGACCTTGTCCCCCCCGATGTCCAGCGTCCGGAAGGTGACGGGCCGGTCGCCGGCCGCGTCCAGCACCAGTTTGTAGAGGGCCGTCTGGCTGTTCAGGCGCGGCAGCTCCTCGGCCACCATGAACTGGAACTCGGTGCGGAACAGGCCGATGCCCTCGGCCCCCGTCTCGTTCATGTTTTCCAGATCGACGGCCAGGCCGGCGTTGGTCAGCAGGGTGATGCGTTGCCCGTCCACCGTGACGGCCGGCACGTCGCGCAGCTTGGCGAACTCGGCCTGACGCTGGCTGCGCACGGCCATGCGGGACCGCGCCGAGTCCAGCATGTCCGGCCGGGGCCGCAGATGCGCCTCGCCCGTCTCGCCGTCGACGATGACCTGGTCGCCCTCCGACAGCCGGTCGCGGATGCCCAGCAGACGGCCGACGCAGGGAATGCCCAGGGCGCGCGCCACGATGGCCGCGTGACTGGCCGCCGAACCCTCTTCGATCAGCAGGCCGCGCAAACGGTCGCGCGGATATTCCAGCAGGTCCGCCGGGCCGAGGTTGCGCGCCACCAGGACCGCGTCCTCGGGCATCTCGCGATGGCCGGGGCTCTCCCCCGCCAGAACGCGCAGCAGCCGGTTGGCCAGGTCCTCGAAGTCGTGCAGTCGCTCGCGGATATAGGGGTCGCGGGCCTGGGCGAACCGCGCCCGGTGTTCGTTGCGCACCCGGTCCACGGCGGCGTCGGCCGTCAGCCCCGACCGCACCGCCTCGATCAGCGACCGGTTCCAGCCCCGGTCGTCGGCGAACATCCGATAGGTTTCCAGCACCTCGAACGACTGGCCCGACAGCTTGCCCTGGCCGCCGTCCAGCATGGCGTCGATGCCGGCCTTCAGGTCGGCCAGCCCCCGGTTGAGGCGGATCTCCTCCTCGACGACGTCATTGGCCAGCAGCTTCTCGGGCGCCAGCGGCGCCTCGTGCAGGATCACATGGCCGATCGCCAGGCCTTCGGCGAACCGCTGGCCCTTGATCCGTTCGGGCCGGTGCGGCGCCAGCTCGACGTCGCGCAGCTCCTCCTCGGCCAGCAGTTCGCCCGAGGCCACCGTCTCGGCCAGGACCATGGCGATGGTCTGGATGTCCTCGACCTCGTCCTCGTCATAGCGACGCTCGGCCCGGTTCTGGACGACCAGCACGCCTATGGCCCGGCCGCCGCGCAGCAGGGGCGCCCCGAGGAAGGCGTGATAGGGATCCTCCCCCGTCTCCGGGCGATAGGCGAAGGACGGATGGCTGGGCGCATCCGACAGGCTGACCGGCTGGGCCAGACGCGCCACCTCGCCGACCAGGCCCTCGCCGGGCCGCAGGCGGGTGTTGTGCACGGCCTCGCGGTTCAGGCCCTCGGTGGCGAACAGCTCCAGCTCGCCCGAGGCGCGCCGCAGATAGATGGAGCAGACCTCGGCCACCATCGACTGGGCGATGATGCGGACGACGCGATCCAGCCGCTCCTGCGCAGGCCCCCCGCCGGCCATGGCCTCGCGGATCTGGCGCAGGAGGTTGCGTGGCCCCCTCGTCGTCAATCCGCCGCCTACCGGCATTCCGCCTCCCGTGTTGCGGCTCCCAGATAGGATCGCTCAACTGCGCCTTCTATAGCGCATCCGTTCTGTATGCCGAATGCGCCTTCAGATGGGTTCGACATTGAACCACCCGAGGTTGGCTTCCATTGCGCCCACATCGACATAGACAACGATGCTGTCGCTATGGATTTCGCCGCCGACATGCCGTGGGCGGAAGTAGAGATGGTCAGCGACCCGCCCATCGAGGGTTCTTATTTCTCCCTCTTCGAGAGCGAGTTCGCGAAGTTCCAGCCCGCGTCGATCGATCACCCGGCCGGTCGGCCGGACCACGACGCCTGAGGGATACTCGAACGCCGCCCGGTCGTAGGACTCGCTGCCATCAAGGATCAGATAACGGCCATGTCCTTGGTGATCCGGCAAATCGAACCCGCCTATACCGCTTCCAGGCCATAGGCCGAATGCAGGGCCCGCACGGCCAGTTCGGCATAGGCGTCCTCGATCAGGACGCTGATCTTGATCTCGGACGTCGAGATCGCCTGGAACTTGATGCCCTTGTCGGCCAGGGCCTTGAACATGGTCTGGGCGACGCCCGCGTGGCTGCGCATGCCGACGCCGATGACCGAGACCTTGGCCACGTCGGCGTCGATGCGGATCTCCTCGAACTGGATCTCCTTCTGGGCCGCCTGCATCAGGTCGGCGGCGCGCTGGGCGTCGCGGCGGCCGGTGGTGAAGGTCAGGTTGACCGCCCCCTCGCTGCGCGCCTGCGACTGGACGATCATGTCCACATTGACGTTCGCCTCCGCCAGCCGGGTGAAGACGTCGGCCGGGGCGTCGGTGCGGTCCGACAGGCCCAGCAAGGTGATCCGGGCCTCGTCACGGCTCATGGTCACGCCGGACACGATGCGTTTTTCCACGATCTCCTCCTCGTCGCAGATCAGGGTTCCGGCCTCGGCCGGCAGATTTCCGTTGTCGTCGGGCTCGACGAAGCTGGACAGGACCCGCACCGGCACCCGCTTGGCCATGGCCAGCTCCACCGACCGGGTCTGCAGCACCTTGGCCCCCAGCGAGGCCATCTCCAGCATCTCCTCATAGGAGACGCGGCCCAGCTTGCGCGCCTTGGGCACGATGCGCGGGTCGGTCGTATAGACCCCGTCCACGTCGGTGTAGATGTCGCACGGACAGTCCAGCGCCGCCGCCACCGCCACCGCCGAGGTGTCCGAGCCGCCCCGGCCCAGGGTGGTGATCCGCCCGCCCGGCGTCACCCCCTGAAAGCCCGGAACCACCGCCACGCCGCCGGCGCCCAGAATTTCGTCCAGCCGTTCGGAGCCCACCGACTCGATGCGGGCGCGGGCGTGAGCCTCGTCCGTCGTGATCGGCACCTGCCAGCCCATGACGCTCTCGGCGTTCAGCCCCATGTTGCGCAGGGTCAGGGCCAGCAGCCCCGCCGTCACCTGTTCACCCGAGGCCACCACCACGTCGTATTCATCGTCCGACAGCGGCAGTCCGGCTGCGGCCGCACCCACGCCGTCGGTCCAGGCGACCAACTCATTGGTCTTGCCCGCCATGGCCGAGACGACCACCGCCACCTGTTTGCCCGCCTTCACCTCGGCCGCGACGATGCGCGCCGCGCGCCGGATGCGCTCCAGGTCGGCCATGGAGGTGCCGCCGAACTTCATCACCAGCCGTGTCATTGGCGGCTTTCACATCCCTCGCTTGCGTGGATCGGTCGGGACGTTCAATTCCCATCCCATGCCCGCTTCTAACGACACGCCTGTTTCGCGCAAACCCCAATCTCAGGAGGGATTTGGCGTTTCCGGGGCAGAAACGGCCGCAGGCCCCTCGATCGACCCCGCCGACGTCGCCCGGTTCTCGGCCCAGGCCGAGGAATGGTGGCGCCTGGACGGGCCCTTCGCCCCGCTGCACCGGCTCAATCCTGCGCGACTGACCTTCGTGCGCGACCGCGCCGCCGAACGGTTCGGCCGGGATATCCGGGGTCGCGCCGCCTTCCAGGGCCTCAGCCTGATCGACGTCGGCTGCGGCGGCGGCCTGCTGGCCGAACCGATGCGGCGGCTGGGATTTGCAGTCACCGCAATCGACGCCTCCAGCGAGAACATCGGCACGGCCCGCGCCCATGCCGAACAGGTCGGCCTCGACATCGCCTATCGCGCCGCGACCGTGGAGCAGATGGTCGCCGAGGGCGCCGGGCCGTTCGACGTGGTCCTGACCATGGAGGTGATCGAGCACGTCGCCGACCCGGGGGGTTTTCTCAAGTCCTGCGCCGCCCTCGTGAAGCCGGGCGGCATGATGGTCGTGGCGACCCTCAACCGCACGCTCAAGGGCCTGCTGCTCGGCAAGTTCGCCGCCGAATACGTCCTGCGCTGGGTCCCCGCCGGGACCCATGACTGGCGCCGGTTCCTGAAGCCGGACGAGATCCGCGCCATGCTGGCCGATGCGCCGCTGAGGGTGGACGGCCCTTTCGGCCTGGCGCTCGACCCCCTGACCGGCCGGTGGGGCGAGGGCGACGCCGACATCAACTACATGATGACCGCCTGTCGCGACTGACCCGCCTTACGGCGAATTCATCCAGTTTTCAGTCTTGTAACGGGACCCGGCGGCGGCCCCGTGAAAAGGATCGGGCCTCGCAACCGGAGTGAACCCGATGAAACGCCTTCTGATCCTCACCGCCGTCTCCGCCGCCGCCCTGGGCGCCTCAGCGTGCGTCACCATCATCGACGCCGACGGCCATGACGCCGTCGCCTGGTCGGGCGAGAACGCCCAACCGTTCGACAGCGCCCGCAGCGAATGCCGCGCCCAGACCCGTCAGGGCCAGCGGTCCGACGCCTTCCGCGACTGCATGGCCGACAAGGGCTGGACCCGGAACTAGACCGAAATCGGCTGAGTTGGACTGCGTCCAACTCAGCTCAGATTTCGGTCCAGCCATCCCTGGAGCCTGATTCACGGCATCGGCGGAATCGCGGAGCGATTCCACCTCAACCGATCAGGCTCTAGGACCCGGGCTCTGGCCTCATCCCACCAGGGCGGGCCGGCCGCTTCCGGCGGCCGGACAGCTCAGGCCGTGGACGATCAGGTCGGCCTCGCCCAACCTCAGGCCCGCCACACCGAGCACGCCGTTGATCAGCCCGTCCAGCACGGGCGCCAGCGGCGTCAGCAGCACGCCTGCGGCCGAGACGAGATCGCCGAGGCCCAGCCCCAGCCCCGGAACCTGGACGTCGATCCGCATGTCCCGCACCAGGCTGGCGACCAGGCCCTGGACCAGACCGGTCGAATGCACGGAACGCCGCCGTCGGGCGTCGATGTCGTCACGGCTGAAGGTCAGACCGGTGAAGCTCGGGTCGGCCGCCTCCACCCGGGCCTGCGCCGTCACCCGCACCAGCCCCGCGAGCGAGAGCAGGGTCGCGGGCGCGGGCGAGAGCGGGCTTTTGAAATCGCCCAGCCGGTCTTCATCGATGACGCCGATGCTGGCCGTGACCAGACCCGGCCGCGCCTCGACCTGCACCTCGGCGGCCGGATCGTCGGGCCCTCGTCCGCACGCGATCCGTTTCAGCCGCGCCTCGGCGGCGGCCAGTTCCACGAGGACGGGCAGGTTCACCTGGGCCAGTCCGGACAGCTTCTGCGCCGTCCGCGCCTTCAGATAGAGCCGGGCCTGGGCCGTCCGAATGATCGGGTCGCCGTGGTCCGTCACCGTCAGCCAGGGCGAGCGGTTCGGGCGCTCTCCGACCGCCAGCATGGCCTGAACATCCGCCAGACCCGGAGAGGCGCCGAGCGCCAGCGACACCTGCCGGTCGCCGCCGGTCTCCAGCGTCGCCATGACCAGATCCAGCGCCGAGACCTCGGCGTCCAGTCCCTGCGCCAGTCCGCGCGCCGCCCCCGCCTCGACGCCCACCAGCCGATCCAGCCGCAGTTCCAGGCCGAGCGCCGCGCTCGATAGTTTCGACAGGGCGCTGTCGGCCCGATCGCCGGCCAGCCCCTCCAGAACCGCCAGCGCCCGACCGGCGTCCAGCCGATGCGCCAGCAGGGCGTCATAGTCGCCCGCCCTCACCCCGGCGTCGACGGCCAGGGCGTCGAACCAGGTCAGCAGATTGACCTGCGTCGTGGCCAGCGCCTCATAGTCCATCAGGTTCAGGGACACGGCGCCGCCCGTCAGCGCCGACAACAGCTGATTGGCCACGCCCCCGTCCAGCGCCGCCAGCCGCGACCCGATCGAGAACATGGCGCGGGGCCGCTGATCGGCCGCCGCCGCCGTGGCGCTGCGCCTCAGCGTCACCGTGTCCCGGCCCAGGATCAGACGGCCGAAATGGATCGGGGCGCGGTCGCTCAGCGTCACCCGGGCCGCATCCGGCTCCAGCTCGGTCGCCGTGAAGCGGGCCTCGGGGTCGCGGGCCGGATCGGCGACATAGCGGCCGCGCCATACCTCGGTCCGGACGCCGGGCCCCATATTGGCCTCCGCCGTGGCCCGGCCGGCGGCGTCAGCCCGGTCCAGATCCGCCGCCGCCGCCAGGGCGGCGAGGTCCGCCGCGCCCTGCAGCCGCCGCCCGTGCAGCGCCAGGCCGCCGACATCGACCGCGACCGCCGCCATGACGCAGATCAGGGCGCCGGCGGCGGCGGCGAGGACCGCCACCCCGCCCCGCTGATCTCCGTACAGCCTCCCCACAAGGCCACGGAACGATATGTCAGACCCCGCCCATCTCAGTAGCCCCCGGTCCGCACGACGGCGGTTCGACGGATCCTCGACGGCGGACGCGGCAGCGGTCCCGCCAGCAACATCAACGGATGACCGGACGCCTCATAGGTCACGCTCACCGTCAGGGCGTCCGGGTCGCTGGCGAAGGCGACGGTGGTCAGGGCCGGATCGAGCCCCAGTTCCGGCCCGCCGTGTCTCTGGACGAATCCCTCCGCCAGGCTCCGCTGCTCGTCGGCGTCCAGCCCGCCCAGAGCCGCCCGCGCGCTTTCCGAGGCCAGCGACTGCACCGAATGGGACAGCCAGAACCATCCCCCATAGACCACCACCCCCAGCAACAGGACGATCAACAGGGGCGCGACGAGCGCGAACTCGACCGCCGCCGCGCCGGTCCGGCCTCCACGCCTGACGTCGCTTTGCGACGATGATTTCGACAATTCCGTCGTCATGCGACGATACAACCATAGGCTGAATGAAGATTTGGTTTCCGCGCCAGGGTTCAACTCAAGGGACGGCGAACGGACAAGACGCTTGGCGAAGTCGCGCGATGGCCATACGACGCACCCCATGACGCCGCCCAGGGCCCTCATCATCGCCGTCGACGGCCCGGCCGCCTCCGGAAAGGGCACCATCGCCGCGCGCCTGGCGCGGACCTACGGCCTGCCGCATCTCGACACGGGCCTGCTGTATCGCGCCGTGGGCGTGAAGGTGCTCGGCGACGGCCACGCCCTGGACGACGAGGCGGCGGCCGAGGCGGCGGCCTGGTCCCTGGTCCCGGCCGGTCTGGCCGAAGACGAGCGACTGACCACCGGAGAGGCCGGAGAGGCGGCCAGCCGCGTGGCCGGGTTCGCCTCGGTGCGCGCCGCACTGCTGGAACTGCAGCAGGCCTTCGCCGCCCAGCCCGGCGGGGCGGTGCTGGACGGCCGCGACATCGGCACCGTCATCGCGCCGCAGGCGCCGGCCAAGCTCTTCATCACCGCCACGCCCGAAACCCGTGCGACCCGCCGCTGGAAACAGCTGACCGCGCGGGGCTTCGACATCGCCCTCGAGGACATGCTGGCCGACATCCGCGTGCGCGACGAGCGCGACGCCGGACGCGGCGCCGCCCCGATGGTCCAGGCCGAAGACGCGGTCTTGCTGGATACGACCGATCTGGATATAGAGGCCGCCTTCGATGCGGCCCGCCGTATCGTCGAGGCGGCGCGCGTCCGACACGGCCTTTAGTCCGGCGGACAAATCCAACGCTCCCAACCTCGGCTTCCGCGGGCGTCCTGGCTTTCGGCCTCGCATCCCACGACCGACGTCCCGAACCCCAAAATCTCAACCCGCGCGAGGACCGTTCGTCCGCGCGCCCCAACGCTTTCGGATTGTATGACCGACACCCTCAACCCCACCCGCGACGATTTCGCCGCGCTTCTCGACCAGAGCCTCGGCGGCCGTGACCTCGGCGAAGGCCAGGTCGTCCACGGCCGCGTCGTCGGCGTGGAAAAAGACATCATCATCATCGACGTCGGCCTGAAGACCGAAGGCCGCATCCCGGCCCGCGAGTTCGGCATCGGCGACGGCGCCAAGATCCCGACCGTCGGCGACGACGTCGAGGTCTATCTGGAGCGCGTCGAGAACGCCCTCGGCGAAGCGGTCATCAGCCGCGACAAGGCCCGCCGCGAGGAAGCCTGGACCCGTCTGGAAGTGGTCTTCGCCGACGGCCAGCCGGTCAACGGCATCATCGTCGGCCGCGTCAAGGGCGGCTTCACCGTCGATCTGGGCGGCGCCTCGGCCTTCCTGCCGGGCTCGCAGGTCGACATCCGTCCGGTGCGCGACGTCGCCCCGCTGATGGGCAAGGAACAGCCCTTCGCCATCCTCAAGATGGACCGTCCGCGCGGCAACATCGTCGTCTCGCGCCGCGCCATCCTGGAAGAGGCCCGCGCCGAACAGCGCACCGAGCTGGTCGGCCAGCTGCAGGAAGGTGAAATCCGCGACGGCGTCGTCAAGAACATCACCGACTACGGCGCCTTCGTCGACCTGGGCGGCATCGACGGCCTGCTGCACGTCACCGACATGTCGTGGAAGCGCGTGTCGCACCCGTCGCAGGTCCTGGCCGTGGGCGACACCGTCAAGGTCCAGATCGTCAAGATCAACCCGGACACCCAGCGCATCTCCCTGGGCATGAAGCAGCTGCAGTCGGACCCGTGGGACGGCGTGGAAGCCAAGTACCCGGTCGGCGCCAAGTACACGGGCCGCATCACCAACATCACCGACTACGGCGCCTTCGTGGAGCTGGAAGCCGGGGTCGAGGGCCTGGTCCACGTCTCGGAAATGTCCTGGACCAAGAAGAACGTCCACCCCGGCAAGATCGTCTCGACCTCGCAGGAAGTCGACGTGGTCGTGCTGGACGTCGATTCGTCCAAGCGCCGCATCTCGCTGGGCCTGAAGCAGGCCCAGGACAATCCGTGGGACGCCTTCGTCGCCAACCACCCGATCGGCTCGACCGTCGAGGGCGAGGTCAAGAACGCCACCGAGTTCGGCCTGTTCATCGGCCTGGACAACGACATCGACGGCATGGTCCACCTGTCCGACCTCGACTGGAACGTCTCGGGTGAGGAAGCCATCCAGCGTTACCGCAAGGGCGAAATGGTCAAGGCCAAGGTCCTGGACGTCGACGTCGAAAAGGAACGCGTCTCGCTGGGCATCAAGCAGCTGGGCGGTGATCCGATCGGCGACAGCGACACCTACAAGAAGGGCCAGCAGGTCACCGTCACCGTCACGGCGATCGAAAGCGGCGGCGTGGAAGTGAAGTTCGGCGATGACGACGCGCCGGTCACCAGCTTCGTGCGCAAGTCGGACCTGTCGCGCGACCGCAACGAGCAGCGCCCCGAGCGTTTCGCCGTCGGCGATCGCATCGACGCCATGATCACCTCGGTGGACAAGGCCTCGCGTCGCATCTCGGTGTCCGTCAAGGCGCTTGAGATGAAGGACGAACAGGAAGCGATCGAACAGTTCGGCTCGTCCGACTCGGGCGCGTCGCTGGGCGACATCCTGGGCGCCGCCCTGCGCGAGAAGGCCGGCAAGGACTAAGTCCTCCGCGCTTTCGACACACGATCAGGCGGCCGGAGCGATCCGGCCGCCTTTTTGTCGTCCGCAGCCGGAATCGGGGTCAGGCGCCGGATTCGACCCAAGGGGTCTTTTTCGCCCGGCGCGGGAAGGCTAGGGTGTCGGTCGGCAGGACCCAGAGACGCGCCGCAGCGGCGACGAACCCTCGGGCCCCACGCCGGAATCTCTGCCCGCGCTGACGCCGGGCGCGAAGGGGGCGTCGCGTGATCAAGTCCGAACTGATCGAGAAACTGGCCGCCGAGAACACCCACATGACCCACGCCGAGGTCGAACGGGTGGTCAATGTCGTGCTGGGCCGTATGACCGAATCCCTGTCGGACGGCGGACGGGTCGAACTGCGCGGCTTCGGCGCCTTTTCGGTCCGGTCGCGTCCCGCCCGGGCCGGCCGCAACCCCCGCACCGGCGAGACGGTGGACGTTCCCGCCAAGTCCGTGCCCTTCTTCAAGAGCGGCAAGGAGCTGCGCGAGCGCCTGAACGCCTCGGGCGACGCCTGATCCCTGTTCAAGGCCCCGGCGCCGCACGGGTTGAAATTCTAGGAAAATCAGCTTCCCAATGCCCGCTCTTAGGGACTGCGGCCGTTCGCCGCGCCCTCAATGAGACAAGAGAGGCCGCTGATGGGTTTGATCTCGGAATTCCGCGAGTTCGCGGTCAAGGGCAACGTCGTGGACCTGGCAGTCGGCGTCATCGTCGGTGCGGCCTTCGGCAAGATCGTCACCAGCCTCGTCGATCAGGTGGTCATGCCCCCGATCGGCCTGCTGACCGGCGGCATCGACTTCTCCAAGCTGGAGTGGGTGCTGAAGCCCGAGGACCCCGCCACCGAGGTGATCGAAAAGGTCTCGATCCAGTACGGCGCCTTCCTGAACGTCCTGATCCAGTTCGTCATCGTCGCCTTCGTCATCTTCATGATGGTCAAGGCGATCAACAGCCTGCGCCGCAAGGAGGCCGAGGCGCCCGCCGAACCGGCCGCGCCGACGACGACCGAGGCCCTGCTCATGGAAATCCGCGACCAGCTGAAGACCGGCCGCTGATCAGGCGTTCAGACCCCGGTCCGGGCTGACGCCGCGCGCCGTCACAAAGGCGGCGCCCCGGTCCCCCAGCGGCGTCGGCCGCTGGCATACGCCGTAATCGCCGTCGAACGGGGTCGGCTGCCAGCTGTAGGTCGCCGGCCCGGCCGGGTCCATCCGCGCCCAGCAATGCCCCCATCCGCCTTCGCGGCGGGCGCGTCGGGACCAGCCGCCCAGACGGCGCACCATGTCCTCCGCCACCACCTGCAGCCGAAGCTTGGCTGCCCCCAGACCGCGGGCGCGGCGCATCAGTTCGGCCATCAGCGCCGGGATGGCCTGGGGTTCGTCCTCCAGCGCGATCAGGTCGATGATCTCCAGCGAGGCCGGCTCGATCGGATTGGCCTTGGCCAGCACCGCCATGGCGTAGCCGCCGATGCGACCGTCGCGGCGATAGGCCAGCAGGATCGGCGGATCGGTGCGGTCGGGGTCGGCCAGCCGCCAGCGCAGGATCTCCGGACTGCGGTCCGCGACCATCCGGCCCTCCGCGCGCAGGGCGGTCCAGAACCCCGCATAGTCCGAAACGTCCGACAGATCGCCCAGAACCTCGACCTGGTCCGCCGCCGTCGCCGCCATGGCCGCCGCTGCGGGGCGACGACGCAGACGCCGGTTCATGAAGTGCTCGCGATGCGGGTCCGCCAGTCGCGGCGCCCGTTCCAGCAACGCCCGCAGCAGCCGCCCTTGGGCCAGCTCCAGCGGATCGACCACCCAGGACAGTTTCAGATCATGGGTGCGCGGCGGCCACGGCGACAGGCCTTGGCGCGGATACAGCCGCGCCGCGCTGGGATTGGCGTTCAGCGTATAGGCGGCGAAGACGTCGGGCTGGCGCATCACCGCCTGGATCAACCCGCGCGCCCGCCCCCGCGCCGCCTCCGACACGATGATCGAAAAGCCGGTGGCGCCGTGCAGGCGACGCTCGCCCGACCACAGCCGCTGCACCAGATTGCCGACGAAAGCGACCGGCCGGTCGTCTGCGTCGGCCACGACCCATCCGGCGGGCGCGCCGAGGTCGTGACGCGCCGGATTGGCGTCCAGCCACGCCCACCCCGCCTCCGACCGCGCCGGCCACCACACCTGCTGGTGCAGGTCGTTGACCGCATCACGGTCGGCAGGGGTGAAGGGTCGAAGGATCATGGCGCTTTCCCGAACCGGGACAGAAGACGAAATTCGCCTTCCAGGCGTGCAGGGAGCGGGCCAGAACCGGGCGCTGGACCGGGTCGTCTCGCGGCCGGAACGGCGATCCGTCCGCGCACGTCGCGTTACGGCTTGTAAACCCTGACGGCCGGTGGTCCTATCCGTCATCGCAAAACGGGGGCGCGACCCTCAATGGGGATCGCGTCGAAAGGGGCCGCGTCGCCGGCGACCGAAGGCCCCTGGGGCCGCCTCGGGGTCGGACGCGGCGGGACCGCATCAAAGGGTAAGCATGAACATCGTCATTCTTCTGGGGGTGGTCATCACCCTCGCGACCGGCATTCCGGTCCTGCTCCAGATCCTCAAGAACCACCCCAGAGGACTGATCATCTGCTTCTTCGCCGAGATGTGGGAGCGGTTCTCCTTCTACGGCATGCGCGGTCTGCTGATCTTCTATCTGACCCAGCACTTCCTGTTTTCCGACAGCGCGGCCTCGGGCCAGTACGGCACCTACGGCTCGCTGGTTTATCTGCTGCCCCTGATCGGCGGCATCGTCGCCGACCGCTATATCGGCACGCGCAAGGCCATCATGTTCGGCGCCATCCTGCTGGTCATGGGTCACGGCCTGATGGCCGTCGAAGGCAGCCCGGCTCGCCAGGTGCTGCGCGCCGGCGACCAGACCTATGCGGTCCAGCTCGTCGATCGCGGCGACCAGAAGGTCAGCCAGGTCACGATCGAGGGCCAGGCCTATGACTACACCGTCGGCGAGAACGGCCAGGCCGTCGTCGCGGGCCTGCCGGCGACCTCGCCCCTGGCGACCACCGAGCTGCGCACCGACGTGGTCAAGTCCACCGGCCAGAACTGGTTCTTCCTCGCCCTGTCGCTCATCATCATGGGCGTGGGCTTCCTGAAGCCGAACATCTCCACCCTGGTCGGCCAACTGTATCCGCAGGGCGATCCGCGCCGGGATTCGGGCTTCACCCTCTACTACTACGGCATCAATCTGGGGGCCTTCTGGGCCGCCGTCCTCTGCGGCTATCTGGGTCAGAACTTCGGCTGGGGCTGGGGCTTCGGCCTCGCCGGCATCGGCATGGCCCTCGGTCTGGTCGTCTTCTGGTTGGGCAAGCCCCTGCTGCAAGGCAAGGGCGAAAGCCCCTTCCCGGAGCTCATCAAGCAGCCCCTGGCCGGACCGATCAACCGCGAGTGGCTGATCTACATCCTCGCCTTCGTCGGCGTCGGGGCGCTGTTCTTCATCGTCCCGAACCACGCCCTGGTCGGTCAGGGCCTGTTGATCTCGACCATCGCCGCCCTCGGCTTCATCGCCTGGTTCATCATCTTCAAACTCAAGGGCGACAAGGTCGCGCGTGAGCGGATGATGTTGGCCATGGTGCTGATCTTCGGTTCGGCGGTCTTCTTCACCCTGTTCGAACAGGCCGGCTCCTCGCTCAACCTGTTCGCCGACCGCAACGTCGATCTCTCCGTCACCGGCGCCGCCGGAACCTTCCTCGGCATTCCCTACGGCACCCCGGCCCAGATGGCGGCGGCGGGCCTGTCCACCACCGGCCTGTGGATCGACACCTCCCTGACCGCCGCCCAGACCCAGTCGTTTAACGCCGGCTTCATCCTGATCTTCGCCCCGATCTTCGCGGCCCTCTGGGCCTTCCTCGGCTCGCGCAAGATGGACCCGAACCCGGTCGTCAAGTTCGGCCTGGGCATCATCCAGGTCGGCCTCGGCTTCCTGGTCGTGGTCTGGGGCGCCAACTCGGGCATGATCAGCGACGCCTTCCGCACCCCCCTGGTGCTGCTGGCCCTCCTCTACATGCTGCACACCACGGGCGAGCTGTTCCTGTCGCCGGTCGGCCTGTCGGAGATCACCAAGCTGTCGGTCGCCTCTATGGTCAGCTTCATGATGGCTGTCTGGTTCATGGCCTCGGCCATCGCCCACTTCATCGGCGGCGAGATCGCCAAGCGCGTCGGCACCGAGACCGTCGGCGGCGAGGTCACCGACCCGGCGGCCGCGCTTCAGTCCTCGCTCGAGACCTTCAACCTGATCGGTCTGTGGGGCGTGGGCATCGGCGTCGGCTTCATCGTCGTCAGCTTCTTCATCTCGAAGTGGTCCCACGGGGCCAATGACGCCGGCAACCACCCCGGTCCGGCCCTGACGGACTCCGGTCGCGAGGACGGCAACGTCGCCCGCCCCGAGGCGACGACCTGATCCGCTGAACGTCCCTTCCGGACAAAAAGAGCCCCGGCGGAGCGATCCGCCGGGGCTTTCAGTTGGCAGGTTCCTGAAAGTCAGAAGGTCTTGCGCAGCCGGATCTGGAAGAAGGTGCGCGGGTCGATGAACCGTTCCTCGACATAGGCCACCGGCCGGGTCGTGCGGTTGGCGTAGACGGTGCGACGGGTGTTGAAGTCATCCCACAGGTTCAGCTGGGCGCGGATCGACAGGGTCGCGGTCGGCTTGTACTCGGCGGCCAGCTCCCAATAGTCCGAGCCGCGCCAGATGAAGGTCTGGTCGGGATCATAGCTGCCCTGCCCCAGACGCGGCAGCCAGGCGATGCTCCAGTTGGTCTTCCAACTGGCGATGTCCTGGCTCAGGCTGACCACCGCCTGACTGGCCCGCACGCCCGAGATGCGGCGCTCCTCCCCGGTGGTCGGATCGGTCACCCGCGCCGAGTTCCAGGTGTTGCGGAAACCGAACTTGCCGCCCGAGAAGCCGGTCTTGTCCAGCGGCAGGGTCAGGTTGACCGCCAGCTGGTCCAGCGTCCCGTCACCGATATTGCCCGTCGCCGACAGGCCGTCCGGCAGGGGCAGGCGGTCGATCACCCCGATGATCTCGTCGTGGCGATAGCCGACCGACAGGACGCCGTCGCCCAGGAACCGGCGCTCATAGGTCAGTTCCGAGATCCAGCGCTGTTCCGGCTCCAGATCGACGTTGCCGCCATAGACGTTCTCCTCGCTCAGCTCGGCCGAGGCGGCGAAGTCGCCGAAGTCCAGCTGGCCCAGCTCCCGCTCGAAACGGAACCGCAGCTGGTTGTTCGGCATCGGCGTCCAGGTCGCGAGCAGGCGCGGCTTGGCGTAGAAGAAGCTCTTCTCCAGATTGGCGTCGCCCGACTGGCTGATGGTCGAGGCCTCCAGCCGCAGCCCGCCCTCCAGCGTCAGATTGGGCCGCAGCCGCCAAGTCGCCTTGGAGAAGGCCTCGCCGCGCGTCTCCTCGACCTTGACCGAGGCGCTGGGCAGGGGAACCGCCACCCCGCCGACGCTATAGGCCTGGGTCACGTCCAGCATGTTGTAGGCCATCTCGGCCCCGACCTCGAACGTCAGCGACGGCGACCGTTCGTTGCGCACCAGGGCGCGCAGGATGGTCTCGGAGTTGTCGCCGGCGGACTCGAACCGCTGTTCCGGATCGACCACGCCGTTGAGGCGGGCGTTGGACAGGGACACACTGTCGAACTGGCCGAACTCGTGCATCAGCCGGGCTTCCAGCGTCCAGCGCGGGTTCAGCGGCCGCGTCCAGGTCAGGCCGGCCTCGCCGTAGGTCCCGTCCTCGGCATAGTCGCTGCGCCGCAGGGCGGTGTCGGATTCCAGCGTCTGCCAGCTGGAATAGTCGTTGGTCCCGTACCGCGCCGTGGCGTCGATCTTCCCGCCGAACAGGGGCCCGGCGTAGTTGACCCGACCCGCCTGGCCGCCGCCGCCGCCGTCGTTCTCGAACCGGTCCTCGCGGATCACGTTCCCGGCGGCGTCGCGGCGGATGCTGGGGCCCGAGCCGTTGGAGTCGCTCATCCCCATGCCGTCCGACAGGGTGAAGCCCCAGCTGTGTTCCCCCTCACGCGCGGTGAAGCGATAGCTGGCCCCGTGAATGTCCCGGCCGCCGTCGAAGAAGATTCCGTCCCATTGCAGGATCGACTGGCGGCTCGACGTGGACTTCAGGATGACGTTGGCCACCACCGAATAGCCCTGCATGTCGATGCCCGGCGCGCCGCCCCGGACCAGTTCGATGCGCTCGACCTGGGCCGCCGTCGTGCGTGACAGGACGTTCGATCCCGTGTCGTTCTTGGAGGCGGGCCGCGCGCCGTTGATCAGGATGTTGCCCACCGCGCCCTCGAAGCCGCGCGCCCCCGATCCGTCCTGGATCGAGAAGCCCGGCAGCCGCCCCACCATGTCCAGAGCCGTGGCCGGGCGATAGGTGGTGAAGAAGTCGGGCTGGAACACCAGCACGCCCTGCTGGTCGGCCTCGGCCGTGGGCGCGGTCTGGGCCGGGGCCGGTTCGGGCGCGGTCTGGGCGGCGGCCTGTCCGGCCAGCAGCAGGGCCGTAGAGGCCAGTAGAATGGTCTTGGTCATCGCCGTGGGGTTCCCCTCGTTGGTGATGACGGTGTCGCCGCTTGCCGCCTTTCAATCCAGTTACAAGCCGGACAGGTGGATTAAATCGCGGACATCATTACACGGAATTCATGTGGCTTTTCTGTAATCTGTAAGTCAAATGTCGGGCATGTTCTCTGCCGCTCCAAAGTATTGTTCTCTATTCGTCGCCGGGGCCCTGGTTCTGCTGCCCGCTCCGGCTCTGGCGCAGGAACCACCGGTCGATACGGTGGATGAGGTGGTCGTCGTCGCCCGCCGCGCCGGCGCGCCGATGTGGACGGTCGAACGCGGTGGATCGACCGTCATCCTGGTCGGCGCCATCGCCGGGGTTCCCCGCGACTACGCCTGGCGGCCCGAGGCGCTCGAGGCGGCGACGCGGCGTTCGCAGCGCATCCTCTATCCCACCGAGGGCCGCGCCTCCTTCAGCGACATTCTCCGCCTGCTCTGGCGCATCCGCACCATCGCCCGCCTGCCTCGGGGCCAGACCACCGCCGACGTCCTGCCGCCGGAGCTTCAGGCGCGGCTGGAGCGGGTCATGGCCGACGAACGCAGCGACCGATGGCGCACCCAGAGCCTCGTCGGCCTCGGGTTCGACCTGACCGAAAAGGCCGGCCTGGAGCGGGGCGGACGCGGCGCCGTGGACGCCGTGCGTCGCGCGGCGCGAGAGGCTCGGGTGGACGGCCGCCCCGTCGGCTTCGTGCGCGGCGATGAAATGGTCGAGAGCCTGATCTCCGCCCCACCGGCCGCCTATGTGCCCTGCATCGCCGCTTCGGTGGCCGCCGCAGAGATCGGCCCGGACGGCGCGGCGGCGCGGCTCGACGCCTGGCGCAGCCTGCGGGTGCCCGACGTGGTCGCCGCCCCGCTCGATCAGGCCCTCAACCTCTGCTGGCCGTCAGGCGATCCCGAGATCGCCCCGGAGCTCCGCCGTCACTGGACCGAGGCCGTTCAGGCCGCCGTGGCCGAACCGGGCGTCACCCTGGCGGTCGCGCCGCTGCGCCTGCTCGCCGAGCCGGGCGGCGTTCTGGATCAGCTGGAGGCCGCGGGCCTGGACCCGGCCGGCCCGCCGTGGAGGTCGGATCAGTAGAAGGCGGCGCTGGGATCACCGCTCGGGCGCGGACGCGACGGGCGCTCGACCGGCGGCGCCATCCGCGCCTCGCGCTCCGCGCCGGTCTCGGGCCTCGGCCCGTCGAATCCGATCCCCCGCCGGTCGCCGGGGCGCTCGATCGTCCGCCACTCCCCGCCGCCGCGCGGCTCGGGCCGATCAGCGTAGGCGCGGTCTTCGTAGGACGGCCGCACCGGCGGATAGTCGTCGCCGACCCAGCCCGGCTGGACGCCGTCGTCGGCGAAATCTTCGGGCGGCGTCACCGCCGAGGCCTGGGCCAGGGCGGCGGCGTCGAAATCGTCGACCAGCCGCCCGACCCCCATCCGTTCGCCCGGCTGGACGTCCGGCTCCTCGGGCGCGACGACGGCGATGCCCAGCGCCGGCCCCGTGGCGAGGTCGCCGGACGCGCCCCCGCCCAGGGCGAAGGCGGCCACGCCGATGGCCACGACGACGCCCACAACTCCGCCGCCGACGGCGAGCGGCCTGCGGCGGGCGATTTCGATCAGCTGTCTGGCCATGTCGTCATCTCCCCAACGATGAAGCCCGCATCCTCGCGATCCCCGATGAACGTGCGCTGACCGCCCCCGTTCCGGCCGGACCGGTGTTCCGCTCAGACCGCCGTTCCGCCGACGGTCAGCCCGCCGATCTTCAGGCTCGGCTGGCCGATGCCGACCGGCACCCCCTGCCCCGCCTTGCCGCAGACGCCCACGCCCGGATCGAATTCGAAGTCGTCGCCGATCATCGAGATATTGGTCAGGGCCGTCGCCCCGTCCCCGATCAGGGTGGCGCCGCGCACCGGCGCGGTGATCCGCCCGTCCTCGATCAGATAGGCCTCGGTGCACTGGAACACGAACTTGCCGTTGGTGATGTCCACCTGGCCGCCGCCGAAATTGGCGGCGTACAGACCCCGTTTCGTATTGGCGATCATGTCGGCGCGGCTGTCGCGCCCGCCCTCCATGAAGGTGTTGGTCATGCGCGGCATGGGCATGTGGGCGAAGGACTGGCGCCGTCCGTTTCCGGTCGCCGCCTGACCCATCTGCCGCGCCGACAGCCGGTCGTGCATCAGCCCGACCATGATTCCGTCCTCGATCAACACCGTGCGCGAGGTCGGCGTCCCCTCGTCGTCGATGCTCAGCGAGCCGCGCCGCCCGGCGATCGACCCGTCGTCCACCACCGTGACCCCCGGCGCCGCCACCCGCTTGCCCATCATGCCGTTGAACACCGACGAGCCCTTGCGGTGGAAATCGCCCTCGAAGCCGTGACCGACCGCCTCATGCAGCAGCACGCCCGGCCAGCCTGCGGCCAGCACCACGTCCATCTCGCCCGCCGGACAGTCGATCGCCTCCAGATTGACCAGGGCCTGACGCATGGCCTCGTCCACCTGCCCCTGCCAGCGGTCCGGCGAAATCCAGGTCTCGAACCCCGCCCGGCCCCCGGCGCCGGAACCGGCGCTCTCGCGCCGTCCGTCCTTCTCGACGGTGACCGAGACGTTCAGCCGGACCAGCGGCCGCACATCCCTCAGACTCCGTCCATCGGCGCGTACGATCTCGACGATCCGCCGCTCGCCGATCAGGGAGGCCGACACCTGCACCACGCGCGGATCGCGGGCGCGGGCGAAGGCGTCGATCTCGGCCAGCAGGTCGATCTTGTCCGAGAAGCTCGGCGCCGCCAGCGGGTCGACCTCCCCGTACAGTTTCTGGTTCGTGGCGCGCGGCGCCTCGGCGACGACGGCGGCGTGGCCGCGCTTGGCCAGGGAGGCCGTCTCGGCCGCGCGGCGCATGGCGGCGGCGCTGATCTCGTTGGAATGGGCGTAGCCGGCGGTTTCTCCCGCCACCACCCTCAGTCCGAACCCCTCGGTGGCGTCATAGGCGGCGGACTTCAGCCGGCCGTCGTCGAACACCAGGCTTTCGCTCTCCGACCGCTCCAGGAACAACTCTCCGTCGTCGGCGCCATGCAGCGCGCCCTTCAGGATCGACGTCGCCTCGTCGGCGTCCACGCCGGCCAGATCGAGGATGGGGGGAGACGGAACATGCACGGTCATACCGCATAGATAGGCGAGGCCGGTCCCAGCGGCTATAGGCGGCGACATGACCGCCCTCCTCCATGGCCGCCCGCCCGCCGTCTTCGATCCTCCCGGTTCCGGCGTCGTCCAGACCTCGCCCCTGATCCCCGGCTCGACCCCGCTGGAGGACATCACGCCCGGATCGGCCGAGGCGGCCATGGTCTACGCCCCGCCCGGCGTGCTGGAGCGCCGTCATACGCTGGCCCTCGCCCTGCGCGCCCTCGGGCCCGGCGGTCGACTGACCACCATGGCGCCCAAGGACAAGGGCGGCTCCCGGCTGAAGAAGGAGCTTCAGGCCTTCGGCGTCGAGGTTTCGGAGGACGCCAAGGCCCACCACCGCCGCTGCGTCGTCATCCGCCCCGACACCCTGTCGCCGGAGACGGAGACGGCGATCGACGCCGCGATCGCGGCCGGCGCCCTGCGTCTGGTCGAACATCTCGGCGCCTGGTCCCAGCCCGGCGTCTTCGCCTGGGACCGGATCGATCCCGGCACCGCCCTCCTGGCCGAAGTCCTGCCGCCGCTGAAGGGGCGCGGCGTCGATCTCGGCTGCGGCTACGGCGCCCTGTCCACGGTGGTGCTGCGGTCGCCGGCCGTCGCCGACCTGACCCTGGTCGACCTGGACAGACGCGCCGTCGAGGCGGCCCGGCGCAATGTCGAGGATCCGCGCGCCGCCTTCGACTGGGCCGACGTCCGCACCCTGGCCGAAACCGGCGACCTGGATTTCGCCGTGACCAATCCCCCCTTCCACGACGGCGGCGCCGAGGACCGTCGCCTGGGCCAGACCTTCATCAGGAAGGCCGCCGGCCTGCTTCGTCGGGGCGGCGCCCTGTGGCTGGTCGCCAATCGCCACCTTCCCTACGAAGCCGAACTGACCGCCGCCTTCAGCCGCGTCGTCCCCCACGGCGAGGGCGCCGGCTACAAGCTCTACGAGGCGGTGAAGTGAGGTGCGCTCAAGCAGCCCAACGGGCGTTAGCGCAATGAAAAAGGCTCCAACCAGTAGAGTCGACAAGCTCCTGGGCTCCATGGGCTACGGCTCGCGCTCGGAGATCGCGCGCCTCGGCAAGGTCGGCGGCGTCGTGCTGGACGGCGCCGACCTCACCGATGTGTCGAAACGCATTCCCGTCACCCCGGACCTGCCGTCCCGCCTGGAGATCGACGGCGAACCGCTGGATCCCGTCCCCGGCCTCGTCATCCTGCTGAACAAGCCGCTGGGCATGACCTGTTCGCACAAGGAGGACGGCGCCCTGGTCTATGACGTCCTGCCCGACCGCTGGCGGCGGCGCGACCCGGCCATCTCGACGGTGGGGCGACTGGACAAACAGACCACGGGCCTGCTGCTGCTGACCGACGACGGCGACCTGCTGCACCGGATCATCAGCCCCAAACGCCATGTGGCCAAAGTCTATCGGGCGACCCTGGCCCGGCCGCTGGAAGGCCACGAGGCGACCCTGTTCGCCTCCGGCGCCCTGGTGCTGGAGGGCGAGGAAAAGCCCCTGGCCCCCGCCGTCCTCGAACCCATCTCCCCGACCGAGGCCCGGCTGACGGTGACCGAGGGGCGCTATCATCAGGTCCGCCGCATGTTCGCCGCCGCCGGCAACCATGTGGACGCCCTGCATCGCGAACGCATGGGGGGCCTCGCCCTGCCGGAAGATCTCCCGCCCGGCCAGTGGCGCCTGATGACGCCCGATCAGATCGCCGCCGTCTTCGCGGAACCGTCCGCCCCCTGACGCTCTATGGCTACGCTGGACAGGCGGAATAGCGGCGGCTGATGGCGGCGACGACCAGACGGGATCTCAGAACCGGCCGATCGCTGTGGGCCGACAGCCCCGGGCTGGGCGTTCCCGTACGCCCCCTCGCCCGGGCGGTCTCGGTCGATGTCGCGGTCGTCGGCGCCGGGATCAGCGGGGCCTTCATGGCCCACGGCCTGTCGCGCGACCATTCCTTGGCGGTGCTTGACCGTCGACCGCCGCTGATGGGCTCGACCATCGCCTCGACCGCCCTGCTGCAGTGGGAGGTCGACCTGCCTCTGATCGAGCTGACCCGGCGCATCGGCCAGACCGACGCCGTCCGCGCCTATAGGCGATCGTTCCGGGCCGTGGCGGATCTGCAGCGGATCGTGGCCGATCAGAAGATCGTCTGCGGTCTCAAGCCGAAACAGTCCCTCTATCTCGCCGGCGACGCCTATGGCCGCCGCGCCCTGGAGACCGAGGCCGAGGCGCGTCGGGCGGCGGGTCTCCCTTCGGATTTCCTCGCCGGCGCCGAACTGAAAGGCCGGTTCGGACTGGATCGAACCGGCGGCGTGCTGTCCGACGGCTCCGCCACCGGCGACCCGGCGCGACTGGCCGCCGGCCTGCTGCGGCGTGCGGCCGCGCGCGGCGCGCGCGTCTATTCGCCGGTCGAGGCGCTGGAGGCTCTGGTCGATCCGGACGGCGTCACCCTGCTCACCGACGTCGGGACGGTCATCCGGGCTCGGCACGTCGTCTTCTGCTGCGGCTATGAATTCCCCAGGGGCGTGCCCACCCCGGGCGCCCGCATCGTCTCGACCTGGGCGATGGCGTCCAGGCCCCGCCGACGGATCCCCGCCTGGCTGCGACAGATGCTGGTCTGGGAGGCGTCCGATCCCTATCTTTATATCCGGATGAGCCGGGACGGCCGCCTGATCGTCGGCGGCGAGGATGAAGCCTCGGCGACGGCCCACGAAGATCCCGCAAAACTTCGCCGCAAATGCCGGACCCTGGAGGCCAAGCTCAAGGCCCTGCTGCCGGACGTCTATTTCGACGTCGACTACGCCTGGGCCGGCGCCTTCGGCGAAAGCGACACCGGCCTGCCGCAGATCGGCCCCATCGACGACAGCGGCCGGGTCCATGCGGTCATGGGCTTCGGCGGCAACGGCATCACCTATTCGGTGATCGCCAGTCAGGTGATCGGCGCCGCGATCCGGGGCGCCGCCGACCCGGACGCCGACCTGTATCGCGCCTGATGGACGCCCCGGCGCCAGATGGCTATATGGATGGCCATGTCCAGCTATTCCGTCGCCGAGGCCAAGAACAACCTGCCCAGGCTGCTGGACCGCATGCTGGCGGGCGAAGAGGTGACCATCACCCGCCGCGGCAAGCCGATCGCCCGTCTCGAACCGGCTAAATCCTCCCCTTTCCCGGACGCGCGTACCGATGGTCCGATGGACATGGAGTGGTTCCGGCGCGTCAGGGTCAAGTCGACGGACCCCCTCAATGCCGTCGATCTGGTCCGCCAGATGCGCGACGACGACTAGGGTGGCGGTCTATCTGGACACCAGCGTCCTCGTGTCCGCCTTCATCGAGGATGACCACTCGGAGCGGTCGGCCGCCTTCCTGGTCCGGACGCCGCACCTCGTCGTCAGCCGCTGGGCCGAGGCCGAGTTCAGCTCGGCGCTGGGTCTGCGCAAGCGGCGGGGCGTTCTGGACGACGCCTCGCGGCTCAAGGTCGAGGCGACATTCGACGGCTGGCTGGCCGACAAGCCGCGCTGTCGCCTTGATGAGGAGGATATCGCGCGCTGCCGGCGGCTGATCCGGGACGGCGTTCGTCTGCGAACGCCCGACGCCCTGCACCTGGCCCTGCTCCTGCGTCACGGATATGGGCTTGCCACCCTGGATCGGGACCTTGGCGACGCCGCCCGCGAACTGGGCGTTGAGGTCGTCAACCCATGACCCTGATCAAGATCTGCGGCCTGACGACCGCCGACACCCTGGCGGCGGCGCTCGATCACGGCGCCGATTTCGTCGGGGCCGTGGTCTTTCCCAGAAGTCCCCGCCACATCGCGCCCGTGGACGCGGCGTCCCTGTTCGAGGCGGCGCGCGGCCGGGCGAGGATCGTGGCGGTCACGGTCAATCCCGATGACGACCTCCTGTCCGAGATCGCCCGCACCCTGCGGCCGGATTTCCTCCAGCTCCACGGCGACGAGCCGCCCGAGCGCGCCCGGGCCGTGCGTCGCCTGACCGGGGCCGGCGTCATCAAGGCTCTGCCGATCCGCTCGGAGGCCGACTTCGGCGCCGCCGACGCCTGGCAGGCCCAGGCCGACCACCTGATGTTCGACGCCAGACCGCCCGAGGGCTCGACCCTGCCCGGCGGCGTGGGCCACAGCTTCGACTGGCGTCTGCTGGCGGACCGATCATTCGCCCGCCCGTGGTTCCTGGCGGGCGGCCTCACCCCCGAAAACCTGGCCGACGCCCTGGCCGTCACGCGGGCCCCCATGGCGGACGTCTCCTCTGGCGTGGAAACTGCGCCCGGTGTTAAGGACGCCGGCCGGATCGGCGCCTTCATCCAGACGGCGCGACGGACGTAATTACGACGCCTCCCCGCGCGAAAGCTGAAGCCGTGACCGCTGAACCCCTTCCCAACGCCTATGACTGGCCCGATGCGCGGGGCCGCTTCGGCCCCTTCGGCGGCCAGTTCGTCGCCGAAACCCTGATGCCGGCCATCCATGAACTGGACGCCGCCTGGGCCGAGGCCAAGGCCGATCCGGCGTTCAAGGACGAACTCGACGGCTATCTGGCCGACTATGTCGGACGCGAGAGCCCGCTCTATCTGGCCGAGCGGCTGACCGACCACTTCGGCGGCGCCCGGGTGTGGCTCAAGCGCGAGGACCTGAATCACACCGGCGCGCACAAGATCAACAACTGCATGGGCCAGATCCTGCTGGCCCGCCGCATGGGCAAGACGCGGATCATCGCCGAAACCGGCGCCGGCCAGCACGGCGTGGCCTCGGCCACGGTCTCGGCCCGCTTCGGCCTGCCCTGCACCGTCTATATGGGCGCCGTGGATGTGGAACGGCAGCAACCCAACGTCTTCCGCATGCGCCTGCTGGGCGCCGAGGTGTTTCCCGTCACCGCCGGGGCGGCCACGCTCAAGGACGCCATGAACGAGGCGATGCGCGACTGGGTCACCAACGTCGGCGACACCTATTACATCATCGGCACGGCGGCCGGCCCCCACCCCTATCCGGCCATGGTGCGCGACCTGCAGTCGGTGATCGGTCACGAGATCAAGCGCCAGTCGGTCGCCAGGACCGGCCGCCTGCCCGATGCGGTGGTCGCCTGCATCGGCGGCGGCTCCAACGCCATCGGCGCCTTCCATCCCTTCATCGGCGACGAGGGCGTGCGCCTGATCGGCGTCGAGGCCGCCGGCCACGGCCTGGACACCCCCGACCACGCCGCCAGCCTCAAGGGCGGCCGGCCGGGCGTCCTGCACGGCAACCGGACCTATCTGCTCCAGGACGACGACGGCCAGATCCTCGAGGGCCACTCCATCTCCGCCGGTCTCGACTATCCGGGCATCGGTCCGGAACACGCCTGGCTGCACGACATCGGCCGGGCCGAATATCGCTCGGCCACCGACGCCGAGGCCCTGGAGGCCTTCCAGCTCTGTTCGCGTCTGGAGGGGATCATCCCGGCGCTCGAGCCCGCCCATGCCCTGGCGCGGGTCGGCGAGGTGGCGCGTGAGGTCGGCAAGGACGGCGATGTGGTCCTGCTGATGTCGGGACGCGGCGACAAGGACATTTTCACCGTCGCCAAACACCTCGGCGTGGAGATCTGACCATGAGTTTCACCGCCCTCGCGCTCGTTTCCGCCCTGACGGTCGCCGCCCCGCCGCAGACGACGACCCCCGCCCCGGCCCCCGTTCCGGCTCCCGTCCCAGCCCTGCCGCCGCTGACTGTCCCGCCCTATGACGTCGCGGTTCTGGCCGGGGCGACGCCGTCGCCCGAATGCGGCGGCCTGTACGGGCTTCAGGGCCGGGCCTGGTGCGTGTCGGCCCTGCTGACCCAGGTCGGCGGCCTGGCCGAGTCCTATATCGCCGACCTCGGCGGCAAGGGCTGGCTGGTCGCCGCCGGCGACGCCAACCGGGTCGTCTTCGTCCGCCGCAAGGCCGACCAGACCTGCGAAGGCCTGCAGATGCAGGCCTTCTACGACACCACCGCCGTCGCCACCCCGACCCAGCTCGGCTTTCTGGGCTTCGGCGTGGTCCCCGGCGATGTCTGCGCCGGGCAACCTTCGGGACCGACCGCCCCATGACCACCGCCCGCATCGACGCCCGTTTCGCGACCCTGAAGGCCGAAGGCCGGGCCGGTTTCGTCGCCTATGTCATGGCCGGCGACCCTTCGCGCGACGAGGCGCTGGAGATCCTGCGCGGCCTGCCCGCCGCCGGGGCCGACCTCATCGAACTGGGCTTTCCCTTCTCGGATCCCATGGCCGAAGGTCCGCCGATCCAGCGCGCCGCCCAGCGCGGCCTGGCCGCCGGCCTGACCCTCAAGGGCACGCTCGACCTGGCCCGTGATTTCCGCGCCGGAGACGTCGACACGCCCCTGATCCTGATGGGTTACCTCAATCCGATCGAGACCCATGGCTATGACGCTTTCGCCCGCGACGCGGCCGAGGCCGGCGTCGACGGCCTGATCGTCGTCGACTGCCCGCCGGAAGAGGCCGACGACCTGACCGACGCCCTCGATGCGAACGGCCTGTCGCTGATCCGCCTGGCCACCCCCACGACCGACGATGAGCGGCTCAAGGTCGTCGCCCGGCGCACCTCCGGCTTCGTCTACTATGTCTCGGTGGCCGGGGTGACCGGGGTCAAGGAGGCCCAGGCCGGGTCGGTCGCGCCGGCGGTCGAGCGTGTCCGCGCCGCCTCCGGTCTTCCGGTCGCCGTCGGCTTCGGCGTCAAGACGCCCGAGCGCGCCGCCGAGATCGCCCGCGTCGCCGACGCCGTGGTCGCCGGGTCGGTTCTGGTCGACGAAGTCGCCGCCGCCCTCGCCGCCGGAGAACCCGCCGCCCCGCGCGTCCTCGCCACGGTCAAGGCCCTCGGCGACGCCGTCCGGGGTGCGCGTCGGGTCGAAAAGGTCTAGAGAGCCGCCATGGTCGACAAGAATCCGAACGAGAAACGCGTCGGCTGGCTCAGCCGCATCGCCCCCGGCGTGCGCAAGATCGTCAGCCGCCGCAACGACACGCCCGACAATCTGTGGGTCAAGGACCCGGACTCGGGCGAGATGCTGTACCGCCCCGACCTGGAGGCCGCCCTCTGGGTCACGCCGTCCGGCCGTCACATGCGGATCAATGCGGAACAGCGCCTGAAATCGACCTTCGACAAGGGCCGCTACGCCGCGATCGAAACTCCCGACGTGCCCGAGGATCCGCTCAAATTCTCGGACGGCAAGCCCTACCGCGACCGCCTGAACGCCGCGCGCAAGGCCGCCGGCCGCAAGGACGCCATGGCCATCGGCTATGGCGAGATCCAGGGCGTGTACGCCGTCGTCCTCGTCCAGGACTTCAGCTTCATGGGCGGGTCGCTCGGCACGGCCGCCGGCGAGGCCTTCATCGCCGCCGCCCGCGAGGCGATCGGCCGGGGCGTGCCCCTGGTCTGCTTCACCGCCGCCGGCGGGGCCCGCATGCAGGAAGGCGCCCTCAGCCTGATGCAGATGGCGCGCTCGACCCTCGCCGTGAATGAGCTGAAGGCAGCGCGCCTGCCCTATGTCGTGGTCCTGACCGACCCGACGACCGGCGGCGTGACGGCCAGCTACGCCATGCTGGGCGACATCCACCTGGCCGAACCCGGCGCCCTGATCGGCTTCGCCGGCGCGCGCGTGATCGAAAGCACGATCCGCGAAAAGCTGCCCGAGGGCTTCCAGCGCGCCGAATATCTCCAGGCCAAGGGCATGGTGGACCGCGTCGTCGCCCGCGCCGACCTCCCCAAGGTGCTGGGCCAGGTTCTGGGCATGCTGATGGACGGACGCCGCACCGCCGCCTGAGCCCGCGTCTCCGCCGCAGGGAGGATCGGAACGGGCATGGACCCGATTTCAGAACGCCTGCGGGCCCGTCATCCGCAGAAGATCGATCTCGGTCTCGACCGGATGCGCGCTCTCTGCGCCGCCCTGGGCGATCCCCAGGATCGTCTGCCGCCCGTCATCCATGTCGCCGGAACCAACGGCAAGGGCTCGACCGTCGCCCTGATCCGGGCCATGGCCGAGGCCGCCGGGCTGCGCGTCCACGCCTACACCTCGCCGCATCTGGTGCGGTTCAATGAGCGCATCCGCCTGGCCGGACGGCTGATCGACGATGCGGCCCTGTCCGACGTTCTGGACCGGATAGAGGCCCTGCCCGACCTCGAGGCCACCGTCTTCGAATCCACCACCGCCGCCGCCTTCCTGGCCATGGCCGAGACCCCGGCCGATCTGGCGATCATCGAGGTCGGACTGGGCGGGTCGCTGGACGCCACAAACGTCATCGACCGGCCGCTGCTCAGCGTCATCACCCCCGTCGATCTCGACCACGCCGAATTCCTCGGTACGGACCTGGCCGGGATCGCGGGCGAGAAGGCCGGCGTGCTCAAGGCCGGAGCGCGCGGCCTGATCGCCCGCCAGTCGGAGGCCGTCCAGGCCGTCATCGACGCCGCCGCCGCCCGCGCCCAGTCGCCCCTGACCACCATGGGGGTGGATTTCGACGCCTGGGCTGAACGCGGCGGCCTGGTGTTCCAGAATCAGGAGCGCTTCCTGGATCTGCCCGCCCCCGCCCTCCCCGGCGCGCACCAGATCGACAACGCCGGCCTCGCCGTCGCCGTCGCCCTGGAGCTGGACCTGCCGGAAGACGCCATCGCCGAGGGCCTGAAACGCGTCCGCTGGCCGGCGCGCATGCAGCGGCTGACCGCCGGCCCCTATGCCGAGGCGGCGCGGGCGGCCGAGGCCGAGCTCTGGCTGGACGGCGGCCACAATCCCCACGCCGGACGCGCCCTGGCCCGGACGCTGGAGGATCGCCAGCGATCCGCTCCCCGTCCCCTGGCCCTGATCGTCGGCATGCTGGCGAACAAGGACGCCGGCGGCTTCTTCGAGGTCCTGAAGGACACGGGCGCCCAGGTCTTCACCGTCGGCTTCGACGGCGCCTCGGCCGAACCCGAGGCCCTCGCCGCCGTCGCCCGCGGGCGCGGCCTGGGGGCCATGGCCTGCGCCTCGGTGTCCGAGGCGGTCGAGCGCGCCCTGTCCCTCGGCGCCGGACGGCTGGTGATCTGCGGATCGCTCTATCTGGCCGGCGAGGTCCTGGGGGCGTCTCCCGACACCTGGCCGGACTGACCGCAGCTCAGGCCCAGGCTCTCAGGCCCAGGTTCTCAGGCCAGGTCCTCGATGTCCGCCTCGGACAGTTCGCCGGGGACGATGGTCACCGGCAGCTTCCGTCCCCCGAACGCCGCCCCGTGCTTCAGCACCGCCGCCACCAGGGGTCCGGCCGACCGGCCGCCCCCGGCCGCCGCCAGAACCAGAATCTTGATCTCGGGATCCTGGCCGACGACCTTGCGGATCGCGCCGATGGGATCGCCCTCCTCGATCAGGAAGACCGGCTGGGCGCCCGAGCGTTCGATAACCTGTTCGCCCAGCCGGGCCAGCAGGATCTCGGCCTCCTCCCGCTGCTGCCGCTGGATCTCGCCGCGCACCCCGGCCCAGTGCTCGTCCGAACTGTCAGGCGTGACGCGCAGCAGAACCACGCGCCCCCCCGTCGACCGGGCGCGCCGCGAGGCGTAGCGCAGGGCCGCGTCGAACTCGGGGCTGTCGTCGACGACGACGAGAAACTTCCTCGGCATGAACCGTGTCCGGTCGAACCCCGCTGCGGGCCCCTCGCCTATTGAACCCATCTCGGGCGGAACGACAATCGTCGATCCGCCCGGGCGAGAATCAGAGCGCCGACGCCGCCAGACCGCGAATGGCGCTGTTGGCGATGGTCAGCTTGGCGAAGGTCCAGCCCGCGCCGGACGCCTCGATCTCGTCGACCGAGGCGCGCAGGGCCTCGACGGTCGACAGGCGCGAGCCGATCCAGGCGTCCACGGCCCGTTCGGCCGCGTCCTCGCTGACGCCGACGCCCGGGTCGCTGGCCGCCGCCACCGCCTGGGTCAGGCCGCGCTGTTCCAGCATCAGCTCCTCGATCAGACGGCGCACCGCCAGCCGGTCGAAATGGTCCGCCGACGGGATCGACCCCGCCGCCGCGCGCAGCCGGTCGAAATCGAACGCCGCCCCGACCTGGTGATACAGCCGCGCCATGGCCGCCATCGGCCAGTTCGCGTCGCGCGCCAGATCGGCGATGTCCGCCGCCGCGACCAGGGGCCGCATCAGGGAGATGGACCGCGTCAGGGCTTCGGGCGCGCCCAGGGCCGCGAACTTCGCCACTCGCGCCTCCAGCCGCCCCTGTTCGAACCGGGACAGCACCGCCGGCCCCTCGGCCTGCAGGGCGTCGGCCGCCGGACGGTACAGGTCGATCAGGCCCTGCACCGTCGCCCCGGCCCGGGCCGCGCGCCGCGCCAGCCAGAAGGTCTGGCGACGCAGCACCACGGCGATCTCGTTGTACAGGGCCGTCTGGGCCTCCGCCGAGATCTTCAGGTCCAGGCCCGAGACCGCGTCCCAGGCCTCGTCCAGGCGGAAGGCGCGCCGCGCCGCCTCGAACGCCAGCACCAGGGCCGAGGTGTCGCATTCCGCCGAATCCCGCAGCCGGTCCGGGAAGGTCGCCCCCGTCATGTTGACGATCTCGTTGGCCAGGACCGTCGCCACGATCTCGCGCCGCAGCCGGTGGCCCTTCATCTGCTCCTCGAACCGCGCCAGGGGCTCGGGGAAGTAGCGGACCAGGGTCTCCTCGAAGAACGGGTCCTCCGGCGCCGTCGACCCCACGATGGCGTCGGACAGCTCCAGCTTGGAATAGGCCGTCAGCACCGCCAGCTCCGGCCGCGTCAGGGCCTGGCCGGAGGCGGCCATGGCCGCGACCCGGGCGTCGTCGGGCAGGCCCTCGACCTTGCGGTTCAGCTTGCCCTGGGCCGACAGCGACTGCATGAACCGCTGCTGGGCGTCCAGCCCGCCCACGCCCTCGGACTGCTGCAGGGTCAGGGCCAGGGTCTGGTCGTAGTTGTGGGCCAGGACCTTCAGCCCGACCTCCTCGGTCATCGACGCCAGCAGGCCGTTGCGCTGATCCAGGGGCAGGACGCCGTTGGTCACGGCCGACCCGACCAGGATCTTGATGTTCACCTCGTGGTCGGACGTGTCCACACCGGCCGAGTTGTCGATGGCGTCGGTGTTGATGCGGCCGCCGTTCTGGGCATAGGCGATACGGCCCGCCTGGGTCAGGCCCAGATTGGCCCCTTCCCCGACGACCCTGACCCGCAGCTCGTCGCCGTTGATCCGCAGGGCGTCATTGGCCTTGTCGCCGACCTGGGCGTCGGTCTCGGCCGCCGCCTTCACATAGGTGCCGATGCCGCCGAGATACAGCAGCTCCGCCGGCGCCTTGAGGATGGCGCGCATCAGGCCGACCGGGTCCAGCACGTCGTCGGACACGTCCAGCAACGCCTTGATCTGGGGCGACAGGGTGATCGACTTGGCCGACCGCGAGAAGACGCCGCCGCCCTCGGAGATCAACCCCTTGTCATAGTCCTGCCAGGACGAGCGCGGCAGGTCGAACAGCCGCTTGCGCTCGACCCAGCTGACGGCCGGATCGGGCGTCGGATCGATGAAGATGTCGCGGTGGTCGAACGCCGCCACCAGTTTCGTGGCCTTCGACAGCAGGATGCCGTTGCCGAACACGTCGCCGGACATGTCGCCGACGCCGACCACGGTGAAGGGCTCGGTCTGGATATCCTTGCCCATCTCGCGGAAGTGGCGCTTGACCGCCTCCCAGGCCCCGCGCGCCGTGATGCCCATGGCCTTGTGGTCATAGCCGATCGACCCGCCTGAGGCGAAGGCGTCGCCCAGCCAGAAGCCGTAGTCAGCCGAGACGCCGTTGGCGATGTCGGAGAAGGTCGCGGTGCCCTTGTCGGCGGCGACGACCAGATAGGGATCGTCCTGCTCCCAGGCCACCACCGCCGCCGGGCGCACCACGCCGCCGTCGGCCCCGATGTTGTCGGTGATGTCCAGCAGCCCCGACAGGAAGGTGCGATAGGCCCGGATGGCCTCGGCCTGCTGGGCGTCGCGATCACCGCCCGAGCGGACGATCTCCGACAGCTTCTTCGGGAAGAAGCCGCCCTTGGACCCGACCGGCACGATCACGGCGTTCTTGACCTGCTGCGCCTTGACCAGACCCAGCACCTCGGTGCGGAAGTCGTCGCGACGGTCGGACCAGCGCAGGCCCCCGCGCGCCACCGGTCCGAAACGCAGATGCACGCCCTCGATGTGCGGCGCACAGACGAAGATTTCGCGATACGGCTTGGGCAGGGGCAGGTCGTCCAGTTCGCGCGAGGCGATCTTGATCGAGATGTGCGGACGATGGCTGCCGTCCGCCGCCCCCTGATAGAAGTTGGTCCGCTTGACCGCGCCGATCAGCAGATAGAGCCGGCGCAGCACCCGGTCGTGATCCAGGCTCTTGACCGCCTGAAGGCTCTCGACGATGGCCGCGCCGCGCGCCGCCACATCGGCCTCGCGCGCCTCGGCTTCGGCGCCCGACGCCGGATCGAACCTGGCCGCGAACAGGTCCAGCAGGGCCCGCGCCACCTCGGGATAGTCGCGCAGCGCCTCTTCTTGCACCGCCTGGCTGGGGTCCAGCCCCGTCTGCTGCCGGTATTTGGCCAGGGTCCGGACCAGGGCCGCCCGGCGCCAGTCGATGCCCAGTTCAAGCACCAGCCGGTTGAAGCCGTCGCTCTCGGTCTGGCCGGTCCAGACGGCCGCGAACGCCGCCTCGAACGGCCCCGCCACATCGGCGAAACTCAGCGCCGCGCCGCGCGGATCCTCCAGCAGAAACTCATGGACATGGATCTCCGGCTCGCCGATCGGCCGGATGGCGTGTCCCCACTCCTCCAGGGTCTTCAGCCCCATGTCGGCCAGGATCGGCAGGACGTCCGACAGCGGCACCGCCGCGCCCCGCCGATACAGTTTGAACCGGAATTGCAGCGGCGTATCGTTCGCCGCCCGGAAGGCGCGCACCGCGACGGGTTCGCCGCCGTCGGCCAGACCCGATCCGTTCAGCCGGTCGATCTGGGTGAAGTCGGCGATGGCCTCGGCCGCGTCATAGCGGTCGCGATAGCCGGCCCCGAAGGCCTCGGCCCATTTGGCGCTGACCGCCCCGATCTGCAGATCGTCGATGCCCGCCTCGCGCGCGGCGGTCTCGAACCGGTCGATCCATCCCCGTCCCGCCTCGGCCACGGCGGCCTCCAGGGCGACCGGGTCCGGCGTCGGATGGTCGCCGGGGCTGACGCCGACGATATAGTGGACCCGGACCAGGGGCGCGTCCGACAGTTGCGGATACCAGGCCGACAGCCGCCCGCCCCAGGCCGCCGCCAGGATGCGGCCGATCCGCTCGCGCACCGAGGCGTCGAACCGCTCGCGCGGAATGAAGACCAGGATCGAGACGAACCGGTCGAACGGGTCCTTGCGGGTGAAGGTGCGGATGCGCGGCCGGTCATAGAGGTGCAGGATGCCCAGAGCGATCGGCAGCAGCTCGTCTTCCGAGATCTGGAAGAGTTCGTCCCGGGGATAGTTCTCCAGGATGTTCTTCAGACGCTTCTCGTTGTGGCTCCCGGGCGCCTTGCCGGCCCGCGCCAGCGCCCCCGCCACCTTGCGTCGCAGAAGCGGCACGGCATGGGCCGCCTTATCGTAGGCCTCGGCGGTGAACAGGCCGACGAAACGCGTCTCGCCGGTCGCCTTGCCGTCCGCGCCGTACCGCTTGACCCCGATGTAATCCATATAGGCGCGACGGTGCACGCGGGACCGCAGATTGGCCTTGGCCACGGTGACCGGTTCGGACAGGTCGATCTGGCGCTTCATCTGGGCGGTCAGGACCGCCGGCTCCGAGGTGCGACGCAGCACCGCGCGGTTCGGGTCACGCAGCACGCCCAGGCCGTCTCCGGCCAGGCCCAGCGGCTGTTCGGCCTGATAACCGCCGTCGGCCGTGCGCGGATAGTCATAGTCGCGCGCGCCCAGAAAGACGAAATGGTCGTCGTTCAGCCAGCGCAGGAAGGCCAGGTTCTCGGCCACCACCTCGGGATCGGCGCCGCCGTCCCCGCCTTCCAGGCCCTGAATCGCCTTTTCCATCAGGGCCGTCATGGCGGCGTGGTCGGCCACGGCCGTCTGGACGTCGGACAGGGCCTCGTTCAGGCCCTGGCGCACGACCTCGCGGCGCTCGGCCGGCAGAGGGTCGATGACCACGATGATCATGGATTCGCGGGCCGCTCCGGCCCCGACGCGCCGTCCCTCGCGGTCGCGCGACACGGCGACCACCGGGTGAAACATGGCCCGGACCGAGACCCCGGCGTCGGCCAGTTCGCCCATGACGCTGTCGACCAGGAACGGCCGGTCGTCCTGCACGATGCGCACGGCGTCATAGCCGGTGGCCCGGCCGTCCGCGCCGCGCACCGGCTCGACGGCGACCAGGGGCGCCTCGCCCGCCTGTCGCACCGCGCCCGCGTTCCAGGCCTCGGCCAGCAAGGCCGCCAGGTCCTCGCCGCGCAGCTCCGGCGCCTCGTCCGCGCCGTAGTCTTCATGGGCCTGGGCGAGGTAGGAGGCGGCGATCTCGCCCCCTCCGCCTCCCGCCGCCTTTTCGAACGCCCGCGTCAGCGCCTCCAGGGTGATCGCCTGAGGGACGGTGCGGTTTTCGCCGGACATGGATCGGGTCTCGATTGACGCAGCCGCTCGGGCCGCTGGATGCCGCCCCACACTAGGCCGTTACGACGCCGGATCAATCATGGGCTGAAGCATGTGCCCATCTTGCGCGGCGATCCCTCAACGCGCACGGCCGGACCCATGGGAATGGGCCCGGCCGGACTTATCATCATTAAGTCTGCTGACGGATCAGAAGCGGTAGCTCATGCCGATGTTCACCGCATGCATGCCGAACTTGGAGTTGCTGCGGACCATGTCGGTGCCGGTCGTGTTCGGCGCCAGCACGAAGGGGTTGTTCGCCGGCGCGGTCCCTTGCGCGACCCGGATCACATAGTCCCCGGCGTCGAGGGAGGTGTACAGATATTCGCCCGTCACGCTCAGGTTGGGCGCGAGCCGATATTCGATCCCCCCGCCCAGCTGATGGCCGTCCGCCTCGTCGTCATCGACCGAGGGGGTGAAGGTGTTGGCGCGGTTGGAGCTGAAGAAGCTGTTCTCCAGGCTGCCGCGCGCCACGCCGCCGGTGGCGTAGATCAGGGCCGGTCCCCAGGCGTAGCCGAGGCGGGCGCGCAGGGCCGCGACCGATTCCAGCTTGCGCACGAAGGTGTAGTTGGCCGGGGTGGTGCTGAAGCCGGTCGCCGCGTCGCTCTGGCTGCCCACGCCGTAATCGGCCACCACGCCGGCGACGATCGGGCCGAACTGCATGTCGTAACCGGCGCGGATCCCGCCGAAGGACCCGCCGGCGTCGTCCTGGCAGCCCTGGGGCTGGGAGTTGCCGTTGGCGCGGCCGCCGCAATAGCCGGGCGAGAAGGCGTCGGCGCCGGCCGCCGTGCTGACGGTGTCGCCATAGGCGCCGTCCAGGTTCCGGTCGAACTGCAGGCGCTCGTCCTCCTCGCCATTCTCCTGGGTGAAGCCGCCATAGACCCCGATATAGGGGCCGTTCCAGTCGCGGTCCTGGGCCTGGGCCGCCTGGGCGACCGGCAGGAGGAAAAGGGCGGTGGACGCGAGGGCGAGACGATGAAGGCGCATCGGAGGCTCCGGGTTTGACGAGCGGAAGGCTCGGGTGAGGGATCAGACCGACCCCAACGCCCCGGCTACGGAGATGGTCCCAGGCCAGATCACCGATCGCGGCCCTATGTCGCGCGCAGGAACCTTTTTCAGATCAAGGCGTTGGCCGCCGTATCTCGCCGCCGAGACCCTTGATTCGACATCTGAATCCGCCCCCTAAACGCAGACAGGGCCGCCGGAGCGATCCGACGGCCCTGCTTCAGCCGGCGCGGGAGGGGGGAAGGGCGCCGGCGCATGCGCCGCGGTCGGGAGGGGGAGAGGACCACGGCGTCTGACAGCTAGATGGGAGGGGATCTCAGAGGTTCAAGACCCCCCTGGCGACGCCTTGCCCCGGCCCCGACGTGGCGGAACGTCGCGGCTCTTTCCGGCGTCTTTCTCCGAGGTCGAATTCCGGGGCTCCGCATAGGGCTCGCCGTCGCCGGACAGCAGGATCGCCATCCAGCGCGAGCCCTTGAACTCCGCCAGTATGGCCATGGCCATCACCGCCAGCGGGGTGGACAGGAACATGCCGACCACCCCCCACATCTTGCCCCACAGGGCCAGCGACAGCAGCACCACCACCGGATCGATATTCTGGTTGTCGCCCTGCATGCGCGGCTGGATCAGATTGCCGACCACGAACAGGATGATCTGAAGGCCGATCAGCAGGATGGCCGCGGGCCAGTAGCTCTCGAACTGCACCAGGGCGAACAGCGGCGGCGCCAGGCCGGCGACCGCCCCGCCCAGAACCGGAATGAAGCCGACCACGAAGATGACGAAGGTCCAGAACTCCGCGTTCTGCAGGCCCACCGCCCGCATCAGGATCCAGGCGACGACGCAGATCATCGCCCCGGTGACGGTCTGGACCCACAGATAGCCCTCCACCCCGCCGCGCACCCTCTGGAACACCTCCAGCGCCTCGTCGCGTCCCTTGCGGTCCGGGAACATGGCCACGATCTTGCGCCGGAACCCGCTCTGGGAGGCGATCAGGAAGCCCAGATAGACCAGGACGAAGAAGGCCCCCGAGGCGATGCCCTGGGCCTGGACCGCCGCCGCCCCGATATAGCCGCGCACGTCCACGCCGTTCAGCAGATCCTGGGCCGTCGGCGGCGTCGTGATCCCGAACAGTCCGGCGACGTCGGCGATGATCTGGTCGATGCGCGGCCCGATGCTGGTCGAGACGCCGGACGCCTGGCCGAAGAAGCCCGCCGCGCCGTCGATGATAATGGCGATGGAGGCGAAGAAGCCCAGCACCACCAGCGCCAGGGCCGCCGCCCCCGCGAACCGACGGGGAAGGGGGGTCTTCTCCTCGATCCACCGCTTCACCCCGTCGATCATGATCAGCAGGAAGATGGCCATGGCCAGCGGCGTCAGGATGTCACGCAGCCAGTAAAGCGCCGCCCCCGTCGCCACCACCGCGAGGCAGACCAGGGCGTTGCGCGACACCGTCGAGGTGGGCAGGACGAAGGGCAGTTTCATGTCTCGCTTGTCCCGCCGCGCGATGACGCCGTCAATCGACAGTTGCGGGGGTTCGACGACGCCCGCTGTCGCCTCCGACGAGAAATCGCATTACACCGTGACGGTTCCTCCGCGAGACCCTGATCCATGCCTGACACCGCCCCCTCCGGACTTTTCGTCGGCCAGACCACCGACAGCGGCGCGCCCGTCGCCGAGGCCCTGCTGTTCGGCCGCGCCAACCGTCACGGGGTGATCGCGGGCGCGACCGGCACCGGCAAGACGGTGACGCTCCAGATCCTGGCCCAGGGCTTTTCCGACGCCGGCGTCCCGGTCTTCTGCGCCGACATCAAGGGCGACCTGTCGGGCGTCAGCCAACCGGGCTCTCCCAATGAGAAGATCCTGGCCCGCGCCGCCTCGATGAACCTGACGCTCCAGCCGCGCGGCGCACCGACCGTCTTCTGGGACCTTTACGGCCAGAAGGGCCACCCGATCCGCGCCACCGTCAGCGAGATCGGCCCCCTGCTGCTGGCCCGCATGCTGGACCTGAACGAGGTGCAGGAGGGCGTCCTCGCCATCGCCTTCCACGTCGCCGACAAGGAGGGCCTGCTGCTGCTGGACCTCGACGACCTGCGCTCGGTCCTGACCTATGTCGCCGAAAACGCCCAGCAAATCGGTCGCGAGGTCGGCAATGTCGCCCCGGCCTCCATCGCCTCGATCCAGCGCGCCCTGCTTCAGCTGGAGCAACAGGGCGGCGACGCCTTCCTCGGCGAACCGGCGCTTAGGCTGGAAGACCTGATCCGCACCGGTCTGGACGGCCGGGGTCAGGTCAATGTGCTGGATTCCACCCGGCTGATGAACAATCCGCGCCTCTACGGCGCCTTCCTGCTGTGGCTGATGTCCGAACTGTTCGAACAGCTGCCCGAGGTCGGCGACCCCGACAAACCGCGCCTGGTCTTCTTCTTCGACGAGGCCCATCTGCTGTTCAACGACGCCCCCAAGGCCCTGTTGCAGAAGATCGAACAGGTGGTCCGCCTGATCCGCTCCAAGGGCGTCGGCGTCTATTTCATCACCCAGAACCCGGCCGACATCCCCGACACCGTCCTGGCCCAGCTGGGCAACCGGGTGCAGCACGGCCTGCGCGCCTACACCCCGGCCGAACAGAAGGGTCTGAAGGCCGCCGCCCAGAGCTTCCGCGCCAATCCGGCCTTCGACACGGCCGAGGCCATCCAGGCCCTGGGCACCGGCGAGGCCGTCATCTCCCTGCTGGATGAAAAGGGCGCGCCGCGCGTCTGCGCCCGCACGATGATCCGGCCGCCGGATTCGCGCCTCGGCCCGGCCACCGATGCGGAACGGGCCGCCGTCATGGCCGCCAGCCCGGTGCGCGGCGTCTATGACACGACCGTCGACCGCGAAAGCGCCCACGAAATCCTCGAGGCGCGCCGCGCCGTGACCGAGAAGGCCGAATCCGACGCCGCGGCCGCCGCCGCACGCGAAAAGGCCGACGCCGCCGCCCGCAAACAGGCCGAAAAGGACGCCGTCGCCCGCGAACGCGCCGCCGCCCGCCCGGCCCCCCGCCGCTCGACGCGCCAGACCCCGGCCGAAGCCCTGACCAAATCGGTCCTCCGCACCGCCGGCACCACCCTCACCCGCGAACTCCTGCGCGGCATCCTGGGCGGTCTGAAACGGCGGTGACGCAGGTCTTCCCGGCCGGTTTCGACCCCTTGCCGACACTGGAGGGCGCACACGTCCGGCTGCGGCCGCTCTCGCCGGGCGATCGTGCGGCCCTGTTCGCCGTCGCCTCCGATCCCCTGATCTGGGAACAGCACCCGGCGCACGACCGCTGGAGGCCCGCGGTGTTCGACGCCTTCTTCGACGAGGCCCTGGCCGAAGGCGGGGGGCTGGCGATCGAAGATCCCGCCACGGGCGCGGTCATCGGTTCGTCCCGCTATTCGACCCGACGCGCCGGGCCGGATGAGGTGGAGATCGGCTGGACTTTCCTGGCCCGCACATATTGGGGCGGGGGCCGCAACCCCGAGATGAAGCGGCTCATGCTGAACCATGCCTTCACCGCCTTCGATGCGGCGATATTCAGGGTCGGGGCGGACAACCGCCGCTCGCGCCTCGCCCTGGAACGGATCGGCGCCGTACTCACCGACCGCCGCGACCTAGCCGTCTTGGGCGACCGGCCAGTGGAACATGTCGTCTACCTGATCAGGCGCGAGGACTGAGACCCGGTCGATGACGAAGCTGCTCCCCTTCGCCTCACCCTTGAGCGCCAGGACGACGCTGCGCCGCCGTGCGCTCAATCCCCCTCTCCCAACCGGGACGGGTCGCCACTTCCTTCCTTCTCCCGGTTGGGAGAAGGTGGCCCGCAGGGCCGGATGAGGGGACGGTTTGGAGTTCGGCGCAAGCCGTCGCACCGCCAGTGATGCGGCTTCGCCGACCCCGCCGTCCGTCCCCTCACCCTTGAGCGCCAGGACGACGGCTCCGCCGCCGTGCGCTCAATCCCTCTCCCAACCGGGAGAGGGAGAGGTCTGGCAGGGGGCGGTCGTCCGTCACATTTCGCCACCCCCGACCGCTGATTTCCCTCACCTTTCCCCGAAACCTGCAGCCCTCTTCCGGGCGCAGGTGAAACCTCCGCCATAATACCCCCGCTTCACCGTACGGGAGGGCCGTCGGCCGGCGACCTGCGGGCGGTGGAGGCGAGACAGCGGGGGCGGGGTCTGTTCACACGGGCCTCGCCGCCTCGACCGCGGAGGGGAACCTTTTCGGAGCCGAGGCTGGGTCGGGGTTGAAATCCCGACCGTTCCGGGGATCGGCCGCGCCGGCCGACCCGCCCGCCGGGGGGCTATTCGACGCCGGCGCCAATCAGCGCCCCCCGTCGCTCCTCCCGTCCAGGCCTCGCGCGGAGCGACCAGACCTTGTCGAACGCGGTAATACCCCAATCCACAGACCGGGCGAGGCCCGGCGCTCCGCCCCTCCCGCACCCTTCAGGCCCAAGCCGGGAAGCCGACGACGCATGCCTTCTCCTCCCCCTTCTGGGGGAGGGGGACCGCCGAAGGCGGTGGAGGGGGAAACTCACACCCAATCCTCCAAATCCCGTCACCCTCGGGCTTGTCCCGAGGGCCCATGCCGGACGCCGCACGAGCTGTTGCGATGACGTGCGTCCCCGATCCAACGTCCGAACGCGCTGACGCATGGGTCCTCGGGACAAGCCCGAGGATGAGACAAACAAGGGGCGTAACCGCCCGCTCAGCCCTTCGGGACCAGCCGCCACATCCGCAACGGATGCCGGACCGATCCGGCCTCGGCTCCGGCCGCCGCGCCCCGGCCCATGTAGAAATCGGCCCGGACCGCCCCCCGGATCGCCGACCCGGTGTCCAGCGCCACCACCAGGCCCTGATAGCGGTTGTGCCCGCCGGGCAGGTTTCCGGCGTCGGCCTCGATCCAGACCAGGTCGCCATAGGTCCAGTGCGACGGATCGACGGCGATGGCGCGGCGCGGGGGCAGGGGGACGCCGGCCGCCCCGGCCGGATGGCCGCCGTCGTCGGGATCCAGGGTGAAGAAGATGTAGCGGGGATTCAGCGCCATCACCGCCCGCGCCTCGGGGCCCCGATGCGCCGCCAGCCAGGCGCTGATCGCCTCGCCCGACGTCCCGTTGGCCGGCAGCAGGCCGCGTTCGGCCATGGGGCGGGCGATGCCCGTGAACGGACGCCCGTTGTCTGCGGCATAGGCGGCCCGCGCGGTCCCGCCGTCGGGAAAGGTCAGATAGCCGGAGCCTTGAATCTGCAGAAAGAACAGGTCTTCCGCCCGCATCCAGGCCAGGGGCCCATAGGTCTCTGGCGTCGCCGCCGCCTGGGCCTCGATCGCGGCCCGATCCGCATAGGGGCCGGTAGTCCCGTCCGCGCGATGCTGCACCACCGCCGTCCCGCGACGCTCCAGGTCGCGCGGCCGGGGCAGGACCGGGCTGTCGAACTCGGCGTCCGGCGTCCGGCGCGCCGCATATTCGGGCGCGAAATAGGCCGTCATCAGTCCGGGGCCGCCGTCGGCCGTGCGGGCCGGAACCACCGCGAACCCGTCTTCGAAGAAGGCGCGCGCCAGGGCCGGCGTCACCGGCCGCGAGGTCTGCTGCAACAGGCGGGCGCGGTCGCACTGGGCTCGTGCGGCCGCGTCACGGGCCACGCCGCATCCGGCCAGCCAGGCCTCGAAGGCGGCGACATGGTCCTCGGCCGCCCAGCCCGGCAGACGGGCCGGGCTGTCGGCTGCGACGGGTCCGGGTTCGACCGGGCCGGGTCCGGCTGGAAGGGCAGGTTCGATCCCTGGCCCGACCGGGGACGGGGTTTGCGGCGTGGCGCAGGCGGCCAACGCCAGCGCCGCCCCGGCCAGAACACCGGCGAGGCGGCTGTGGCGACCGGACATCAGGCCGACGCGGCCTCGACCCGGGCCAGGACCCAGTTGGGGTCGGCGGCGCCGAGGGTGCGCTCGAAGGTCCAGTTCTCGGCGGTGCGGCGCTCCTCGATACGCGGTTCGGCGTCCTCCGCCGCGTCGACGGGCAGGATGCGGCTGCGGATCTCGGCCAGGAAACGCACCCGGGCCACGGCGCGCTCGCCCTCGGCCGTCGCGCTTTCCAGATCGGCGCGCGGCGCATGAAGGAATTCGACCTGCTCGGTCTCGCCCCGCGCTTCGCGCGCCGCCATCCCGGCCTCGAACGAAGTCATGACGGCGGGCGCCAGCAGCGGCGTCAGCGCGGCCCGGTCGCCGCCGGCGTAGCCGCGCACGATCGTCTCATAGGCTTGACGCGCCCCGTCCAGGAACTTGACCGGATCGAAGGCCGGATCGCGGGCCCGCAGCGAGGCGATGGCCGCCAGGATCGACGGATCGAGCGGCGGACGCTGGGCCGCGGCCTCGGCCGTCGGGGGCAGGGCGCGGGCGTCTTCCTGCGGCTGACGGCCGACCCGTTTGCCGAGGACATTATAGAGCTGAAACAGGACCAGAGCGGCGATGACCGCGAAGAAGATGATCTGGAACGACATCGGGATGGGCAAGACGGGTCCTGAGGGAAGGGCGCGAAGGCGGGGGCGAAGGCAGCGCCCGAACCGGGCCGCTGCGAGGATTAGGCGTGGATATAGGGCAAGACAAGCCGCCGCGCATGCCCGGAGGGGGCGCGCCGTTGCCGCAGGACGGCGGGCATGCTAGTCGCCGCGCCTTCGTTCCGGGGCCGAGGGCTCCGCTTCGTCCCTCCTTTCGACGCGACCGTATCCCATGACCGACGCCCCCCTGACCCCGACCGACGACGCCGGCGTTCCGCCCCAGGACCCCAACGCTCCGGGCGGCTTCCGCATCCTGACGCAATACGTCCGCGACCTGTCGTTCGAGAATCCCCGCGCGCCGGAAAGCCTGCGCGTCGAGGGCAAGCCGGCCATCGACATGAACGTCGAGCTGAACGCCAAGGGGCGCCCCGACGGCCTGTTCGAGGTGGACCTGCGCCTGTCGGTCAAGGCCTCGGTCGAGGACCAGGCGGTGTTTCATGTCGAACTGGTCTACGGCGGCCTGTTCCAGCTGTTCAACGTCCAGCCCCAGGACATCGAGCCCCTGCTGCTGATCGAATGCCCGCGCTTCCTCTTCCCGTTCGCGCGCGAGATCATCACCCGCGCCACGGCGGACGGCGGCTTCTACCCGCCCTTCATGCCCGAGCCGATCGACTTCGCCGGCATCTATATCGCGCGCCAGTCCCAGATGGCCGCCAACGCCGACGCCCAGCCCGGCCAGGCCTGAGATTTCAGGAGACGCCGGTCTCAGGCCGGCGTCGTTTCGCCTTCGACGTCCAGCCCATAGGCCGCCCACAGCGACCGGTCCTTCAGCGTGGCCTGAAGGAAGGCGAGGTGGCGCGCCTGCTCCTCGGGCGTCGAACGCGGCGCCAGGGGGCGCGGCCGAGCCGCCCTCAGGATCTGCGCGGCGCCCGTCTGGCCTGCCCCGGCGACGGCGCGCCCCACCGACAGGTCCAGCACCCGCTCCTTGCCGCCCTTGAGCTGCAGATAGACCTCGGCCAGCAGGCGGGCGTCGATCAGCGCCCCGTGCAGGGTCCGCTCCACCAGGCTGATCTTGAACCGCTTGCACAGGGCGTCGAGCGAATTGGCCATGCCCGGGAACCGCTTCTGGGCCAGGGCCAGGGTGTCGATCCAGCGGTCAGCGGGCATCAGAGTCCGGCCGCACAGGGCGTATTCGGCGTCGATGAAGTTGCGGTCGAAGGCCGCGTTGTGCGCGATCACCGGCGCATCCCCGATGAATTCCATCAGGTCCCCGACGATCTCGTGAAAGCGCGGGGCGTCCTTGACCTTGTCGTCGGTGATCCCGTGCACCTTGATGGCGCCCTCGGGGATCAACCGGTCGGGATTGACCAGCCGGTGAAAGGTGCGCCCCGTCGGCAGCAGATCGTCGATCTCGATACAGCCGACCTCGATCAGCCGGTCGCCGGTCTTGGGATCAAACCCCGTGGTCTCGGTGTCCAGAACGATCTCGCGCGCCATGACGCCTTAATGGGGCGGTTCGTCCGGCTTCGGAAGAGGCCGCCCCCAGTCCGGCGACAGGACGGTGTGGACGATCCGTCGCACCTGGGCGCGGGCGGCCTCCAGACCTCCTCCTGTGTCGATGATGAAATGGGCCCGGCGGCGCTTTTCGGCGTCCGGCGTCTGGCGCGCCAGGATGGCCTCGAACCGTTCCCGCGTCATGCCCGGCCGGGCCAGGACCCGATCCGCCTGGACCTCCGGATCGGCGGTCACCACAACGACCGCATCCACGGCCCGGTCGCCGCCGGTCTCGAAAAGCAGGGGAATGTCCAGCACCGCGAGCGCGACCCCCCGTCGCCGGGCGGCCTCCAGATCGTCGAGCCGTCCCGCCGCGACCAGGGGGTGGACGATCGTCTCCAGCCGTCGGAACGCCGTCTCGTCACGGCCGAGCGCCTCCGCCAGCCGACTGCGATCGACCGCGCCGTCGACGACCACGCCGGGAAAGGCCTCGCCGATCGGCGCGACCGCGGCGCCGCCCTCGGCGTAGAGCTCATGCACCGCCTGATCCGCATTCCAGATCACCGCGCCCTCGTCGGCGAACATTCGGGCGGTGGTCGACTTGCCCATCCCGATCGATCCGGTCAGGCCCAGAACGATCATCCCGCCTCTCCGAGACGCCGCAGACACAGGGGGCGGACATCCAGATCCGGCGCCGGAACGCCGAAAATGGCCGCGAACGACGGTCCGGCCTGCCCGATCAGCATGCTGAGCCCGTCAACCGCCGTCAGGCCGCGCGCCCGCGCCGCCGCCAGCAGCGGCGTGGTCAGGGGGCGATAGGTCATGTCCATGACGGTCGCGCCCGCCTCCAGCGTGGCGACATCCAGATCGGGCGGCGCGCTCAGGGCGTTGACCAGCAGGGTCGCCCCCCGCAGTGCCGCCTCACGATCCGTCCAGGCGGAGACGCCGCCTCCGATCTCTTCCGCGAGGGCGACCGCACGGTCGTGGGTGCGATTGACGATCCGGACCTCGGCGCCGGCTCCGGCCAGGGCGGCCGCTGCGGCGCGGGCCGCGCCCCCGGCGCCCAGCAGCACCACGGGCCGTCCCGCCAGCTCCAGCTTCGGGGCCTGCTCGTCCAGCCCGCGCAGCAGGCCGACGCCGTCAGTGCTGTCCGCCGACAGCCGTCCCTCGCTGAAGACCAGCAGGTTCGCCGACCCCGAGGCGCGGGCGGTCGGGCTGGCCTCGTCGGCCAGCTGGTACGCCAGTTCCTTGAACGGCGCCGTGACGTTCAACCCCGCCAGACAGCCGGCCCGGCCGGCGTCGATCAGGGCGCGGAAACCGTCATCGTCCGCCGGGGCGAAGGCGACATATGCGGCGTCGAGGCCCAGGGCCTCGATCCAGGCGTTGTGGATGACCGGGCTGAGCGAGTGGCCGATCGGCCGACCGACGACGGCGCCGACGCGAACCGAGCCGGTGATGCGGGCCTGGGTCATGATTCGATCACTCCGACCCGGCGCAGTTCGTCCAGCACCGGCCACAATGGCAATCCGAGGACCGTGAAATAGTCTCCATCGATACGCCCAAACAGCTGAGATCCCAGGCCTTCCAGGCGATAGGACCCCACCACCGTCAGCAGAACCTCTCCCTCGGCCTCCAGATACCGGTCGAGGAAGGCGTCCGAAAACGCCCGCATCCGCATGTGGGCCGTCTCGACGCCGCTCCAGGCGACGGCCCCGTCACGCGCCAGGGCCAGGCCGGAGTGCAGCTCGTGCGGCCTGCCGCGCATCTGACTGAGACGCGCACGCGCGGCCTCCAGACTGCGGGCCTTGGAAATCAGGCCCCCGTCGAAGGCGAGGGTCTGATCGGCGCCCAGGACCCAGGCGTCAGGATGGCGTCGCGAGACCGCCAGGGCCTTGGCGCGCGCCAGTTCCTCGGCCAGTTCGGCGGGCGCCAGATGGCCGGACGCGGCCTTGACGGCGTCCTCGTCCACACCGGCGTCTTCGGCGATGAACGGCACGCCGGCCTGAGTCAGCAGTTCGCGGCGCGCGGCGCTGCGCGAGGCGAGGATCAGCCGGGCTTCGGATCTGTCGGTCACCAGGTCGATCCCAGGCGATGAGTGCGGCGTTCGCTGAGGAGATTTGTGATGGCGGCGGCCGTTTCCTCGACCGACCGCCGGGTGACGTCGATGATCGGCCAGCCCCGACGCTCGAAGGCGCGCCGCGCCTTGACCGTCTCTTCGCGAACGCGATCCAGATCGACGTAGTCCGACGTATGATCCGCATTCAGCCCATCCAGCCGGTTGCGCCGGATCTGGATCAGCCGGTCCGGCGACACGGTCAGACCGATCACCAGCGGATTCTTCAGGGCGGTCAGACGCTCGCCGTCCTCCTGTCCCGGCACCAGCGGCACATTCGCGGCGCGTATGCCCCGATGGGCCAGATAGATGCAGGTCGGCGTCTTGGACGTGCGGCTGACGCCGCACAGGACGACGTCCGCGCCTTCCAGTTGCTCCAGGCCGCCTTGCCCGTCGTCATGGGCCATGGCGAAATCCAGCGCGCTGATCCGATTGAAATAGTCATGGTCCAGCGCGTGCTGGGCGCCGACCCGAGTGGACAACGCGGCGCCGAGATAGCGCGACAGGGCGCCGACGAGGGGATCCAGGGCGCCGATCTGAGGCATGTCCAGACGGCGACAACCCTCTTCGAGCTGCATTCTGAGATCGCGGTCCACCAGGGTGTGCAGCACCACCCCCGGCGCTGTCTCCACCTCGGCCAGCACCCTTTCCATCTGTCGCTCGGACCGGATCAACGAATAGATGTGCTCGATCGGGATGACCCCGTCGAAGCGAGCGGTCACCGCCTTGGCCATGGCGTTGAGCGTCTCGCCGGTCGAATCCGAAACCAGATGCACATGGAAATAGGTCGCCAGACGAGGCTGGCCGGCGCTGCGGGCCGGGCTCATGCGTCGGCTCCAATCGGCAAGGCGCTCACGACGGCGGGGGACATATGCATCTAATCCTGTGGACCGGCCTGGGAACGAGACGAATGCGATGCGGGGAAGAAGCTCCGGATCGTCGCCTTGTCTCCGGTATAGCCGGGGCTCTCTCATGGTGCGAGCGGGGACACGACGGCGCCGTTCGGCATTCGGTGCCACAGCGGTCCCCAGCCTCCGGGGCGGCCGCCCGGCCCCTGGGGAAATGCCTAACAAACCGTAAACGGCGCCCAGGCGTCCCGGCCGCGCCGGATCCCGTATTCCAGGCGTTTTAACCCTTCATTAAGGATTTTCCCCAGTTTCGACAGCCTCGGATCCGGATGGGAAAAAGGCGTCTCCCTCGCTGGAAAGTCTGGTTTCGTTCCGGGCGCCGTGGGCGGCCTGTCCCCGCCGCCCACGGCCCTGCTTCCTCTTCAATCCCTTTTTTCAAATTTGATTGGGAAGGGAGGGAAAGACCGGACACTTGAGCGGATGGCCCGGGGGTCCTAGAGGCTAGGCGATGACGACTTCCCTGTTCCTCGACGCCCTGGCCGGACAACGCACGGAGCGGCCTCCGGTCTGGTTCATGCGTCAGGCCGGGAGGTATCTGCCGGAGTATCGGGCCCTTCGAGCCCAGGCGCCGGACTTCGTCTCGTTCTGCCTCAATCCGGAGATGGCCGCCGAGGCGACCTTGCAGCCCTTGCGGCGTTTCGGTTTTGACGCCGCGATCGTCTTCGCCGACATCCTGCTCATTCCGCAGGCCCTCGGTCAGGAGGTCAGGTTCGAGGCGGGGGAGGGGCCTCGGCTGGGCCTGATGCCGCCCGTCGAAGCCATGCGCGAACGCGTCACCTCCGCCGGGGAAGAACTGAAGTCCGTCGGGCGCACCCTGACCCTCGTTCGGGAGGCGATGCCCCAGAATCTCGCCCTGATCGGTTTCGCCGGCGCGCCCTGGACGGTGGCGTCCTACATGCTGGACGGAGGGCTGCACACGATCGGAAAGGGAGAGCGGGCGGCGGCGAGAAGTTACGCCTATGCGGATCCCGATGGTGTTGACGCCGTCCTGGACGTCCTCGTCGAGGCGACTGCCCACTATCTGAAGATGCAGGCCGACAGCGGCGCCCAGGCGCTGAAGATTTTCGAGAGCTGGGCCGAGGGTCTGCCTGACGATCTCTTTGAACGACTGGTGATGCGCCCTCATCGCAGTCTGGTCCGGCGGCTGGGTGAACTTGGCGTGACCACGCCGCTCATCGGCTTCCCCCGAGGCTCGGCCGCCCACGCCGTCCGCTACGCTCGCGACGTCGACGTTCAGGCCGTGGCCCTGGACACGGCCTGTCCTCTCGAGGTCGGCCGACAGGTTCAGGCCGTCAAACCCATCCAAGGCGCCCTCGACCCCTTGCTGCTGCGGGCCGGCGGCGCCGCGTTGGATCGTCGTGTCGATGAGTTGAGGGCCGCATGGGGCGATGGACCGTGGATATTCAACCTCGGTCACGGCATTCTCCCGGATGTGCCGATCGCTCATGTCGAACAGGTCCTGAAGCGGATCGGGGCGCAATGACAGCCGGTCGCCGCATCGCCGTCGTTCTGGCCAATCTCGGCGGACCGGACGGTCCTGAGGCGGTCGAGCCCTTCCTGTTCAACCTCTTCAATGACCCGGCGATCATCGGCCTGCCCGGGCTGATCCGCACGCCGCTGGCCCGCCTGATCTCGTCACGCCGACGCGCATCGGCCCAGGCGAACTATGACCTCATGGGCGGCGGATCGCCGCTTCTGCCCGAGACCCGCAAACAGGCGGAGGCGCTGCAGACTCTCTTGCGAGATCGGCGGCCGACGGATGACGTGCGTGTGTTCGTGGCCATGCGCTACTGGCGCCCGCTGACCGATGAGACGGCGCGCGACGTCGAGGCCTTCGGTCCCGACGACGTGATTTTCCTGCCGCTCTATCCGCAGTTTTCGACCACGACGACGGCTTCGTCGCTCAAGGCCTGGAAGGCCGCCTATCGGGGGTCAGGCGCACTGCATGTCGCCTGCTGCTGGCCGGACGCCTCAGGCTGGATCGAGGCGCAGGCCGAGCAGATATCCGATGCGTTGAAACAGGCCGGGGATGCTCCGATGCGGGTGCTCTTCTCGGCTCACGGCATTCCTGAGAAGCTGGTGCGCGCCGGCGATCCTTACCAGGCCCAGGTCGAGGCTACGGTCCAGGCGATCGTTGATCGTCTCGGTCTGGTCGATTGGCAGATCTGCTATCAGAGCCGCGTCGGTCCCTTGAAATGGCTTGGGCCGTCGACGCCGGACGCTATCCGGATGGCGGCGGGCGACCGCGTGGGCGTTGTCGTCGCGCCGGTCGCCTTCGTGTCCGAGCATATCGAGACCCTGGTTGAACTTGATATCGAATATCGCCATCTGGCCGACGAACTGAACTGCTCGCCCTATCTTCGGGCGCCGGCGGTCGGCACGGCGCCTGCCTTCATATCGGAACTGGCGGACGTCGCCCTCAGAACGCTCGAGGCGCCAGGCGTCGCGCCGCAAGGACCGGCTGGGGGCGCCCGCTGCGCCGGCTTCAAGGCCTGCCCCTCGGGCTGCGGACGTCGCAAGGAGATCGCGGCATGACCTACGACCTGGTGCGCGGTTTGCACATTCTGGCGGTGATCGCCTGGATGGCCGGCATGCTGTTCCTGCCCCGACTGTACGCCTACGACGCCGAACAGAACGCAAAGGCCGAGCCGCTGCGGACCGAGATGCAGTCGCTTCTCAGGCTCTGGCAGACCCGGCTGCTGCGCATCATCGTCAATCCCTCCATGATCCTGGCCTTCGTCTTCGGTGTCTGGCTGCTGTGGCTGCGCAGTGGGGAAGGCGCCGACTGGACCTTCGCGCACCAGCCCTGGATGGTGGCTAAACTCGTTGGCGTGCTTCTGCTCGGCGGCTGGCACGGCTTCCTGGCGGGCCAGCGCAAGAAGATACAGGCCGGAACCTCAAGATACTCAGGCCGCTTCTGGCGGATGACCAACGAGATTCCGTTCGTCATCGCCATCGTCATGGTCCTTTCGGTCACGACCGAGTGGGGCGCCTGATCGCCGCGGCGCTTGACCTGAAGCGCGACGCATGGTTTCCGTGGCCGCGAGCCGTTCCGAATGTGGGGCGGTCCCCCTCTCTTGCGACGCCCGCCGGTTCGACCCGCGAGGACCGTCGCCCTCCCTGCCGGCCTTTGGGCCAAGTTTCCTGAACTTTCCCGTCCGCCTGACGATCCCGTCCGGCGGCGATGACGCTGATCGAACGCCATGACCGATACCCCCGACACTGACGCCTCCGAGATCGAACCCGCCGAAGAGGCTGTCGAGATGGACGCCGCCGATCTGCCCATGGTCGATCAGGAGGCTGAGAACGAGGAGGATGACGGCGAGCCCGTGGTTCCGTCCGGCCGCATCACCCTGCAGGAACTGAACGACAAGACGCCCGCCGACCTGGTCGCCTTCGCCGAGCAGCTCGAGATCGAGAACGCCGGCAACCTGCGCAAACAGGATCTGCTGTTCGCCATCCTCAAGGCGCTCGCCGACGAGGAGGTGGAGATCATCGCCTCCGGGGTTCTGGAAATCCTGCCGGACGGCTTCGGCTTCCTGCGTTCGCCGGACGCCAACTATCTTCCGGGCCCGGACGATATCTATGTCTCGCCGTCGCAGATTCGACGCTTCGGTCTGCGCAACGGCGACACCGTCCACGGCGCCGTGCGCGGTCCCCGGGAGGGTGAGCGTTACTTCGCCCTGCTCAAGGTCGATACGATCAATTTCGAAGACCCCGAGACGGTCTCGACCAAGGTTCTGTTCGACAACCTGACGCCCCTCTACCCGGAAGAGCGGCTTCACATGGAAATCCAGGATCCGACGCTGAAGGACCGCTCGGGGCGGGTGATCGACATCGTCGCTCCGCTCGGCAAGGGCCAGCGTTGCCTGATCGTCGCCCCGCCGCGCGTCGGCAAGACGGTGATGCTGCAGAACATCGCCAAGTCGATCGAGGCCAATCATCCCGAAGTCTTCCTGATCGTCCTGCTGATCGACGAACGGCCTGAAGAAGTCACCGACATGCAGCGCACCGTGCGCGGCGAGGTGGTGGCCTCGACGTTCGATGAGCCGGCCAGCCGTCACGTCGCCGTCGCGGAGATGGTGATCGAAAAGGCCAAACGCCTGGTCGAGCACAAGCGTGACGTGGTGATCCTGCTGGACTCGATCACTCGCCTGGGTCGCGCCTACAACGCCACTGTGCCCTCGTCGGGCAAGGTCCTGACCGGCGGCGTGGACGCCAACGCTCTGCAACGTCCCAAACGCTTCTTCGGCGCTGCGCGCAATGTGGAGCAGGGCGGCTCCCTGACCATCATCGCCACCGCCCTGATCGATACCGGCAGCCGCATGGACGAAGTGATCTTCGAAGAGTTCAAGGGAACCGGCAACTCGGAAATCGTTTTGGATCGCAAGGTCGCCGACAAGCGCATCTTCCCTGCCATCGACGTGCTGAAGTCGGGTACGCGGAAGGAAGATCTCATCACGCCGAAGGACCAGTTGGCCAAGACCTATGTCCTGCGCCGTATCCTCAACCCGATGGGGCCGCAGGACGCCATCGAATTCCTGCTCGACAAGCTGCGTCAGTCGAAGAACAACTCTGACTTCTTCCAATCCATGAACACCTGATCGGTGAACCGGGTCGTACCAGGCGTGTTTCACGTGAAACCTCGGTAAGACCACGGAATTTCGAACGGAGGCGGCCGGCCATGAAGATGAATATCGAGATCGACTGCACCCCGGCCGAGGCCCGCGCCTTCCTCGGCCTGCCGGACGTGTCCGGCCTCAACGACCACCTGGTCGAGGAGATGAAGAAGCGCATGGACGCCAACGTCTCGGCCATGCAGCCGGAGGAGTTGATGAAATCCTGGACCAGCTTCGGCCTCTCGGCCCAGGATCAGTTCCGACGCCTGATGGAAGCGGCCGTGACGACGACCAAGCCGTGATGACCTCTCCTCCCCATGTAATGGGGAGGGGGACCGCGAAGCGGTGGAGGGGTTGTTTCCACCGTAAGAACCGCTCCGTCTCTTCGCCTCGCTACGAGCCACCTCCCCATTCGCTTCGCGAACAGGGAGGAGAGGTTTGACCTCCACCATCTTCGCCCTAGCCACCCCGCCGGGCCGCGGGGCTATCGCCGTCTTGAGGCTGTCCGGCCCCGAGGTCCCGTCGGCTCTCACCGCGCTCGGTGCGGGCGGCCTCAAGCCGCGCATGGCCTCGTTGCGCCGCCTCACCTGGAATGACGTCATCCTCGACGAAGCCCTGGTGCTCAGCTTCCCGGCGCCCCACTCCTACACCGGAGAGGATTGCGCCGAGCTGCATCTGCATGGCGGTCGTGCGGTGGTGGAGGCCGTGTCCGAGGCCCTGATCTCGCTCGGCCTGTTACCGGCCGAACCGGGCGAGTTCACGCGACGGGCCTTCGAGAACGGCCGACTGGACCTTGCTCAGGCCGAGGCGATCGCCGACCTGATCGACGCGGAAACCACGGCCCAGGCCGGGCAGGCTCTCGGCCAACTGGGCGGCGCCCTGTCGAAGACCTATAACGGTTTCCGGCGCGACCTGCTCAAGGCCCTGGCCTTGGTCGAGGCCGAGATCGACTTCCCGGACGAGGAAATTCCGGACAATCTGGCGCACACGGCCGGGCCAGTTCTGGATGGTCTGCTGCGCGACATGGACGCGGCGCTTGCCGATGCCGATCGGGGCCGGCGGGTCAGGGACGGCTATCGCATCGTCCTGATCGGGGAGACCAATGCGGGCAAGTCCTCCCTGTTCAACGCCCTTGTTTCACGTGAAGCGGCCATCGTCACCCCCATCGCCGGCACTACGCGCGATGTGCTGGACGCCGAGCTTGTGATCGGAGGCTATGCCGTGACCCTGTCAGACACGGCCGGTCTGCGCGAGAGCGATGATCCGATCGAGGCCGAGGGCGTTCGCCGCGCGCGGGCGCGCGCTGAGGCGGCAGATTTGCGGTTGTGGGTGCGTGGGCCGGGTGATGAGAACGGGGCGGCGGCGGCGTTCGCGCGTCCGGACGACCTGATCGTCAAAACCAAGGCCGATCTCGGCGACCAGGTCTTCTCCCTCCGGCATGAGACCGTAGGCGTCAGCACGAAAACGGGGCAGGGGCTCGGCGATCTGCACGATTGGATTTCGGCGCGACTGGCGCGCGATCTGTCGGGTGGGGACTTTCCGGCCGTCACGCGTGAGCGTCACCGTCGCCGACTGGTCGAGGCTCGCTCGGCTGTGGAGGCGGGGAGGCGCGCCCTGGCGATCGCGCCCGAAATGGCGGGGGACGACCTGCGTCGGGCCGCCGACGCCCTCGCCCGCGTCACTGGGGCCATCGGGGTTGAAGACGTGCTGGGCGAGGTCTTCGCGACCTTCTGCATCGGCAAATAGGCGTTTCACGTGAAATCGGTCCCGGCGCCGTGCGTGGCGTCGCGGCCCTCTTTGGACTATATGCCCCGCCATGAACGGCTCGAGTTTTGATGTCATCGTCATCGGGGGCGGCCACGCGGGGTGCGAGGCCGCTGCGGCCGCGGCGCGCGCCGGCGCACGCACGGTTCTGCTGACCCAGAAGCTCGAGACCATTGGCGAGATGAGTTGCAATCCGGCCATAGGCGGACTGGGCAAGGGTCATCTGGTGCGCGAGATCGACGCCCTGGACGGCTTGATGGGCCGGCTCGGCGACGTATCCGGCATCCAGTTTCGTCTGCTCAACCGGTCCAAGGGCGCCGCCGTCCAGGGGCCGCGAAGCCAGATCGACCGCCGTCTCTATCGCGAGGCGATGCAGGCTGAACTTGCGGACTACCCCAATCTGACGCTGGTGGCGGGCACGGCGGAACGGCTGCTTCTCGACGGCGATCGCGTGGTCGGGATCGAGACCAGCTCCGGCGAGGCTCTCAGGGCCGGGGCCGTGGTGCTGACCACAGGCACCTTCCTGAACGGCGTGATCCACAAGGGCGAAGAGCGCATTCCCGCCGGTCGACACGGCGAGGCGCCGTCCACGGGTCTGGCCGCCGACCTTCACGCGGCCCATCTGGTGATGGGACGTCTCAAGACCGGGACACCGGCCCGTCTCGACGGCCGCACCATAGCCTGGGACCGGCTGGAGATGCAGCAGGCCGACGCGACGCCGGTTCCTTTCAGCTTCCTCACCGACCGGATCGACGTGCCTCAGATCTCTTGCGGCATCACGCACACGACCGAGGAGACCCACCGGATTATCGCGGAGAACCTCGACGAAAGCGCCGTCTATGGCGGACGCTTGTCCGGACGCGGCCCCCGGTACTGCCCCTCCATCGAGGACAAGGTGGTGCGGTTCGCCGACAAGACCTCGCACCAGGTGTTTCTGGAGCCAGAGGGACTCGACGACCCGACGGTCTATCCCAACGGCATTTCCACCTCGGTGTCGGACGCCACCCAGTTGGCCTTCCTGCGCACCATGCCGGGGCTGGAGCAGGTCGAGGTGTTTCGCTTCGGCTATGCGATCGAATACGATTATGTCGATCCGCGCGAGCTGACGCCCGCGCTGGAGGTGAAGAAGCGCCCGGGCCTCTATCTGGCCGGTCAGATCAACGGCACCACCGGATATGAAGAGGCGGGGGCTCAGGGCCTGATCGCCGGACTGAACGCCGCCCGCGCCGCCGCCGGATCGGAGCCTGTCATTCTCGGGCGCGACCAGGCCTATATCGGGGTCATGATCGACGACCTGGTGACGAAGGGCGTGACCGAGCCCTATCGCATGTTCACCAGCCGGGCCGAGTATCGGCTGACTCTGCGCGCCGACAACGCCGACCTGCGTCTGACCCCTGTCGGGATCGCGGCCGGCATCGTATCCCCGGAACGCCGCGCCGCCTTTGAAGCCAAGGCCGAGATACTTGAGCGCGCGCTGAATCTTGTGCGCGACACCCGCTACACGCCCAAAGAGGCCAACGCCCTCGGTTTGAACGTCAACGCCGACGGCGTGCGTCGGTCGATCCGCGACCTCCTGGCCTTCCCCGGCGTTGATCTGAAGGTGTTCGAGGCCGCTCATCCCGAAATCGCCGCCTGGCCTGTTCAGGTGCGCGAGCAGGTCGAGATCGACGCGGGCTACGCCGGCTATTTGGATCGCCAGGCGGCCGATGCCGAGGCCCTGCGTCGTGAGGAGGCGCTGGCCCTGCCGGTGGACCTCGACTATGCGGCCATCGGCGGCCTCTCCAACGAGGTTCGCGAAAAGCTGACCTTGATCCAGCCGCGCACCCTGGGTCAGGCCGGCCGCATCGAAGGCATGACCCCCGGCGCCCTGACGGCGCTCCTGTCGCACGTGAAAAAGCAGCCGGTCCCGGCCTGATGACCGCCGACGAGTTCCAACGCCTGACCCGCGCCTCGCCGGAGCGGATGGACGAGCTTCAGAGGTTCCTCGATCATCTGACCGAGGCCAATGAGGTCATGAATCTGGTCGGGCCTGACACCCTTCCGGACTTCTGGAACCGTCATGCCTGGGATTCCGCCCAACTCCTCGATATCGCCCCCGAGGCCCGCACCTGGGCGGATCTGGGGGCAGGGGCCGGCTTCCCCGGGGTGATTCTGGCGATCTTGCTGAAGGGCGCGCCGGACGCCCACGTCTGGCTGATCGACAGTCTTGGGAAGCGTTGCCGTTTCCTGAGTTATCTCGTTGAGGATCTGGCGCTTCCCGCCACCGTCATCAACGGCCGGGCGGAGGCTCAGGCGATCAAGGTCGATGTCGTCACCGCGCGCGCGGTCGCGCCCCTGGAAAAGCTGCTGGGTTATGCACAGCCGTACTTCCAGCGCGGTGCACAAGGCCTGTTTCTCAAGGGAGAGAAGGCCGAGCTCGAGTTGCAGGAGGCCCGCAAGGTCTGGCATGTCGATGCGGAACTGGCCGTCTCCCGCAGCGATCCTCGCGGCCGCCTTCTCACCGTCCGGAGCCTTCGACGTGGCTGACCGTCTCGAACAGACGACTGTTTCCCCTGTGCGCCCGACACGCGTCCTGGCGGTCTCCAACCAGAAGGGTGGCGTGGGCAAGACCACGACTGCGATCAATCTCGGCACGGCTCTGGCCGCGATCGGCGAGCGTGTGCTGATCGTTGATATGGACCCTCAGGGCAATGCCTCCACGGGCCTCGGTGTTCCACGTGAAACACGCCGGGTGACCATTTACGACGTCGTTGTGGACGGGCGTTCGGTCGGCGAAGCGGCGGTCCCCACCTCCGTGCCCGGCCTCGACATCATCCCGGCCGATGCGGACATGTCCGGCGTCGAAATCGAACTGAGCCAGGCCGATCGTCGCTCCTATCGCCTGCGCGACGCGCTGAGGGCTCAGCCCGGCCCCGGCCATACGCGGTATGACTACGTCCTGATCGACTGCCCGCCGTCTCTCAACCTGTTGACGCTGAACGCCATGGCTGCGGCGGACGGCGTTCTGGTGCCGCTGCAGTGTGAATTCTTCGCTCTGGAGGGCCTGACACAGCTGATGAAGACCATCGACATGGTCCGTCAGAGCCTCAATCCGACGCTCGAGATCCAGGGCCTCGTCCTGACCATGTATGATCGCCGCAACGCCCTGTCGGGTCAGGTGGCCGCCGACGTTCGGGCTCATTTCGGCGAAAAGGTCTATGAGGCGGTGATCCCCCGCAATGTCCGTGTGTCGGAGGCGCCGTCCTTCGGAAAGCCGGTGCTGATCTACGATCTGAAATGCACCGGCAGCCAGGCCTATCTGCGCCTGGCGCGCGAGGTCGTGGGCCGGGAGCGCCGCAAGCGCGCGGAGATGGCGGCGGCCTGACCGGTCGTCGCTCAAGCAAAGAAGGTGAAGTGGTATGGCGGCTGATCGTCAAAGAGGCCTGGGTCGAGGTCTGTCGGCTCTCCTGGGCGAAGACGCAGCTGAAGCGGTGCCCGTGGCGGCCGGCGCCGCTCTGCCGGGCGGCGTCCAGATGGCGCCGATCGAAACGCTGAAGCCCAATCCGGATCAGCCCCGCAAGGTCTTCGCCCAGTCCGACCTGGACGAACTGACGGCCTCCATCCGCGACAAGGGCATCCTTCAGCCCATCCTGGTCCGGGCCCAGCCCGGCGAGGCAGGTCAGTGGCAGATCATCGCCGGGGAACGTCGCTGGCGCGCCGCGCAGGCCGCCCGGCTGAAGGAGGCGCCGATCATCGTCCGCGAGATGGACGATGTCGAAGTGCTCGAGGTCGCCATCATCGAGAACGTCCAGCGTGCTGATCTCAACCCGGTCGAAGAAGCCCAGGCCTACGCCCAGCTTATGGACCGTTTCGGCCGCACCCAGGACGCCCTGGCGGGTGTCGTGGGCAAAAGCCGCAGCCACGTCGCCAACACCCTGCGCCTGCTTCAGCTTCCGCCCGAGGTGCTGACCCATGTCTCCGAAGGGCGCATGTCGGCCGGTCACGCCCGCGCCCTGATCACCGCGCGCGATCCCCTGGCCCTGGCCGAACAGGTGCTCTCCGATGGCTTGAATGTTCGCCAGACGGAGGCGCTGGCCCGCCGGTCGCAGGAATCGCCGAAGCCCGCTCCCGCCGGCTCCGGCAAGCCGTCCTCGCGCGACGTTTCGCCCGACACCGCCGCCCTCGAGCAGGATCTGGCGGACGCCCTCGGCCTTCAGGTTCGCCTGAACGACAGGGGCGGGAAGGGGGAATTAACCCTCTCCTATCGCGACCTGGAACAGTTGGACGACCTCTGTCGGCGCCTGATGCGGGGCTGACGGCGGCCTGTGCTATACGGCGGCCATGACCGAGAACCCTGAGACTCCCGCTGAAGCTCTGAAACGCGTGCTCGCCGCCAAGAAGGCGGCGGCGTCCAGCGGCCGGGGCAAGGCGGCCTTCAAGCCCGGCCAGCATCCGGAAAAGGCCGCCGCCGCCCGCAGCACCGCCCTGGCCAAACCCGCCTTCCGCAAGGCGTCCAAGCGAGGGTGACCTCTGGATCTCCCGTTTCGATCCCGAAAAATCCTCCTCCGCTCCCGACAAAATCCGCTCGGAGCGGCGGACTAAAGCCCCATTCTCCTCGCACGAGCAGCGATCTCCAGCAGGAGAAGTTCGGCGATCAGGGCTTCGGGCATGCCGGTCGTGCGCGTGGCCAGGTCGGCGGTGTTGACGCTCTCCAGCACCCGATCGAGGTCGTCCAGCCGCCAGGCGCGGGCCTGACGCAGCATTTCCGCCTCCTGCTTCCAGAACACTCCGGCGGCCTTGGCGGCCTCCTTTGCGCCCGCACCGGCGGATTGAAGGATGTTGATCCGTCGCAGCTTTCCGAGATGCAGCGCCGCCTGCCGCACGGCCATGACGGCCGATTCTCCTTCGGCCAAGGCCCGGCGAAGGCCCGCCTGCGCCGGCGCCGGCTTGCCGCCGAACGCCTGCAGCGCCGCATCCTGAAGCGACGCGTCCGGTTCGACGCCCAGATGCGCTTCCAGATCGTCCAGCCCCAGCTGAACACCTGACCCTGGTCCAATGTATAGGATCAGCCGCTCGATCTCCTGCCGCATCAGACCGCGTTCACGCGGCAGTCTGCCGACGAACCGGTCAAGGGCCTCGGCGCTGAGCGAGACCTTCTCCGCCGCCAGGGCCTCGCGGGTCATGCGCGCCACATCGCCCGTTTCATCCTCATAGCAGGCGATGCCCACGGCGGCTTTCGACGCTTCCGCCGCCTTCCTCAGCGCCGAGTCACGCCCGAGAGCGCCTGCCTCGATCACGAACATGGCGTCCGGATTGAACCCCCCCTCTGCGTGGAGTTTCAGCGCCGCCGCCAAGGCCTTGTCGGTCGACGCCTTCTCGCCGCCCAACCGTACCCGGACCAGCCGCCGTCCCCCGATCATGGACAGGGCCGTCAGGGCGTCTTCCAGCCGGCCGTCATCCGCATCGATGTCCGTGTCCGTCAGCAGGGTCACATTGAACGGATCATTGAGGTCCGGAGTGATGGCCTTGCAGAGAAGAGCGGCCCGTTCGGCCACGCCTGACCGGTCCTTGCCGTGGATCACCGCCGCGCGCACGTCGGGGTCCGGCCGACTCAGAAAGCGATCGATCTCTGGCCGCTTGGCGAGAATCACGACGGCCGTACCGCGTCAGCGGCTGGAAAGGGCCTGGAGCAGGTCCAGGCGGATCAGTCGCGCCAGTTCGGCGGCGGCCCGGTCCTCGCCGTCCTGCTGGGCGGCGATGGCGGCATAGGGCTGGTCGGCGGCCGCATAGGTCACGGTCACCGTCTCGGTGCCGGTGAAGGGAGGTGAAGCGCCCGAGACAGGCGCCAAGGTCCAGGCGGCTCGCACCGTCAACTCATAGCGTGTGGCGGTGTCGTCGATACGCCGACCCAAGGGACGTCGGTTCTGGACCACTTCAGTCGTCAGCCGGTGCTGAGCCGGGGCGGAGCGATCGAACCCCAGCGCATCCTCAAGCTGTTCCCGCAGCCGATAGCCCAGGCGGTCGTCTTGAGCCACGACGGCGATCCGTCTCAGGCCGAGGCTCTCGCCGCTGTCGCCATACAGGGGCGTGAAGCCGCAGGCTGACACGGCCCCGGCGACACCGAGCGATATGGCGAGGACGATCGCCTGGCGCATCAGCCCGCGACCAGATTGACGATACGGTCCGGCACCACGATCACCTTGCGGATGGATTGCCCATTGGCGGCAAGGTAGGCCTGAACGGCTTCGTTGGCGAGAGCCGCCGCCTCGACGTCGGCCGCTGCCGCGCCGCGCGCCATGGAGATCTCGCCGCGCCGCTTTCCATTGATCTGGATCGGCAGGACGACCTCGTCGTCGGCCGCCAGCGCGGGATCATAGGCCGGCCAGGGCGCATCCAGCGCCATCCCGTCCTGTCCAAGGCGCACCCATCCCTCTTCCGCCAGATGCGGGGTGAAGGGGGCGATCAGTCGCGCCAGGGCCGACAGGGCCTCCAGACGCGCCGGGCCGCCCGACCTGTCGTGATCGCGGATCGTGGCGACGAAAGCGTAAAGCTTGGCGATGGCCGAGTTGAACCGGAAGCCCTCGACCCCCTCGGTCACGGCCTTGATCGCCTTGTGAGTTTCCCGCACCAGCGCGCTGTTCTGGGCCTCCTCGCCGACATCGCCCGGCGTGTAGGCGTCAAACAGGGCCCAGGCCCGTTGAACGAAGCGGCTGGCGCCCTCGACCCCGCCCGGGGTCCATTGCACGTCACGCTCCGGCGGACTGTCCGACAGCACGAACAGGCGGCCGGCGTCCACGCCGTGGCTTTCCAGAATCTCGGCTGGCGCGACGACATTCTTCTTGGACTTGGACATCTTTTCGATGTCGCCGATCGACAGGGTCGCCCCGTTCGAAAGGCGGGTGGCGATGCGTTTGCCGTCCACCGTCTCGATCCGCACATCGGTCGGCTCGACCCAACGGGGTTTGCCGATGTCGTCATGACCTTCGAAATAGGTCTCGTGAACCACCATCCCCTGGGTGAACAGGCCGGCGAACGGCTCCTTCACCGACAGTAGTCCGGCGTCGGACAGGGCGCGGGTGATGAACCGGGCGTAGAGCAGGTGCAGGACCGCGTGCTCCACGCCGCCGATATACTGATCGACCGCCAGCCAGTGGTCGGCAGCCGCCTTGTCGATCGGCTGTTCCGCGCGCGGCGCTGTGAAGCGGGCGAAATACCAGCTGGAATCGACGAAGGTGTCGAGCGTGTCGGTCTCGCGCGTCGCATCGGCCCCGCAGGACGGACATTTGACGTGTTTCCACGAGGGGTGCCGGTCGAGCGGATTGCCGGGGACGTCGAAGGTCACGTCGTCGGGCAGGACGACCGGCAAGTGATCGGATGGGACTTCCACCGGTCCGCAGGTCGGGCAGTGAATGATCGGGATCGGGCAGCCCCAGTAGCGTTGGCGACTGACGCCCCAGTCCCGCAGACGATAGATGGTTGCGCCCTGGCCCATCCCGGCGGCCTCGATGCGGCGGATCGCTTCGGCCTTGGCGGCCTCGATGTCGAGACCGTCGAGGAAGTCGGAATGGAAGATCGTACCAGACCCGACGTAGGCCTCGTCGGCGACATTGAAATCCGCACTCGCGCCGTCGGGCCGCACGACCGGGATCACCGGAAGACCATATTTACGGGCGAAATCCAGATCGCGCTGATCATGAGCCGGGCAGGCGAAAATCGCGCCGGTGCCGTATTCCGACAGGATGAAATTGGCGATCCAAACCGGAACCTCGGCCCCTGTGAACGGGTGAACCGTCTTGAGGCCGGTGTCCCAGCCGATCTTTTCGGCCTGGTCTATATCAGCCTGGGACGTGCCGCCCGCGCGGCACCTGGCCACGAATTCGGCCACGCCTGGATCGGTCTCGGCCAGGGCCTTGGCGATCGGATGGTCGGGCGCGATGCCCATGAAGCTGGCGCCGAACAGGGTGTCTGGACGGGTGGTGTAGATCTCCAGGCCGTCGGGCGCCGAAGGAGGCGCTTCGCCCGCCCACGCCCAGGTCATCTGCAGACCCTTGGACCGACCGATCCAGTTCTCCTGCATCAGACGGACCTTGTCGGGCCAACGGCCTTCCAGCGTCGCCAGACCGTCGATCAGATCGTCGGCATAGTCGGTAATGCGCAGAAACCACTGATTCAGCTTGCGCTTCTCGACCACGGCCCCCGAACGCCAGCCGCGTCCGTCGATCACCTGCTCATTGGCCAGAACCGTGTTGTCGACCGGATCCCAGTTGACCACCCCGTCCTTGCGATAGACGAGGCCGCGTCGATAGAGCTCCAGGAACCAGGCCTGTTGCTGACCATAGTACTCGGGATCACAGGTGGCGAACTCGCGCGACCAGTCCAGCGACAGACCCAGCAGCTTCAGCTGTTCGCGCATGTTGGCGATGTTGTCGTAGGTCCAGCCTTTGGGATGGATGCCCCGCTCCATCGCCGCATTCTCGGCCGGCATGCCGAACGCATCCCAGCCCATCGGATGGAGGACGTCGAAGCCGCGCGCGCGTTTGAATCGCGCCACCACATCGCCCATCACATAGTTGCGTGCGTGCCCCATGTGTATGTTCCCCGAAGGATAGGGAAACATTTCAAGCACATAGTACTTCGGGCGACCGGTGTCTTTGGCGACAAAGGCATCAGCGGCGGCCCAGCGGGCCTGCTGGCGAGGTTCGGAGATCTTGGGGTCGTAACGAGCCACGGATGTGCTGCCGGATAAGTCGATAAGGCGGAGCGCCTGATCGACAGCTCCGTGATGGGGCGGCGTCCGACCTCGCGGAACGCCCGCCGGCGTCAGTCGGTGTAGGAGAGGTTGAGCTGCCGCGCCTTGGTCAGGATGGCGTTCTCAAGGTCGATCTCGGTTTGAGCCGCGACCTCGGTGGGCGCCCAGCCGCCGTCAGCGCCCTTGACCTCCTTGGTCACCCGAACATCGAGCGCATCGGCGCGCAGACGCGTGTCCAGGATCAGGACCGTGGCCTTGAACCTCTCGTTCGGCGTTTGCGGGTCGCTGTACCAGTCATAGTTGATCACCCCGCCATAGGGGTCGGCTGAAGCGAGAGGCATGAAGCCCAGCGTGTCCAGGCTCGCGCGCCAGAGGAAGCCGTTCACGCCGATGGACTGTGGGGCGTTGGCGGTCTGCGCCGCGCCATCACGCTTTCCAAACGGCAACGAGACGCCGCCGCAGGCCGACAGCGTCAGAGCGGTCGCGATGGCGAGGACCGTCCCGCCACGAAGCAGAATCGAGTCGAGAAGATGTCTCGGCGCCGTCGCGGTCGTGGGGGCCATCAAAAGTTTCTCCATAGGAACAGGCTTGCGTAGCGACGCTGCCGCGGCGCAGGTCAGCCGCGACGGCTGATCGGCGAACGCGACGCTCTATAACACGGCGAAAAGGGGCGATGACAAGGCGAAGCCCTGCAAGGGATGCAAGCTGGGTGACATCCCCGAAATTCACGGCCTCGCCACAGCCGTCTTCCCGTGATGTCAGGGCCACAGACTCCTGTCAGAGTCGGGGGAACAACGGTCTTCGGGCGGTGTTTCGTTGACCGTGAGACAAAGAGGCGTCTAATCGCGAAGTTCACGGCGAAAACGCCGGTTCCGAGCGATTGCCGGGCGTTTACGCCGGGTGATTTGAAGGGTTGGAAATGCGTTCTGGCGTTGTCATCGCTGCCTTGACCGGAACAGCTCTGCTGTTTGCGTCCTCGCATGCGTTGGCTCAGGCCTCCGGATCGTCCCCTTCTCGATCACGAGCTCCGGCCGTGAGCCTGTCCGAGGCTCAGAACGTACAAGGCGCCGCGCGCCGGCCCGCCCCGCCGGCGCGACGCGGATTACGCTGGTACGACAGCGGGCGTTGGGGCCTGAACTTCAACATGAGCGAGCCGGTCGGTCGTGAGGCTGAATGGGGCGACGTTCAGGCCGGCGCCTACTACCGCGTCAACCCGCGCCTTCGCGTCGGCGCCTCGGCGGGCCTTGGCTCGACAGAAGAGGATCCGGCTCGGGCCCCGGAGACCGACCGTCGCGCTCAGCCGCGCATTCGGCTCGAGTCCATCTTCAAGTTCTGATCAGGCGAACGCGCGGGCAAACGCCTCGACCCCGGCCAATCCGCACGCCTGGCTATGCCGGAGACGCGGCGCCGTTTCAGTGCTGACGCCGCCGAGGGCGTAAATCGGCAGGCCCAGATCCTCGGTCAGACGCTGGACGCCGCCTGCGCCCAAAGGGGGGCGTTTGGGGGACGGGCTGGCGCTCGCGAAGACCGGCGACGCTACCAGGCAGGTCAAGGCGTTCAGCACGCCCGGCGGCGGCCGTGGCCCGTCATGAAATGCGCCCGTCAGCATCCACTCGGGAAATCGCGCCCGGAGGCCAGGTGCGTCGGGGAGGGCGCGTTCCGGCAGATGAACGCCGTCCGCCGCCACAGCTTCCGCGAGCGGCGCGTCAAGGCCGATCAACAGGCGAACGTCTCGATCAGACGTAACCCGTCGCAGGCGTTTGGCGGTCGTCCGGGCGTCATCGCGTCCGAAGTGGCGATAGACCACACCCGAACCTGGTGGAAGGCGACCGGCGACGATCCAGGGTTCCGGCGTGCGATCCGGATCCGTGAAGAACAACAAAGGTGGTCGCGGCCCGAGGCTGACATGCGGGCACGCCCGGTCTAGAGCCTGAGCGACATCCCACAGGCGCCGACCGTCATCCGACAACTCCGCAGGGTCCTGAACCTTGACCGACATCGCTCCCTCATCCTCCGGTTCGAGCCAGACGTCCATCGCCGACCGGATCGCGCGCGTCAGATCGCGCATCGAGGCGACCGCCCTCGCGTCAGGGCGGCGGCCGTCCTCGGTGATCCTCACTGCGGTCAGCAAGACCCAATCCGACGATGCCTTGGACGCCGCCCTGATGGCCGGGCAGCGCGTCTTCGGCGAAAACCGGGTTCAGGAAGCACAGGCCCATTGGGCGGCACGACGTAAAGCCTTTCCCGACCTGGAACTGCGTCTCATCGGGCCGCTGCAAAGCAATAAGGCGGAGGACGCCGTCGCCCTTTTCGACGTGATCGAGACCCTGGACCGGGAGAAACTCGCCGAAGCCCTTTCGAAGGCCTCGGCAAAGACCGGTCGGAGCCCGCGCGTCTTGGTCCAGATCAACACCGGCGCCGAGCCGCAGAAGGCCGGCGTCCTGCCGGAAGAGGCCGATGCGCTGATCACGAGCGCCCGCGACACCTACGGTCTGACGGTCGAAGGCCTGATGTCCATTCCGCCGGCCGCTGAGGCCGCCGGGCCGCACTTTGCGCTGCTGGCGCGGATCGCGCGGCGGAACGGTCTCGACGTCCTGTCCATGGGCATGAGCGGAGATTTCGAGACGGCGATTCGCTTCGGCGCCACACATGTCCGTCTCGGGACGGCGCTTTTCGGGGATCGGCCCGTCGTTCCGCGTGTTCTCAACGATTGAAACCGTTCGATTTTCCGCCTCGCCCTTGGCGGGACGGGCAAGCCTCGCCATTCTACGTCCATGCCCACGCCCAAGACCCTCCTGATCATCGACGACGACGACGACCTGCGCGAGGCGTTGGCCGAGCAGCTGGCCCTGCATGAGGAGTTCCGCACCGTCCAGGCGTCGACCGCCACAGAGGGCGTGCGGCTCGGGCGCGAGATCCGCGCCGACTTGATCCTTCTGGACGTCGATCTGCCAGACATGGACGGCCGGGAAGCCTGTCGCCTGCTGCGCAAGGATGGCGTTGCCACTCCCGTCATCATGCTCACGGCACAGGATTCGGACGCCGACACCGTTCTGGGGCTGGACGCGGGCGCCAATGACTATGTCACCAAGCCCTTCCGGTTCGCGGTGTTGCTGGCGCGCATTCGTGCCCATCTACGCAGCCACGAACAGTCCGAAGACGCGGTCTTCGCCATCGGCCCCTACACCTTCCGCCCGGCCGGGAAGATGCTGACGGACGATAAGGGCAAGAAGGTCCGGCTGACGGAGAAAGAGACCAACATCCTGAAATATCTCTACCGCGCAGGAGCCAAGCCGGTTTCCCGCGAGGAATTGCTGACCGAGGTCTGGGGCTACAACGCAGGGGTCACTACCCACACGCTTGAGACCCACATCTATCGCCTCCGCCAGAAGATCGAGCCGGAGCCGGGCCAGGCGCGCCTGCTGTTGACGGACGCAGGCGGGTATCGGCTCCAGCCCTGAGACCGGTCAGGTCGGACGCCACTCGCTGAGAACCTTGCCTGTGGCGTCCTCAAAGGCGACCCGATCGATCTGTGCGGCGACCACGCATGTCGGGCGCTGATCCGGCGAGGCCGAAAGGCATCGAATAGCCCTGCCGTTCGCGAAGGCCATCGCCCGACCTTCCAGAACCAGCCTGTATCCTCCTGGCGACGAAACCGCAGGCAAATCACCTTCGCCGCGCACAGTGAAGGCGTAGGCCCGGCCGTTCCGGCGACTCAGTCGGGACCCTCCCGTCTCGAACACCGCCGCCAAGCCGACCGTCTGGATCGAGGTCGGCGCGACGGTGACCGGCGCTGCGGTCAGGACGTCATTGTTGACAGGCGCCGCCGCCAGGCGAGCGGGGCAGTCGTCGGTGCGGATCCAGGGTCGCGGCAGCCAGAACCCTTCGATCGATTCCCAAGTGTCACCTCCGCCGGCCGTCAACGGCGCCTCGGTCCAGTCGGCCGGGGTCAGCGAGAGCTGCAGCGCCTTGCCATCCTTGCCGAAGGCGGTCCGGGCGATACCGTCTCCGCCGGTCGTCTCGATCCCGGGAGCCGCCGGGTCCTGCGGCGAACAGCCAAAGGCCTGCCTGACGAACAGCCGCCGCCCGACCAGGGTGTCGCCGCCTCCGGGTGATACGCCTCGGGCATAGGCGGAGGCGGCCACATCGACAGCGGCCAGGAGTTCGGCGCGGTCGATCTGGCGTGGGGGCGCCATGACGACAGTCGGGGTCTCAGGAGACGGATCGGGCGGCGGCGCGGCGGGCTCACGCCGCTCACAGGCGGCCAGGGCGAGGATCAGGCCGGACGCCGCGAGCGCGACGACCGACGGACGATACGACGTGGTCGGTTCGAGCATGGAACCAGCCTACCACAAGGTTCGCTCACTGGGGGCGTCTCTGCGGAAAAGGTTGACGGAACGCGGCGGAGGAAGGCAGCAGGGGGTATGACATTCGATCAGATCGCCGCCTTGGCGGTTCTTGTCGGCGTGGTGGGGGTGCTGATTCACGGCCGGGTTCGCTCGGACGTCGTCGCCTTAACGGGCGCGGCGATCCTGCTTTTGCTCGGTGTCGTGCGGCCGGTTGAGGTGCAGGGCGCGTTCGCCAGCCCGGCGGTCATCGCGCTGGCCGGCCTCTTCGTCATCGCCTACGCCATCGAGCTGTCTGGTCTGCTCGGCCTGCTCATCCGCCAGGCCACGGCGTTGGCCGCGCGTATCGGGTCGCTCGGCATATGGATCGTGATCGCCCTCTGCGGCTCCGTCGGCGGATTTCTGAACAACACGCCCGTGGTCGTGCTCGCCGCGCCGGTCATTCGCGACGTAGCCCAATCCCTGCGCCTGTCGCCCAAACGCTTTCTCATGCCGCTCAGTCACGTCACCGTCCTGGGCGGGTTGCTGACCCTGATCGGGACCTCGACCAACCTTCTGGTGAACGACATGGCTCGAAACGCGGGTCAGCCGGTGTTCGGCCTGTTCGAGATCACGCCCGTGGGTCTGGTGATCGCAGCGGTGGGCGGGCTGTGGCTCTATTTCGTCGGCGCGCGACAACTGGGTCGCGCAGTAGCGGCGGATGAGGCGGAGCAGGCGCGCCTGGCCGAGCTGGAAGAGGCGCGCCGCGCCGCCGCCGAAGAGGCCTCCCGCAAACGCCGTCGACTTCTGCCGTTCGGCCTGCCGCGGCTAGGAGAATCCCGAAATCAGTCTGACGGATCAGGCGACGCCCACTTGGGGGATGTGGAGCTTTACGGGGCGGCTGACCGGCCCTTCAACCTCCGGCCGGCGCTGGTTTCGCTCGGCGTCTTCGTGGTAGTCATTGCGGCGGCTGCGCTCAGCTGGGTTCCCATTGCCGCAGCCGCTTTCGCGGGGGCCGTGGCCCTGATCCTCATGCGGGTCATCACCCCGGAAGAGGCCTACGCCGGGCTCCGCCCCGAGATTCTGCTGCTGATCGCGGGCATGGTGGTGGTGGGCACAGCTATCGAGGTCACCGGGCTGGCGGCGGCCGGCGCGGATCGGCTGATCGATGTCATTCGGCCGCTTGGGCCGTTGGGCGCCCTGATCGTCCTATACGGCGTCACCCTGTTCGCCACCGAACTTCTGTCGAACGCCACCGTGGCCGTACTCATCACTCCGGTAGCGGTCGCCTTGGCGGAGAGCCTGGGGGTCGATCCCCGGCCCTTCCTCGTCTGCGTGATGATGGCGGCCTCTGCGGCCTTCGCCACGCCGTTCGGCTACCAGACCAATGTCCTGGTCTTCAACATGGGCGGTTACAGCTACATGGACTTCGTCAGGGTCGGGGTGCCGCTCAATCTGATCACCTGGGCCGCCGCCATGGTGGCCATTCCCATGTTCTTCCCGTTCTGAGCCGGCTCAGAGGTCCAGATCGACCGTGATCGGGCAGTGGTCGCTGGGCTGCTCCCAGGCCCGCACGGGCTCATGGATGAAGGCGCTGCCGGGCACGACGGACGGAGTCAGCCCCGGCGACGTCCAGATGTGGTCGAGACGCAGGCCCCGATTCGACTTCCGAAAGTCCTGGGCCCGATAGCTCCACCACGACGCCAGCTTCTGAGGTTCCGGATAGGCGGCGCGGATCACGTCATGGAAGTCTCCGGCGGCCTGAAGCCGGTTCAGTGTCTCGACCTCGATCGGCGTGTGGCTGACCACCTTTGACATGTACCGGTGGTTCCAGACGTCGAACTCGCTCGGTGCGATGTTGAAGTCGCCACACAGCAGCAGCCGCCGGGATCGGTCCAGGTCTGCGGCGATGGCCGTCAGGCGCTCGTAGAAGTCCATCTTGTGATCGAACTTGGGGTTGAGCACCCGATCCGGGATGTCGCCCCCCGCCGGAATGTAGAAGTTCTGGATATCGACGCCTGCTATCCGCGCCGAAACGCAGCGCGCATGGCCGAGCTTGCAGGCGTCAAAGGTTTCCGACGCTTCCAGCGGCAGGCGCGATGCGATGGCGACGCCGTGCCAGCCCTTCTGGCCGGAAATCTTGAGATGCGGCATCCCCATGTCGATGAAGGCGTTCCGGGGGAACTGATCCTCGAGGCATTTGATCTCCTGAAGGCACAGGACGTCGATTTCCGCCTCGGAGACGAACCGTGCGACCTGGTCGATACGCAGGCGGACGGAGTTGATGTTCCAGCTGGAGATGCGGAGGGTCATCGCTCGTCCTTAGAGGGTCGAGCCAAGCCGCAAAAGGCGTGAGCACCAAAAGAAACGCCCGGCGCGAATGCGCCGGGCGTTCAAGGTTTTCTCTCTCTCACACGCCGCTATCGGGAGGGGATGACGTCCGACGCGGATGGGCGACCGCCGCCGCCCTGTGCCTAAAGTGTCACTTGCGATCAAATAAGTCAAACACTCAACTTCGGGAGTTGAATGTGACATCTTGAACCCAGTCGCCTTCAGCGCGAATCAATTTCGTCCGGGCCGGCGCGTCGGGTCGCTGAGGCGAAAAAGGGAGGCGTTGAGGCTCTGGGCGGGGGAAAGCTGGGTCAGCTGGGTGCGGGTCGCGGCGCCCTGGGCGTCCGCGATCGTCCATTCCATGAGCCGCATCGGAGACCCGCCGAACACCAGGGTGACCGATCCGTCATTGGGTCGGCGCTGATCGCGCGCGACGATCGTCAGGCCGCCGCCGGCGCTTTGCTGCACACGCTCGATGCGGACGCCCTGGTCCAGACGGACATTGCGCGCCAGGAAGGTAGAAAGCGGCGTCTGGCCCAGGGGGACCTGGCGGAAGACGTTCAGTCGCGGATCCCACCGCTTAACGTTGTACCCGTCGGACACGACCAGCAGGCCGGCCGGGCTGGTGTACTCGAACCGCATGCGGCCCGGCCGCTGGAGATAGAATCGTCCCTGGCGACGCTGGCCGCCGGCGCCGGATTCGACAAACGTCCCCTGAGCGGAAGTGAGAGCCTGAAGGTAGCCCTGGGCGCGGGCGAGAGCGGCGCGGTCGGATGCGGACAGGTTGGCTTGGGCCTGGGCCGGGAAGGCGGCCAGGGCGGCGATCGACGTCAGGCCAAAGGCGAGGTCGCGGCGCGATAGAGTCATTTCGGTCTCCCGTTCGTGGGTAGGGTCGCGGGTTGTCGATGGCGCCGTCTTGCCCGGTCGGTTCGGCCTCGGGATGACGCAAGCCTGACCATATTCCGGCGCTCCGATGAAGTCCCGTTCATCGGCTGGGGACGTGATAACGGCCGCGTCCGCCGTCGGTTCACGGGTCGACGCAGAGAAAAGGGCGGAGCCGTTTCCGGCCCCGCCCCTCGTTCTCTCACGCTGTGAACGGCGGGATCAGAAATCCATTCCGCCCATTCCGCCCATGCCGCCGCCCATGTCGGGGGCGCCGCCGGCCGAGGCCTTCTTCGGCGCGTCGGCGACGGCGGCTTCGGTCGTGATCAGGATGCCGGCCACGGAGGCGGCGTCCTGCAGGGCGGTGCGGACCACCTTGGCGGGGTCGATGACGCCCATCTTGACCAGGTCGCCGTACTCTTCCGTCTGGGCGTTGAAGCCGAACGAGGCGTCGGCGTTTTCCAGAACCTTGCCGACCACGATAGAGCCTTCGACGCCGGAGTTTTCGGCGATCTGACGGATCGGGGCCTGCAGGGCGCGGCGGATGATGGAGATGCCGGCGTTCTGGTCGGCGTTGTCGCCCTTGACGTCGGCCAGGATCTTGGAGGCCTTCAGGAGGGCGATGCCGCCGCCGGGAACGATGCCTTCGTCAGCCGCGGCGCGCGTGGCGTTCAGGGCGTCGTCGACGCGGTCCTTCTTTTCCTTCACTTCGACTTCGGTCGAGCCGCCGACGCGGAGGACGGCGACGCCGCCGGCCAGTTTGGCCAGACGTTCCTGCAGCTTCTCCTTGTCGTAGTCCGAGGTGGTGTCCTCGATCTGGCGCTTGATCTGGGCGACGCGGCCTTCGATGTCGGCCTTCTCACCCACGCCCTCGACGATGGTGGTGTCTTCCTTGGTGATGGAGACCTTCTTGGCCTTGCCCAGCATGTCCAGGGTGACGGTTTCCAGCTTGATGCCCAGGTCTTCCGAGATGACCTGGCCGCCGGTCAGGACGGCGATGTCCTCCAGCATGGCCTTGCGGCGGTCGCCGAAGCCCGGGGCCTTGACGGCGGCGACGCGCAGGCCGCCGCGCAGCTTGTTGACGACCAGGGTGGCCAGGGCCTCGCCCTCGATGTCCTCGGCGATGATCAGCAGCGGACGGCCCGACTGAACCACGGCTTCCAGGATCGGCAGCATGGGCTGAAGCGAGGTCAGCTTCTTTTCGTGGAGCAGGATGAGCGGCTCTTCGAGTTGAACCTCCATCTTGTCGGCGTTGGTGATGAAGTAGGGCGACAGATAGCCGCGATCGAACTGCATGCCTTCGACGACGTCGACGGTGGTTTCGGCGGTCTTGGCTTCCTCGACGGTGATGACGCCTTCGTTGCCGACCTTGGCCATGGCCTGGGCGATCAGTTCGCCGATTTCCGAGTCGCCGTTGGCCGAGATGGTGCCGACCTGGGCGATCTCAGAGTTGTTCGAGACAGGCTTGGACTTGTCCTTTATGTCCTGCAGGACCAGGCCCACGGCCTTGTCGATGCCGCGCTTCAGGTCCATCGGATTCATGCCGGCGGCCACGGCCTTCAGGCCTTCCTGGACGATGGCCTGGGCCAGGACGGTGGCGGTGGTGGTGCCGTCGCCCGCCTTGTCGTTCGTCTTCGAAGCGACTTCGCGGATCATCTGGGCGCCCATGTTCTCGAAGGCGTCTTCCAGCTCGATTTCCTTGGCGACCGAAACGCCGTCCTTGGTCGAGCGCGGGGCGCCGAACGATTTCTGGATAACGACGTTGCGGCCCTTGGGACCCAGGGTCACCTTGACGGCGTTGGCCAGGACATTGACGCCCTTGAGCATCTTGTCGCGGGCGTCGGTGTTGAAATGAACGATCTTGGCGGCCATGTGCGGCTGCTCCTTCAGTGAAGAGTGCTAGTGAATAGTGAGTGGTGAAGTTGGCGGCGCCAGGAGCAGTTTCTGCTCCCTGGCACTACTCACTACTCACTCAGGAAAGGACGCCCAGGACGTCCGATTCCTTCATGATGATCAGGTCTTCGCCGTCGATCTTGACCTCGGTGCCCGACCACTTGCCGAACAGGATGCGGTCGCCGGCCTTCAGTTCCAGGGCGTTGACCTTGCCGCCTTCATCGCGAGCGCCGGGGCCGACGGAGACGACTTCGCCTTCCTGCGGCTTTTCCTTGGCGGTGTCGGGGATGATGATCCCGCCCTTGGTCTTGGATTCTTCTTCCACGCGCTTGACCAGCACGCGGTCGCCGAGGGGACGAAACGCCATCTGATTTCTCTCCGATAGGACTTCAAAAGGTTCCGCAAGCCCCGGAAGCGGCTTTGGCAGCCAAGACCTCCGAGTGCTAACGCGCCGCGCAGATAGGCAGACGCACGGGGTGGGTCAAGCAAGGCCGACGGCGAGCCATTGACGTAGTGTACTTTATTATGCAAAGCACATTGCGGGCGGCGCTCATGCCGCGAGGAGATGTTCGATGACCCGTTTCAAAACCCTGGCCGCCAGCGTCCTGTCCCTGGCCCTCGGCGCCGCCGCACCCGCCCTGGCGGGCGACGTGACCCTCACGATCGAGGGCGTTCAGGCGCGGGGCGGTCAATTGCTGGTCGGGCTGCAGAGCCGTGATCAGTTCCTCAAGCCAGCCGGCGACCATGGCCAGATCATCGAGAACCCCCGCGCCGGAACGCATGCGGTGGTGCTGCGCAATGTGCCGGCTGGAGACTATTCCATCTCCGTCCTTCACGACGCCGACGCAGACCGCCAGATGAAGATGGTGGGCGGAATGCCGGCTGAAGGCTGGACCATGCTCAACGCCGAGACGCTCCGCGCCGCCCCGATGTTCGATCAGGTGAAGTTTTCGGCGCCTCAGTCCGGCGCCGTCTCGCTCAGGGCGTCGATGATCTATCCGGCCCACTGAATGCGGACATGGCGGCCGGCTGAGCGGCCAGCCGCCATCCGGCCTCAACGCGCTGGGCGAAGAGGGGGCGGGCGCCGCGCACGGCGACCCGCCAGTCTCGCCCACCGGATGTGCGCGACGTCAGAGGACCGAGGGACGTCCGCAGTTCATTGAGGGCGTCCCCCGGTCGATCACGCTCCAGCAGGAAGGCGGCGTAGGCGCCGCCGCCCTTCAATCCCTCGGGATGGCCGGGAGTCAGCCTTGCGGCCGCGATCAGACCGATACGTTTATGCAACGCCTCGGCTTCTGCGAAGCGGCCGAGGGCCGCCTGGGTCGAGGCGGCGCCCGCCAGGGTGTCGAGAAGATCGGGACTTTCGGTTCCCATGCCCTGCTCCAGCAAGGCCAGCCCCCGCGCGAACTCAGGTTCAGCCTCGGCGGCGCGCCCCTGGTCCAGCAGGGCGTAGCCGATATTCGCGCGAAGCACGCCGACAAAGGCGTGGGAGTCGCCGATCAGCGGAACGACCAGGGACTGGGCTCGCCGGAACTGGGTCTCGGCCTTGCGTCCATCGCCCTGAAGATGAAGAAACCAGCCGTAGTTGTTCAGGCACTGGGCCAGCAGCACCTTGTCGCCGGAAATCTCGGCGATGGCGACGGCGCGTCGATACAGGGGGGCCGCCTGGGAGGCCCGGCCGGTTCGACGCAGGCTGTTGCCGAGGTTCGAAAGGACGATGGCGACATGCCAGTCCTTCGGACCGTACAGCACCTCGTACATGCCCAGAACCTGACGATAGGCGGGGTCGGCTTCGGCATGGCGGCCCTGAGCGGCCAGGGCGTTGGCGTAAAGGTTCAGGGAATCGGCGGTCTTTTCGTGAACCTGGCCGAAATGGGTGCGTCGGATCTCATAGCTTTCGAGCGCGGCCGCTTCCGTCTTTTCATGATCGCCCCGTCCATCGTGGGCGCGGCCCTGATCGTAGATCAGGGTGGCGATCTCCGCCGGATCGGGATCCGGCTGGGCGCGTCGCAGGGCGAGAGCGCGTCCGGCGTCGGCGATGGCGCTGGGGTAGTCCCCGGCCTCATGGTTCAGCCGTGCGCGCGTTCCGAGAGCGCGGGCCAGGGCCAGAGCCCGTTGAGGATCGGCTTCGCCCTCAGTCGATGCGTTCAGGGCCACCGCAGCGTCCAGGGCGGCGCGGGCGCCCGGAAGGTCTTCTCGGCCATAGCGACGCCTGGCCAGCTCGGCCAGGGCGTCGGACGCCGCGATCGGCGAGGCGTGAGCGTCGCGAAGGGTCGTGATTTCATCCGCGATCGCTTGAACCGCCGGCGTCGCCTGCGCTCTGACCGGTGACGTCAGAGTGGCGGACAGGCCGAAGACGCACGCCGTCACGACAATGCTTCGCCCGTACCCGCCGATGCGTCGCCGCCTTACGGTCATCATCGCCTCCCGTCGTCCACCGTAGGTCAAGCCCGCCTCTCGCCACAAGGCCAGGCGCGATGAACTGCGGATGAACAGCGTCGGGCAGGGTCGTTCAGACGCCGAGGCCTATAAGCGACATCACAGGCGATGTTCCGCCGTTTCGCTCGCCAAGAGGAGGCAGCCATGAAGACGTTCAACAAGACCCTCGCCATCGGCGCCGTCGTTCCGGCCCTGGCCCTTTCCCTCGCGGCCGCGGCTCCGGCCGAAGCCCAGTCGCGCTATCGCGACAATGATCGGCGCGACGACACCGCTCAAAACGCCATTCTCGGCGCGGTGGTCGGCGGCATCGCTGGGGCCCTGATCGGCAACGGCGACGGCAGCTATGTGGCGGGCGGCGCCCTGGCCGGCGCGGCCCTTGGGGCCTCTGCCTCCAACCGCGGCTCTGGCTGTGAATACTATCGCGGCGGCCGCTGCTATCGGAACCAGGGTCACTGGGAGCGCGAGCACGGCATCAACAGCCGCGACTACAACTACGGCCGTCAATACTATGGCCCTGACCGTCGCTATGACGGCCGTCGGGACAATCGCCGCCCCGATCGCGACTATCGCTACGAGCGTCGCTGGTAAGCGGCAGCCGCCTTCAACGGAAGGGCGGGCTTCGGAGACGGAGCCCGCCCTTTCTGCGTCAGGGGGTCAGGCGTTGCAGAAGGTCGGCCGTCGACGGGTCGAGATCGTTCGAGGGCGCGCCCGCCGCCACATCCTTCAGGATGGCCCTGGCCAGGACCTTGCCCAGCTCCACGCCCCACTGGTCGAAGGAGTTGATGTCCCAGACCACGCCCTCGACGAAGGTCTTGTGCTCATACAGCGCCAGCAGGGCGCCGAGGGTCTGCGGCGTCAGTCGCTCCATGACGATGGTGGTCGAGGGGCGGTTGCCGGGAAAGGTCTTGTGCGGCGCGAGGCGGTCCGCTTCGGCGGGGGATGCGCCGGCCGCCAGGAGTTCGGCGCGGGCCTGATCCTCGGTCTTGCCGATCATCAGGGCCTGGGCCTGGGCCAGGGCGTTGGCCCAAAGCGGAGCTTCCGGCGCCGGATCTTGGGTGGAACGCACCACGACGAATTCGGCCGGGACGACCTGCGGTCCCTGATGGATCTGCTGGAAAAAGGCATGCTGGCCGTTGGTGCCGGGTTCGCCGAACACGACGGGGCAGGTCTGGCGATCGACGGACGTTCCGTCGCGATGCACCCGCTTGCCGTTCGACTCCATTTCCAGCTGCTGCAGGAAGGAGGGCAGGCGGCGCAGGGCGTGGGCGTAGGGGGCGACCGTGCGCGCCGGGCGGTTCAGACCATCGACGTTCCAGACCTGAGCCATAGCCATAAGGACCGGCGCATTCTCCTCCAGCGGGGCGGAGATGAAGTGGTCGTCCATCTCGCGCGCGCCGTCCAGCAGGGCCTCGAACACCTCGGGACCCAGGGCGATGACGCAGGACAGGCTGACCGCCGACCACAGGGAGTAACGCCCCCCGACCCAATCCCGGAAGGCGAAGGTGCGGGCGCAGCCGAATTCGCGGGCGCGATCCGGGGCGGCGGTGACGCCGATGAAGTGCTTGTCGCGTCCAGCGTCCGGCAGGCCGGCCGCCAGCCACGCCCTGGCCGCCTCGGCGTTGGCGAGGGTTTCCTGGGTGGTGAAGGTCTTGGAGACGACGATGACCAGGGTGGTCTCGGGGTCCAGTCCGGTCAGGGCCTCTGCCATGTCGCGCGGATCGATATTTGCGACGAACCGCAGATCGATGTCCGGTGACAGGGGGCGAAGGGCGTCCCAGACCACGCGCGGTCCCAGGTCCGATCCGCCGATGCCGATATGGACGATGGCCTGGAACGGCTTTCCGGTCGCGCCGGTCTCGACGCCGGACCGGACAGCGGTCGCATAGGCGGCCATGTCGGCGCGGACGGCGTCCACCTCGGCCGAAACGGGTTCGCCCAGGGCTTCGTACTGACCGTCCGCTCGTGCGCGCAGGGCCGGGTGTAGCACCGCGCGGCCTTCGGTGGAGTTGATCGGCTCGCCGGCGAACAGGCGGGCGATCGCGGTCTTGATCCCGGCGTCATAGGCCAGTTCGATGCAGGTTTCGAAGGCGCGGCGCGACCAGCTCTGTTTCGACAGATCCAGATAGAGCCCGGCGGCTTCGACCGACATCCGAGTCAGCCGCTGGGGGTCGGCGGTGAACTGATCGACGATGCGGAGGTCCGCCTCGGCGGCGGCGGTCGTGTCGAAGACGGTCCAGTCGGCGGTCTGTTCGGTGGTCATGCGCGGCCCCTTGGTGAACACTCCGTTTACGGGTCAGGCGTATGCCGATTCAATCGTTCGTCGGCGCCTGTCGCCCGATGTGATCGCGAAAGGATAAGACCATGTCCTGCGGAGCCGCTCTGGCCATCGCCCTGATGGTGTCGAATCCCGCCGTCGCCGAGGCCGCCGCCTTGCCGCCGGTCGCCGCCGATGCGCCGATTTCGGTGGCCTCCGAACCGCTGTTCGCCGACATCGTCATGCGTTCGGGCGCCCTCAAGGCCATCGTCGACGCCTGGGCCGCCAGCCGCGCCGCCGATCAGACGGGTTTCTTCGCCGGCGCCGACTATCAGGACTTCAAGCGCCGTACGGAAGCCTTGGCCGAAAGCGACATGCAGGGTCACCTGATCCTGAAGGAACGCGGCACGGACAACGATCTGAAGTGCATCCTGCGCGGCATTTCCGAGGACCTGCCGAAGAAGGTCGCGGCGGTCGAGGCCGCGCCCAACGCCTCGCAGCGGGCCGTGGCCCTGTCGGAACTGGCATATCTGCTGAACGACAATGTCGAGGTCATCACCTCGCCGCCGCAGCCCGAGGTCTAGGCGCCTAGCGCGGCCAGCACCGCCGCCCCGTAGCGATCCAGCTTGGACTGGCCCACGCCGGAGATGCGGCCGAGGGCGTCCAGCGTTCCCGGCTCGGCAAGGGCGATCTCCAGCAGGGTCTTGTCCTGAAAGATGACGTAGGGCGGCACATGCTGTTCGGACGCGCGTTCACGACGCCAGGCCCGCAAGGTCTCGAACCTGGCGCGGACGTCGGCGTCCAGGGCCTCGACGGCGGCGTTGCGATCATTGCGCGGCCGATCGCCTCGCGACCGCCCCGACGACAGGGCCGCCGATCGACGCCGCACCTCGATGCGACGCTCGCCACGGTAGACGGCGCGGACGGTTTCGGCGTCGCCCAGGTGCAGGATCGGCTTTCCGTCGTTCGGCTCTTCGACCAGCAGCCCCTCGAACATCAGGTGGTCAACGACGTCGCGCCAGCGATCGATCGAGGTCTCGCGCCCGATCCCCCAGGTGGTCAGATCGCTCTCCCACGGCTGCACGTCCCTAGTCCGTCCCGTGAGATGGTCGATGACGCGGGTGCGGCCGAAGCGTTCGCCCAGACGATGCACGGCGGCCAGGGCCTTCTGGGCTTCGACCGTCGCGTCGTCGAGGTCCGGCGGCTCCTGGCAAATGTCGCAGACGCCGCAGGGCTGGGCGTCCGTCTCGCCGAAATAGCGCCGCACGGCTTGGGGGCGGCACACGGCGCCGTCCAGCATGGCGTAGAGCTGGCGCACCTTGCGGATCTGGACGGCCTTGACCGCCTCGTCCATCGGGCGGCCGTCGAGGCGGCGCAAGCTCCAGGCGATGTCGGAGGGGCCGTACAGGGTGATGCCCTCGGCCGGTTCGCCGTCGCGTCCGGCGCGGCCGATCTCCTGCCAATAGGCCTCCAGGCTGCCGGGCGGATCGGCGTGGATGACGAAGCGGACGTCGGCCTTGTCCACCCCCATGCCGAAGGCGATGGTGGCCACCATGACGGCGCCGTCCTCGGCCAGGAACCGCTCCAGCCGGCGGTCGCGCTGACGGGCGTCCATGCCGGCGTGATAGGCGATGGCGTTGACCCCGGCGTCTGAAAGGGCCTGGGCGATGCGCTCGCAGCCGTCGCGGCTGCCGCAATAGACGACGCCGGACTTGTCGCGACGGGCGCGGACCAGGTCGATGACGGCGGCGTCGGCGCGGGCGCGTGAGGCGTTCTCCTTGCGCACCGCCGACAGATGCAGGTTCGGCCGGGCGAAGCTGTCGACGAAGACGCGGGCCTCTTCCAGGCGCAGCGATTTCAGGATGTCATCGCGGGTGCGGGCGTCGGCCGTGGCGGTGACGGCGATGCGCGGCACGCCGGGGAAGAACTCGGCCAGTCGCCCGAGGGTGCGATAGTCGGGACGGAAGTCATGACCCCACTGACTTACGCAGTGGGCCTCGTCGATGGCGATCAGACTGAGGTCGAGTTCGTGCAGCCGGTCGATCAGATGCGGCTGGGCCAGGCCTTCGGGCGAGACATACAGCAGGTCCAGTTCCCCGGCGCGGGCGGCGCGCCAGACCGCCGAACGATCGTCCATGGACAGGCCGGAATCGAGCCGGGCCGCGCGCACGCCCAGCTGTTTCAACGCCTCGACCTGGTCGGCCATCAGGGCGATCAGGGGAGAAACGACGAGACCCAGGCCAGGCCGCAGGATGGCCGGGACCTGATAGCAGACCGACTTTCCGCCGCCGGTCGGCAGGACGGCCAGGACGTCGCGCCCGGCTAGAACCTCGGTCACCACCTGGGACTGAAGGCCCCGGAAGTCGGCGTGACCCCAGAAACGGGTCAGGAGTTCGCGCGCCTCCGGCAAGCCCGGTCCGCCGACCGCGCCGCCATAGCCGGCGGCGCCGGGACCGGCGACGGGTGCGAACGATTCGGAAGGCATGGCCGGTTTCTGGCGCCGATGATCGGCAGGCGCCAGACCTGACGCCTCACCCCATCGGCGGCGGGCCGGCCAGGACGTCGCGCTTGCCGGCGTGGTTGGCGGGAGACACAACGCCTTCCTGTTCCATCCGCTCGATCAGGGAGGCGGCGCGGTTGTAGCCGATCTGCAGGCGGCGCTGGACGTAGGAGGTCGAGGCCTTGCGGTCGCGGGTGACCACGGCCACGGCCCGATCGTAGAGGTCGTCGCCGGGCCCGCCGTTCCCGCCCTCGTCGAAGCCGCCGTCGGCGTCTCCGTCCGGATCGTCGGTGATCAGGTCGAGATAGTCGGGCTCGGCCTGGGCGCGCAGATGCTTGCAGACCTCCTCGACCTCGTTGTCGCCCACAAACGGGCCGTGCAGGCGGGTGATGCGGCCGCCGCCGGCCATATAGAGCATGTCGCCCTGGCCGAGCAGCTGTTCGCCGCCCTGTTCGCCCAGGATGGTGCGGCTGTCGATCTTGGAGGTGACCTGGAAGGATATCCTCGTAGGGAAGTTGGCCTTGATGGTGCCGGTGATGACGTCCACCGACGGGCGCTGGGTGGCCATGATCAGGTGGATGCCCGCGGCGCGCGCCATCTGGGCCAGACGCTGGACGGCGCCTTCGACGTCCTTGCCGGCGACCAGCATCAGGTCGGCCATCTCGTCCATGACCACGACCAGATAGGGCATGGGCTCGGGACGGATTTTCTCGGACTCATAGACCGGGCGGCCCTGTTCGTCGAAGCCGGTCTGGACGGTGCGTTCGAAATGCTCGCCCTTGGCCTGCGCCTCGCGGGCGCGCTCGTTGTAGGAGGCGACGTTCCGCACGCCCAGTTTGGACATGCGGCGATAGCGGTCCTCCATCTCCTTGACCGTCCACTTCAGGGCGACGACCGCCTTCTTGGGATCGGTGACGACCGGCGCCAGAAGGTGCGGGATGCCGTCATAGACGGATAGCTCCAGCATCTTGGGGTCGATCATGATGAAGCGGCAGTCGGCCGGGCTGTGCCGATAGAGGATCGACAGGATCATGGCGTTGACCCCGACTGATTTGCCCGAGCCGGTGGTGCCCGCGATCAACAGGTGGGGCATGCGCGCCAGGTCGGCGACATAGGGCTCGCCGCCGATGGTCTCGCCCAGGGCCAGGGGCAAGAGGTGGCCCTTCTTGTCGAACTCGGTCGAGGCCAGAAGATCGCGCAGATAGACGGTTTCGCGCTTGGCGTTGGGCAGTTCGATGCCGATGGCGTTGCGCCCCTGGACCACCGAGATGCGGCAGGCGCGGGCGGACATGGAGCGGGCGATGTCGTCGGCCAGGGCCACCACCCGTCCGTGCTTCACGCCGGGGGCCGGGACCAGTTCATAGAGGGTGACCACGGGGCCGGGGCGGATCTGGTCGATCGCGCCGCGCACGCCGAATTCCTGCAGCACGCCTTCCAGCATCTTGGCGTTCTGCTTCAGGGCGGCCTCATCCACGGCGCCGGTGCGGGCCTGCGGCTTGGTCAGGATGCCGAGCGGCGGAAGGTCGAATGCGCCTTCCGGTCGGGTGAATTCGAACGAGGTCTGGTCGTCGTCGACGGCCTTCTTCGGCTTGGCGGCCTTGGGGGCGGCGACACGAGGTTCGGCGTCCAGGGCGCGCGGCGCCACGGCCGACGGCGCGGAGGTCGGGGCCGGGACCAGGGTGGGCGCGGCGTCGTCCTCCCACGGCGCCGGACCGTCGGCTTCGATCTCCGGCATGACGAGCGGGGCGCGTTCGGCGGGCGCAGGACGGGGCCGGGGTTTGGGCTTGGCCGCGGGCTGTGGCGCGGGGCCTAGCGGAAGATTGCGACGGGCGCCTGAGGCCCAGTTGAGGCCTTCGCCCAGATCGCGCCAGCGCAGGCCGGCCGCGTGTCCGCAGGCGATCAGGCCGAGACCGGCGAACAGGAGCCCCACCCACAGGCCGGCGAGCGGGATGCCCAGGGCCGTGACGCCCGACGCGAGCAGTCCCGAAATGCCGTCGCCCCAAAGGCCGCCCAGCCCGGCGGCCAGGGGCCAGGCGGCGGGCGCCGCCAGGGTCGAGAGGGCGGCGGAAAGGCACAGAACGCCGCCGGCGGCGATTAGGGCCTTGAAGGGCGTCGGCTGGAGGCGCTGCTGCAGGGCCTCGCCCACCGCCGTAGCCAGACCGAAGGCGATCGCCAGGGCCGCCGCCGGCCAGGCGGCCAGGCCGATCGACTGCAGGGCCAGGTCGGCGAAGACGGCGCCGCCGCCGCCCAGCCAGTTGGTCGCCGGCGCCGAGGAGGCGGCGTTCAGGCTGGGGTCGGCGGGGTTCCAGGAGATCAGGGCCGCGATCAGAAGCAAGGCCAGCAGGACCTGGAGCACGCCCCGGAAGCGCACCATGAAGGGGGCGTCCCACAGAATGCGGGCGCCGGCCCAGGTGCGGGCGCCGAGGGTCAGGACGGCGGACATGCGAACCCCTTCTTCGGATAGGCGGCGAGCGGACCGCCCGTTGTCGCGCGACAGGGTTAAGGGGCTGTTTACCGCGCACGAAAACGCCCCCTCCACCGGTGAGGAGAGGGGGCGTGATCGGCGCGAGGCGGTGGATAACCGGGGGAAAGAGGGGGATCGCCGGGGTCCGGTCAGGGGGTCAGTCCTGATGCACCTCGCCCGAGCCGGTGACCGACTGGCGCAGGGAGCCGGGCCGGGTGGTCAGCTCGATGTCGCCGGACCCGGACAGGGTCAGGTCGGCGGAGGCGCGCGGGGCGATGCGGGCGCCGCCGGAGCCGTCGAGGGTCGCCATGACCTGTTCGGCGTCCAGCGCCTGGAGCTCGGCGTCGCCCGAGCCGGAGCCGGTGAGGGTCAGCCGCTGGGTCCGGCCGTCGGCGCGCACGTCGCCGGAGCCGTTGATCTCGATCGCCAGTTCCGGCCGGTCGTAGTCGCGGATGCGCAGGTCCGAGGAGCCGTTGAGGACGAAGCGGGCGACCGAGGGGGCGGTGACGACGATGCGCAGATCGTCGCCGTCGACCCAGACGCCCCGGCCGTCGCGGTGGCGACCGAAGTAGACGCGTTCGTGGGTCGGGCCGGCGGGCCGGTCGGCGGTCAGGCGGTCGCCCTCCAGCCGGATCAGGTCGACACGGTCCGAAGGGCCGGTGACGCTGATGCCCGAGGTCGAACCCTGCACATACTCGACGTCATAGGGCAGGTCGAGGATCAGCCGTTCGCCGCCCGACCAGGCCAGGGTGCGGCTGGCCTCGGGGCCGGCGTCGCGCCCGTCGGTGCGGATGAAGGAAACCGAGTCGCCGTCGCCGTCGTGGAACGTCCAGTTCCAGCCGTGCCGGGCCAGGTCGCGCCCGCCCAGGGCCAGGGCGCCGGCGGCGGACGCCAGGGCCAGGACGAAGGCGGCCCCGGCGATGATGAACAGGGTGCGGATCATGCCGGATCTCCCGTGAACGGAGCGGCGGCCGAGGGGCTCGCCGGGGTTTGCGGATCAAGGGCCGGCTTGAGCAGCCGGTAGTGGAGGCGGGCGAACCAGACCAGGCCGTTGACCAGCCAGACGGTCAGGACGGCCAGGATCGCGCCGAAGGCCACGGAGGCCGCCATCATCGCCAGTCCGGCCAGGAAGGCCGCGAAGGCGCCGCCCGGAAAGCTGGCGAAGGGACCGACCACCATGACCGCGCCGCCGCCCACGAACAGGCCGACCGCCGCCATCATCAGGCCGAACAGCACGCCGATGACACTCATCAGCAGGGGGAGCAGGATCAGGATGTCGATGGCGCCGAGGCCCAGGACGGCGAAGACGGCGCCGGCCGCGGCCGAGGGGGTCTGTTCCTGGCGCCAGCGCTTGACGCCGGCCTCGGCCTTGAGCTCGCGGCCCAGACGGTCGGGGTCGCCGAGCGCGGCGGAGACCTCGGCCTCGCTGCGTCCCGCCTGGGCGCCGTCCTCGAAATGGGCCTCATAGTCGTTGAGGATGTCCTGGGCCACGGCGGTCGGCAGTCCGACCAGACCTTGCCTCAGCCGGGCCATGAATTCGGCGCGGGTCATTGGGCGTCTCCTGCGGGAACGGCGTCGGCGGCAGCCTCGGCCGGGATGTTCTTGTTGGGCGGCGCGCCGTCCAGCACGGCGTCGACCGCCGCGGTGAAGGTGCGCCAGTCGGCGGTCTGGCCTTCGAGAGCCGAACGGCCCTGGTCGGTCAGCCGATAGTATTTGCGCGGCGGGCCGGCGGTGCTTTCGACCAGATAGGTCTCCACCAGACCGTCGGTCTGCATGCGGCGCATCAGCGGGTAGATGGTGCCTTCGCCCATGTCGATCGCGTCCGACAGGCGGCTGGCGATCTCATAGGCGTAGTTGTCCCCGCGGTTCAGGAGCGACAGGACACACAGGCCCAGCACTCCCTTCTTCAACTGGATTTCAATGGTGTCGGGCGGCATGTGGCCTCCTTTGCATGGCCACTGACTACGGCAAGGTATTTATCAATGCAAGGTAGCTGTTCAAACATGACAGCGATTTAATCGTCGCGGTTCCGTAGGGGCCTTGGCCGTTATGTCCAGTTGATCGCTTGGCAAGCGTCGAGACAGCCGATATGGACCGCGCGAATGTGCTTTTCAGGTCGGGCGGGAGTTGCGAGCGGATCGCAACTGCCTGACGCCCTTGGCTAAAAGAGGATTTCCGCATGGAACTGGGCAGACGAGCCCTGAAAGCGGCCGGGGGGCTGATGACCGGCGCCGCTTTCGCCGTCCTTTCCGCGACCCCGACCTGGGCGCAACCGCTGATGGGTCAGCCGACCCCCGGCGCGATCGGCCTGCAGGAAGGCGCGTCGTCGCTGAAGCATGACGCCGCCTGGTTCCACGACATCATCCTGCTGCCGGTGATCACGGCCATCAGCCTGCTGGTCTTGGGCCTGCTGGTGTGGATCGTCATCCGCTACAACAAGAAGCGCAATCCGGTCCCGGCGCGCTGGAGCCACAATACGGCGATCGAGGTGATCTGGACCGTGGCCCCGGTGGTGATCCTGCTGGTGATCTCGCTGTTCTCGTTCCGCCTGCTGTTCGCCTACAACAACATGCCGACGCCGGACCTGACGGTGAAGGCGACAGGCAACCAGTGGAACTGGGGCTACGAGTACCCGGATCAGGGCATCGCCGAATACGTCTCCAACATGCTGCCGGAAGACCAGGCCAAGGCGCGGGGCGTGCCGTTCCGCCTGGCTGCCGACGAGCCGCTGGTGGTGCCGGTCGGCAAGACGGTCCAGGTCCTGGTGACCGCCGCCGACGTGATCCACGCCTTCGCCGTTCCGGCCTTCGGGGTGAAGATCGACGCCGTTCCGGGCCGCACCAACCACATCTGGTTCAAGGCCGAGCGCACCGGCACCTTCTACGGCCAGTGCTCGGAACTGTGCGGCGTCGATCACGCCTTCATGCCGATCGAGGTCCGTGTCGTCACCGAGGCCGAGTTCGCCGCCTGGGTCGCGTCCAAGGGCGGATCCATGACCAAGGCCGCCGATGAAGCCGCCGCAGCGGCCGCCGTCGCCGCCGCGCCGTCCGCGGTCACCGCCGAAGCCGCCGCCGCGGCGGCTCCGGCCCCGACCGATGCGGCTCCGGCCGCCCCCGCTTCGCCTGCCCCCGCCGCGCCCGCCGCGGCCCCGGCCCAGTAATCGCGAGCCGCAAGACCATGGCCACCGACACCACCGCCGAACGCGCCGTTCTCGAAGATCACGGCCACGCCGCGCATGATCACGACCACAAGCCGGGCTTCTTCACCCGCTGGTTCCTGTCCACCAACCACAAGGACATCGGCACCCTGTACCTGCTGTTCGCCATCATGGCGGGCATCGTGGGCGGCGCCCTGTCCGGCCTGATCCGCTGGGAACTGGCCGAGCCGGGCATCCAGATCTTCACCGAAGGATCGGGCGTCCAGCTGCTGGGCCTCGTGGAGCAGTCCAAGCACGGCTATAACGTCGTGGTCACCGGCCACGCCCTGATCATGATCTTCTTCATGGTCATGCCGGCCATGATCGGCGGCTTCGGCAACTGGTTCGTGCCGCTGATGATCGGCGCGCCGGACATGGCCTTCCCGCGCATGAACAACGTCTCCTTCTGGCTGCTGGTCGCGGCCTGGGTGCTGCTGATCATGTCGCTGTTCGTCGACGGCGGGCCCGGCAAGGGCTTCGGGGGCGGCTGGACCATCTATCCGCCGCTCTCGACCAACGGCCACACCGGCCCGGCGATGGATCTGGCCATCTTCTCGCTGCACATCGCGGGCGCCAGCTCGATTCTCGGCGCCATCAACTTCATCACCACCATCTTCAACATGCGCGCGCCGGGCATGACCCTGCACCGGATGCCGCTGTTCGCCTGGTCGGTGCTGATCACCGCCTTCCTGCTACTGCTGTCGCTGCCGGTCCTGGCCGGCGCCATCACCATGCTGCTGGCCGACCGCAACTTCGGCACCAGCTTCTTCGATCCCGCCGGCGGCGGCGACCCGGTGATGTTCCAGCACCTGTTCTGGTTCTTCGGGCACCCCGAGGTCTACATCCTGATCCTGCCGGGCTTCGGCATCATCAGCCACATCGTCTCGACCTTCAGCCGCAAGCCCGTGTTCGGCTATCTGGCCATGGCCTACGCCATGGTGGCCATCGGCTTCGTCGGCTTCATCGTGTGGGCGCACCACATGTACACGGTCGGGATGAGCGTGAATCTGCGCGCCTATTTCGTGGCCGCGACCATGATCATCGCCGTGCCCACGGGCGTGAAGATCTTCAGCTGGATCGCGACCATGTGGGGCGGCTCGATCAGCTTCAAGACGCCCATGCTGTGGGCGATCGGCTTCATCTTCCTGTTCACCGTGGGCGGCGTGACCGGCGTGGTCCTGTCGAACGCCGGCATCGATTACAGCCTGCACGACACCTACTATGTCGTGGCGCACTTCCACTATGTGCTGTCGCTGGGCGCCGTCTTCGCCATCTTCGCGGGCTTCTACTACTGGTTCGAGAAGATGTTCGGGGTGAAGTACAACGAGTTCCTCGGCGCCCTGCATTTCTGGATCATGTTCGTCGGCGTGAACGTGATCTTCTTCCCGCAGCACTTCCTGGGTCTGCAGGCCATGCCGCGTCGCTACATCGACTATCCGGAGGCCTACACCTTCTGGAACCACGTCTCGTCGGTGGGTTATGTCATCACTCTGGTCGGGGTCGGCGTCTTCCTGGTGATGCTGATCGAGGCGATGATCCGTCGCCGTCCGGCGGAGGCCAATCCGTGGGGCGAAGGCGCCACCACCCTGGAGTGGACCCTGCCCTCGCCGCCGCCGTTCCACCAGTTCAACGAACTGCCGGTGGTCAAGCAGGACGACGAGCACCACTGATCGTCGCCACATGTTAAAGGGGGCCGTCCTTTCCAAGTGGGGAAGGGCGGCCTTCGCCTTTTGAACCCATGACCGCAAAACCCGCCCCGCTCGTATCGACCGCCCAGCCGGAGGACTATTTCCAGCTGTTGAAGCCGCGCGTCATGTCGCTGGTGGTGTTCACAGGCTTCACCGGCCTGGTGGCGGCGCCGGGGGATGTGAACCTGCTGGTCGGGGCGATCGCCGTCCTGTGCATCGCCGTGGGGGCGGGCGCCGCCGGGGCCCTGAACATGGCGTTGGAGGGCGAGACCGACGCCCTGATGCGACGCACGCGCGGCCGGCCCGTCGCGGCCGGACGCGTGCGCAAGAACGACGCCATGGCCTTCGGCATGATCCTGAGTCTGTTCTCGGTGATGCTGCTGGGCATGAACACCAACTGGCTGGCAGGCGGCCTGCTGGCCCTGACCATCGCCTATTACGCCGGCTTCTACACCCTGTTGCTGAAGCGGCGGACGCCCCAGAACATCGTCATCGGCGGGGCGGCGGGCGCCCTGCCGCCCGTCATCGGCTGGGCGGCGGCGACGGGCGGCGCGCCGTGGCAGGCCTGGCTGCTGTTCCTGATCATCTTCCTGTGGACCCCGCCGCACAGCTGGGCCCTGGCCCTGTATTCGGCCGGCGACTACGCCAAGGCGGGCATTCCGATGATGCCTGTAGCGCGGGGGGCGAAATCCACCCGGCTGCAGATCCTGATCTATTCGCTGATCTTCGTGCCGGTCGCGGTGGCCCCGGCCCTGGTCGGCATGGGCGGCTGGATCTATCTGGCGGTGTCGGCCGCGGGCGGTCTGGGCTTTCTGGGTCTGGCGGCGCGGCTGTGGCGATCGCGTGCCGGCGAGGCGCCGGACAAGGCCGAGGCTGTGGGACGCGAGGCCGCATTGTATGACGTGCGCGCCGAGGCCAAACCGGCGCGCAATCTGTTCGCCTTCTCGATCCTGTATCTGATGGCCCTGTTCGCGGCCCTGCTGGTCGAACACCTGACCGGCGCGACGCCGCTCAGTTTCTGAGGAACCGCCATGGCGCCGACGACCGACACCCAACGCCCCGCCTATATCCGCCTGACGCCCGAGGAGCTGGCCGCGCGCAAGCGTCGCAACGTGTGGATCGCCCTAGGGCTGGTGGCCTTCATGGTGTTGCTGTTCACGACCACTTTCCTGCGGATGCAGCACAATCAGAAGGCCGCGCGGCAGGCCCTGACCCCCGCACCGGCAGCCGCCCCCGTCCAGCCCGGCGAGGCGCGGCCGTGAAGCGCCAGAACGCCATCGCCCTGGCCTGCGCGGCCGGCGTGGTCTTCATGACCGGCGCGGCCTTCGCGGCCGTGCCCCTGTATCAGCTGTTCTGTCAGGTCACCGGCTTCGACGGCACGGTGCGCCGCGCCGACAAGGCGCCGGATCGGGTGCTGGACGGCACGGTGATGATCCGTTTCGACACCAATGTGCGCGATCTGCCGATGGTTTTCCGCGCCGAACAGACCACGCAGCGCGTGCGGATCGGCGAGACGGGCATGGCCTATTTCGATGTCACCAATACCTCCGACCAGCCGATCCGGGCGCGCGCCGGCTATAACGTCGTGCCCGAGCACACCGGCCCCTATTTCCAGAAGCTGCAGTGTTTCTGCTTCGATGAGCAGATCATTCCGGCGGGCGGGACGATGAAATTCCCCATCCAGTATTTCGTGGCCCCGGAACTGGCCACCGACGCCGAGGCGCGGGGGGCGACCGAGATCACCCTCAGCTACACCTTCTATCCGTCCAAGGACGGCCCGCCGGACGGAACGCGGGATCCGGGCCGGAAGGCTTGAGGCCAACGCCGGGCCACGCTTCCGCCGCTTTTTGAACCGCCCCCGCTCGACCTGAGCGGAAAATGGGCTATAGCCCATCCAAAGAGACTCTCGACCGCTGCAAGAGACCCCAATGGCCGATTCGCACGCCGCTCCGAAACACGACTACCATCTGGTCAATCCCAGCATCTGGCCGCTGTTCTGCTCGGCCGCCTCGGTGGTGATGATGGTGGGCGCCGTCGCCTGGATGAAGGGCGTGTTCGGCCTGCCGGCCGGAACCCACTGGCTGTTCTTCGTCGGCCTGATCCTGACCGTCGGCGGCATGGGCCTGTGGTGGGCGGACGTGGTCAAGGAGGCCAACCAGGGCGATCATACGCCGGTGGTGGCGATCGGCCTGCGCTACGGCATGGTGCTGTTCATCGCCTCGGAGATCATGTTCTTCGCCGCCTTCTTCTGGATGTTCTTCGAAATGAGCCTGTTCGATCAGGCCCGGACGCACGTCCCTGAGGTCGGAACCTGGGCCGACACGGCGGCCGCCTGGTCCACCTGGCCGCCCAAGGGCGTCGAAACGATCGACGCCTGGCACCTGCCGCTGCTGAACACCATCACCCTGCTGCTGTCGGGCACGACGGTCACCTGGGCGCACCAGGCGATCATCGACGGCAACCGCAAGGACGCCAGGCTGGCCCTGGGCCTGACCATCGCCCTGGGTGTCTTCTTCACCTTGATCCAGGCCTACGAATACTACGAGATCCTCCACGAGAACCTTTTCTTCAACGAGGCCGCCGCCAACTCGGGCCTGTATGGCTCGATCTTCTTCATGGCCACGGGTTTCCACGGTTTCCACGTTCTGGTCGGGACCATCTTCCTGGCGGTCTGCCTGCTGCGTCTGATGGGCGGGGCCTTCACGCCGAAGCAGCATTTCGGCTTCGAGGCGGCGGCCTGGTACTGGCATTTCGTGGACGTGGTCTGGCTGTTCCTGTTCGCCTTCGTCTACGTCGCCTTCGGCTGAGCCCCCGCGTTTCGCGGGTGACGATGGGAACCGACTCTCACATCAGCGCGCCGGCCCGGATCGACCCGATCCGGGCCGGTCTGCTTTGCCGGTGTCCCCGGTGCGGCGAGGGACCGGTGTTTGCGGGTTTCCTCAAGGTTCGACCCGCGTGCGACGTATGCGGTCTGGACCTTAAGGCGATCGAGACGGGCGATGGTCCCGCGACCTTCATCATGCAGATCGCGGGCTTCCTGGTCGGCTTCTCGGCGCTCGCCTTCGAGATCGCCTGGCATCCGCCGATCTGGCTGCATCTGCTGATCTGGCCGCCGCTGGTCGCCGTCCTGGCGATCGGCCTGATGCGGCCGGGCAAGGCGCTGATGATCGCCCTGCAGCACCGGAGCCGTGTCGCGTGACCGCCTCCCGCTTCCCCTGGATCCTGACCCTGGCGACGGCCGCGCTGCTGGCGTTGCTGATCACCCTTGGCGTCTGGCAGGTGCAGCGACTGCACTGGAAGATGGGTCTGATCGCCGCGTCCGACGCCGCCTCGAGCCTGCCGCCGGCGCCGCTCCCCGAGGTTCTGGCCACGCCCGGCGACCCGGAGTTCCGGCGCGTCCTTGCAGTCTGTCCGGGGGCGTCGACCGCGCCTTTCGTCGAGCTCCAGTCGATCGACGCCGAGGGGCGGCCCGGCGCGCGATTGATCTCCCTGTGCCGGGCGCCGGGGCTGGAGGCGCCGCTGCTGCTGGATCGTGGCTTCATCGCCGACGTCGAGACCGGAGGGCAGGCGGTGCGGCCGAAGATCGAGGCGTCGGCCGCCATGCCGCTGTCGATCCTGGCGCAACTGCGCCGATCGCCGCCGCCCGGACCCTTGACCCCGGCGCCGTCCGGCGGGCGATTCTACGCGCGTGACGGCGCCGCCATGGGGCGGGCGCTCGGCGCATCGGCGGTCGGGGAATTCACCCTCTACGCCCTGGCCACGACCAATCCGGAGATCGCCGACCTGAAGCCTTCGGCGCCGCCGGCCGCCTTCTCAAACAATCATTTCGGCTATGCCCTGACCTGGTTCGGACTGGCGATCGTGCTGGCCGGAGTCTATCTGGCCCTGCTTCTGCGCCGCCTGCGTCCGGACGCGGCCGAACCTGGAGACATCCCCTGACAAGCCGGCTGCATACCCTGTCGAACGGCGTGCGCGTCGTGTGCGACCCGATGCCGGGCTTGCGCACCTTGTCGGCCACGGTGGCCGTGCGTGGCGGCGCGCGATGGGAGGATGAGGCCCGATCCGGCTGGTCTCACTTCCTGGAGCATCTGGTGTTCAAGGGCGCCGGAGAGATGAGCGCGCGCGAGATCGTCGAGCGGATCGAGGCTGAGGGCGGCTCCATCAACGCCTCCACGGGCTATGAGCGGACCAGCTTCGACGTCCGCGGTCTGGACGGCTCGCTGCCGCTGGCCCTGCAGGTCATGTCCGATCTGGTGTTCCGGCCCACGCTCGATCCGGATGAGGTCGAGCGCGAGAAGGACGTCGTCGCCCAGGAGATCGCCGAGGCCTTCGATACGCCGGACGACCATGTGTTCGAAATGGCCCAGACGAGAGCCTTCGCCAGCCAGGCCCTGGGTCGGCCGATCCTGGGCTCGATCGCCAGCCTGGCGCCCGCGACCCGGGCCGACATGGCCGACTGGCGCGCCCGCCTCTATGCGCCGGACCGCATGGTGGTCGCCGTGTCGGGGGCCGTCGATGAAGACGAGCTGCTGCGGCTGGCGGAAGAATGGTTCGGTTCGGAGCCCTCCGCCGAGACCGAGGTCCCTGACGCCGCACGCTTCGTCGGTGGGGAGGCCCGGCTGGCGCGCCGGATCGAACAGGCCAATCTGGTCTTCCAGATCCCCGCCGTCAGTGCGGTGGATCCCGCCTTCCCGGCCGCACGCGTGTTCGCCGACATCCTCGGCGGAGGCATGGCTTCGCGCCTGTTCCAGTCGGCGCGCGAGGAGCGCGGCCTGGCCTATGCCGTGGACGCCTATGTCGAGGCCTATGACGACGCCGGCTTCATCGGCGTCTTCGCCGGCGCCGCCGCAGATCGTGCGACCGAACTGGCGGAACTCTGCGCGACCGAGATCCGTCGTCTGGCGGACGAAGGGCCGGGGGAGGCCGAACTGGCGCGATCCAAGATGGGGTTTGTCGCCGGCCACTGGATGCATGAGGAACGGCCGGCCGCGCGATCGGCCACGAACGCCGCCCAGACCCTGATTCACGGCGCGCCTGTCTCCGCCGAGGACTCCGTCGCCCGGATTCAGGCCCTGACACGCGACGAGGTGGTCGAGGTGGGAGGGCGGATGCTGGCCTCCGGCCTGTCGGCGACGGCCGTCCTGGGGCCCCGCGCGGCGGCCGGGGCAGGGGCCGCCTTTGGCCGGAGCCTCGCGTCGGGTTAACCTCCGCGCCCATGGCCCTGCTGGACTGGATGATCGATGCGGCCGGCCCGGTGATCCGGGGCGACGGCGTCCTGTTGCGGACGCCGCGGGCGGGCGACTATCCCGCCTGGTCCAGCCTGCGTGAGGCGTCGCGGGGCTATCTGCAGCCCTGGGAGCCGGCCTGGCCGGACGATGACCTGACACGGGCCGCCTTTCGACGCCGCCTGGCCGTCTATGCGCGCGAAATGGAGCTGGGCAACGCCTGGCCCTTCTTCATCTTCGAAAAGACCGATGGGGACTGGAGCGGCGACCGGCTGGTCGGGGCCGTGACCCTGTCGAACATCCGGCGCGGCGTCGCCGAGACCGGCACCCTCGGCTACTGGATCGGTCAACCGCACGCCGGGCGAGGCCATGCGACCGCCGCCGTCCGGGCCGTCGCGGGCCACGCCTTCGACCGCCTGAAGCTGCATCGGCTGGAAGCCTCCTGCCTGCCCACCAACGCCGCCTCTCGGCGGGTGCTGGAAAAGGCGGGCTTCCGCTGCGAGGGCGAAGCCCGGGCTTATCTTAAAATTAACGGTCAATGGGCAGATCATCTGCTGTTCGGCCTGTTGTCGGAAGACGTGACTTCCGGCGACGGGGCGCACGACCCCGGCCGCCCCTAGGGATTTAGAATCACACCTTGACCCTCTCGCGATCCAGAAGCCTGACCTGGGACGCGACCATGGCGATCGAGGCCCTGGCCGCCGCCGAGTCGGCCCTTTGGGTCTGGACGCCGGCCGAGGACTCCCTGCGCCTGACCGGGGCCACCCACGCCCTGGGTGTCGGACCGCTGGCACCCGAATGTTCAGGCGCCGCCTTTGTCGCCGTGGCCCTGCCGCAGGACCGGGCGCTGGCCGAAAGCCTGCTCTCACCCAAGGCGGAGGGCACGCCCGTGGTCATTCGCCTGCGGATGAGAGGGTCGGAGACCTGTCTCTGGCGCGGCGTCTGGCTGGAAGACGGTCTGCGCGCCGCAGGCATCGTGGCGCGAGAGGCCCGATCGGGCGCCGCAGAGAACGACAGCCTGACCGGCCTGCTGGATCGCCGGGGCTTCCTCTCCCGTGCGACCGAAATCCTGGCCGCGCCGACGGAACACGAGATGATCGTCGCTGACGTCGACCGGCTGAGGCGACTGAACGAGGCCCTCGGCCATGAACGGGCCGACCTGATCCTGTCGGCGCTCGGCTCGCGCCTGGCGGCGGCCTTCCAGCCGGACGAGGCGCCGGCCCGGATCGGCGAGGACGAGTTCGCCGTGGTGGTGCGTCGGGACGCGGGCGGGGCGGCCGAGCGGATGCGGGACGCCCTGCAGCAGCCGCTTCGGGTCGCCGGCTTCGACATCTATCCCACGGTGTCCATCGGATCGGTGGTGTGCGACGGCGGCGCCGATGCGCCGGACGCGGCCGAACTGCTGCGCCGCGCCGAACTGGCTATGGGCCAGGCCAAGGCGGCGGGACGCGGCGGCCAGGCCGCCTATGGGCGGGCGCTGGAACGGGACAGCCTGTCGCGTCTGGCCATGGAAGCGGATCTCAGGAACGCCTTCGTGCGCGGCGAGATCGGGCCCTTCTTCCAGCCGATCGTCAATCTGAACACCGGCGCGGTGGCCGGGTTCGAAGCCCTGGCGCGTTGGCGGCACGGCAAGCGCGGTCTGGTGCCGCCCGACGAATTCCTCAGCCTGACCGAGGAAATGGGGCTGATGCACGAACTGGGTCTGATGATGATGACCCAGTCCGCGCGCCAACTGGCCGAATGGCTGCGGCGTCATCCCAAGGCGGGGCGGCTGTTCTGCAGCGTCAATCTGTCGGTGGGGGAGATCGAACGGCCCTATCTGGTCGAGGACGTCGAGCGGATCATCAAGGAGGCCGGCCTGCCGCGCGGCGCGCTGAAGCTCGAGGTGACCGAGGGCGACATCATGCGCGACACCGAGGCCTCGGCCAAGGTGTTGCGTCGGCTGAAGGAGGTGGGGGCCTCCCTCGCCCTGGACGATTTCGGCACCGGCTTCTCGTCGCTGTCCTATCTGGCGCGGCTGCCATTCGATACGCTCAAGATCGACCGCTACTTCGTCCTGACCATGGACAAGGACGAGGGGTCGGCCAAGATCGTCAAGTCGGTCGTCAACCTGGGGCGCGATCTGGCGCTGGAGGTCGTGGCCGAGGGGGTCGAGAACGCCCATCTGGCCGGGCTGCTGCTGGCCGATCACTGCCACTACGGCCAAGGTTTCGGCTATGCGCCCGCCCTGCCGCCGCAGGAGGCCGAGGTCTATCTGAACGAGTCCCTGGCGGACGGCGCGGCGCCGATCAAGCAAAGGTCGGCGTGACGACCCGCCCTTGACAAGGTTTGCCATCGGGCGGACCCTTGTCGCCATGGCCACGATGAACATCTCACTGCCGGATCAGATGAAGGCCTGGGTCGAGGCCCAGAGCGCCGATGGGCGCTACGCCAACTCCAGCGACTATGTGCGCGACCTGATCCGCAGGGAGCAGATCAAGGCGGAGAAGATCGCGCATATGCAGCAGCTCGTCGATGACGCCCGGGCGAGCGGGCTGAGCGAGCGCACCATGGAAGACATCCGAGCCGACGCGAAGGCGCGGATCGCGGCGCGCGATGCCGCTGCATGAGCGTCTATCGGCTCACGCGGCGGGCCGATGACGACATTCTGGCGGTCTATCTTCAGGGCCATGACATGTTCGGGGAGCCGCAGGCGGATCGCTATCACGACGACCTGCATGCCCTGTTTCAAAGACTTGCGGACTATCCAGGTATTGCGAGAGTCAGGTCGGAGATCGTTCCTCCCGTCCGGGCCTTCTCGTTCAAGGCCCATGTGGTGATCTATGAAGATGCGTCGGACGGTGTTGTCATCCTGCGCGTGCGCCATGCGGCCGAGAACTGGATTGATGATCCCATAGGAGACATCTGAATGCCCCACTCCATCTATGCTGGCATAGGCGGCTGGACCTATGAGCCGTGGCGGGGGGTCTTCTATCCGGAGGGGCTGACCCAGAAGCGGGAGCTGGAGTTCGCCAGCCGCGCCCTGACCTCGATCGAGATCAACGGCACCTATTATTCGACCTTCAAGCCCGACAGCTGGATGAAGTGGCGGGACGAGACGCCGGACGGCTTCGTGTTTTCGGTCAAGGCCAGCCGCTACTGCACCAACCGCAAGGTGCTGTCGGACGGCAAGGAGAGCTTCGACCGCTTCCTGGATCAGGGGCTGACGGCGCTGGGGCCCAAGCTGGGGCCGATCAATTGGCAGTTCATGGCGACGAAGAGGTTCGATCCGGTCGACTTCGAGGGGTTTCTGAAGCTGTTGCCGAAGGAGAAGGACGGTCTTCGCCTGCGCCACGCCCTGGAGGTGCGCAGCCCGACGTTCGAGACGCCGGAATTCTATGACCTGGCGACGAAATACGGCGCGGCCATCGTCTATGCCGTGGATGACGAGGCGCCGGAATGGCCGCGGATCGATCAGCAAACAGCAGACTTCAGATACGCCCGGCTGATGTCGAGCCGCGAGGAGGAGCCGACGGGGATGACGTCGGCGGAACTGGATGCGGTCGCCGATCAGAGCCGGGCCTGGGCGCGGGGCGGCGACGTGTTCGCCTATTTCATCGCAGGGGCGAAGGTGCGCAATCCGGCGGCGGCCCAGGCCCTGATCAAAAAGCTGGGTTGAGAGGTCAAGGCCTGGGTTGGGTCTCGAACCATTCGACGATACCGGCCATGTCGCGTTCGAAGCCGCCGGGAATGTAGATGTTGAGCACGCCCGCGCGCCGGTCCGAGCGATTGGCGAAGTCGTGGACAACCCCTGCCGGGGCGCGCACGAAGGCGCCGACGCCCGCATCAACCCAGTCGTCGCGACCCGCACGCTCATGACCCCCTCTATGACGTAGAAGATGTCGTCGTGATCGACGTGGCTGTGCGGACCGGGACCCGAACTGTGCGGTTCGAGAAACCACTCGGAAATCGAATAGGCCGCGCCGGTCTCCGCCTCGTCGGCCTTGAACACCGCGCTCATGGCGCCGAGCGCATAGGCTCGGCCTTCGCCGGGAGCGAGGACGATGGGGCGAAGACGTTCGGTCTCGGACATTTCAGTCTCCGTTCGCGCCGCTGATCTTGTGCCGGGCGACGCGATGACACAACTGTCGCTCAGCCCTGAAGGAGGTTTCCCATGCCCATCGCCACCCGCGCCTTCGCCGCCACGGATTCGTCCTCGCCGCTGACGCCCTACAGCTTCGATCGCCGCGATCCGGGGCCGGACGATGTGGCCGTCGCGATCAAGTTCGCCGGCGTCTGCCACTCCGACGTCCACATCGTGAAAAACGACCTGGGCAACACCCGCTACCCCATCGTTCCCGGCCACGAGATCGCCGGGGTGGTGACGGCCGTCGGTGAGAATGTGACCCGGTTCAAGATCGGGGACCGCGTCGGCGTGGGCTGTATGGTGGACAGCTGCCGCACCTGCGTCTCCTGCCGCGAGGGCGAGGAGCAGTACTGCGTGCCGGGCATGACCCAGACCTATGGCTCGGCTGATCCCAAAGGCGCCGCGGTCGGCCAGACGATCACCCAGGGCGGCTATTCCGACGCCATCGTCGTGGACCAGAACTATGTCCTGTCGATCCCGGACGCTCTGCCGCTGGACGCCGCCGCGCCGCTGCTGTGCGCGGGCATCACCACCTATTCGCCGCTGAGGCACTGGAAGGTGGGGCCGGGATCGAAGGTGGCCGTGGTGGGGCTGGGCGGACTGGGCCACATGGCGGTGAAACAGGCCGTGGCCATGGGCGCCGAGGTGACCGTCCTGTCGACCTCGGATCGCAAGAAGGCCGACGCCGAGCGCATGGGCGCCGCGCACTTTCTGATCAACTCCGACAAGGACGCGATGAAGGCGGCGGCCGAGAAATTCGATCTGATCATTAATACGGTTTCAGCGACACATGAGATCGCGGGCCATCTGCAGCTGCTGGCGCGTGATGGAACCATGGTCATGCTGGGCCTGACAACCGAGGGCCTGCCGGTGTTCGCCATGCCGCTGCTGTGGCGTCGTCGTTCGGTCGCGGGATCCCTGATCGGCGGCATCCGCGAGACCCAGGAGATGCTCGATTTCTGCGCCGAGCACGGGATCGCCTCGGACATCGAGGTGATCGCGCCGGACCAGATCAACGAGGCCTATGCCCGGCTGGAGAAGTCCGACGTCCGCTATCGGTTCGTCATCGACATCTCCCAGATGGGTAAAGCTGCGTAACGGCGCCTGTTCGCGCGCAGATTGTCGGGTTAGACCTTCTGCGAAGGCTCTGCGTTCAGACGGGGCTCAACAAGGGACAGGAACAGGCATGACGCGCGTAGCATTCGTCACCGGCGGCACCCGAGGCATCGGCAAGGCCATCGTTCAGCGGCTGAAGGAAGACGGGCTGGAGGTGGCCGCCGGCTATTCCGGCAACACCGAGGCGGCTGAGGCCACGGCGCGCGAACTGGGCGTGATGGTGGTGAAGGGCAATGTCGGATCCTACGACGACTGCGCCCGCGCGGTGGCGGAGGTCGAGGCGGCGCTCGGCCCCGTGGACGTTCTGGTCAACAACGCCGGCATCACGCGGGACGGCTTCTTCCACAAGATGAGCCACGACCAGTGGTCGGACGTCATCCGCGTGAACATGGACAGCGTCTTCAACATGACGCGCCAGGTCATCAACGGCATGCGTGATCGCGGCCATGGCCGGATCGTCAACATCTCCTCGATCAACGGCCAGAAGGGGCAGATCGGCCAGGCCAACTATTCCGCCGCCAAGGCGGGGATGATCGGCTTCACCAAGGCGCTGGCCCTGGAGAACGCGCGCAAGGGCGTCACTGTGAACTGCATCGCGCCCGGCTACATCGACACCGAAATGGTCGGCGCCATGGACCAGAAGGTGCTGGACAGCATCATCGCCCAGATCCCGGTCGGTCGCCTGGGCAAGGGCGAGGAGATCGCCGACATGGTGTCCTGGCTGTGCGGCGAGCGTGCCGGATATGTCACAGGCTGCACCCTCAGCCTGAACGGCGGTCAATATCTGGTCGGTTGACGCGGATTCGCCCAAAATCCGCCGCCGCCGCCCCGCAACCCATGAGGCCATGAGTTTCAGGGTTCGGGTCGAAGCGGCGTCGAGGCCGATTTCGCCGGCGGTGACACGCGTCGCCGTCGCGACCGCCGTTGCGGCGTCCGCCCTGGGGCTGTCGGCTCGCGCCGAGGCCTGGCCGCTGTTCCAGACCAGGGGCAACGTCCAGACCGAACAGTCCCGCGGACTCTCGGACGCGCGCCCGACCCGAACGCTTCCGCCGACGGGGCGCTATGTGTCGGAAGCCGGAGAGGGCTTCGTCTTCGACCGTTCCGGATCGCGGCCGCTGTTCAGGTTCGAAAGCCGCAACGAGACCTGGGCTCTGCGCGGGACCCCCGCGCCGCGCGGGGACATCGTCTATCGCAACGACACCGGCGACCAGATCCTGCGCGTGACGCCGGACGGCGGCGTGACCCTGTATTCGGTGCGCAATCCCGCCGGAAGTCCGGCCAGCTTCCGTGGCGCGGCGCCGGCCCTGGCTCCGCCGATGCTGGGGCCGATCGCCCTGGCGGATCTGATGATCCGCCGCAGCGGACAGCTGAGCCGCGCCCTGGGCCGCATCGTCGTCGTCCAGCTGGACGGCGAACGGGACGAGGCCCTGTGCGTGGACGCCCTGATGGTGACCACCGACGCCGTGATGCGGATGGCCGGTTCGGCCAGCCTGCGCCGGCGGCTGGAATCGCTGCGGTCGGTGACCATCGTCGAGGGTCGGTCGCCGGGCGTGACGTTCGAGCGCGGCGACCTGCGGGTCACCGTCCGCCCCGGTTCCGGCCTGACCGGCAGGCCGTCCTCCGCCATGGTCATCCGCACGGTTTCGGCCGACTGACCGCGCCGGTCAGCCCTTGAACTGATCCTTGGCGAGACGTCTGACGGCGAAGTCCGCAACATCCGCCGCGCGCAGGAACGGATTGAACGCGGCCTCGATCCCAACGGTGGTGGGCACGGTCGCCTGATTTCGCTCCCGCTGCGCAAAGATCGCCTGCGCATGGGCTTGCATCTCCGGACGGGAATCGAGCGTCAGGGCGAAGCGGGCGTTGCCGGCGGCGTATTCGTGAGCGCCGAACAGGGCCGTGTCGTGCGGCCAGGCGGCGACGGCCTGCAGGCTGGACCACATCTGATCCGGCGTTCCCTCGAACAGCCGGCCGCAGCCCAGGGGAAAGATCACGTCGCCGACGAAGGCCAGCCGATCTGCGGCAGAACGGAAGACCACATGGCCGAGGGTGTGGCCCGGCGTGTGGGACACGTCGAAGGTGGTGTCTCCCAAGGCGATCGCCTCTCCACCCGCCACGACCCGATCGACCGGGCAGACGCGACGCGACTCTTCCGGTCCGACGATCTGGCAGCCCGTTTCGGCCTGCATCATGGCGGCGCCCTGGGTGTGGTCCGGGTGCCAGTGGGTGTTGAGGATCATGTCCAGTCGCCCCCAGCCCAATCGCTCGAGCATGGCCAGGATCGCCGGACCGTCCGGAGCGTCGACCGACGCCACGGCGCCGGAGGCTTCGTCGCGGACCAGAAAGCCGTAGTTGTCCGTCAGGCAGGGGAAGAGATGAACCTTCAACGCCATCGAAATCTCCTTTTGCAGCGCCGCAGCCATCGACCGATGAAGCCCGGCGACCCGAGGGACGCACGTCCGTTCTTCGCATATAGTGTGACCGATGAGACGCGGCATCGACGAACTTCGCGCCTTCTACGGCGAGCCCACCGGCGCCCTGGTGCGGCGACTGATCGCGCGTCGCCTCAATGACGCCTGGGGTGAGGCGAACGGGTGTGACGTGCTGGGACTGGGCTACGCCACGCCCTGGCTGGGGGCCTTCGTCGGCGCGCGACGCGTCGTGGCCGCCATGCCGGGACGGCAGGGCGTGGAGACCTGGCCCGCGACCGGGCGCAATCGCAGCCTGCTGATCGATGAGAACCGTCTGCCGTTTCCGGCCGGAGGATTCGACCGCATCCTGCTGGTCCATGCGCTGGAAGAGGCCGACGATCCGATCCTGCTGCTGACCGAGGCGGTCCGCGCCCTGGCGCCGGCGGGGCGGGTCATCCTCGCGGCGGCGGCGCGCGGAGGGCTGTGGGCGCGCGCCGAGGCCACGCCGTTCGGCCACGGGCGTCCGTTCACGCGCGGGCAGATGGAACGGCTGGTGCGTCAGGTCGGCCTGGAGCCGACGGCCTGGTCCCAGACCCTGTACACGCCGCCTTGGCGTCCCCTGCTGGGGCTTGCCGACGGGATCGAGCGCCTGGGAGGGGCGGTCGCGCCAGGAACCGCCGGCGTCATCCTGCTGGAGGCCTCGCGTCAGGCCTATGCCCGGATCCGGCCGGGAGGCGCGACCCAGAGGGTCGCCGCGGCCGCTCCCGGCCTCGCGCCCCAGCCCAGCGGGCGGTACGGCGAGGTCGCGCGCGGCGGAAGCCAGAGTGAGCGGGCGTGGAAAAATCACGAGGTCGCGCCTGGCCGGATGCTGGCGGGCGGCGTCGAACACCCGTAAACGGGCGTCATGCACCGACTGATCCTCATGCGACACGCCCAGGCGGAGCGCGCGGCGCCGTCCGGCCTGGACCGCGACCGGTCGCTGTCTCCACGCGGGCGAGAAGAGGCCGCCGTCATCGGCCGGGCGTTGGCGGAACGGGGACTGCGTCCCGATCTGGCGATCGTCTCAACCGCCCAACGCACGCGCGAGACGTGGGAACTGGCGCAGGAGGCGTTCGGAGACGTCGAGGTCCGACTCGAACCGGGCCTCTACAATGCGCCGGCCGAGACGATCCGCGCCTTCGTCGAGGGGGCCGAGGACCAGGCCGGCTGTCTGATCGTCCTGGCTCACAATCCGGGCGTCCACATTCTCGCCCATGAGTATCTGATCGAGAGCGCCGCCTCGCCGACCATCCTGGAGCGGATGGCGGGCGGATTCCCCACCGCCGGGGCGGCGGTTTTCGAGGTCGATGTGGCGGGACGCTGCGCCTACGACGGCTGGTTCACGCCCCAGTCCGTCGGCGGACCCGCCTTTGATCCGGAGGGGTGAGGCCGTGACCCCGGGCGAAGCGTTCAAGATCGTCGATGCAGGAGACTGGGCGCGGGCCGAGGCCCTGGGCGCCTATGAGGGCTCCGCTGTCGATCTGGCTGACGGCTATATCCATCTATCGACCGCCGACCAGCTGGCCGGGACGGCGGCGCGGCATTACGCGGGCCGGAGCGGCCTGTTGCTGCTGACGGTCGCCCTGTCACAGGTGGAGGCGACCGTCGTGTGGGAGCCCTCTCGCGGCGGGGCCCTGTTCCCGCATATCTACGGGCCGCTGCCGGTCGGGGCGGTCACGGCGCGGCGAACGATGGCGGTCGCAGAGGACGGGGTCATAACGCTGGGGCCGGCGGAGACCTGATGAGCGGACTGATGACACTCGGCGCCGCCGTTCTGCGGCGTCTCGACCCGGAGACAGCGCATCGGCTGGCGATCCAGGGGCTGGCGTTGTCGCCCCTGCCCAAGCCTGCGGCCGATGATCCGATCCTGAAGACGCGGCTCGCCGGACTGGAGCTGTCCAATCCCGTCGGCCTGGCCGCAGGTCTGGACAAGAATGCGGAAGCCCTGCGCGGACTGGGTCGCCTGGGGTTCGGCTTCGTCGAGTGCGGTTCCGTGACGCCGCGGCCCCAGCCCGGAAATCCCAGACCCCGCCTGTTCCGCCTGTCTGAAGACGAGGGGATCATCAATCGGATGGGGTTCAACAACGACGGGTTGGACGCCTTCGCGCGCCGTCTGGCGGCCCGACCCGCCGGGGTGGTGGTCGGCGCCAATCTGGGGGCCAACAAGGACACGGAGGACAAGGCGGCGGACTATGTGCAGGGCCTGGAACGGCTGGCGGGCGCCTGTGACTATTTCACCATCAACATCTCCTCGCCGAACACGCCCGGGCTGAGGGCCCTGCAAGGCCGCGCCGCCCTGGACGATCTGCTCGGACGGGCGATGGCGGCGCGTCGGTCCGCCGCGCCGGTCTTCCTGAAGATCGCGCCGGATCTTTCTCGCGCAGAGATCGGCATGATCGTCGAGGCCGCGCTGGCGCATCGCCTCGACGGGCTGATCGTCTCCAACACGACGCTGGAGCGACCGGAGACCCTGAAATCTCGCCATGCCGTCGAGGCCGGCGGCCTGTCCGGGGCCCCGGTCAGGGACATCGCCCAGCGCGCCCTGGAACATGCGGCAGAGGCCTCGGAAGGGCGGCTGCCGCTGATCGCGGTGGGCGGAATCGCCAGCGGCGCCGACGCCTGGGCGCGAATCCGGGCGGGCGCGCAGGCGGTTCAGGTCTATTCCGCCCTGATCTATCGCGGGCCGGGCCTGGTGACCGCGATCAAGCGTGACCTCGCCGCCCGACTGCGCGCGGAAGGGTTTTCCACTGTTCTGGAAGCCGCCACAGCGCGGCGTTGACGGGGCGTTAGTCTAACCTGCGCATGATGGCGGGGCCATGGAGGCGCCTGGGGGCGTGGTCCGATTGGTCTGGGAGCCGGATGCCGAACGCCGCCGAGACACTGCCGACGGACTGGTCCGACGCCGCTGTGAACCGGCGCGAGACGGCGATCCAGAGGATCGGCGTCAGCCTGGCCACGGCCCTGATCATCACCCCCGTCGTCGGCGCCGCCTTCAGCGTGTTCTGGGTGACGGCCTATCTGGCGATGCAGTTCGTCGAGATCGAGGTCTTCAAGCCCCTGACAGGGCCGCAGCGGGCGCCGCTGGGACGATGGCGCAGCGTGCTGGGCTGTGTCGTCCTGGCCGCCAACACCACCCTGTACTGCGTTCCGGCCATTCCCCTGTGGATGATCGGCGGGCCGATGGGCGGCCTGGCGGCGACCGTGATGCTGTCGGCCGCGATTCTGTATTCCACCCTGAACGCGCCGGCCTCGTCCCGCGTGCTTCTGTGCACGGTGACGCCCGAGTTCGTCTTTCTCGGCGCGACGCCGGTGTTCATGTTCTTCCTGGGCGCGCCCCGGCAGTTTGTCATCACGGTCACGGCTGCGGTGGTGGTCTTCGCCGCCTATTGCCTCGTCGGCTGGCAGAAACAGACGACCTTGCGCCACCGCGATCGGCTGGAGAGGGCCGCGATCGACGAACGCCAGCGTCGGGCTGAACGCGAAGCCGAGCGCAGATCCGCCTATCTGGCCGCGGTCGCCCACGACCTGCGCACGCCGATCGGCGCCATTCTGACCGGCGCGGCGGAACTGGAACGGGGCGCGACCGACCATGCCGCCCGGTCCCAGACCGCCCTGATCACCGACGCGGGCCTGATGATGAAGGCCCTGCTGGACGATCTTCTCGATCACTCCCGGCTTGAGGCCGGGGCCATGTCGATCGAGGCGGCGGATTTCAATCTGCGCGCGATGCTGGCCCAGACGCTGCGCCTGTGGGCCGGACCGATCCGGGGCAAGGGCCTGCAGCTTCGCATCGAGGGCGCCTATCGGATGCCCGCCATGGTGCGCGGCGACGCGATGCGGCTGCGCCAGGTGCTGAACAATCTGATTTCGAACGCGGTCAAGTTCACCGAGACGGGAAGCATCACCCTGAGGCTGCGCGCCTGGGTCGATGAACCCCACGGCCATGCGGTCCTGATCGAGGTCGCCGACACAGGACCCGGCATGAGGTCCGAGCAGTTGGCGCGGCTGTTCACGCCTTTCGACCAGACAGAGGCTGGCGTCAGCGCGCGCCACGGGGGATCGGGTCTGGGCCTGAGCATCAGCCGCAACCTGGTCGAGCTCATGGGCGGGCGGCTGGTGGCGCGGAGCCGGCCCGGCGAGGGGGCCTGCTTCACGGTTTCGGTCGTCTTCGCCCCCGCCACCGACGCGACGATCCGGACGACCGCCCTGGACGCCGCCGCACGCGCCGATGTGGCGCGCGCGCTGGCCCCCCTGGCGACCTCCAGGCCGGCCGCGACCCCTTCCGCGTCGCCGCCGGCGCCGGTTGAGGCTCCGAGCGTGCCGGCGGCATCGCCGGACGAAGCGCCGCATGCCCTCGAGGAGGCGAATGACGGCGATGGGGAGCGCCCGCTGCGGGCCCTGGTCGTCGACGATCACGACATCAATCGGCGGGCGGTCGAACTCATTCTGGCGCCGCTGGGATGCGAGATCGCCTCGGCCGCCGACGGCCTGGCCGCGCTGGACCTGTGTGGAGCCCAGGCGTTCGACGTCATCTTCATGGATGTGCGGATGCCCGACCTCGATGGTCGCGAAACCACGCGGCGCCTTCGGGCCGGCGGCGGCGTCAACGCCCTGACCCCGGTGATCGCCGTCACCGCCGACACCGCCGAACAGGACATCGCGGCCTGTATGGCCGCCGGCATGACCTATTTCGTGTCGAAGCCGCTGACGCCGTCGGCCCTGCTGGGCGCGCTGCAGTTCGTGCTGGGTGGCGGCGAAGACACGGATGAAGAGGTCGCGCGCGAGACGGTCGTCGCCTGACCGGCCGTGACGGCGCCGATCAGGCGCTCTGCCAGGTCGGGCCGACCCAGGGCGCATTCCCAGATCGTGATCACCGACCACCCCATCGCCGACAGATCGGCCGTCACGCGCGAATCCCGGCGTCGGTTGCGCTCGATCTTGGCCTGCCAGTAGTCCGCGTTCGATTTGGGCCGGCGAGCGCCGCGCGGGCAATCGTGGCCGTGCCAGAAGCAGCCGTGAACGAATAGGGCGATGCGCCGACCCTTCATGACCAGATCGGGCCGGCCGGGCAGGCCGCAGCCGCCCAGCCGGTATCCGATGCCGGCCTGCCGCAGCAGGCGGCGGACCTTCAGCTCCGGCGTCGTGTCCCGGCCACGTACCCGCCGCATGACGGCGCTGCGCTTTTCAGGAGAAAAGACGTCGGTGGTCACAGGGTCACCTCGCGCTCAAGTCGTGAGCGACCGCGTCGCGAACCTAGCGCCTCCAGAATGCGCTCAAGCAGCGAGCGACTGCGTCGCAAGCGATAGCGCCCAAAGATGCGCTCAAGCCGCGAGGCTCCGCGAGCCGAGCATAGTGCGGCGCGAAGCGCCCTGCCTAAAGCTGCGCCAGCAGATGCTCTGCGGACGAGACCTTGAACTCGCCGCCTTGCTCGATGTTCAGTTCGGTCACGACGCCGTCCTTGACCAGCATCGAATACCGTTGCGACCGCTCGCCCATGCCGAAGCCGGTGGCGTCCAGCGTCAGACCCAGGGCGCGGGTCAGGTCGCCCGAGCCGTCCGCCAGGAACAGGATGTCCTCGGCGCCCTCGTTGGCCTCCTTCCAGGCGCCCATGACGAAGGCGTCGTTGACCGACAGGCAGACGATCTGATCCACGCCCTTCGCCTTCAGAGCGGCGCCGTTGTCGACATAGCCGGGCAGGTGCCGGGCCGAGCAGGTCGGGGTGAAGGCGCCCGGCACGGCGAACAGGGCCACGGTCTTGCCGGCGAAGACTTCGTCCGTGGTGACGGGCTGGGGTCCGTCCGGCCCGGCGGCGCCGAGTTGAACGGTGGGGATCTTGTCGCCGATCTGGATGGTCATGGCCGATGTCCTGATGCTGGAGGAGGGTTGCAGGCGGTGGAGGAGAAAGCCTCCTGCGGCACATAGGCTCCGCCGCGCGCCTTGCAAAGGTCGCAGCCAGCCCCGATCATTCGGTCATGGACGGATTTCAATCGCTGGCGGGTCGGCTGCTGGTGGCCATGCCCGGGATCGGCGACCCGCGCTTCGAACATGCGGTGATCCTCGTGTGCGTGCACGAGCCCGAGCACGCCATGGGCCTGAGGCTGGACGCCGCGGCGCCGTCGGTGGACCTGAAGTCGGTGCTGGCGCGGCTCGACATGCCCGCGCCCGACGCCGCTGCGGGCCGGCCGGTGCGCGCCGGCGGCCCTGTCGACACCGAGCGTGGTTTCGTCCTGCACACGGACGACTGGATGAGCCATGACTCCAGCCTGGCTTTCGGCGACGGCTTGGCGCTGACGGCCACGAAGGACGCCCTGATGGCCATGACCGACGTGGTGTCCGGCCCCCGGCGATCGGCCCTGCATCTTGGCTATGCGGGCTGGGGCGAAGGCCAGCTTGAGGACGAGCTGGGCGACAATGTCTGGCTGACCGTCGATCCTGATCTCGACCTGATTTTCGACGGTGATCACGACGGCAAATGGAGCCGGGCGCTGACGGCGATCGGCGTGGACGCGGCCTGGCTGTCGAGCCAGTCGGGCCGGGCCTGATCAGTCCACACCGGTCGTCCCAAGGGCCTCGTAGGCGACGACGCCGTCCACGACCGTCAGCACGGCCTTGCCCCCGGGAATGTCCGCCTCCGGGACCGTCATCAGGTCGATGTCGAAGGCGGTGAAGTCGGCGCGCTTGCCCACCTCGATCGTGCCGAGGTCGTCCTCGCGAAACGAGGCGTAGGCGGGCCAGAGGGTGAACATCTTCAAGGCCGTCTGGCGGGATACGGCCTGGGCCGCGCGCCAATCCGGGCCCTGGAAACCGTTCAGATCGCGGCGGGCGACGGCGGCGTAGAATTCGATCAGGGGATCGCCGCGCTCGACCGGAGCGTCGGAGCCGCCGACCACCGGAAGGCCGACCTCCACGAAGTCGCGCCAGGCGTAGGCGCCGTCCAGCCGGGCGTCGCCGAGGCGCGCCGGAGCGAAATGCAGGTCGCCGATGGCGTGGCTGGGCTGCATCGAGGGGATGACCCCCATGCCGGCGAACATCATCTCGTCGCGCGGCCGGACGACCTGGGCGTGTTCGATGCGCCAGCGCGGGTCACGGATGGCGCGCTGGTCGGGCTGGACCTCGCCCATGGCGTCCAGATACCAGTTCAGGACCTCGGAGTTTCCCCGGTCGCCGATGGCGTGGGTGGTGACCTGTATCCCCTTGCGCAAGGCTTCCTCATAGAGGGGAAGGACCTCGGCCTCGGTGGTCAGCATCAGGCCGCGATTGTGGGGGTCGTCCGAATAGGGATCGAACAGGGCGGCGCCGCGCGAGCCCAGGGCGCCGTCGGCGTAGAATTTGATCGCGCGGGTGATGACGCGGCCGTCGGCGACGCTGCGCGGCCCGCCCTCGATCAGGGCGCGCGCGCCGTCGGGGGTGATGTTGTTGTAGAGGCGAAGCGGCGCCTCGCCCGCCTCCGCCATCTGCTCCAGCAGGGGCACGTCCTTCCAGGGCGCGCTCATGAAGTGGATGCCGGTCCAGCCGTAGCGGGCCTCGACCGCGAAGCCGGCGCGATACGCCTCGCGCAGGGCCGCCGGGTCCGCCTGGGGGGCGAGGGCTTCGATCAGGCCCATGGCCGCGTCGACGAAGAAGCCGTTGGGCCGGCCGTCCGCCAGCCGGTCGATCCGTCCGCCTTCGGGCGCCGGGGTCGAGGCGTCGACGCCCGCCGCCGCCAGAGCCGGGGTCGAGGCCGTCAGGGCGTGGCCGTCGGCGCGGGTCAGGATGACCACGCGTCCGGGCGCGGCGGCGTCCAGATCGGCGGCCGACAGGAAGCGGCCCTCCGGCCAGTGGGTCTCGATCCAGCCGCGTCCGATGATGACGCCTTCCGGGTGGGCGGCGGCCCAGGCGGAGAGTTTCGACATGGCCGCGGCGATCGAGGCGGAGCCTTCGAGGTTCAGCGTCAGCTCACGCCATCCGACCCCGTCCAGATGGGCATGGCCGTCTGTGAAGCCGGGGAACAGGGTCGCGCCATTGAGGTCGATGACGCGGACGCCCGGCGCGGGCGGGGCCTCGGCCGCCTCGCCGACGAAGGCGATCCGGCCGTCCCTGACGACGACGATCTCCGCCGGCGATTCGTTGTCGAGGCCGGTGTGGATCACGCCACCCCGGATCACCAGGTCCTGGGCAACGGCCGGTGAAGCGACGAGGAGCGCAAGGGCGGCGAGAAGGGCGTGTTTCATTCGGGCTCCTTCCGGCCGCAGTGCGTCAGCTAACGATCGTCACCTTCTCCCTGGAGAGAGAAGGTGACAAGTGCGCCCCTCATGCCCCGGCGGGCTTGCCGATCAGGGCGTCGACCGAGTTGGTCGTGACGGCGTGATAGCCGGGCCGCGCCTGGGCGTAGACGCGAGTGGCGATCGGACGGCCCCAGTCGCCCTCGGCCCAAAGGCTCTGAAATAGCGGCAGGACGAATTTCCGCCGGCCCATGGAGGTCAGGAACCGCTCCAGCGGCTGAACCGTCGGCTGATAGCGGTGGGCGACCGCGACCTGCAGCCAGGAGAACAGCACCTCGGCGTTGCCCTGGGCGTTCAGGTTCAGGGTGCGTTGCAGGTCGTCCAGTTGCTGCTGCGTCAGCCAGTCGGCGCCGTCCCGCAGATTGGCCGGGCGCCAGTTCAGGAAACGCTGGCGCTGCTGGGTGTTCCAGCCGCTCCAGGGAATCGCCGAGGCCGGACCGCGGTCGGAGAAGAAGGCCCTGGCGGCGTTGTCCACCTGATCGAAGGCGCGAGAGGTCGGGGCGATGGCGTTCGACGGCAGGCCCGGCTGGAAGATCCAGGCGTCCAGCATCAGCCGTTGTTCAAGGGCCGCGTCTCCCTTGATCAGGTTGGCGCGGATGTCCTGCAGGAACAGCTCGGTGGTCATCGGCCGGAAGGCGTTGCGCTCGAAATAGCCCTTCAGCCAGGCGTCGAAGGCTGGGCGGCCGGCGATGCGCTCGATGGTTTCGAGGAAGGCGGCGCCCTTTTCATAGGCGATGTCGGTCATACCCTCGTCGGGATCGCGGCCCTTGAGGTCGAGACGCAGGCGGGTGTCGGCGGCGGGCAGGGACTTCAGCTCGCCCTGCAGAGAATCCCAGCCGAGGACACGTTCCTGCTGGGCGCGATCATTGCCGTAGACCGCCTCCATGATGCGGTTCTGGAAGTATGTGGTGAAGCCCTCGTTCAGCCAGAAATCGTTCCAGGTCGCGTTGGTCACCAGATTGCCGGACCAGGAGTGGGCCAGTTCGTGGGCGACCAGGCTGACCAGAGACTTGTCGCCCGCGACGATGGTCGGGGTGGCGAAGGTCAGGCGGGGGTTCTCCATCCCGCCGAACGGGAAGGAAGGCGGCAGGATCAGGAGGTCGTAGCGACCCCAGCGGTAGGGGCCGTAAAGCCGCTCGGCCGCGGTGACCATCTGGCCCACTTCGGCGAACTCCGCCTTGGCGGCCTGCAGGCGGCTGGGTTCCGTCCAGACGCCGGTGCGGCCGTCTTCCGAGGCGAAGGCCAGATCGCCGACGCCGATCGCGATCAGATAGGGCGGGACCGGATTGGTCATTCGGAAGCGCCAGGCCTTCTGACCCCGGCCGGCGCTCTCGCCCTCGGGGGTCAGCATCTCGGCGCTCATGACCGCCTTGACGGTGTCGGGCGTGACGATGCGGGCGGAATAGGTCTGGCGGATCCCCGGGCTGTCCTGGGTCGGGATCCAGGTCCGGGTCAGGATGGCCTGGCCCTGGCTGAACAGGAAGGGCAGCTTGCCGCCGGCGGTCTGGGCCGGGCTCAGCCATTGCAGGGCCGCCGCGGTCGGCCGGGTGGAATAGTCGATGACGATCTTCTTCGTCTCATCGGCGGCGAAGGCCGGGACGGTGATCGTCAGGCTCTGACCCAGGATGGGGTCGGAGGCGCCGAGCTGGAACGGCAGGGCTGTCCCGTTGTCATCCTTGACAGAGCGGATCTCGAGGTCGCGCGTGTCCAGCACCACCTGGGTCGCGCCGGCCTGGCCGGTGACGTCCAGAGTGGCGGCGCCTGACAGGGTCTTGGCTTCAAAATCGGCGGTCAGGTCCAGTGCGACGTGGCGGACGCGGGCGACCTGGGGCTGGGCGTAGGAGTGGTCGTCGACAGGATACTGCGCCACCGGCGCCGTGGCCGAGGCCGGAAGGGGCGGCATGTCGGAGGCGACTTCGGGCGCGCCCTGGTTGCAGGCGGCCAGGCCGAAGGCGGTCAGGGCGAGGACGGAAACGCCCATCAGGGCGGTCAGGCGAAGACGGGTCATCGGGAACTCCGGACGCGACGGGGCAACAGGGCGCCGAGACAGCGCCCCCGGTGTCGAAACGTCAAGCGGCAAAGCTGGCCGGAGGTTCCCGATCTCAGTCGGCGGACGGCGCCGGCGCAAGGTGACGCGCCTTGAACAGTCGCCCTTGCTCGGCGAACAGGACGGCGGCCAGGGCGAGCAGGCCCATCAGGGTGAAGCCCAGGGTCATCGGCACGGTGGTGCCGTCGAATTGCTGCCCGATGCCGAAGCCCAGCGAGGCGCCGAATATGGTCGAGACGAAGCCCTGGACCGAGGCCGCCGTGCCGGCGATATGGCCCATCGGCTCCATGGCCATGGCGCCGAAGTTGCCGGCGATGAAGCCGAAGCAGAACATCGTCAGGGCCTGGATGACCGCGAAGGTCCAGATCGTCTCATGGCCGCTGAGGGCGACCAGGGAATGGACGATCCCGCAGACGGTGAAGCCGATCAGGGCGGTGTGGCTGATGAGGCGCGAACCCAGCTTCACGACCAGGCGGGCGTTGAGAATCGAGGCCAGGGCGATGCCGCCGGCGATGGCGGCGAAGATCATCGGGAAGAGGGTCGGGGCCTTGAAGATGTCGAAGAAGATCTGCTGCGACGAGTTGATGAAGCCGAACAGGGCGCCCGTGATGGCCGTCATGGCCAGGGTGTAGCCCATGCCGATGCGGCTGGTCAGAACCTGGCGATAGGCGTCGGCCAGACGCGACAGGCTGATCGGCAGGCGATCCTCTGGGTGGAGGGTTTCCGGCAGGCGCAGCCCGGTCCAGACCAGCAGGGCCGCGCCGGACAGAGCCAGGACGCCGAAGATTTCGCGCCATTCGCCGACCATGAGGATCAGCTGACCCAGGGAGGGCGCGATGATCGGCACGCCCAGGAAGACCAGGAAGCTGAGCGACATGACCCGGGCCATGGTCCGGCCCTCATAGCGGTCACGCACGATCGACACCGCCAGCACACGGGTCGCGGCCGACCCCAGCCCCTGACCGACGCGGGCCAGGATCAGGGTGTCGAAGGTGGGCGCGAAGGCGGCGAGGACGCCGAACAGCACATAGACGCCCACGCCGATCAGCAGGACAGGCTTGCGGCCGAACCGGTCGGCGAGGGGGCCATAGAGGATCTGGGCGCCGCCGAAGCCGAGCAGATAGGCGGTGATGACCCACTGACGGTCGTTCTCGCGTGTGACGCCCAATGCGTTTCCGATGTCCGGCAGGGCGGGCAGCATGGAATCGATCGCCAGGGCGTTGAGCGCCATCATCAGGGCGATCATGCAGACGAATTCGGGGAAGCCCGGCCCCCTGGTCCGGTCGGGCGCGGCGTCTGTTGTCGGGGAGATCATGCGGGGCCAGATGCGCCGATAGGTCGCGATCCGCAACCTCTGGGGCGACAATTCATGTTGCGGTGCGGTGGTTCTGCCCTTGAACCCGCATTCTCACCCTCCGAGCACTCCCGCGAAAGCCGGGGGTCAGACGGCGAATCTTCGTCCGGCGCATCTGTGAGCCGCCGCGCCCCGGCCGCCTCGCCGGGTTTTCTGGATCCCGGCCTTCGCCGGGATGCACGGGATGGGGTGAGCGCTGGTCCCCTGAGAATGACGATCGCCCAAAGGAAAGGGCCGCCGGATCGCTCCGACGGCCCTGACATTGTCTGACCGCGTCATTGCAGCCGGACCGCAGCCTGAAAGGCGCTCATGTAGCCCGAAGGGCGTAGCGCATCGTCATTTCAGGCCTGAACCTCTCCGAGGCCCAGGTTCGCGGCCACCGCACGCGATTGATGACAATGAGACACTGGATCACCTCCTTTCGACTGTTGAACAGGGAGGTCGAAGGTGGGCCTCGTTTTGTGCCGCGTCAATGTCGAGGTTTGCGAAGTCTTGGCCCTCTTCAAAGACCGGAAGGATGACCTGACAGCCAGTCCGCATACTGCTTCCTCATAGCTTCGACGGCTGCAGGGCTGGAAAGAAACAGATCAACGCCGCCGTCATAAGGTGCAAAGATCTGGCCGGTGATCCCCATCCAGAGCGTGGGCCCAGCCTCATCATCGGCTATCGACAGCAGCAAGTGATCGAACCGGCCGGGCGACCAGTCTGTCTGTCCGCTGTACACACGCCACGGGCGGTCAGGTTCACGGTCCGGCTCGTGTGCGTCCGCGTCATCTTTTCTAATAAATTCAGATACATATTCTAGGCCGTACTCACGGGTCGCCCAAAACGAGTCGTGCTGATCCGGCCAATCGAGATCTCCCGGAAGCGTCGTCCAGTGCGTCTGGACTAACCAGCACGGTCCGCCTCCAATGACTTCGGCAGCAAGGGCATTCTGACGAGCCAAGAGAACCGTGCGTTCCTCATCCGTATCAGGGTAACGCTTTGACTCTGGGAGCGAATGGAAACGCACCCAATGCTGCGCGCCTTCATCGCGCAGCATCCAGCCGATCGGGTGGTGTCCTGGGTAAAAGCTTTCCCAAGCTTGTTCGAAACGCGCCATCCAGAAAACGTATCTGATATCGTGGCTACGTGCGAACTCACGCAAGCGGAGCGGGAACGTGCAGCGATCATGCGCTCAAGCCGTGAGCGACCGCGTCGCGAACATAGCGCGGCGCGTCAGCGCCCCAGGCATTATGCCGCCAAGCCCTGCATGATCGAGCGGTTGATGTCGATCAGGGTCTCGAAGTCCTCTTCGCCCTTCATGACCTTGGAGGAGTGGCGGTTCACGAACAGGCTGAGCGAGATGAACTGGGCGCGCATGGGCGCCGGCATGGCGTTGTCGGAATCCTGGCAGGCGGCGGCCAGGGTCGACCACAGTCGCCGGTTCCAGTCCAGGGCGTCGATACGGGTGGCGAGGTCCGACTTGTCGACCGTGGCCGCGTGCATCAGCGCGCGGGTCACCTGGCCGAACAGGCGGTACTCCATTTCGCGCGGGGATTCAGTCCGCGTCGCCGCCTGATTGTAAGCCTGCAGCATTGCCGAGCCTCTGGTCCTCGTATTCCACCAGCTTCCGCGCACCCATCAGGGCCTTGTAGTATTCGCGGGCCAGAACATGTTTTGAGATGGTCACGCAGTCCGCAAGGACATCGGGATTGCGGATGGCGCTCATGAATTCGCTGAGGCGCAGGACGAAGTCGTCATAGGCCTTGGGCGTCGCCGCCTCGTCCAGATACATCAGCATGACCGGGAAATAGACGTGACGCGCCGGGGAGGTGACCTCCTCCGGCTGCATGATGTCCTTTTCACGCAGAACCGACGCCTTGTTCTGGAGCACCAGAACGCCGCGGCGGTCGCCGTTCTGCACGACGGCGCCGTTCAGGACGAATTTCTCGCCGGGCTTGAGCGACAGCTTCAGCGGCATGGGGCGGGCCTCCCTCTGGTCCCCGCGGCGCCAGTCTTAGGCGGTCGGGGCCAAGGGACCCTAAAGGGGCGTGGTTAACCGTCTGTTGTGATCGCGATGCGGCCGACGATCGGGAACGTCGGACGACGGCGCGCCGTTGAAGCAGGGAAACGGGGCGAACGGCCCGGAGGAAACCATGGACCAGGACGGCATATCCCAGGGCCCGGAAATGGACGGCGTGGATCTCGACGCCGCCAATCGGGATTTCGACAGCGACGATCAGGCCGGCGCCGAAATCTTCGACGAGACCCATCTGGATGACGAAGGCGAGGGCGATTTCCTGCTGGATGAAGCCGATCGGGTTCTGGATGTGACCCAGGCCGAAGGCGACGCCGACGTCGAGGATTTCGATGAGGATGAGGACGACCTGGACGATGTTCTCGGGGCGTCGGGCGTGGAGGCCGAGGCCGATGCGCTTCTGGGCGTGGACGGTGAACGGGTGAACCGATTGGACGACGAGGCCGGCGGCGCGTCGGGCGCTGACGAGATCGAGCTGGTCTATGCCGGGTTGATGGAGGACGTGCGCGGGGCCCAGGCCAGCGCCGCGCACTGGGAGGCCAAACGCCTGTCCGACGACGACATCGCCGCCCTGGGATACGGCCCTGATGCCGAAGGAGATTTGCAATGACCGACCGCGAAGACATAAAGCGGGATCGTGACGCCGAAACCCCTCATGCCCGTCGCGCCGCCGAAGTCCGGGGCAAGCCGGACCAGCTGCGCAAGCGCGAAGACGAGGCCGAAGACCGGCAGGAGGCCCTGGTCGACGAAGGCGTGGAGGAGACCTTCCCCGCCAGCGACCCCGTGTCGGTCAAACGCATCACCTGACGCGGCCGTTGTCAGCCGCCGCCGCGCGCTTTAGGGGTCGGTTGCAGTGAGCAACCAACCGGAGGCGCGGGTGTCGGATCGTTTCGAGGGCACGTCCAACTATATCGCCACCGACGATCTGAAGATCGCGGTCAATGCGGCGGTGACCCTGGAACGGCCGCTGCTGATCAAGGGCGAGCCGGGGACGGGCAAGACCGTGCTGGCCTATGAGCTGGCCAGGGCCATGAATGCGCCCCTGATCACCTGGCACATCAAATCGACGACCAAGGCCCACAACGGTCTGTACGAGTACGACGCCGTCAGCCGTCTTCGTGACAGCCAGCTGGGCGAGGAGCGCGTCCACGACGTCCGCAACTATCTGAAAAAGGGCAAGCTGTGGGAGGCCTTCACCTCGCCGCAACGCCCTGTGCTGCTGATCGACGAGATCGACAAGGCCGATATCGAGTTCCCGAACGATCTGCTGCAGGAGCTGGATCGGATGGAATTCTACGTTCAGGAGACGGACGAGACCATCCGGGCCGAGGTGCGGCCGATGGTGGTCATCACCTCGAACAACGAGAAGGAGCTGCCGGACGCCTTTCTGCGTCGCTGCTTCTTCCACTACATCCGGTTCCCGGACGAAGAGACGATAAAGGCCATCGTCGAGGTGCATTTCCCGGGCATCAAGCCGCGATTGGTCGCTGAGGCGCTGAAAACCTTCTACGGGGTGCGCGACACGCCGGGACTGAAAAAGAAGCCTTCAACCTCGGAACTGCTGGACTGGCTGAAGCTGCTGCTGGTCGAGGACATAGACGCCGAGACGCTGAGGGAGCGGTCGCCCAACAAGCTGATTCCGCCCCTGCACGGCGCGCTTCTGAAGAACGAGCAGGACGTCCATCTGTTCGAGCGGCTGGCCTTTCTGAGCCGGCGTGAGGGCGGCCGCCCCGGCGTCTGAGGCTTCAAGCAAGCGGCCCCGCCACCGTTTCGGTCGGGTTTCGTCACGCCCGTTACCGCGATTTCACTGGAATCCCCGGTCGTTCGGCGCAGGATGGCGACCACGAGGATAGACCATGGTTCGACTTCTGCTGCTTTCCGCCGTTTCCGCCTTCGCCCTCGCCGGGTGCGATGACGGCGCGGTGCGCATTTCAAGCCGCACCACCGACGACGCCAAGGGCGTGTTGAAGGTGGTCGAGACGCTGCAATGCCCCGACACCCTGGGATCCCTGACCCGCAAGGGCTCCGCCAGCGCCGACGGCCTGTCCTGCGACTATGTCGGATCCCGCGGCGCCGAGGTGACCCTGCATCTCGTTCGGCTGGACGGAAGATCAGCCGACGAGGCCCTAGACGGCTTTGAACGACGGCTGGCGGCGCTGTTGCCTGAGGCGGCGGCGAAGGTGGGCGCAGACAAGGCGCGTCAGCAGGCCGAAGCGGCCAAGGCCGACGCCGAAGCCGCCCGCGCCGACGCCGAAGCCGCCAGGGCCGACGCCCAGGCTGCGCGCGCCGACGGCGATCATGTCAGCGTGGTCGCGCCGGGCGTGCGGATCGAGGCCGAAGACCGGGGCGGCGCAGGCGATCGCGCCACGGTCCGCCTGCCGGGCATCCGCATCGAGGCGGAGGGCGACAACGCCCGGGTTCAGATCGGCGGCATGCGGATCGATTCCCGCGACGGCCAGGGCGTGCGGACGGAAACCACCGGCGTCAGCGTCAACGCCAACTCTGAAGCGACCGAAGTCCGGGTCGCCGCGCCGGGCGAGGCGGTGCGCGCCAACTACATCCTCACGGACGGCGCGCCGCAGCCGGGCGGCTGGTCCGTCGTGGGCTATGAGGCCCGGGGTCCGCGCGGCGGCCCGCTGGTCGTCGCCACGGTGCGGGCCAAGGAGCGCGGCCGGGATCGGGTGTTCGACGACGCCCGCGATCTGGTCACGCTGAACGTCGGCGACTGAAAGCCCGGGGTCGGCGGGGGTTGATCCGGGAGGGCGGATGGGTCACCTGACGCAGCCGTCTGTCCTGGTAAGAGAACGTCTTGGCCGATCCCGCCCCATCCAACACTGAAACCGTCAAGTCGGCGCCCAAGGGCGCGGCCCAGGCCCCGCGCGCCTGGCAACGGATGCTTTCGGGCCGGCGCCTGGATCTGCTGGATCCCTCGCCCTTCGACATCGAGATCGAGGATATCGCCCACGGACTGGCGCGGGTGGCGCGCTGGAACGGCCAGACGATCGGCGAGCACGCCTTTTCCGTGGCCCAGCACAGCGTGGTGGTCGAAGAGATCGCGGTGCACATCAAGCCGGACCTCGACCCGAAGTGGCGTCTGGCCGCCCTGCTGCATGATGCGTCCGAATATGTGATCGGCGACATGATCTCGCCGTTCAAGTCGGCGCTCGGCGTCAACTACAAGGCGTTCGAGGCCCGGCTTGAGCATGCCATCCATGTGCGGTTCGGCCTGCCGGCCAAGACCCCGGTCGCCATCAAGACTTTGATCAAGAAGGCGGATCGGGCGTGCGCCTATTTCGAGGCGACCCAGCTGGCCGGGTTCGGGCGGTCGGAATCCCTGAAACTGTTCGGGGCGCCTCCCTCTGGATACGACCTGACCATCGACCCCTTGCCGGCGGGCGCCGCACAGGCCCGGTATCTGGACCGCTATCGGGTGCTGGCCCAGGCGGCGGGCGGTCTGGCGCCGACAGACGCCTGGCACACGGAGTAGGCATGGCCGTCGCGGGCGAAGCCACGGCAGGGGGCGTTCGGATCGGCCTTTCGGCCGTGGTCATGACTCTTCGTCCGCGCCCGGCCGCAGCGGGCCATAGAGGGCCCCGCGCCGCCGCCGTTCCCGAGCTCTGCGTCCTGACGACCGACGGCGGCGGGACGCCGGCCCTTCCGTTCGGTCCGTTCGACCCCGTCAACGACCGAACCTTCGAGCTGTCGCTGCGTCGGTTCGTCGAGGCGCAGACCGGGTTTCGCCCCGGCTTCGTGGAACAGCTCTACACGTTCGGCGACGCGGGGCGCGACGCCCCCCGGGCCTCGCCCGGACCGGAACGGCTGCGGGAGGTGTCGGTCGGCTATCTGGCGCTCGCGAGGGATGTATCGACCTCCCGGCTGCTCTCCTCGGCGCCGGGCCGGGCCGAGGCGCGCTGGACGCCGGTGCTGGACGTCTTTCCGTGGGAGGACCGCCGGGGCGGGGGCATGACGCCGCCCGACCTGGCCGAAGGGTTGATGGGCTGGGCCGGGTCCGACGCCGCGCGTCGCGACCGTGCGGCCGCCCTGTTCGCCCTGGAAGAGGGGGCGCGCTGGAATGAGGAGCGGGCGCTGGAGCGATACGAGTTGCTGTACGAGGCCGGGCTGGTGCAGGAGACCGGGCGCGATCGCGGCACGTCGGAAGCCGCAGGCCCGGGCCTGGCCCTGGCGTCCGACCACCGCCGGATCCTGGCGACCGGCCTGGGCCGTTTGCGCGGCAAGGTGAAATACCGGCCTGTCCTGTTCGAGCTGACGGCGGAGACCTTCACCCTGTCCGAGCTGCAAGGGGCGGCGGAGGCGGTCTCCGGGCTGACGCTGCACAAGCAGAATTTCCGGCGCGGCGTGGAGCGCACCGGCCTGGTCGCGGCCACCGGCCGGCTGTCCTCGGCCACCGGCGGACGCCCGGCCGAACTGTTCCGTTTCACGACCGCCGACCTCCGCGGCGGCCAGGCTCCGGGCCTGGCCCTGCCCGCGCAGAGATGATCATGCGACGCAGCGGATCCCGCATCCACGGATTTTGCGGCGGGACGCTTGCGGCGGCCGCATCGTTTCATTAGAGAGACCGCTCGCTCGACCATGCCTATCAAGACGAGCCTCGCGGAGAGGTGGCAGAGTGGTTGAATGTACCGCACTCGAAATGCGGCGTGCCTTTACGGGTACCGGGGGTTCGAATCCCCCCCTCTCCGCCATCGTTCCACATGCATCAAGGCCGGTTCCGGAAAGGCCCGTTTCCCACAGGTCAGGAAGCGTCAGGCCAGGATCGCCTGCAAGTCATTGCGCCGTCTTCGTTTTCCCATAGTGTCGCCTGGCTTGGGGATGTGGGGCCGACATGCAGACGACAGGATTGATCGTGGGAGCCGCAGACGGCCTTCATGATGACGGCTGGTGCTGGGGCGAGACCCGGCTGACGCTCACGGCGACAGTCGACGCCACGGAATTCAGGCTGGGGGTCTGGTTCAAGCCCGAAGAACAGGGGGCGTCACGGGTCCTGATGACTGTCGGCACCGACAAGTCGGCTCCGGTGGTCGAGTTCGTCGATCTGGGGGAGCCGAAGGAGTTCCGTCTGCCGGTCTCGTGGCGGAACGGAGAGGTGATGTCGGTGCGTATCGCCACGCCCCACAAGATGAGCCGCGCGCCGGGGGAGCAGCGCGACATCGCCTTCGCCCTGATCAGCCTCGCCGCCGGCTGAGCCGGGGGTCAGCGACGGAAGGCGCCGAGGTCGGCCGCCTCCCGGAACAGACGTCCGTATTGATCCAGCATCTCGGCGTAACCCGGCCGGCTGGCCAGGACCTCGGGCCCCAATGCGCCCATCCGGCCGCGGCGGCCGTCGTCGCCGAGCAGCTCGACCAGGCGCCTCGCCAGGGCGGCGGTGTCGCCGGGCGCGTAAAACAGGGCGTTGACGTTCTCATCCACCAGTTCCGGGACGCCGAAGACCGGGGTCGTGACGATGGCGCGAGAGAAGGCCATGGCCTCGATCAGGACGCGCGGCGCGCTCTCCAGCCGTGAGGTGCAGACCACGATATCGGCGGCGGCGTAGTAGACGGTCATGTCGTCGACAGGTCCGGTCAGGACCGTTCGACGCGCCAGGCTCGGCGACAGGGCGTTGATCGCGTCCTGAACCAGGGCGGCGTAGTCCGGCTCGGGCTGGGCGCCGGCCATGAAGGTGCGGATCGTCCCCAAAGCAGTCAGGCCGGGGTCGGAGAGCGCCTGGGCGAGGTCGAGCTGACCCTTGCGACGACAGACCGTGCCGGCGAGGACAAGGACTTTCTCGCCCGGTTCGACGCCGAGGGCGGCCCGCGCCTGCTCCCGCGTCCATCGTCCGGTTTCCTCGGCCAGACGCCAGGGCGGCACGCCGTGCCGGATGGTCTGGGCCGAATGACGGGTCTGGACGCCTGCCCAGACGCGGCGCGTGGCGTCGGCGACGAAGACCATGCGATAGGTCTGGCCGAAGGCGGCGTAGGCGAAACCGCGCACCTCGGGGGCGAGATAGTCGAAATAGGTGGGCCAGGGCTCGCTTTCGTGCTGGGCCCAGATCGAGGCGACGCCGGATTGGGCCGCGGCCGTGACGGCGAAGAACATCTGCAGGGTGTTGACCATCACCACCTCGGCGCCGAGGTCGTCGAAGAGGCCGGACAGTCGATCGACGGCGTTCTCGAACCCGCCCGGATCTGCGGGAGGCGCCGCGAACATCCGGACCTCGATCCCCAGGGCTTCGTAGTCGGCGCGCAGCGGGCCGTCGCGGGGCGACAGGATCACCGGATCGATGATCCCGGCGGCCTTCAGGCCGGAAATGAGGTCGAACAGGGTGTTCGGCGCGCCTTCGGGGCTGAGATTGTGGGTGACGGCGACCACGCGCACCGGCGCCGATGACAACCGGGGCAGCCGTCGGGCGGCGGGCAGGAAGTTCTCGTTGTCCAGACTGAGATTGGGGTTGAAGTACGGGTCGCGCCAGTCGCCGTAGATGCGCCGCAGATTGGCGGTCTCACGCGGATTGTCGACATAGCCGCGGCTCTTGCCTTCCAGATGCAGAAGCTCGGCCTCGGCGCAGTAGATCGAGCGAAGGCCGCGCTCCGCAAGGCGGAAGCCGTAGTCGACATCGTTGTAGGCGACGGCGAAGTCTGTCTCGTCAAATCCGCCCAAGTCGTTGAACAGGGCGCGCGGCGTCAGCAGGCAGGCGGCCGTGACGGCCGAATATTCGCGCGAGGTCCGAACGAAGCCCATATAGCCCCAGTCATGAGGCGCGGCATGGCGGAAGGCGTGCCCGACGAGGCCGTCGTTGAGGCCGTGCACGATGCCGGCGTGCTGAATGGACCCATCCTCGAACAGGAGGCGCGCGCCGACGGCGCCCACGTCGGCCATCCGGGCATGGCCGACCATCTGGCTGAGCCATTGCGGCGAGCGGACCTCGGTGTCGTTGTTCAGGAAGAGAATGAACTCTCCGCGGGCGTGACGGACGGCCTGATTGACGACGGCCGAGAAGCTGAAGCCCTCCGGCCGACGGGGAATGCGGACGACGCGATGGTTCGGTCGAGCGGCGATTTCAGCCAGCAGGGACAGGGCGGTGGGATCGTCGCTGCCGTTGTCTGCGACGAGGACATCATAGTCGGCGTAGCGGGTCGCCTGAATCGAATCGACGCAGCGGCGCAGCAGTTCGGGCCGATTCCAGGTCGGAATGACGATCGTCACACGAGGGCCGGAGTCCGGAAAGACCAGGCTGAACATGCCGACGCTGGCTTCGCGCGCCCAGTCCGGATGGATCGCGCGCGCCTCGATCCCGCGACGATCGAGCGCGCCCTGCACGGCCTTCCGACCCGCTTCGAAGCTGTGCGGCTTGGCGGCCCCCGATCGGGCGGTGGAGCCGTGTGCGGCGCGCCAGTGGTAGAGGACGCGGGAGATGTGGCCGATCTTGCGCGCCCGTTCCGTGGCGCGGAGGGCGAACTCGTAGTCCTGGGAGCCGTCGTACTCGGCGTGGAAGCCGCCCAGCGCCTCGAACAGATCCCGCCGGACGGTGAGGGCGTGGCTCATGTACATGTAGTTGAGCAGAAGCGTCGGCGACCAGTCGGGTTTGAACTGGGGCGCGTAGCGGTCGCCGTCCTCGCCGATCTTGTCGTCGTCGCTGTAGGCGAGGTCGGTCTCGGGCTCGTCGGCGTAGTGCAGGGCGAACCAGGCCAGACAGTCGGGCGTGATCAGGTCGTCATGGTCGAGGAACAGCAGAACCTCGCCCGTCGCCAGAGCCGCGGCCGAATTGGTCGCCAGGCTGATGCCGCCGTTGGTCGGCCGGCGCACCAGTTTGATGCGAGGATCCGAGGCGGCGATCTCGTCGAGAACGGCGCGGGTTATGGGCGAGGTCCCGGCGTCGTCGGCCAGGCAAAGCTCCCAGTCCTGGAATATCTGGTTCCGCACAGAGGCCGCCATGGCGCGCAGATACTCAGGCGGGGTGTCGTGGACCGGGGTGACGATGGAGATGCGGGGCAGGTCCGTTCGCCCGGCCAAAACAGCCTCGAGGTCCGCTCGCGCCTCGTCGGTCAGGACGTTGGCCTCGATCCAGGCCTGGTAGGGGCTGCGCGAGTCGAAGCAGGTCCGCAGCCGGGGAGGCACATTTCGTCTGGCCTCGGCCAGGACGACGGCGCCTTCCACCCCGCCGCGTCGGTCGTCGGGCCAAAGACCCGCCGCGCGCAACCGCTTCCTCAAGACCCGCAAGGGCCGGGGCGGACGTCGCACGGCCTTGGCTTCGCGGGCGAGCCGCTCATCCTCTCGCCGATGCAGCTGGGTCAGGGCGGCTTCGGCCGTTTCAAGACGAGCCGCCATATTGGCGACGCGACGCGCAAGATCCTCGAGCGGAGCCGGCGTCGGTCCGGAGGCGTCGCCTCCTCCGGCGACGGCCGGCTGGACCAGCGGAACGAGCGGACGGCGGGTCTTCATCGGCGCGGCTCCGACGATCCGTCGGCCAACTCGAGGGCGGCGCAAGTGATGTGATAGAGGGAGCTCGCGCGGGTCGGTTCGGCGGCGGGCGTCCCGTCAGGACCGAGGTGTTCCCACCAGGCGCCGGCGACCGGATGGTCGAAGAAGCGCATCAGTCCGCGCGTGGCGCGTTCGGCGCGATCCCGCGCCCGATCCCGGTCGCTGTCGTCTACGGCGATCCAGCCCTCGGCCACGGCGGCCTTGATCCGTTCGGTCTGGGGCCACAGGCGATGGCGGCCGTCTCGAACGGTCAGGTCGGGCGACAGTTCGTTGACCGCCAGATCCTGATCCGAAACGCCCGCTCCCTCGGCCACCCCGATTAGGCGTTGGGCGGCGGCGAGGGCGTCGTCGCGCCCGCGTGAGAGGCCCCAGCGGATCAGCAGCCAGGCCCATTCCGACTGGTGGCCCGGTTCGACGCCATCCTGCCCGTCTTCGGTCACGGCGTTCCAGTCGCCGTCGAAATATTCGCGCAGCGCCCCGGTCTCGGGGTCGAGAAAGCGGGCCAGGCAGAGCTCGACGATCTCGTCGGCCAGGGCGGCCCAGCCGCCGTCGGGGTCCGAGATCGCGCTCCAGGCCAGGGCGGCCTCGAGGGTGTGCATATGGGGATTGGCCTTGAGCGGCAGGCTGCGGGGCGACGATTCCTCGAAGCCGGCGGTCGGATGCTTCCAGCCGGCGATCATCCGGTCGCGCACGGCGCGGGCGCGATTGGCCAGCTCTTCAGGGCGTTCTCCGGTGCCGGCGGCGGCCGCGAGACCGAACAGCACAAAGGCCTGATCGTAAAGGTCGAAGCCGATCTGGGGGGAGGCGTCGCCAGGCCGCCACAGGGGGGCGATGGCGGGGCCGTCCATCATGCGGTTCAGCAGGAAATCGAGGCCATGCCGGACGATCTCCCGCGCCGGACCGTCCCACCCGAGGCGTTCGGCGGCGGCGAAGGCGTAGATCTGACGCGAGACCAGCCGGGCGCGGCGCGGATCGTCGATCACGGCGCCCCCGGGCGTCAGTCGCTCGACGAATCCGCCCGTGACGCGGTCGACGCCGATTCCGGCCCAGAACGGAAAGGCCGTCGTTCGCAACCAGTCGATGAGGTCGTCACGGGCGCTCATGCGATGCCTTCCGTCGGCGCGGCGAACTGGGGCTGGTTGCGCAGAAAATCATCCAGTCGCCCGCCAGTGAACAGGGCCGAGGCGACGCCGGCGGCTGAGGCGGCGAGGCGGTCGGTCTCGCGGTCGCCGATCATCAGGCTGCGCCCGGCGTCGACCGGCCAGCACCGCATCAGGTCGTGCAGCATGCCGGGGCCGGGCTTGCGCCAGTCGGTGATGCGGCGATGGGCTTCGACCGTCGCCTCCGGATGGTCCGGGCAGAAGCGGACGTCGTCGATCCACGCGCCCCGTTCCGATAGTCCGGCGCGGATATGATCCATGACGGCGACGTAGTCGTCGTGGCTGTAGAGACCCTTGCCGATCCCCGCCTGATTGGTGACCACGAACACATACCAGCCGGCGCGATTGGCCAGGGCGACCGCCTCGCGCGCGCCGTCGATCCAGTCGAAGCGATCGATCGACCCCACATGGCCGTGATCCTGGTTCAGAACACCGTCGCGATCCAGGAACAGGGCGGGCCGGCGCTGGAAGTCCGGGACTTCGGTCTGGGCCCGGGCGTAGTCTTCGGGCACGCCGATGTCGATGAAGTAGCCGTCGGTCGCCAGGCCGCGCAGCCGGCCCTCCTGGGCCAGTGCCGGCAGGACGTCGGCCTCGAACGACCCCTGGGGCGACAGTCGATCGACAAAGGACTTGCGGAAGGCGGCGACGCCGCCGTTGATCAGCACCGGACCGGGTGCGTCGGAGCGGACGCCGAAATGGGTGATCCGCTCGCCGTCCAGCACGGTGACGCCGTAACGGCCCGCCTCGGGCAGGGGGCGCAGGGCCAGGACGCCGACGGCGTCGGGATCGTCGAGGAGGCGCGACAGCTCGGGCAGGCGGGTGTCCAAAAGGGTATCGCCGTTGAACAGATAGAAGGCGTCGTCCAGGGCGTCGCGCGCATGGAACAGGGCGCCCCCGGTCCCGGCCTGATCCGGCTCGATGGAGACGGAAATGGTCAGGTCGTCCCGGCCAAGGCGGGCGGGCGTTTCCCGGGCGAACCGTTCGATCTGATCAGACCGGTAGGCGGCGAGCAGCAGGAACCGTTTGACGCCGTAGCGGCTGATCTCGCGGACCAGGGCCTCCAGAAAGGGCGCGCCCGCGACCGGCAGAAGCGGCTTGGGCGTTTGCGCGGTCAGGTCGCCGAGCCGGCTGCCCAGTCCGCCGCACAGAATGACGGCCTGTTCGATCTTCATGTCGTCAGAACCGCCAGGCTTCCGAGCCGCGATGGGTCAGTTTGACCGGTCCGGCCTGAGCCCCCGCGGCGTTGAGCGCCTGGATCAGGCGGAAGCGGCTTTCGGGGTGGACGAGGAAGAACATGAAGCCCCCGCCGCCGGCGCCGGAGACCTTGCCCGCCAAGGCCCCGCTTTGCATCGCCAGGTCGAACAGGGCGTCCAGACCGGCGTTGGAGACCGCCGCTGCCGTCGCCTTCTTGGCCGTCCAGGAGGCGTTCAGGATTTCGGCCATGCCGTCGATGTCGCCGACCAGAAGGGCGCGCTTCATTTCCGCCGCGTCGGCCTTGAGCTGGTGCATGGCGGTGAGGGTGTCGGCGTTGGCCGCCTTCAGCCCGGCCGTCTGTTGGTCGATGATGGCGGCGGAACTACGCGACCGACCCGAGAAACAGACGACCAGCGAGCTCTCCAGTTCGTTGCAGACCGCGTCGGAGGCGCGCAACGGATTGACGATCACCCGGTCATTGGCGAGGAATTCGATGAAGTTCACCCCGCCGAAAGCCGCCGCATACTGGTCCTGCCGCCCGCCCGACAGGCCCAGGTCGATGCGTTCGATCTCATAGGCCAGATGGGCCACGTCATAGTCGCCCAAGGGCGCGTCCAGGATGGCGCGCATGCCCTCGACCAGGGCGACGACGAGGGCGGATGAGGACCCCAGGCCAGAACCGGCCGGGGCGTCGACAGTGGTCTTGATGGTCAGACCCAGCGCCCGGCCGCCGTTGTGCTCGCGGATCATACGGTCGTAGACGCCGCGATGCAGGACCAGTTCGGAATGCAGGGTCGAGTTCGGCTCATAGACCTCCGACACGCCGATGTCGTCGGCCTCGAACACCACGCGGCCGTCGTCGCGCGGCAGGAAGGAGGCGAAGGCGTAGCGGTCGATGGTGATGTTCAGCACCGCGCCGCCGAACTGGTCGCAATAGGGCGACAGGTCGGTGCCGCCGCCCGCAAGGCCGAGACGCAGGGGCGCGCGGGCGCGGGTCTTGCGGAAGTCCGTCACGCCGTCGATCCGCCCAGTTCCGGCGCCTCCGGGGCCAGAAGATCGCAGAAGGCCTGTTCGGAATAGGCCGAGCGCAGGAAGTCGACGGCGCGTCGGGCGCGTTCGCGCGCTTCGGCGCGGTCGGTCACGGCCGCCACGACGGCGTCGGCGAATCCGTCATCGGCGCCGGCGACGAAGCCGAGACGATGCGCGTCGGGAATGCCCTGGGCGCCGACATCGGTCATGACCACCGGCACGCCCCGGGCGAAAGCCTCGATCACCTTGCCCTTGATGCCGCCGCCGTAGCGCAGCGGCACGATGGCGACGCCGGAACCCTCGTAGATGGCAGACAGCTCCTCGTCGCTGACCCGGCCCAGATACTCCACGCCGGGGTCGGCCCGGTCCCGCAGATCGTCAGGCATCCTGGAGCCGGCGATCCGGAGGGAGAACCGCTCGTCGGCGGCGCGCAGTCGCGGCCAGATGCGGTCGAGGAACCAGACGATGCCGTCGCCGTTCGGCGTGTGGGAGAAGCCGCCCACGAACATGAGCGCATAGGGATCGGCGGAATCGGCGTCGATGGCGTTCTCCGCCGCGTTCAGCTCATCGGCGTCGAAGATGGTGATCGGCGGGCGGATCAGCCGGGCCGAGGCCGGCAGGAGCCGCGACATATAGTCGATCTCCTCGATGCCCGGATACATCACGACATCCGACTTCAGGCTGACGGACAGTTCGCGAACTTCCCACTTTTCGGCCTCGACCAGATCGTTCCGGTCGCCGGTGACCTGATAGGTCGATCGGGCGCGCAGGCAGTGGAGGTCGTGGCCGTAGTAGAAGGTCTTGACGCCGGCGCGGGTCACGACATCGATATAGGATTCCGAGATGTGCGGCCGGCTGAGCAGGGCGTAGTCCAGATAGGCGCCGTTCTCGGCCATCCAGGCCTCGAAACCGCCGACGAAACGCGGGCCGTAGATGACTTCGACGCCCATCCGCTGCAGCGGGGCGACATAGTCGCGATCCTCGTTCAGGTTGTCGGGCCAGAGGGTGACGTGGAATCCGCGATTCACGAAGGCGCGGATGAAGTGGAACATCGTCCGCGAACCGGCGTCCTGGTCCCACTGCGGCACATAGTGATCGACCACCAGAATGTGCGGGCGTCCGCGCGATCGATCGCGCGCCAGGAAGACGTTCTGGGCGTTGTCGAAATTCTGCTCCGCCAGGGTCGGGCCCCACCGCTCCAGGAATTTGCGCTGGTTGACGACCTGATAGGCCTTCACGCCGGAAGACACGTCGCGGCCGTGACTGCGGCCTTCGTGGTGAACCAGGATCGAGTGAGGATGGTAGACCGTGCGATAGCCGGCCTCGCGCACCCGGAACGCCAGGTCGGAGTCCTCGCAATAGGCCGGGCTGTAGGTGGTGTCGAAGCCGTCCAGGGCCTTCCACAGCCGCGCCGGAACCGCGATCGAGGCGCCCGAAACGTAGTCGACGTCCTTCAGATAGTTGAACTCCGGCGCCTGGGGATCGCCGTCGCGACCGAAGTTCCAGGCCGACCCGTCACGCCAGAAGACGCCGCCCGCCTCCTGCAGGGACCCGTCGCCGTTCAGCAGCTTGGACCCGACGAAGCCGATCTGCGGGTTCTCGTCGAGCGTCTCGACCAGCGCGTCCAGCCAGCCGGGGAAGACGATGGTGTCATTGTTCAGCAGCACCAGATGCTCGCCCGTGGCCCGGCGGGCTACAGCGTTGCAGTTACCGAGGAACCCGAGGTTCTTGGGATGCCGCACATGGCGCACCAGGCCGCCGATCTCGGCGATGGCCTCGGCGGTGCCGTCCGTCGATCCGTCGTCGCCGATCAGGATTTCGAAGCTGTGGCTCGGCGCGCTCTCCAGCACCGAGACCAGGCAGGTCAGGGTGTAGAGCAGGTTGTTGTAGACCGGAATGACGATCGAAGCCTTGGGGCGGCCGTTCAGGGGCGTGCCGGCCAGAAGGGACGCGCGCTCGATGAGGCGGCGGCATTCCGGGCTCTGGTCGAAGGCTTCGGGCGTCTCGGCGAAACGCTCGACCAGGGAGAACAACCAGGCGTTCAGCTGCAGCCGGTCCTCGCCGAAACGGTCGATGATGAAATCGCGAAGTCGTTGCGGCAGCCAGTAATCCTGGGTCGGCCTGGGCGGCCAGAAGTCGTCTTCGATAGGCCGCAGGCGACGCTCCGGCGCATCGCCGAGCAGGAGCAGATCGTTGATCGTCGCGCCGTCGAAGAAGCGCTCCAGACGCTGCATGTCCAGCACCTGACGGCAGGGCGGTCGGCCCTCGGCGCGCCCGTAGGCGATGAAGTGGGCGTAGGCGTCCATGCCGCTGGCCGCCACGTCAGGATACCGATCCAGGTAGAAGCCGTGATCGAACAGCGGGTGAGGCCGGCGCAGTTCGGAAGCGCCATGGGCGACGTAGTGGACCAGAGGCTGTATTCCGGCCGCGAGAACGTCCTCATGCGTCGCCAGATACCAGTCGTTGTCGAACATCTGGTTCGGCGCACGTCCCTCGCGCCAGCCGTTCAGCACATAGTGGGCCAGGGGATTGACCCCGGCGTCGGCCACGTCGCGGTTGACGCGGCGATAGTGGTCCGCCTCGAACAACGGATGCGGCGACCGGTCATGCAGGCGGATGTCGTTGATGTAGGCGAACAGGTCAAACGGACGTTCGGCGGCGTCGGGCCAGGTTCCGCGAATCCAGTCGGCGTCGATCAGCGGGTGGGGGGAGAGGCCCTGACGGCGGCCGACCCGCACATAGTGATCGAACGGCGTCTCTCCGGCCGCCGGCTTGACGCCGTTGCGCTGGACGTAGTGAGCCGGGTCGAACAGGGCGGCCACGGCGTCGAGGGGCGCGGCCGGGACTGCGTGGGACTTCAGCCCGCCGCGCAGCAGGGCGCGCAGGCGCGCCTTCTGGCTGATCGGCCGCCGCTCACCGGAATCGAACCGGGGCGAGGCCACCGGAATTGCATCGGTGAAGCCTCGAACGCCGTCCAGTTGGGCCGTCAGGTCCTTGCGCGCGGCGCGGACCGTCGCGGCCGCCGCCAGGCCTGAGCGATAGGCCTGAACCTCGGCCACCGCGGCGTGCTGGATCCGATCCCGCAGGCCGATCGCGAATCCGGCGTCCACCGGAGCCCGGACCGGCCCGGCCGTCGCCGCCTTGCGGGGCCGAGCGGCCTCCACCTCCGCCTGAAGCCGATCGATCTCTTCGACCAGGGTCTGCTGCAGCGCCTCCGACTGCGTTCTCAGACGGTCGATCTCGGCGGCCAGGGCGCCTTGGGTGATTTCGCCTTCGGCGCGAGCGCGCTCGATCTCTTGCGACAGGGTCGCCTTGGCCGCCTCTGCGTCCTGAGCCCTTTCTCTCAGGGAATCGACTTCCGCCTGGGCGAGGGAGGCCACGACCCGTGGCTTCCTGACGCTCGCGCTCGAGTTGTTCGGCCAGGATCTTCTGGACGGCGTCGCGCTCCTGTTCCAGGCGCTGAACGACCTGGGTCAGCGCCTCGAGCTCCGCGGCCTTGTCATGCGCGGCCGCGTCGGCCGTCTGGACCATCTGGCGAAGGACGTCGGCCTCGGCCACGAACGAATGGGCGCGCTGCGCCTCGGTCGTGAAGGTCTCGCGCAGCGTCGCCAGCTCTTCGCGCGCCTGGACAGCGTCCGCCTCAAGCCCCTCCGCCCGTGATCGTGCGGCGTCGATCTCGGAGCGGGCCTGAGCGAGAGCGGCCTCCATGTCCTGAGCCAGCGACCGGGTGGCCTCGGCCTCGGCCCTCGCCCGGTCCAGATCGCTTCGGGCCTGTTCGAGGGACACGGCCAGGTTCTGGGTCTGGTCGAGCGTCTCGTCGATGACCTGACGTCGGGCGTCGGCCTCGCGCGTGGCGGCGGTCAGGCGCTCGGCCAGTTGATCGGCCAGGGCGCGCTGTTCCGCCGCCAGCAGGCGAACGGCGGCCGTTTGTTCCCGACTGTCGCGCAGTTGGTCCGCCAGGCGGCGGTATTCCTGCTCGGCCGCCGCCAGCCCGGCGTTGAGCCGTTCGCGATCCGCCAGCTTCAGGTCCTGGACGGCCAGCCTGACGTTGGCCTGGCCGATGGCCCTGGCCAGCGACGCCGCGTCTCCACCGACTGGGCCTTCGGCCATTTGCTCCACGAGAGCGGCGATCACGGCCATGTCGCCGGTCGCGACCGGCGCCGTGACCGTCGGCCCCGCGGGCGTCGCCGGCGGGTCCATGTCAAGCTGCAGGTCCTCGTCAGGATCCCGGAACAGGGAGTCGGCGGCTTCGGCGCGCGGAAGCGCGGTCTGGCCGACGATCCAGATGATGTCTTCGGGCTCGGCCGGCCTCACCACGCCCGGCACGACGCCGTCGGGGGCCAGGGTGTAGCCGCGATAGTCGGCCGCGTTCGGCAGGGCGGTCGCCGACGCCGGACCGATATAGGAGGCGGCGATGACGCGCTGGGCCAGGGCGAAGCGACGCTTGAACACACGTCGGATTTCGACGCCGACGGCCTCGGCCTGGCCGGCCGCCGTGCGCAGCATGGCGAAGCCGTCGGGCGTCAGAACCCGCCGGATTTCGGTCAAGGCGCTCGCCACATCGCCGGACCAGTCGATGTTGAAGCCGATGACGGCGTCGAACCGCCCGTCTTCGAACGGCAGGGTCTGTGGCGAGGCGACCTGGAACCGCGTCCGGGGCAGGCGCCGATCGGACGCGACGGCGACGTTCCGGGCATCGATATCCACGCCCTCGAGAACGCCGGCGCGCCCGGCGAGGAGGGCCGCGCCCGTTCCGTCGCCCAGCCCGATCTCCAGCACCTTCATCCCGGCGATCAGATCGCAGGCCAGGGCGTAACGATGGATCTGTTTCTGGCGGCGGGATCCCGCCGAACCGGCGGAATCGCGTTGGATATCTGACATCAGGCTCTGGCGCGCTTTTTTTTGACCGGGGCTCCGTCGACGGGGCGACAGGGCCGAACATCATCCCATCTGGTGTCTAGAGAGGGCGACAGGCCAAGTCCATGCCCGCGCGCGGTCTGGATCCGCCTAAGCGCCCTGAATCACCTTTCGAAGGTATTCGCCGTAGGTGCCCTTGCCGAGTCGGTCGGCGAGGCGCTCGAGCTGGGCGGCGTCGATGAAGCCGTTCTCGAAGGCGATTTCCTCGGGACAGGCGATCTTGAAGCCCTGGCGTTTCTCGAGGGTGCGCACGAACTCGGCCGCCTCGATCAGGCTGTCGGGCGTGCCGGTGTCGAGCCAGGCGTAGCCGCGCCCCATGATCTCCACCGACAGCCGGTCGCGCTCGAGATAGATGCGGTTGACGTCCGTGATCTCGAGCTCGCCGCGCGCCGAAGGCCGCAGGGAGCGCGCGATGTCGACCACGTCGGAATCGTAGAAGTACAGGCCCGTCACGGCCCAGTTGGACTTGGGATGGGCCGGCTTCTCCTCGATCGACAGGGCCCGCATCTTGTCGTCGAACTCGACGACCCCGTAACGCTCCGGATCGGCGACGCGATAGGCGAAGACGGTGGCGCCGGCCGGTCGGCCGAGGGCGCTCTTGAACAGGTCATTGAAACCGGCGCCGTAGAAGACGTTGTCGCCGAGGATCAGGGCGGACGGGCTGTTGCCGACGAAGTCCGCGCCGATGACATAGGCCTGGGCGAGGCCGTCGGGGCTGGGCTGTTCGGCGTACTGGATATTCATGCCCCACTGCGATCCGTCTTGCAGAAGAGCCTGGAACGACGGGACGTCGCGAGGCGTGGAGATCACCAGCACGTCCCTGACGCCCGCCTGCATCAGGGTGGACAGCGGATAGTAGATCATCGGCTTGTCGTAGACAGGCATCAGCTGCTTGGACGTCACCGTCGTCATCGGATGCAGGCGGGTGCCGGACCCGCCCGCCAGGATAATGCCCTTCATTCGGCCCTCCCTTCGGCCTTCAGCTCGGCCATGATGTCGGCGACGGCCTCGGCCCAGGGCCGGGGGACGACGCCGTAGTCGCGGCCGATGCGCCCGGTCGCCAGGGCCGAGTTGGCCGGGCGGCGCGCGGGCGTCGGATACTGGTCGGTCGTGATGCCCTCGACCTCGGCCGAAGGGCCGCCGTCCCGCGCGGACAGGCGCAAAATCTCGCGCGCCAGGCCCGCCCAGGTCGTCACGCCGGAGTTGACGAAATGATAGGTTCCTGCCGGCGCGTCCGTATCCTGAATCATCCGCAAGGCGATCGTTCGGATCGTCCGGGCGATGTCCCGCGCCGAGGTCGGGCACCCCTGCTGGTCGTCCACCACCCGCAGCACCGGACGATCGGCGGCCAGGCGCAGCATGGTCTTGAGGAAGTTGGCGCGGTGCGGGCTGAGCACCCAGGCGGTCCGCAGCACCACCGAGCGCGGCTGTATGGTCCGCACCGCCAGCTCGCCGGCCAGTTTGGAGGCGCCGTAGACCCCGACCGGACCCACCGGGTCGTCTTCGGCATAGGCGTCGGCCCTGGACCCGTCGAAGACATAGTCGGTCGAGACCTGGATCATCGGAACCCCGGCGTCGCGGGCCAGTTCGGCGAGGATCGCAGGCGCCTGGCCGTTGACGGCGAAGGCGGCGGCGGCCTCCGTCTCGGCCTTGTCGACGGCGGTCCAGGCGCCGGAGTTGATCACCCCCGCCCAGGTCTGACGCGCGAAGGCGCGGCGGATCGAGGCGGGATCGGAAAGATCCAGATCATCACGGCCCGGCGCGTGCAGGACGACGCCGTCCGGCCAGTCTGCGGCGAGCAGCTCCAGCCCGACCTGGCCCGCGCCGCCGGTGATCAGGATGTGGACCGGTTCAGCCATTCGCCACGCCGAGGCGTTGGGTGGCGTAGCGGGCGTCGAGGATGTCCCGCCACCAGGCCTGATTGTCCAGATACCAGGCTACGGTCCGCTCGATGCCTTCCTCGAAGGTCACTGAGGGCGTCCAGCCCAGCTCGTCACGAAGTCGCGTCGCGTCGATGGCGTAGCGTTGATCGTGTCCGGGACGATCGGTCACGAAGGTGATCTGGTCGGCATAGGGTTTGCCGTCCGCGCGCGGGCGCTTCTGGTCAAGGATGGCGCAGATGGCGCGCACGACCTCGATGTTCTTTCGCTCGGCGTCGCCGCCGACATTGTAGGTGCGGCCGGGCGCTCCCCTTTCGAATACGGCCTGCAGGGCCCGGGCGTGGTCGTCCACGAACAACCAGTCCCGCACGTTCGACCCGTCGCCGTAGACCGGCAGGGGCTCGCCGTTCAGGGCGCGGATGATGATCAGAGGGATCAGCTTTTCGGGGAAGTGGTAGGGGCCGTAGTTGTTGGAGCAGTTGGTGACCAGCACCGGCAGGCCGTAGGTGTGGCCCCAGGCCCGCACCAGATGGTCTGACCCCGCCTTGGACGCCGAATAGGGGGAGCGCGGGTCGTAGGGGGTGGTCTCGGTGAAGAAGCCCTCGTCGCCGAGCGAGCCGAACACTTCGTCGGTCGAAATGTGGTGGAAGCGGAACGCGGCCTTTTCCGCCTCGGCCAGGCCGCGCCAGTAGCCGAGGGCCTGGTTCAGCATGACGAAGGTGCCGACCAGATTGGTCTGGACGAAGGCGCCGGGGCCGTCGATCGAGCGATCGACATGGCTTTCGGCGGCCAGATGGGCGACGACCTGCGGGCGGAATTCGGCCAGGGCCTTAGAAACCGCCTCCGCGTCGCAGATGTCGGCCTGGACGAAGCCGTAGCGATTGCTGTGGGCCACAGGCTCGAGCGAACTGAGCACCCCGGCGTAGGTCAGCTTGTCGAAGACCAGGACCTCGTGGTCGGTATGTTCGATGAGCCGACGCACGAGGGCCGAGCCGATGAAGCCGGCGCCGCCGGTGATCAGGATGCGCATGGAAATCAGTCTTTCAGCTCGACCAGCGGCGCGCCGTCATAGTCGAACGGGCTGTCGAAGGCCGCCAGTGTCGGAAGCGTCTGGTCCTTGTCGGACAGAACCGCGCCGGACGCCGGAAGCGGCCAGTCGATGGCGATGTCGGGATCGTTCCAGATCACGCCGCCGTCACAGTCCGGCGCGTAGACGTCGGTGACCTTGTAGGCGACCTCGACGTCGGGCGTCAGGGTGATGAAGGCGTGGCCATAGCCCACCGGAACATAGAGCTGTTCCCCGCCCTCGGCGGTCAGCCGGGCCGCGACGTGGCGGCCATAGGTGGGGGAGCCGCGCCGCAGATCCACGGCATAGTCCATGATCTCCCCGCGCACGCAGCGCACCAGCTTGGCCTGTGCGTGGGGCGGGCGCTGGAAATGCAGGCCGCGGATGGTGCCGGCGAAGGCCGAGAAGGACTGATTGTCCTGCACGAACCGGTCATGCACGCCGACGGCCGCCAAAGCCGCCTCGGAATAGGTTTCCATGAACCAGCCCCGGGCGTCGCCGAAGCGCCGGGGGCGATAGATGACAGGGACGGACGAGGTGGCGGGCATGAAGCGACGGCGGCGACCGCCCGAGCGGACGTGTCGGGCGGCCCTGCATAAACGTCGCCTTCCCCGATGCCTAGTCCGGCCGAACCGGGCTAGGATGGGCGTCAGGAATGGTCGGCCAAGGGCTAGGCGTGAGCGAAGGGCTTCTGCAGAGATGGCGAAGGGCGCGGCGCGCCAGGGCCGAAGCCGTCCGCGCGGCGGAGCGGCTGCGACTGGGCGTGCCGGAGGGCGACGTCGCGCGTCGGCAGTTCCGCTGGGACGAGGCCGCGGCGGTCTACAGCGCCTATCTGGCCGAGAGGCCGGGCGACGCGGCCGTGGTCGTGCGGCTGGCCCGGACCCTGGCGGCGGCCGGACGACGGGATGAGGCCCTGGCCGCACTTCGGACGGCGAAGCGTGGTCGATCGGACAGTGGCGCCCTAGCCCGGGCGCTGACCGAGATGGAGGCGGCGCCGCCATCGCCGCCGGACTGGGAAACGGTGCGAAACCATCCGCGACCCTTGCCGACTGACGAAGGCGTTGCGGCGTCTGTCGTTGTTCTGACCTCGGGTGTCGACGTCGTCCTGCGGCCGGAAGCCATGGCGTGGCTGACCCATGCCCTGGCCGTGACGAGCGCCGAGGTCGCCTATTCGGATCATGAACTTCGCCCGGACCGCTCAACGGCCGTCTGGACGCCGGTCCTCCAGGCGGCGCCGCATCCGCTGGACCTGGAGCTCGTCCCCCACCCGCCCGTCGTCGCCCTGTTTCGCGCCGATGCTGCGCCGGCGGGAGAGGTGAATCTCCGGATCGCTCTGGCCCAGGCGGCGGCGCGAGGGCGAGCGGCCCATGTGCCCCTGGTTCTGGCGGAGGTGGCGAGGCCGGCGGCCGCGCCGCCCGTCGAACCCGCCCTCGTCGCAGAACAGCAGAGCATTCTGGTGATCATGCCGACACGCGACCGGGGCGACGTCCTGGAGACCATGGTCGACAGTCTGTTCGACAAGGCCGCCGATCCTGGCCGCCTGCGCATCCTCGTGATCGACAATGGCAGCCGAGACCCCGCAACTCTGGACCTGCTCGATCGCTGGACCGAAACGCCGCGCATTGACGTGCTGAGAGTGGACGCCCCCTTCAATTGGTCGGACCTGAACAATCGCGGCGCTGAGGGGCGGGACGCCGACATCCTGCTGTTCGCCAATAACGACATGGAGATGCGAACGTCGGGTTGGGATGCGCGACTGGCGGCGCATCTGGCGCGATCGACGGTTGGGGCCGTGGGCGCGCGGCTGGTCTACCCGTCTGGAAACCCTCAGCATGCCGGGATGATCCTGGGCGCGAGGCCTTCTGCCGATATCTCCCCAGGGCCGCTTCATGAAGGCCTGGGGGCGGCGGCGACCGACGCCGGGCCCCTGGACCGATGGGTCAGGGCGCGCCCCGCCGCAGCGGTGACCGGCGCCTTCCTGGCTGTGCGCCGATCCGTATTTGTCCATGCCGGCGGCTTCGACGCCCGGACGTTTCAGGTCGGAGGGAACGATTCGGACTTCTGTCTTCGGGTCCGCGCCCTCGGACTGAGCGTGCTGTACGCCGGGGACATCGAGTTGAGTCACGAGGAATCGCTGTCGCGTGGACACGACGACGACCCCGATCGACAGGCGCGCGCGGAGGCGGAGCGGCGAAACCTCATCCGCATCTGGGGCGACGATGCGCTGATCGATCCGTCGCTGAATCCGGGTTGGGCGCCTGACGGCGTCCGGTTGTTCGCCGGCCACCGCATGCCCTCGGCGGAACAGGCGGACGCCTGGATTCGTCGCAGCCTGGACGCCTGGCGGACCCGGCGTCGGGCCTGACGCGGATCAGGGAAGGGTGACGCCGAGCTGGCGGTACACCGCGCCGAGCCGGTCGGCATAGGCCTGGGGCGAAAAGAGGCCGGCCCGACGGCGGCCGCGGGCGGAAAGGTCCTGACGCAGATCGGCGTCGGCGTCGATCCGGCGGATGGTGCGTGCGATGTCCTCGACATCATAGGGATCCGCCAGCAGGGCGGCGTCGCCGACCACCTCCGGCAGCGCGCCCCCGGTCGACGCCAGCACAGGCGCGCCAAGGGCCATGGCCTCGAGCGCCGGCAGACCGAACCCCTCATAAAGCGAGGGAAAGGCGACCGCCCTGGCCCCTCTGACGAGGGTCATGAGCAGGTTGCGCGGGAGGTGATCGTAGCGATGCAGCCGCCGGCCTGCGCCGACTCCCTCGGCGATCAGCGACTCCAGGAAACCGACCTCGTCATCGGCCATCCACGCTCGGGCGCCGACCACGACCAGAGGCGCCGTCACACCGCTTTGCAGATAGGCCTCGACCAGGCGGCCGAGGTTTTTCTTGGGTTCGACGGCGCCGAAGAAGAGAAAGTATCCCTGCCAGTCGAGGGCGAAAGTCGAGTTCAACTCGACGGCGCAATCGTCGTCCGGACGGTCGAGGGCGCCCGGAGGCAGGTCGAAGGCCTGGCCGGTGACGGTGATCCGGTCGGGCGAAACGCCCAGAAGCTCCGTCGCGTCGCGCCGGGTGGCTTCGGACACGGCGACGAGGTGATCGGCCTCGGCGACCACGCGGCGCAGCAGGTCGTGGACCCTCGCCTTGTCGTCCAGGGTGGTGTGCGGAAGCTTCAGCGAGATCAGGTCGTGGAGCGTGTAGATATTGGCCGCGCCCCGCGCCCGAAGCGGGCTCGGCTGGGTCCAGTGCATGACGGCGGGGGCGCTGTCCACCGGATCGAAACGCACGGGCGTGACGACCCGATGGTCGGAGAAGGCGCGGCCGGCGATCCGGTAGAGGTCCTGGGACAGCCAGAAGGCGTCGGCCTCGGGCAGAGCTCCGTCCGGCCACAGGACCTGGCCGCTGGGCTCCACGCGGTGCGCCGTCCGGCCGAAACGGGCCAGGGCCGCCTGAACGCGGCGATTGGACAGGGGTTCGGCCAAGGTCTTCAGTCGCCAGCGGGCGTCGCCGATCAGGCTTTCGTCCAGGAGGCGGTCGCGACCGGTGGGGCCGAGCGGGCCGTGCAGAATCTCACGATCCAGGCCCAGCGCCGAGATCGCTGAAAGGGTGCTGCGGGCGTAGGTGGCGATGCCCGAACCCTTGGGCAGGGCCAGATTATAGCCGTCGACGCAGACGGCGGTCATTTGTCGCCTCTCTCAATCGTCGAGGTCTTGCGCGGGCGCCGGGTTGCGGACGAGGCCTTGCGGCGGGCGGGAGCGGGTTTGCGAGGTGCGACGTCGGGGGCCTGGACGGGTTCCGGCTCCGCCACAGCCTCGCACAGGCGCATCCAGGTCATCGTCAGTTCGAACGCCACCTCCAGATCATGTCGCCCGGAAGGGTCGATCCCTCCGCCGGCCAGCCGGTCGCGCACGGCCGTCACCTGCTCGATGAGGTCGGCGGCGAGCGCGATGATCGGGTCGCCCGGCCGCGCCAGTCGTCCGATCTGGGGCAGACCGGCATGGCGCTCGCCCTGATCCAGCCCGTTCAGGACATAGTCGAAGCGGGCCGCCGGCGTCGTGAGCTCGGGCATCAGCGACCAGCCCGCGTCGTTCGCGCCGCGCCGATAGACGCCGCGCACATTCGGCAGACCGGTCCGTTCATAGGCGGCCAGGGCCTCGGCTTCGGCTTGATCCAGGAGGCGACGCACCCGGCTTGAGCCGGCGCCGACACTGCCGCCGTCGACGACCGGCTCGTCCGGAAAGGGATCGATGTCGCCCTCGCCGCGACCGAACGCGTTCAGTCGGCCGAGAAGCTTGCCGATCAGCGACACATCAGTTGCCGGCCACCGTGCCGGCGACGCGCACGTCATAGGCGATGCCGGTGATCGAGCGGACGAAGTCGAAGAACTTCCGCATCTCCGCCGCAGTGGCGAGGGGCACGAAGACCACGTCGTCGGGCTGGATCAGCAGATTGTTCGCGACGAAGACCCCGGCGGGTTCGGCCATATTCACCCGGTAGATGACCGGCACGCCCTTGGAGGTCGCGGGGGCCTGAGCGCCGGCCAGGGCGGCGACCTCGGGCCGTTCGTAGCGGAAGACCAGCACCGAACGGGCGTTGCCGGAGATCGGATTGACGCCGCCGACCTGGGTCAGGGCGCCGGTCAGGGTCAGGTCTCCCGCCGGCATTTCGGTCTGGGTCACGCGGGCGGTCGAGCCGAAGCTGGAGAAGCGGCGCGGCGTGTAGACGAGGTTGATCTGGTCGCCGCGACGCAGGCGCACGTTTTCATCGAAGGTCGACAACACCCGGCGCAGCGGCGCCTGATAGGTCGCGCCCGCACGGTTGACGGTGACGACGATGTCGTCCGGGTTGCGGGTCGGTCCGCCGGCGGCGGCGATGGCGTCCAGAAGATTCTCGGCGCCCGGCTGGACCGGAGCGCGGCCGGGAGTCTTCACCTCGCCCAGAACGATGATGCCGTTCGCGGGGCTGTCGGCCACGGTGACGATGGCCTGGGGATTTGCGACCTTGCCGCGCAAGCCCCGCACCACGGCGGCGGCGGCCTCTCGCGCCGTCAGGCCGGCGACCCGGACCGTTCCGCCGAACGGAATGGCGATGGTGCCGTCACGATCCACGACCAGGGCGGGCAAGGTCTGATTGCCGGCGGATGGACCGGAGGCGCCGCCCGACGAACGTCCGCCGAACAGATTTCCGCTTGGGTCGTAGATCGAGACCTCGAGTTCGTCGCCGACGTTGATGATGTCGGCCGAGCCGTTGTTGGCCAGAACCGCCAGGCTGGCGTCGGCGGCGGGCGGCGCCTGCCGAATGCGTTCACTCAGCGCGAAATCCACCTCGATCACATCGTAGGTCAAGCCGCCGGCGGGCAAGCCGGCGTTCCGATCGATCGACCGACCGCTGGGCGCGTCGGCCGGCAGGCTGGAGCAGCCGACGAGCAGGGCGGCGAGGGCGACGAGAGGAGCCGAACGCATGATCTGAACAGTCCGTAGGCGAAGAAGACGGCTGCTGATTAGCCTGTTTTCCGAGGATGATACACGGGTTTCTTGAGCGCTTCGGGCTTGGCCCCGACCCGTCGGCGGTTTAGGCCAGACGTCGCCGATCCGTCACCGTCCTCCCCAGAAATGACGTTCCGATGATGTCCAGACGCCTCCGCTTCCCTTTTTTGTCTCATGCCGCGGCGCTGGCGCTGGTCCTTGGGGTCGGAGCGTGCGCCGCGATGTCCGAGGCGCCGGCGCGGTCGTCCGCGACCGAGGTCGGCGTATCCGCGCCAGAGACACCGGCGGCGCGAGGCCCCTTCGTCGCGGCGGCCAATCCCCTGGCGGTTCAAGCCGGACTCGATGTCCTGGCCCGAGGCGGCTCCGCGGTGGATGCGGCTGTGGCGATCCAGGCGGTGCTGGGACTGGTCGAGCCCCAGTCGTCCGGTCTCGGCGGCGGCGCCTTCATGATGGTGTTCGAGGCCGATACCGGCGAGATCACCGCCTATGACGGGCGCGAGACGGCGCCGTCGGCGGCGACGCCCGAGCTGTTCTACGAGAATGGTCGACCTCTGCCGTTCGGCGACGCGGTTCTGTCCGGTCGATCGACCGGCGCGCCGGGCGTGGTGGCCATGCTGGACATGGCGCAGAAGGCGCACGGACGCCTGGCCTGGAGCGAGCTGTTCGGCGCGGCCGAGGTTCTGGCGCGCGACGGTTTCGTGGTCAGTCCGCGGCTGGCGGGCATGATCGCCCAGCCCCGAGGCCAGGCGCGCTCGCCCTGGGCCACCGCCTATTTCACCAAACCCGACGGGACGCGATATGTCGCCGGCGACGTGTTGAGGAACCCGGCCTACGCCGACACCGTGGCGACCCTCGCCCGCGAGGGCGCCGGCGCCTTCTACAGGGGCCGTATCGCCGAGGCGATCGTGGCGACCGTGCGCGAGGGGCCCAGACCCGGCGCCCTCAGCCTGGAGGATCTGGCCGCCTATCGTCCGGTCGAGCGCGGCGCCCTGTGTCGGCCGTTCCGGGTCTATGTCCTGTGCGCCCCGCCTCCGCCGTCCAGCGCCGTGGCCGTCCTGCAACTGATGGCGATGAGCGAGTATGCGCCCGACCTCGCGTGGGGGCCGGAGAACGGGGCGGCCTGGACCGCCTTCGCCCAACTGCAGCGCCTGATGTACGCCGACCGTGATCGCTATGTCGGCGACCCCGGATTCGTGGGTGTTCCGGTTCAGGGTCTGCTGGATGCCGACTATGTCGCGGAACGCGCCGCCCTGGCGCCCCGACTGACCGGCGCGGCCCAGGCCGGCGATCCGCCCGGCGGGGTCTTCACCGGGCCCGACGCCACCCGCGAACCGGCCGGGACGAGCCATTTTGTCGTGGTCGACGCCGCCGGAAACGCCGTCTCCATGACCACCACGGTCGAGAGCATCTTCGGTTCGGGGCGGATGGCGGCGGGCTTCTTCCTGAACAACCAGCTCACGGACTTCTCCTTTACGCCGACCCGGCCCGACGGCGGCGCGGCGGCGAACGCCGTGGCGGCGGGAAAGCGGCCGCGCAGCTCGATGTCGCCGCTGATCATCCTCGATGCCGAGGGCCGGCTGGTCGGGGCCATGGGGTCGCCGGGCGGATCGTCCATCCTGGCCTATAACGCCAAGGCCCTGATCGGGACCCTGGTCTGGGGGTTGCCGGTGCAGGCGGCGTTCGACCTGCCCAATCTGGTGGCGCGAGGCGACGGATTCGGGGCCGATGCGGAGCGGTTCAGCCCGGCCCTGACCGAGGACCTGGCGGCGCGTGGGGTTCGGATCCAGCCCAACACCTCGGAGAATTCCGGTCTGCACGGCGGCCTGTGGCGGCAGGGCGCGGACGGGCGCTGGGGCTGGGACGGCGGGGCGGACGACCGCCGCGAGGGGCAGGCCCGCACCCAGTAGAGCCTGATCGGTAGAGGTGGACGCGGTACGTCCCAGGATCGGGCGACGTTCAGTCCTGGAGGGGCAGGCGCAGTTCGAACACCGTGCCCTGCGGTCCGGTCTGGACCAGGCGCAGGTCGCCTCCATGGTTGGCGGCCAGCTCGCGCGAGATCGTCAGTCCCAGGCCGGTGCCGTCGGACGACTTGCCGCTGACGAAGGGTTCGAACAGCCGCTCTGACAGACGCGGCGGGATGCCGGGCCCGTCGTCGGCGATCCGGATGGCGACATCCGAGGCCGTCACGTCAGCCGACAGGCGAACGGAACCCCGGCCGCGCCGGACGCCGCGCGTCAGGTCGCCCTCGATCGCCTGACGGGCGTTGCGCATCAGGTTGACCAGAATCCGGTGCAGCTGGTCGGGATCCGCCTGGATCGACAGCCGGGCCGGAAGCGATTTGACCAGGCGAACGCCGTCGCGTTCCAGACCGGCGTCCTCGGCCGCCGCTGTCGCCGCCGAAGCGAGGGCGATGCGGGCCAGGACTGGAGGCGGCTCTTCCGACTTGCCGTAGTCCAGCACGTTGCGGGTCAATGCGGCGGCGCGGCCCAGGGCGCGTTCAAGACGCGGCATGGCCTTGGCCACCTGTGGGTCGGCGGAATCCGCCAGCCGTTCCGAGGCCATCTGGGCCGAGGTCAGCATGTTGCGCAGGTCGTGGTTGATCTTGGCCACCGCCTCGCCGAGGGCCACAAGGCGGGAGCGTGCGCGCAGCGACTGGCGCACCTCGTCCTGCATGCGCGCCAGTTCGCGCTCGACACGGCCAATCTCGTCCTGACGGTCCGACGGCGTGGCCGCCACCGTTTCCGGGTCGGCCGCGAAACCCTCGATGGACCGGGTCACGCGACGCAGGGGTTGGAGCACAAGATAGGACAGGCCGGCGTAGAGCAGGGCGCCCGCCGCCAGCGACACCACCAGCGAGACCAGCAGGCCGTTTAGAAGAAAGGCGCGCAACTCGAGCTTCAGCGGCTCGGCCGGGGCGACAACGTCGATGAAGTCGCCGGAGCGGTATCGCGGCCGGTCACGCACGCGGATGGATCGGTCCGGCGGCCCGAACAGGGTGCGCACGGGGTCCCAGAGCCGGGCGGTGAGACTGGGCCGGCGCAGATCGATGAAGTCGGGCGCGCGAGGCAGGTCCGGTGCTCTCAGCAACTGACGCAGCACGCCCTGATCGCTGATCGCGACAGCCGAAACCCCGCCGATGCGCAGCAACTGCTCGGCGGTGTCGTCGTCGACGGCGTTATAGGGCAGGGCCTCGACGCCCACGGAGGCCAGCTCCGCCGCCTGGAGGCGATCGGTCAGCCACTGCTCATGGAAGGACGCGGCGTTCGGGCCCGTGATCAGCAGCCAGACCGCTACGGCGAAGGCGGTCGTCAGCACCAGAAGGCGCGAGGACAGGCCGTCCGGCGCGTGGGGCCGTCGGGCGGCCAGCCGTCCCAGACGGTCCTTCAGGCCCTCGATATGCACCGCGACGGGGTTCATGGTCCCCGCATCGCAAGCTTCGGGCCGGGGATCAATCGTGAGCGGGCGGTGTGCAGCGAGGTCACGGGCGTCGGACCTTGCGGGCTTCGATCGCCGCCTGGAGCGTCTTGAGCATGAAGGGCAGGACGACCGCCAGGACGAAGACGCCCAGAAGCGGCGCCCAGAACTGCGCGAACAGGGCCTGGACATCGGGGTCCGGATCATCGGCCAGGAGGGCGTTAAGTCGGGCGCCGATCCAGCAATAGATGGTGTGGGCCGGCAACAGGCCGATCACGGTGGCCAGGGAGTAGGGAACCAGCCGCACCCCCATGACGCCGGCGGCCACATTGATCATGTGGAAGGGGACGACGACCGCCAGGCGCGACGCCAGGACATACCAGAACGTGTCCTTGTCTATGGCGGCGCAGACCTTGGCCATCAGGCCGCCGTTGCGGTCGGCCCGGTCGCGCAGGGATCGCCCGAGCGCCGAACGCGCCACGCCGTAGACGATCAGGGCGCCCAGGGTGGCCGCGATCGAGGTGGAGACGCCGCCCACCCAGGGGCCGAACAGATAGCCGGCGGTGATGGTGACGAAGAAGACGCCGGGCACGACGCTGGCCGTCAGGATCGCGAAGATCGCCATCGTCAGCACGAGGCACAGGAGATAGTTGTCTTCGGCGAAGGCGCGCAGCGCTCCGCCGTGCTCACGCAGCGTGTCGAGCGACAGATATCGGTTCCAGCCCATGCCGAAGATCAGGGCGATGACGGCCGCGAGAAGGATCAGGGGACCGAAACGCCGGATGAGGCTCATGAGTGCTCCAGCGTTGACAGGCGCGGCCTCCGCCCTTATACGCCCGCCCTTCCTGCGGCGGACGCCAATCCTTGTCCGACCCGCTCCACCTTTTTGTCTCAGGAGCCGACCGTGAAGCGGACCTATCAGCCGTCGCGACTCGTGCGCAAGCGCCGTCACGGCTTCCGTTCGCGGATGGCCACCAAGAACGGACAGAAGATCGTTGCGCGTCGTCGCGCCAAGGGCCGCAAGAAGCTGACCGCCTGAGCCGGTCGGCTCCGGGTCGTCGGACTTGCCGCCTGATGCGTCTGGAAGCAGGCGCATGACGGATTCCCCGAAAATCCATCGCCTGGTATCGCGGCCCCAGTTTCTGGCGGCCGCGAAAGGCGTTTCCCAAGCGCGCGGCGCCGTCGTGGTCCAGGCCTTGCGGCGCGAGGACGGATCGGACCACATCGGCGTCGGCTTCACCGCCACCCGCAAGATCGGCGGCGCCGTGGTGCGCAATCGCGCCAAGCGTCGGCTGCGAGAGGCCGCGCGGCGGCTTCTTCCCCTTCATGGACGCCCGGGCGACGACTATGTGCTGATCGCCCGCATGGGCACGGCCGACCGTGACTGGGAACGTCTGCTTGACGACGTGCGATCGGCGCTTACAAGGCTCGCGACCCCGCCGGGGCCGACCGCCGAGGCTCGGCGCGGCCCCTCCATTTCCGGCCCCGGAGCCCAGAGCTCCGCCGCCGCCCAGGACGACGGAACCGAATGAAACCCGACAATACCCGCAACACGGTGATCTTCGTCGTGTGCATGGTGGCGATCCTGATCGGCTATCAGGTCTTCGTCCTGGGGCCGCAGGCCGAGAAGCGTCGCGCCGAGCTGGCCGCCCAGGCGCCCGCCGCTGAAAAGATCGCCGAGGGAGACGTCGCCGTTGGAGCTTCGGCGACACCGACAGGAACCGTCTTCATCACGGACCGGACCCGGGCCCTGGGCTCGGCCGCGCGGGTGCCGATCAAGAACCCGATGGTCGAGGGTTCGCTCTCGCTACAGGGCGGCCGGATCGACGACCTGTATCTGAGCACCTATCGCGAGACCCTGGCCAAGGATTCGCCGGCGGTGGAGCTGTTCCGGCCCGTGGGGATGGAGCACGCCTATTTCGCCCAGTTCGGCTGGCGCGGCGCCAATATCGCCGGGGGGGTTCCCGGCCCCAACACTGTCTGGAGCCTGACCCAGGGCCAGACCCTGACCCCGACCACGCCGGTCACCCTGACCTGGGACAACGGTCAGGGGCTGCGCTTCACGCGGGTGGTCTCGATCGACGACCAATATGTCTTCACGCTCAAGGACACGGTCCAGAACCTGGGGACCCAGGCTATCACCCTGGCCCCCTATGGCCGGGTCGAGCGCCAGGGCGTGCCGGAAACCCTGGGCAAGAACCAGATCCTGCACGAGGGCGGCATCGGCGCGTTCGGCGACGGCGAGAAGTACGTCTCCGAACAACTGAAGTACAAGGACTGGGCCAAGAAGCCGCGCGAGGATTTCGCCTCGACCGGCGGCTGGCTGGGCATCACCGACAAATACTGGATGGCGGCCCTGATCCCGGATCAGGCCGAGAAGATCCAGGCCCTGTTCCGCGTCACCGACGCCGCCCAGGACATCCATTCGGCCGAGTTTCTGGGCGAGCCCCGCACCGTTCAGCCGGGCGGCCAGATCGTCGAGACCCAACGCCTGTTCGCCGGGGCCAAGCGCAACGAGATCCTGTCGGCCTATGAGAAGTCGCTGAATCTGCCGCGCTTCATCTATGCGATCGACTGGGGCTTCCTGTTCTTCCTGACGCGGCCGATCTTCCTGCTGGTGGAGTTCTTCTACGGCCTGGTCGGCAACTTCGGCGTGGCCATCCTGCTGCTGACGCTGACGATCAAGCTGATCATGTTCCCGCTGGCGAACAAGAGCTACGAGAGCCTGTCCAAGATGCGGAAGCTCCAGCCGCAGATGGAAGCCATCAAGGCCAAGCACAAGGACGAGCCGGCCAAGATCCAGCAGGAGACCATGGCCCTGTATCAGCGGGAGAAGATCAATCCGCTGGCGGGCTGTCTGCCGATCCTGGTCCAGATCCCGGTCTTCTACGCCCTGTACAAGGTGCTGTACGTCACCATCGAGATGCGGCATGCGCCCTTCTTCGCCTGGATCGAGGATCTGTCGGCGCGCGACCCCACGAACATCTGGAACCTGTTCGGCCTGATCCCGTGGGATCCGGCGACGGCGCCGCTGATCGGCGGCCTGCTGTCCGGCGCCGGCTCCGGCTTCACCCTGGGCCTGTCGGTTCTGGCGATTTTCTACGGCTTCACCATGTGGCTGCAGACGGCGATGAACCCGCCGGCGCCCGATCCGGTCCAGCGTCAGATCTTCCAGCTGATGCCGATCGTCTTCACCTTCATCATGGCCGTCTTCCCGGCGGGTCTGCTGATCTACTGGGCGTGGAACAACATCCTGTCGATCGCCCAGCAGTATTTCATCATGCACCGCTTCGGGGCCGAGAATCCGATCGACGATTTCATCGCCCGGCTGAAGGGCGAGAAGAAGAAGGCCGCCTAGTTGGACGACTACGATCCCGAGGAGATCGAGGCGGGTCGCCTGCTGTTCGCACGGCAGGCGACCTTCGTCATGGGCTGCGCCAAGATCGAGCAACTGCCCGATCCCGATCTGCCCGAGATCGCCTTCGCGGGACGGTCGAATGTCGGCAAGTCCAGCCTGATCAACGGGCTGGTCGGCATGCAGAAGCTGGCCCGGGCGTCCAACGAGCCGGGCCGGACGCGCGAGGTCAATTTCTTCGATCTGGACGGCAAGCTGCGGCTGGTCGATCTGCCCGGCTATGGCTGGGCCAAGGCGTCGAAGGCGACGGTGAAGAAGTTTCAGGATCTGGGTCGCGACTATCTGCGCGGCCGTGTGACCCTGAAGCGGGTGTATCTGCTGATCGACGCCCGCCACGGTCTGAAGAAGGTCGATGACGAGGCGCTGGATGCGCTCGATCTGGCGGCCGTCTCCTATCAGATCGTCCTGACCAAGGCCGACAAGCTGAAGAAGGGGGAGGGCGAGGTCATGCGCGAAAAGACGCTGAAGGCCGTGTCCAAGCGCCCGGCCGCCTATCCGGCGGTGGCCCTGACCTCGTCGGAAAAGGGCGACGGCCTGGCCGAACTGCGAGCCGAAATCCTGCGCACGACCGGCGTGCAGCCGTAGTTCAGTCGGCGGCGGGTTCGCCGTGCTGGATGAAGCGGACGAGGCGATCGAACTGGATGGTCATGACGCCGTCGACGCCGTCGGCGAAGGCGCCCATGCCGGGGCCGCGGACCACATAGGACATGACCAGGTCTTGGCCGCGGTCGCCCCCGCTCCAGCCTATGGACAGGTCCGCCTGCGTAGCCCTGCCCTTGAGCGGCCCCAAGGGCGCATTGAGCCGGACACCGGTCTTCGGGTCGGCCTCGACGACGCGGCCGTGTTCAAAGACGCCGCCGTTCACATTGGCTTCGCAGAAGCAGCCGCCGGGTTCGAGCTGGATCGACATATTGGCGGCGTCGCCGCTGTAGGTGTGGGCGCTGTCCCACCATCGGCCGACGTCGCCCACGGCCCGCCAGGCGAGTTCACCTGATCCCGCCAAGGCGACGGCGCGGCGCAGCACGAAATGATCCGCTCCTCGCTCCACCACCTCGGCGGATGCGAGACTGGGCATGAGGGCGGCGAAGACGAAGGCGGCCCTGACGGCGATCCGGTTCGAGGTCATGAAGGTTCTCCCGGCGCGCAGGGAACGACCGAAGCGGCCCGGCGTCAATCGGCGCCCTTGTCGAGAACGGGCGGCGACCTCAGGTTCCGAGCCAACAGCTTGTCGGAGACGCCTATGACCGCCCCGATTCCGCCGGAAGGCCCCGGCCAATGGACCCTTCTGCAGGACATGTTCGGCCGCCAGATGTGGCAGCAGGATGAGGTCGCCGGGCCGGACGAAATCCTGAGCCGGTTTGTGATCGTCAATCCGCCGGAGATCCTGACCTATGACACCTTCGACGAGGCCGAGGTTATGTTCGAGGCGCTGAACGGCGATCCCGCCGACACCTGAGCCGGTCAGGCCGGGTCGAACACCAGGGGGGCGCCCCAGAACTGGCTGACGAGGTCGGTCTGGGGGCCGGCCTTGCCGGTGGTCAGGAAGTCGCGACGGCCCGCAGCTCCGAGCTCATACTCGCCGTGACGCTGGAAATAGCGTTCCAGGGCGTCGGCCACGGCGGTCGGCTGATGGATCACCTTGGCGCCCGACGGCAGGGCGGCGGCGAAAAGGTCGGCGACGATTTCATAGTGGGTGCAGCCCAGGATGGCGGTGTCCGGGTGGCGGCCGATACGACGGCGCAGGGCGTCGACATGCTCGTCCACCACGACCTTGAGCTCTTCGGGAGAGGCGCCGAGTTCGATCAGCCCGGCCAAGCCGGGGCAAGGTTCGGAGAAAACGGCCAGATCCTCACGCCGCTTGTCGATCTCGATCTCATAGACGCGGCTCATGGCCGTGGCGGCGGTGCAGAAGACGCCGGTGACGTCTATGGCCTCGATCTTGTCGCCCTTGCGGTCCGCCTCATAGGTCCAGGGCAGGCCCGTGGCGGCCTCGATGGTGGGCACGATGATGCCCAGCACATTGACGGGGCGGCCGAGCCGTTCGCGCACCTCGGGAATCCAGGTCTGCTGCAGACGACGCAGGGCGATGGCCGAGGCGGTGTTGCAGGCCAGGACGACGACGCTGGCCCCCGCCTCGAACAGGCGCTCGCAGCCGACGCGGGTCAGCTCCACGATCCGCTCCCCGGCCAGGCCGCCGTAGGGCGCGTGAGCCTGATCGGCCAGATAGATGAAGTTCCGTTCGGGAAACCGCCGGGTGAGTTCGCGGTGAACCGTCAGTCCGCCCACGCCGCTGTCGAAAACGCCAATCGCCATGCGGGTTCGATTAGCCGATCCGGGGCGGGCGCGTCGCGGCAAATCCGCGCAAAGTCGGCGTTTCCAACGGAATATTACGCGGCGTTCATGTGACGACGGCGCGACACGGGCATAGGAAGGCTTAACCCAGATATTCATCCGGAGCCCAAGATGCATCGACGCCAGCTTCTCATCGCCGGAGGCAGCCTGATGGCCCTTTCGGCCTGCGCCACGACCACGACCGGCCCCTCGGGCGCCTCAGGCGCCTCGGGAGCGTCAAGCCTGGCCGCCGACGCCGCGATCGCCCGCGCCGTCCTGCCGGTCCAGACGCCGCGCGCCGAACTGCTGCAGGAATGGACCGGGCCCTATGAGGGTGTTCCGCCCTGGGACAAGGTCACGGCCGACAAGCTGAAGGCCGCGATTCTGGAAGGGATCGAACTGCGCCGGGCGGAATATCTGGCCATCGCCAACAACCCCGACGCCCCGACCTTCGCCAACGTCCAGGTCGCCATGCAGATGGCCGGCGAACCCCTGGGCCGCGCCATGAGCCTGTTCGGCGTCATGACCGGCAATATCGGCTCGGCCGATTATCAGGCGGTGCAGCGCGAGGTGTCGCCCCTGCTGTCGGCGGCCGGCGACGAAGTGACGTTCAACGAAAAACTGTTCGCCCGGGTCAAGGCCGTGGCCGACGGGGCGCGGGCGGCCGGGCTGACGGCCGAGCAGACCCGGATCGCGGAACGCAGCCGCGACAGTTTCGTGCGTAGCGGCGCGGCGCTGGACGCCGGCAAGAAGGCGGAGCTGGGCCGGATCAACACAGCCCTGGCCAACGCCTTCACCAGCTTCGGCCAGAAGGTGGTCGAGGACGAAAAGACCTGGACCCACATCCCGAACGAGTCGGGCGTGGCGGGTTTGCCCGAGTCCAACAAGGCGGCGGCGGCTGCGGCGGCGCGTGCTCGCAACCTGTCGGGCTGGGCCATCGTCAATACCCGTTCCAGCGTCGATCCGTTCCTGACCTTCGCCGATGATCGGGGCACGCGCGAGACCGTCTGGCGCGCCTTCGTCAACCGGGGCGACAACGGGGACGGGAACGACACCAACACCGTCATCGCCGAGATCGTGAAGCTGCGTGACCAGCGGGCCAAGCTGCTGGGTTATCGCAACCATGCCGAACTGCGGATGCAGGACACCATGGCCAAGACGCCGGCGGCGGCGATGGAGCTGATGGAGCGTGTCTGGGCCCCGGCCAAGGCGCGGGTCGCCGAGGAGGTGGCCGACATGAAGGCACTGGCCGGGCACGACATCGAGCCGTGGGACTACCTCTACTACGCCGAGAAGGTGAAGAAGCAGAAGTACGACCTCGATCAGAACGAGCTGAAGCCCTACTTCGAGCTGAACAACGTCAAGCGCGGCGCCTTCTACATGGCCGAGCGCCTGTACGGCTTCACCTTCACCCCGGTGGCGCGCGGGTCGGTTCCGGTCTTCCACCCGGACGTCGAGGTGTTCGAGGTCAATGAGAAGACGACCGGCCGCAAGGTCGGGCTGTTCTATTCCGACGACTTCGCCCGCACCGGCAAGCGTTCGGGCGCGTGGGCGACCTCCTATCGCGGCTATTCGACCTATGACGGTCCGAAGAACGTGCTGTCGTCGAACAACAACAACTTCATCAAGGCGGAGGCGGGTCAGCCGCTTCTGATCTCGCTGGACGACGCCGAGACCCTGTTCCACGAGTTCGGACACGCCCTGCACTCGCTGTCGTCCCAGGTCACCTATCCGGCCCTGGCCGGCACGCCGCGCGACTACGTCGAATATCCGTCCCAGGTGCATGAGCACTGGGTGCTGTCGCGGCCGATCCTGGACGGCTTCATGAAGCATGTGGAGACCGGCCAGCCCATGCCTCAGGCCCTGGTCGACAAGATCGAACGGGCGTCCACCTTCAACCAGGGCTATGCGACGGTCAGCTACCTGTCCTCGGCCATCGTGGACATGGACCTGCACACCCAGGCGACGCCGCCGACGGACATCGACGCCTTCGAGCGCCAGAGCCTGGCGCGGATCGGCATGCCGAAGGAGATCGTGATGCGGCACCGGCTGCCGCAGTTCAATCACCTGTTCACGTCGGACGCCTATTCGGCCGGCTACTACAGCTATCTGTGGTCCGAGGTCATGGACGCCGACACCTGGGCCTATTTCGAGGCCTCGGGCGACGTGTTCAATCCGGATATCGCCCGCCGTTACAAGGCCATCATCCTGGCCGAGGGCAACACCACCGATCGCGGAGAGGCCTATCGTCGTTTCCGCGGGCGCGATCCGGACGTGGCGGCCCTGCTGAAGGTGCGCGGCTTTCCCACCGCCTGACCAAGACATCTGAAAACGACGACGGCCCGGAGATCGCTCTCCGGGCCGTTTTCGTTCCGGCTGCGGGCGATCACAGGTCGAGACGACGGGCGCTGGATTGGGCGTAGTCCTGGCGAGCGGCGACGGGCAGGCGGGCCAGGGCCTCTTCCCGGAACGTCGCGCGGCAGTCGGCGCGGCCGGCGACGCTGGGCCCGGTCACGGTGCGACAGGCCTGGGAGGCCGCGCGGGCGATGCGGGCGTCCAGCGCCCGGGCGCCGGCCGTCGATCCCAGGTCGAGATCGCCGAAGGCGATGCGGGCGATCGGGGGCTCGGCCGGAGCGGCTGAGGGGGTCGGCAGGGGAGAGGTCGCGGCCAGGGCGGCGGCGATGAGGGCGAGCACGGTCATGGCGGGGTTTCCTTGAGGACGTCGCCCGGTTCGGCGACGCATCCAGAAATGGCCGCGCTTCTTTGCCGCCCTGTGTGCGGGCCGCGGCGAAATCGGGGCGCCCGTTTAAATCGACGTCATGACCTTTCGGTCATGTGCGGCTCAGCCGCTGTTGCGCAGTCCGGCCGCCACGCCGTTGATGGCCAGAAGGATGCCCTCGCGTACGCGGGGGTCGTCGTCGCCGGCCCGACGGCGGCGGATCAGTTCGACCTGTACGTGATTCAGCGGCTCGACATAGGGCATGCGCAGGCGGATCAACCGGTCCAGTTCGGGCTGGCCGCCCAGCAGTCGATCCTGGCCGGTGATGGCGAGGACGGCCGCCTCCGTGCGGTCGAACTCGGCCTTGAGCGCGCCGTGGATCCGTGCGGCCAGGGAAGCGTCGGGGACGAGGGTGGCGTAGCGACGGGCGATGGTCATGTCCGCCTTGGCCATGATCATCTCCATGTTCTGGATCAGGGTCCGGAAGAAGGGCCAGCGTCGTCCCATGGTCTGCAGTTCTTCGAGGTCGACGCCCGATTCCCGCACCTCGGCGACCGCCGAGCCGAAACCGAACCAGCCCGGCAGCATGACCCGGCTCTGGGACCAGCTGAACACCCAGGGAATGGCGCGCAGATCCTCGATGCGGGTCGAGGCCGTGCGCGACGCCGGTCGGGAGCCGATCTTCAGTTCCGACAGTTCGGCGATCGGGGTCGCGGCGCGGAAGTAGTCGACGAAGCCCTCGGTCTCATAGACCAGCTTGCGGTAGGCGCTCATCGAAGCCTGCGACAGGGCGGAGGCCGTCTTGCCGTGACGGGCGGTCAGCTCGTCGTCCGGCGGCGGCGCGAGCGAGGCGATCAGGGTTCCGGCGGTCAGGGCGTCGAGGTTGCGCCGGGCCACGCCGGGCTCGCCGTATTTGTTGGCGATGACCTCGCCCTGTTCGGTGATGCGGATGCGCCCGGCCACCGTGCCCTTGGGCTGGGAGACCACGCCGGCGAAGCTGGAGCCGCCGCCGCGTCCGACGGCGCCGCCGCGACCGTGGAAGAGCTGAAGCTTCAGCCCGTGCGCCCGGGTGACGTCCAGCAGGGCGCGGGACGCCTCATGCAGCTCCCAGGTCGAGGTCAGGTAGGAGCCGTCCTTGTTCGAATCCGAATAGCCGATCATCACCTCCTGCACGCCCCGCGCTCGGGCCACGGCCATGGCGGCGGGCTCCTTCAGCAGGCGTTCCAGCGTCGGCCTGGCGGCGCGCAGGTCGTCGATGGTCTCGAACAGGGGGGCGGCCTGGATCGGGCATTCGCCGGGCGCGTCGGGGCGATAGAGGCCGACCTCCTTGAGCAGAAGATACACCTCGAGCAGGTCCGAGGCCGCATCGGTCTTGGAGACGATATGGGTGCGGATGGCCTGGGGGCCGAACGTCGCGAGCGCCTGGGCGGCCGCCTGAAGGATGGCGCGCTCCTTCAGGGTTTCTTCGGCGTAGGCGGCGTAGGGGTTGAACAGGGGACGCGCCGAGGCGAGTTCGGCGGACAGGAGGGCGATGCGCGCCTCCTCGTCGAGAGCGGCGTAGTCGCCAGCGACCCCGGCGACGCGGAGCAGATCCGCCACCACCCGTTCGTGCACGTCGGCGTTCTGGCGCAGATCCAGCGTGGCCATGTGGAAGCCGAAGATGTCCACTGCCGTGATCAGATGGGCCAGGCGATCGTCGGCGAAGGCCTCGCCGTGGCGGCTGACGAGGCTGTCCTGGAGAATGGCCAGTTCGGCGCGGAACACATCGGGCCCGGCGTAGGGTTCGGCCGGGAAGCGCGCCGGACGCGGGGCCGGCAGGCCGGTCAGCGACTGATGGGTCGCGGCCAGTCGGGCGTAGATTTCGGTCAGGGCGCGTCGATAGGGCTCGTCGGCGCGATGCGGGGAATCGTCCTCGGACGCGCCGGCGAGGGCGGCCAGTTCCGGCGTCACCTCTGCGAGGGAGGCGGACAGGCTGAGCTCGGCGCCGAGGGCGTTCACTTCCTCCAGATAGAAGCGCAGCACCGCGCGGGCGGACGTGGACATGGCGGCGGCGAGCGTCGAGGCGTCGACATTGGGATTGCCGTCACGATCTCCGCCGACCCAGGCGCCGACGCGGATGAAGGGTTGGAGATCTGGGGCGTCCAGCCGACGCCGCCAGTCGGCCAGCTGCTCCGGCGCCACCTTCAGGAAGATGCGTTCCAGGAAGGAGACGACGGTGTCGATCTCGTCCTGAACGACGAGGCCGGCGCCGCGCACCAGCCGGGTCGACCACAGGATCACCGTCTGGCGGCGCAGGCCGCGTTGAAACGCCTCGGGCGAACAGGCCGGGATGGCGTCGGCGCCGGCGGCGTCGCAGGCGTCCAGCAGGTCGGAGACGGCGGCGATCCGGTCGATGACGCTCTTGCGCCGGACTTCGGACGGGTGGGCGGTCAGGACCGGAGAGATCAGGGCGTCGGCCAGCAGCGCGCGGGCGTCCGCCGGGGTCTTGCCGGCCGCGGCAAGCCGGGCCAGCGCGCCCTCCAGGGTGTCGGCGCGGGCGCTGCCGGGATCCAGCGCCGCCAGGGTCTGGGTCTGGGCGCGGCGTTTGCCGGCCCGGTCCTCGGCGATGTTGGCCAGCAGGGAGAAGACGGCGAAGCCGTGGGCCAGGCCGACCGCCTCATCCAGATCCAGTTCGGTCAGCAGCCGCTCCAGCCGCTTGGCCGGGTGGGAGGCCGGGTCGCGGTGATAGGCCACCGAGGCCTGACGCACCGCCTCGATCTTGTCGTAGAGGGCCTGTCCGCCCTCATCGCGAATGACCTCGCCGAGCTGGGCGCCCAGCAGGCGCACCTCGTCTCTCAGGCGATCATCGGCGGCGGGGGAGTCGGGAGCAGGCGACATGCGAAAATCTTCCAGCGGGGAGGCGGGACATCAGGTGAAGACGGGTGTCCCGGTTACGTCAACGCACGAAACGTGTCACGCGGCAGGGCGGACCGATGCCTGGCTGATAATTCGTTCCATGTGACGGCGTCCGATGAACGGGCGCGGTATCGATCAGTCTCGGGCCATCGACCTGTCCTGCGCTTGTCTTGGAGGGGGTTTTCCGTCATAAGCCGCCGCTTCCGACGCAATTGATCCTGCGTCTCCACCATCACGACCCCGGTCTGTGCCGGACGAGGATGGCGAGAACCCTCTGCCGACGTGATCGTCGCCAGAGGTCGTTTCGCTATGGAGACCAGTTCCAGCGAAGGATTTGGTGGCCCGTTGTTCTGGATTCAGGTCGTCCCGACCTGAAGCGAAAATGGGCTGACGAGGTAGTGAATGTTCGAGGCTCTGAACGAGCGGCTGACAGGCGTCTTCGACCGGATCACCGGGCGCGGCGCCCTGTCCGAAAAGGACGTCGCCGAGGCGATGCGCGAGGTGCGCGTGGCCCTGCTGGAGGCCGACGTCGCCCTGCCGGTCGTCAAGGACTTCATCGCCTTCGCCACCGAACGGGCCACCGGCGAAGAGGTCATCCGCTCGGTCAAGCCGGCCGACCAGGTGGTCAAGATCGTCTATGACGGCCTGATCGAGATGCTGGGCGGCGAGGAGCCGGTCCCGCTCAATACCAATGCGACGCCGCCGGCCGTGGTGCTGATGGCCGGTCTGCAGGGCTCGGGCAAGACGACGACCTCGGCCAAGCTGGCGCTGCGTCTGACCAAATTCGATCGCAAGAAGGTCATGCTTGCGTCCCTCGATACCCGGCGTCCGGCGGCCATGGAGCAGCTGGCCACCCTGGGCAGGCAGATCGAGGTCGCCACCCTGCCGATCGTGGCGGGCGAGAGCGCGGTCCAGATCACCAGGCGGGCCCTGACCTCTGCGAAACTCCAGGGCTTCGACGTCCTGATCCTCGACACCGCCGGCCGCATCACCCTGGACGAGGGGCTGATGAACGAGGTGGCCGAGGTGGCCGCCATCGCCAGGCCGGTGGAAACCCTGCTGGTCGCCGACAGCCTGACGGGTCAGGACGCGGTCCGCACCGCCAAGGCCTTCCATGAACGTCTGCCCCTGACCGGCCTGGTCCTGACCCGCGCCGACGGCGACGGTCGCGGCGGCGCCATGCTGTCGATGCGGGCCGTCACGGGCCTGCCGATCAAATATCTGGGCGCGGGCGAAAAGGTCGATGCGCTGGATGTGTTCGACGCCCGTCGCGTCGCCGGCCGCATTCTGGGGCAGGGGGACATCGTCGCCCTGGTCGAGAAGGCCAGCCAGGAGCTGGACCAGTCCAAGGCCGAGGCCATGGCGCGCAAACTGGCCAAGGGCCAGTTCGACATGAACGACCTGGCCGCCCAGTTCCAGCAGATGCGTCGGATGGGCGGTCTGCAGGGGATCATGGGCCTGCTGCCCGGCGTGGCCAAGATGAAGAACCAGATGGCGGACAGCGGCGTCGACGACCGCATGATCGCCCGCCAGGAAGCCATCATCAGCTCCATGACCAAGGCCGAGCGCAAGAAGCCCGACCTGCTGAACGCCAGCCGCAAGAAGCGCATCGCCGCCGGCGCCGGGGTCGAGGTTCAGGACATCAACCGCCTGCTGAAACAGCACCGCCAGATGGCCGACATGGTGAAGACCATGGCGCGCGGCGGCCCCAAGAAGATGCAGCAGATGGCCGCCATGCTGGGCGGTCTCGGCGGGGGCGGAATGGGAGGGCCGGACATGGCCCGCCTGAAGGCCATGGGCGGGGGGCGGATGCCCGAACCCTCGGCCGACGAATTGAAGGCTGTCCAGGACCGGCTCGCCGGACTGGGCGGCGGACAACTGCCGGGAGGTCTGCCGGGCCTGCCCGGACTTCCCAAGAAAAACTGATCTGACTTCCTAGAAAGAGACTGAAAATGCTGAAGATTCGCCTGTCCCGCGGCGGCGCCAAGAAGCGCCCTTACTACCACATCGTCGTCGCCGACTCGCACGCCCCGCGCGACGGCAAGTTCATCGAGAAGGTCGGCAGCTACAACCCGATGCTGGCCAAGGACGCCGCCGAGCCGCGCGTCAAGCTGAAGGTCGAGCGCATCGCCGAGTGGCTGGGTAAGGGCGCCCAGCCGACCGACCGCGTGGCCCGCTTCCTGTCGCAGGACGAGACGCTCGGCGCCAAGGTGAAGTGGACCCAAGGCAACAACCCGAAGAAGGGCGAGCCGGGCAAGAAGGCCCAGGAACGCGCCGCCGAGCGCGCCCAGCGCGAAGCCGATCGCGCCGAGGCTGAAGCCGCTGCCAAGGCCGAGGCCGCCGAAGCCGCCGCCCGCGCCAAGGAAGAGGCCGCCGCCGCCGCCGAAGCCGCCAAGAACGCTCCGGCCGAAGAGGCCGCGGCCGCTGAGGAGGCTCCCGCCGCTGAAGCCGAGGGTTCGGCCGAGGTCAGCGTCGAAGAGGCTCCGGCCGAAGGCGCCGCCGAGGAAGAAAAGACCGAGGGCTGAGGCCTTCGAAACCGGCTGGGGCCGGATCGGATCACGGAAAGCAGCGTCCTCGCGGACGCTGCTTTTCTGTTGTGCGCCGCGCTTCCCTTCGATCCCGTCACCCCCGGGCTTGTCCCGAGGGCCTACGGTTGGGTAGTCACGCGCGGCGAGAACGTGAGTTGGCGCCTGTCCTCGCTTCGAACGCGAGGCGGGTGGAAGGATGGGCCCTCGGGACAGGCCCGAGGGTGACGGGTTTATCGAGGTTCGCTCGCTCATGATCCAGGACAACAAACTCGTGCTCGTCGGCCAGGTCGGCGGCGCCTTCGGGGTGCGGGGCGAGGTCAAGGTGACAGCCTATACCGCCGAGCCCATGGCCCTGATGGATTATGGCGTCCTGTTGCGGGCGGACGGCTCGGTCGGTCTGACCCTGACCGCGGCGCGGCCGGACAAGAAGGGCGTCGTCGGGCGGGCCAGGGAGGTCGCGACCAAGGAACAGGCGGACGCCCTGCGCGGGTTGAAGCTGTTCGTGCCGCGAGACCGGCTGCCCGAGCCGGACGAGGACGAATTCTATCTGACGGACCTCATTGGCCTGGAGGCGCGCGATCCGGCCGATACGGTGCTGGGGACCGTCAAGTCGGTTCAGAACTTCGGCGCGGACGACATGCTGGAAATCGCGCCTGCGGCGGGCGGGCCGACCTGGTATCTGCCCTTCACGCGAGAGGCGGCCCCCGAGCTGCACATCGCCGAGGGCTGGCTGCGTGTGGTGCGGCCGACGGAGATCGGCGAGCGGGAGCCGGACTGAGGCCGGCCCCCGAAGCGCCGGATCAGCTGTTGTCTTCGACGGGCGCGTCCGGCCCGTTCTTCTTGATCGAGTCGATGGCGTTCTGGGCGGAAGCCTTGGAGGCGTAGCCCTCGGTCGAGAACATGGTCTCGGAATTGTACTTGAAGCGGACCCGGAATTCGCCGGCCTTGTCCTTGTAGATTTCGAACTTGTGCGCCACGGGGCGACCTCCTGCATGCGTCCGCCGGGGATGCGGACCACGGCCAAGCTGGCCAGACGAAGGGCGGGCGTCAACCAGGAAACGACCGGAGCCGGGGCCGCGGACCACACGGGGGCGTGAGCGGCGCTTGACGCCCTTGCGACCGGTTCCGACATGCGGGGCCAACCCGCCGAGGACCCCATGACCGATCTCTCCGCCTTTCCGATCACCCGCCAGTATCCGGCGCAGCATCCCGACCGGCTGCAGCTCTATTCGCTGAACACGCCCAACGGGGTGAAGGCCTCGATCATGCTGGAGGAGGTGGGCCTGGCCTATGAGCCGCATCTGGTCGACATCATGAAGAACGAGACCTGGACGCCGGACTATCTGTCGCTGAACCCGAACGGGAAGATTCCGGCGATCCTCGATCCGGACGGTCCGGGCGGAAGGCCGCTGGCCCTGTTCGAATCCGGCGCCATCCTGATCTATCTGGCCGAGAAGACCGGCAAGCTTTTGCCGCTGGATCCAGCCGAACGCTATCAGACGATCCAGTGGGTGATGTGGCAGATGGGCGGGCTGGGGCCGATGTTCGGCCAGCTGGGCTTCTTCCACAAATTCGCCGGGCGGGACTATGAGGACAAGCGGCCGCGCGATCGCTACGCCGCCGAAAGCCGCCGTCTGCTGGGCGTGCTGGAGACACGTCTGGGCGGAGACGACGGCCAGGGTCGGGACTGGATCGCCGGCGAGGGCGAGCGCGGGTCGTATTCGATCGCCGACATCGCCAGCCTGGGCTGGGTGCGCAACCTGATCGGCTTCTATGAGGCGGCCGAGATCGTCGGTTTCGACGACTTCCCGCGCGTCGCGGCCTGGCTGGAGCGCGGTCTGGCCCGGCCGGCGGTGCAGCGGGGACTGAACATCCCGGCGAAAGGCTGATCCGTCGTCAGTGCGCCTCGTCCCAGTTAGGGGCGGCGCGAGCATCGACGTCGAGGGGCACCGTCAGGGCGACGGCCGGTTCGGCGGCGCCCGACATGACCTGACGGATCAGGGGGATGACCCGTTCGGCCTCGGCCTCGGGGGCCTCGAACACCAGTTCGTCGTGCACCTGCAGCAGCATGCGGGTCTCAAAGCCGCCGTCGGCGAGCGCGCTTGGCATACGCATCATGGCGCGGCGGATGATGTCGGCGGCGGCGCCCTGGATGGGGGCGTTGATGGCCGCGCGTTCGCCGAACTGCCGCTCGGCGCCGGACTTGGAATGGATGGCGGGGATGTGGATGCGGCGGCCGAACAGGGTCGAGACATAACCCGCCTGTTTCACCTCGGCCTTGATGCGATCCATATAGTCGCGGATGCCGGGGAAGCGCTCGAAATAGGTCTTGATGTAGGCCCCGGCCTCGCCCTGGTCGATGCCGAGCTGGGCGGCCAGGCCGAAGGCGGAAATGCCGTAGACGATGCCGAAGTTGATGGCCTTGGCGCGGCGGCGGGTCTCGGCGGGCATGCCCTCGACCGGGACGCCGAACATCTCGGAGGCCGTGGCGGCGTGGATGTCCAGCCCCGCCTTGAAGGCGCGCTTCAGCTCGGCGATGTCGCCGATATGCGCCAGCAGGCGCAGCTCGATCTGGCTGTAGTCGGCCGAGATCAGGACATGGCCGGGCGAGGCGATGAAGGCCTGGCGGATCTGGCGGCCGATCTCGTTGCGGACCGGGATGTTCTGGAGGTTGGGGTCTGAGGAGGCGAGGCGGCCGGTGGAGGCGGCCGCCAGTTGATAGGACGTATGCACCCGGTGGGTCGCGGGATCGGCGGCGGCGGCCAGGGCGTCGGTGTAGGTGCCCTTGAGTTTCGACAGCTGACGCCAGTCCAGGATGGCGCGCGGCAGGTCGTGGCTGGCGGCGAGGGTCTCCAGGGTGGCGGCGCCGGTTTCCCACTGGCCGGTGGCGGTCTTCTTGCCGCCCGGCAGATTCATTTCGCCGAAGAGCAGTTCGCCGATCTGTTTCGGGCTGGAGATGCCGAACGGGCGACCGGCCAGTTTCTCCGCCTCGGTCTCCAGCTCGGCCATGCGCAGGCCGAACTCGGACGACAGCCGGGTCAGGCGGTCGGGATCGACGCGGATGCCGGCCAGCTCCATCTGGGCCAGGACGGCCGGCATGCCGCGCTCCAGCGTCTCATAGACGGTCAGCAGCCTTTCGGCGGCCAGGCGAGGCTTGAGAAGGCGCCACAGACGCAGGGTGACGTCGGCGTCCTCGGCGGCGTAGGTCGTGGCCGGGGCCAGTTCGACGTGCTTGAAGCTGAGCTGCTTCTTGCCGACGCCCGCCACCTGTTTGAACGGGATCGGGTCGTGGCCGAGGTGAAGGCGCGACAACTCGTCCATGCCGTGGCCGTGCAGGCCGCCCTCCAGCACGTAGGAGATCAGCATGACGTCATCGATCGGCGCGACCGCGATGCCCCGACGGGCCATGACGGCGATGTCGTACTTGCCGTTCTGGACCACCTTGAGGACCGACGGGTCCTCCAGCAGGGTCTTGAGCCGGGCCAGGGCGGTCGGCTTGTCGATCTGGACGAGGGGCTCGCGCGCCTCGACCGGCTCGCCGAAATCCAGCCCGCCTGCGCCTTCGACCGGGGCGTGCTCGTGGGTCAGGGGGATGTAGACCGCGTCATTGGCCCCCAGCGCCAGGGAGACGCCGCACAGGCCGGCGTGGCTGGAGGACAGGGCGTCGGTCTCGGTGTCGAAGCCAACGACCCCCTGGGACCTTGCCCGGCCGAGGAAGGCGTCCAGCTCCTCGAGCGTCTGGACGCAGCGATAGGCCGAATGGTCGAAGGGCTGTTTGGCGACATCGGCGGCGACGGGCTGGGGCGCATGACGGTGGCCGGCCACCGGCGCGGTCAGGGGCGCCGGGCGGGGACGCGACAGCAGGGAGGGCCCGGCCGGATCGGACGCCGCCATCGATCCGCCCCCGCCGACCCTGCGGGCCAGCGAACGAAACTCCATCTCGTCGAGGAAGGCCGAGAGGGTGTCCGCGTCGGGATCTCGCACGACGAAGTCGGCGATCGGCTCGGGCGCCGGGGCGTCGCAGGTCAGGGTGACCAGCTGGCGACTGAGACGGATCTGGTCGGCGTATTCGATCAGGGTCTCACGACGCTTCGGCTGTTTGATCTCTCCCGCGCGAGCCAGCAGGGTATCGAGGTCGCCGAACTCCTGGATCAGCTGGGCGGCGGTCTTGGGACCGATGCCGGGGGCCCCGGGCACGTTGTCGACGCTGTCGCCGATCAGGGCCTGAACCTCGATGACCTTGTCGGGGGTGACGCCGAATTTCTCGAACACAGCCTCCTCGGCCAGGACGCGGTCTTTCATCGGGTCGTACATGACCACGCCGTCGCCAATCAGCTGCATCAGGTCCTTGTCGGACGAGACGATGACCGCCTGCCCCCCCGCCTCGCGCGCCTGGCAGGCATAGGTGGCGATCAGGTCGTCGGCTTCGTAGCCGGGCAGTTCGACGCAATGGACGCCGAAGGCGGCCGTCGCCTGGCGCACCAGGGCGAACTGGGGCACCAGATCCTCGGGCGGCGGCGGGCGGTGGGCCTTGTAGCCGTCGTAGAGGTCGTTGCGGAACGTCTTCTCCGAATGGTCGAAGATGGCGGCCAGATGGGTCGGGCCGTCCGCGCCCTTCATGTCGCGCAACAGCTTGAACAGCATGTTGCAATAGCCCTGGACCGCCCCGACCGGCAGGCCGTCCGACTTGCGCGTCAGGGGCGGCAGGGCGTGGTAGGCGCGGAAGATGTAGGCCGAGGCGTCGATCAGCCAAAGGCGAAGAGGTGCGGGCTCGGTCATGTGGCCAGCATAGAAGGCCAAGCGCCCGCCGTCATGACGTTCGTCGCAAACAAAAGGCCCCGGCGGATCGCTCCGCCGGGGCCCTTGTTTCGCGTGGGTCGGATCAGAACTTGATCGAAACCGTGGCGCGGTAGGTCTGGTAGTCGACGTCGTCGCGGTCGACCATCGAGGCGGCTTCGAGGGCCAGGCTGGCGCGCCCGCCGTTGGAGAAGGTCACCCCGCCCGAGATCTCGCCCCAGGACTTGTCGCGGCTCAGACCCACGAAGGTCGCCGGGGCGCCGCCGGTCGCGGCGAAGGCGGCGGAGACGCCGTCCGGACCGTCCTTCTCGACTTCGGTGACGGCGCGCATGCCGATGGCGGGACGCACGGTCAGGCCGCCCAGGGCGGTCTCGCCGTCGAATCGGACGCCGAAGAAGCCCTGAAGCGACTTCAGTTCACGGCCCTCGACGGTCATGGCTGCGGCGGAGCCGGTCTCCGAATAGCCGTCGATCTCGAGCTTGTAGGCGTTGAAGCCGAAGCTGGGGGTGATGCGCAGGCCGCCGGTTCCGGTGCGGACGCCGACCTCGGCGCCGCCAAACATCACGTCGCCGTCGAACGCGCCCTCCGCCCGCAGGGTCGAGCCGCCCAGCATGACGTTGCGCTCGCTCTCGAAATCGAGCGTGCTCCAGCCGACATGGCCGCCGATATAGCCGGTGTCGCCGAGGCGGACCGATCCGTACCCGGACACCTGAAGCTGCCGGGACTCGGTGTCGCTGAGGCCGCCGGCGTACACCGCCTCGCCCTGGGCGTAGCCGAGGGCGCCGCCGAGGGTCAGGCGATCGACGGTGCGTTCCAGGCCGCCGGCGACATACCAGTTGTCGATGTCGTCCTTCTGGCCGGCGATGATCGCGCCGGACAGCTGACCCGCCTCGCCGGTCGAGGCTCCGGCCGCGAGGAACCCGGCCATGCCCTGTTTCCAGTCGCCGGTCCAGCGTGCGCGTTCGGCCTGGGCCGCGGTGACGGCGGAGGCGGCGAAGGGCGTGACGTCGAGAGCGGCGACCTGAACGCCGCTTCCGATCAAGGCGAGGCCCTGGGGCGCCTCGGCGCCGACGCGCGGGGCCGAGATTCTGCTGGAAAGCACGGACTGGAAGCTCTCGGTTTGAACCGTTCCGAGATTGCCGGCCGACCAGGCGGAATAGGGCGCCAGGCTTTCGAGAGCGCCGCCGAGGGCCGCGCCTTCGAGGACGTCAACCGTGTCGTAGATGCTCTTCAGCGCCGCATAGCCGGTGAAGCCGCGAGCATTGTCCAGCAGGGCGCCGACCCCGACCTGGGCCGACGACGTCGTGTCCAGGAAGCGGGTGAAGGATTCCGCGGCGATCGAGACGTTCACCGCCGAGGAGGTGTAGCTGATGAAGGGATAGAGGACGCCCGGGAGATCGTTGGCGGCCGTGAAGCGGCCGCTGACGCCGCCCTCCGCCGTCAGGACGGTGAAGGTCTGGCCGAAAGTCGGAGCGGCCAGGAAGTTGAGGTTCAAGAGGCCGCCGACCGAGGCGCCGCCCGTGGCGCCCGTGACCGGATTGGCCCGGACGATCAGGCGGTCGGACGACACGCCGGACACATCGACGAACAGTCGTGACCCCGAGGTCAGGATCAGGTCGCCGTTCAGCGTCAGATTGCCGATCGAGCCCTGGCCGCCCGGTGCGATCGTACCCATGACCGATGTCAGGGCGGTGGCGTTGATCTGGCCGCGACCGCTGATCAGGCCGCCGAGGACGAACATTTCATAGGTGCTGAAGGCGCCGTCCACGTTCAGCTGGCCGGCGGTGACCGTGGTGTCGATCAGCGAGGTCAGGGCGCCGGTCGCGCCGATGTCGAGGATGGCGCCCGAGCCGCCGATGGTCAGGCGATCAATGACAGCCGCGGCGTTCAGACGGGTCCGACCGGCCGCCGCCAGGGTGACGTCATAGTAGCTGGCCTTGTTGCCGTTGGCCGAGGAGGCGGCGGCGTTGTTGGGCGTGACGGCCTGGGGCTGCTCAAGCGATCCGACCGGCGCGTCGGCCGCCACTGCGGCATAGGACACTCCGCCCGTCGAAGCGACGACGTCGTCGCCGGCGGTGTCCAGGCCCTGGAGCAGGTCATCGCGGCTGACCAGGAGAGCGCCGCCGGTCGATTCCGAGCCCTGGACCGGCGTTCCGTCCGCGTCGAGACCGAACTGTTCATTGAAGCGCGCCAGGGTGTCGGCGTCGATGCAGTCGTCGCGGAAGCAGATCGAGCCGAATTCCCCGCCGCCGCCGCCGACGCCGGCCCCAGGCGTGGAGGGCACGCCGGTGGTCAGCTGGCCGTTGACGATGATCTTGTAGTTGGGGTCGATCGTCTGGGTCCAATGGGAGGCGTCAAACCAGTCCGCGTCGCCGGCGTTGGCCGAGACGTATTTGTACGGGTTGTTGGCGACGATGTAGTCCCAGAACAGATACAGCGGCTGGTATCCGGCCGTGGTGCCGTAGCTGGCCGCCGGTTGATTGGCGTAGTAGCGCGTGCCCAGCGACAGGACGCCGGCGATCACAGGAATGTCGAAGGCGCGGTCCAGGATCAGGGCGCTGCCGGAATCGCCCTGGGCGGTCAGGCCCTCGCCCGGCAGGGCGTCGTCGTCGCCGAAAAGGTTGAAGTCGTAGATGTTGGTGCGGGCCGGATCGTCGAAATCGACCAGATAGAGATTCTGACCGAGGCCGCGCTGGCTGCCGTTGCCGAACAACCAGACATTGATGTCGTCGATGGAGGCCAGAGCGCCCAGCATGTTCTCGCCGGCGCGACGACGGAAGTCGATGCCGACGGACTGTCCGGTGGTGCCGGTGCCTGAGCGGCCATAGCCGCCGATGGTCACGTGGCGGTCTTCATCGCCGGTCAGGGGGCTGAACAGCATGGCCCAGGTCGGGACGCCGCGCGTGGGGGCGTCGAGCACGCCCAGGGCGATGTCCGCCTCGTAGAAATTGCCCAGGGGTTGGTTCAGCGAATCCGGGTGATAGAGGACCTGGCTGATGTTGTAGGTCTGGTTGGCGTAGTTGCTGCGATAGCCGTTCAGCCAGGCGATCAGGCCCGCGCGGGCGTCGCCCTTGAAGCCCACGGCGATGGGGGTGCCGCCGGACGCCGCGCCGTAGCTGGACGCCGCCGCATCGTTGACGCAGTGAGCCGCGAAAAGGACCGTGCGCGGGTTGATGAGTGTGCCGGTGCAGACCCCGCCGCCCAGGGGGCCGTAGTCGCTGTAGATGATCCCCACGCCGTTGACGTCATTGGGCCCCGCCAGCGTCGGCGGCGCATTGCGGTTCAGGTTGTTGTTCGGCACCTCGGCGAGGGCCGGCGCGCCGGCGAGAGCGGCGGCGACCGCCAGCCCTCCTGCCGAAGCGGCGTTCAGCCAGTGGCGACGGCGGAGCGGGCGTGACGATGCGGACATGCAGACAATCCTCGTTACTGAAACGGACATCCTGTCTGTAGCCGGACCAACGGCCGCGTAAAGGCCCCATTTCGGCCGGAAACCGGTCACCTTGTCGCGGACGCGACGATCGCGGACAGGTTGTGGCCCGAAGGCCCCAGGCCCAGGCGGTTGCGCCAAGGAGCGGATCGCGGGAAGGAGGGGCATGACTGACGTCGCCGACATGACCTACGCCCGCTATCTGGACCTGGACCGGTTGCTGTCGGCCCAGCATCCGATCAGCGATGAGCACGACGAAATGCTGTTCGTCGTCATCCACCAGACCAAGGAGCTGTGGCTGAAGCAGATCCTGCACGAGGTGGTGCTGGCGCGGTCCCTGATCCGGGCGGGGGAGTTGTCGGCCTCCTACAAATCCCTTGCGCGGGTCAGTCGGATCCAGGCGGTGATGACCCAGAGCTGGGACGTGCTGTCGACCATGACGCCGGCCGACTATCTGCGGTTCCGGTCCGTTCTGGGAACCAGCTCGGGGTTCCAGAGCGATCAGTTCCGGCGGCTGGAATGCCTTCTGGGGTTGAAAGACGCGCGGTTCCTGAGGTTTCAGGAGGACCGGCCGGAAGCGCATGCCGCGCTGAAGGCCGCGATCGAGGAGCCCAGCGTCTATGACGAGGTGCTGGCGCGCATGGCGGAGGCCGGCCTGCCGATCCCGGCCGACATCCTGTCCCGCGACGTCAGCGTGCCCTATGCGGCCGACGAAGCGGTGGAGGCGGCCTGGCTGGAGGTGTACCGCGACACCGAGCGGTGGTGGGCCTTCTATCAGCTGGGCGAAAAGCTGATGGATCTGGACGACGCCCTTCTGACCTGGCGCCACAAGCATGTGGTGACGATCGAGCGGATCATCGGTCGCCGCGCCGGCACCGGCGGGACCGAAGGCGCCGCCTATCTGATGACGACGCTTCAGAAGCGATGCTTCCCCGAACTGTGGTCCCTGCGCACGAAGCTTTGATCGCCGGGTCGCCTCGTCGCCCCCGTCCAGCCGCAACCGAAGATCAGCGTGACCGTTGTTGCAGCGGGCTGGGCGAGCGGAAGCGGAGATTTCCATGGCCGAGGAACATGGCCTGACACAGGCGGCGGACCCGGTCCGCCATGAAACCCACGCGCATGACGTGAAGGTGCTGGGCCGGCTGCTGGCTGCAGCGCAGGACAGCGAGACCCGCTTCGAGCAGGCCGCTCAGGACGCGGAGAGCGACGGACGTCGCCGGCTGTTCGAGAGTCTGGCCGAGGAGCGAGGCCGAATGGTGCGGGATCTGCGCGCCACCCTGGTGGCCCTGGGCGGACCGGTCGAGGGAGACGGCGGCTCCATCCTGACCAAGGCCCGGCGCGCGATGACCGACATCGGCCATGCGCTGCTCGGAGACGAGACTCACGCGACGGACGTCGCCGATGACGGAGAACAGGCGCTGGTCGGGCGTCTGGACGAGGCGCTGGCGGACCCGGAGCTCTCGGACATGGCGCGCGCGGCGGTGCGCCGGGCGCGGGCGATGCTGGGCGAACATCGAGAAGATCTTCACGCGCTCCGGCTCAGCCTGGACAGCCGTCGCGACGTGGCCTCGCCGCTGTTTCCCGCCTGATCTTTTTCCGTCCGGCCTTCGCACCGTTCCGGACATGAAAAAGGCCCCCGGGGTTCCGGGGGCCTGTTCATTCGAGCGATCGAAGGGATCAGGACTCTTCGGTCTTGGCCTCTTCGGCGGCGCCGGTGACCGGAACCACGGCGCCCTTGGTCGAACGGACCGTCTGGCGCTCGGCGATACGGGCCGACTTGCCGCGACGATCGCGCAGATAATAGAGCTTGGCGCGACGGACGACGCCGCGACGCTTGACTTCGATGGCGTCGATGTTCGGCGACAGGATGGGGAATTTGCGCTCGACGCCTTCGCCGAAGCTGATCTTGCGGACGGTGAAGGTCTCGTTGACGCTGCCGCCGTCACGGGCGATGCAGACGCCTTCGAACGCCTGAATGCGCTCGCGCTCGCCTTCCTTGATCTTGACCATGACGCGCAGGGTGTCGCCGGGCTGGAAGTCCGGAATCGCGCGCTTTTCGACCAAGCGGGCCTTTTCCTCGGCTTCCAGGGTCTGAAGGATGTTAGCCATTTCAATCTCCTCGGGCTTTTGCGCCCCTTAGCTGTGAATTGGCGAGACGGGCCGCCCAGAGGTCCGGACGCCGCTCTCGCGTGGTCTCTTCCCGCTGCGCCTCACGCCATTGCGCGACCTTCTTGTGGTCGCCCGACAGCAGCACCTCGGGAATGTCGAGCCCCTCGAACGTCCGCGGTCGCGTGTACTGCGGATGCTCCAGAAGCCCGTCCTCGAAGCTTTCGGACGACAGGCTTTCGCCTGAGCCGAGCACTCCGGGGATCAGTCGTACGCACGCCTCGATCGCCACCATGGCCGCCGCCTCGCCTCCGGCGAGCACCGCGTCCCCGACGGAGACCTCCTCGAACCCCCGGGCGTCGAGCACCCGCTGGTCCACCCCCTCGAAACGGCCGCAAAGCACGACGATGCCGTCCGCCTTGGCCCATTCCTTGACGCGCGCCTGGCTCAGGGGCCGACCCCGGGCGCTCATGTACAAAAGCGGCCGTTCCGGACCCGACAGGCTATCGACCGCCCGAGCCACAACGTCCGCCTTCAACACAGCTCCCGGACCGCCGCCCGCAGGGGTGTCGTCCAGGAAGCCGCGCGTATCTGTGGAAAAGGCCCGAATGTCAACCGTATCCAGGCTCCACAGGCCTTTCTCGCGCCAGGCCGTGCCGATCAGCGACACGCCCAGCGGCCCTGGAAAGGCCTCGGGGAACATGGTCAGGACGGAGACGGAAAAGGGCATGGCGGCGGCCTATAGCGGAATGATGAGGCAATTGCGCGCCGCAGACTCAGTTGTGAATCGTGACATTCCGACCTAGCGCCCTCAGCGCCTTACTGGTCCTCCCGTTTCTCGGAGGGAAGCGATCAGGCAAGGCCCAGCCTACAAGTTCGCCCAGTCCGCTCACCCCGAGGCGGTCGATTTTCCATTGCGGATCGTGCATCGCGTTCCAAAGCCGCAAGGGCGTATCGTCCTGCGAGCCGCCGTAAAGGACATAATGCAACGTTTCGACCGCACTGCGGCCGCTGGCGGAACGGGCGCTGTAGACATGCCGGGCCAGCGCCTTGATCTTCACCTCCATCGAATGAACGCCCACATTCTCGGCGAGCCCTATGGCCTTGTTGGGCACGCGCCTCGCATATTCGATGATTGAATGGACACGCTCAAAGACTTCAATGAATTCCGCCTCTCCCAATGCCCGCAACGAAGCCTCTGAAAGCCGCTCTTGAAGCAAGGGCGCCCAGTCGTTGAGGGTGCGGTCTTCGTTACTTGGCGGTGTGTGCTGCCGTCTCCACCACCCGACCGCCTCCGCAAGCGCCTGTCCAGGATCAAGCTTGTTCCGCTCGTAGTGCGCAGGCCAATCCGCCCGGCGGCCATCCATCGTTCTGTTATAGTAATAGGCGTGCAGGAACTGGTCAGCTTGTGTCCCAAGAGGCGCATCCGCTCTAAGCCAAGCCGGGCGGTTCTCGGGAAGCGACACGATGGCCCCGATATCTCTGAGAATTTGTAACGTCTCGCGCCATTCACGAAGAAACTCGACACGTCCCGCTTCGCTCGCCGACTTCCGGGAAACGTGCGTTAGTCCGGGCCATTGATGCACGGCCTCGGAATTGAGAACGGCATCTGCTGAAGCGGCGTCGGCCTCGTCGCGCCGGTTCAGATCGCGCTGCCGTTGCTTGAGAACATTCATAACCTCGTCGGACAACGGTGAGGCGACCTTGTCCATTTCCACGAACGTTTTTCTCAAGTCGTCGGCAAATCCATTTGAGACCAGTTCGTCTTCGGTCAGAAAAATCCCGGCCTCGATATTATTGTACCACGCCTTTGCGGACAGGTTGGCCGATCCGATATAGGCCCCGAAACCGTGCCACCAGATAACCTTCGCGTGGTGGTGTCGGACCAACTTGCAGACAAAAGTCGGCGACCGGCGCGCTAGGAACCGTTCAAGGATCGGCAATGCTACGGGTACGCCATCGTCAAAGCGGCCCCAGTAATAGAGAGGGATTTTCTGGTCCCAGCACCAGTCGAATAGCAACGCTTGATCCGACGCATAAGCGACGGCGGCCTCGACGTATTCCGTGTCCTTGGCTGCGTTGTCTGTGATTTCCCTCAGGTAACGACCGTTGATCTGTCCCAAAATCAGTCGCACAGCCCCTCCCGGCTCATTCGATTGCCGCTCGCGACTACGTCGCCGGCGCGCCGCCGCCCGCCGCGATCCAGGCGTCGACCTGATCTTCCAGGACGTCGAGCGGCACCGAGCCGGAGCCGAGGACGACGGCGTGGTAGTCCCTGATGTCGAAGCGGGCGCCCAGGGCGGCCTCGGCGCGGGCGCGAAGCTCCTCGATCTTCAGCTCGCCGATCTTGTAGCTGGTCGCCTGGCCGGGGTTGGTGATGTAGCGCTCCACCTCCTTGACCACGTCGCGCTCGGACAGGAGCGAGTTCTGGCGGAAGTAGGCGATGGCGTCTTCCCGGCTCCAGCGTTTGGCGTGCAGGCCGGTGTCGGTGACCAGCCGCACCGCCCGCCACAACTCGGTCGAGAGGCGGCCGAAGTCGGAATAGGGGTCCTGATAGAAGCCCATCTCCTTGCCCAGCTGTTCGGCGTAGAGGCCCCAGCCCTCGGCGTAGGCGCCGTAGCCGCCGAAGCGGCGGAAGCGGGGCAGGCCGTCGATCTCCTGGGCGTAGGCGATCTGGAAATGGTGGCCGGGCGCGCCCTCGTGATAGCTGATGCCCTCGATCTGGGGCTTCAGCACCTGGGTCATGTCCGACAGGTTGACGTAGTAGATGCCGGGGCGAGAGCCGTCCGGGGCGGGCGAGTTGTAGAAGGCGATGGAGGCGGTCGCCTCGCGGAACGGCTCGACGGCGCGGACCTCGAGCGCCGCTTTCGGCAGGTTGGAGAACCAGCGCGGCGCGACGTCCATCACCTGGGCGATGAAGGCGCGCGCGTCGGTCAGATACTGCTCCTTGCCTTCCGGCGTGTTCGGATACTGGAAGCGGGCGTCCGTCTTCAGGAAGGCGAAGAAGTCCTGCAGCGAGCCGGTGAAGCCGACCTGGGCCTTGATGACCTCCATCTCGCGCTGGATGCGGGCGACCTCATCCAGACCGATCTGGTGAATCTGGTCGGCGGTCAGGTCGGTGGTGGTCGAGAGCCGCAGGCGGGCATTGTAATAGGCCTCGCCGTCCGGCAGCCGCCAGACGCCGCCGTCGCTGTCGGCCTTCGTCTGCACCTCGGACAAGGCGGCGAGGACGCCGTCGAAGCCGCGTTTGAACGGGCCGGTCAGCGCCGCGCGTCCCGAGGCCAGCAAACGGTCCTTTGTCGCCTGATCGGTCTCCAGCGCCCCGACCTTCCTCTGGAAGTCGGCCCAGACCGGATTGTCGGCGCCGTCGTCGAACGGTGCGCCGGAGATGACATTGCGCGTGTTCTCGATCGAAGGCTGGAAGACGAAACGGGGCGAGACCACCCCCGCGTCGGCGCGGGCCCGGAGCGTCGTGGCCACCTGACCCATATACCGCTCGGCCTCCGTCAGGCGGGCGACATAGGCCTCGGCGTCCGACACGCTGGAAACCCGGTGGTTATTGATCATGAAGACCGGCAGGGAGGTCGTCGGATTGCCGTTGGCCGCGAACTGGAAGCCCCAGTCCCGCCACTGGTTCGACAGTCGGGCCTGATCGACGCCGTACTCGAACAGACGCCAGGACAGCTTCGCCTGCGGCCCCAGCTTCGCGGGGTCAAAGCTCGCCTTCATCTCGGCCAGTTGGGCCTCCTGCAGGGCCAGGGCGCGGGCGGCGGCGGCGTCGGAGACGTCGTCCAACTTGTCGTAGTCGGTCTTGAGGCCCAGCGACGTCATCTGCTGCGGGCTGAGGGCGATGCGGGCCTGGAAGGCGCGCTCGAAGAAGGCGTTGAGGCGGGCGTCCTCGGTCTCGGCCGGGGCGGCGGCGGGCGTTGTCGGGCCGGTCTGGGCCGTGACCGGAAATGCAGCGGCGGCAAGCGCCAGGACGGCGGCGGACGAGATCAGGATACGGCGCATGGAACCCCCGTTACAGAACAGGGGCGCACCTTTCCCCGGCCCGGGCCCCCGCGCAAGACGAAGGCTGCTTCTGCGGCGAGTTCTGACCGATCGTTTCCGCGTCGGAGGGGCATGAAGTTTCGCACGATCCGCGATCGTTGAACGTTCGGTTCATCACAACGCGCACGACGATTTCACAGCGACCACGACGGGGATGAGAACGACCTCGCCGTGTTCGTCGTGCTCGCTGTGCGCGTTGTGATGAACTCAGTCGCCGGATCGAAGCCCGCTATCGCGGGAGTGGGCGCCGAAAGACAGCAACCTATCCGCCGCGCAGCTGGGTCAGGGTGCGTCCCGGCGCGATGTCCTCGGCCGAGGTGATCAGGTGGACGATGGCGGGTTGACCCGCCCGTGTCGCGGCGCGGGCGGCCTCGAACGCGGCGGGGAAGTCCCCGGTCCGTTCGCAACGGACGCCGAAGGCGCCGAAGGCCTCGGCGTATCTGACGAAGTCGGGGTTCTTCAGGTCTGTGGCCACGACCCGGTTGGGATAGTCCCGCTCCTGGTGCATGCGGATGGTGCCGTAGGTCCCGTTGTCGACGATCACCGTCAGGGTGGCGATCCCGTACTGGACGGCGGTGGCCAGTTCCTGACCCGTCATCAGATATTCCCCGTCCCCGGCGATGCAGATCACCTCCCGCCAGGGCTGGATGGCCTTGGCGGCCACGGCGGCGGGATAGCCGTAACCCATCGCGCCCGAAGTCGGGGCCAGCTGGGTGCGCCGGGCGCGGTGACGCACGAACCGGTGCAGCCAGGCCGCGTAGTTGCCGGCGCCGTTGGTGAAGACGACATCCTCGGGCGTGGCCGCGTCGATGTGGGCGATCACCTCGCTCATGTTCACATCGCCGGTGACCTCGACCCGGCTGTTGAAGGCGAGGAAGTCGGCGTGACCGGCGGCGGCCTGATCGCTCCAGGTCCGGCCCGGCTCCAGCTTCGACAGGGCGATGGCCGCCAGCGAATTGTCGGCTGTCGCGCCCAGCAGGGGCGCCCAGACGCGGCCGACCTCTTCCGGTCCGGGATGGATGTGGATCAGGGTCGTCGCGGTCCGATCCCGGTCCAGCAGGGTGTAGCCCTGGGTCGGGTTTTCGCCGAGGCGGGCGCCGATCGTCAGGATCAGGTCGGCCTCGCGCACCCGCTGCAGCAGTTTCGGATTGGGGCCGAGGCCGAGGTCGCCGACATAGTTGGGCCGGTCGTTGGAGATCAGGTCCTTGCGCCGGAAGGACAGGGCGACGGGCAGGCCCAGACGTTCGGCCCAGTCGCCGATGGCGGTGGTGGCTGCGTCGGTCCAGCCGGAGCCGCCCAGCACCAGAAGGGGCCGTTCGGCGGCGGCCAGACGGCGCTCGATCTCGGCGGCGACGGCCGGGTCCAGCGCCGCGCGGGCGGGGGCCACCCGGCGGATCGGCGCCGGGCCCCCGTCGGCGACCAGCACATCCTCGGGCAGGGCGACGACCACCGGTCCCATCCGACCTTGAAGCGCCGTGGCGAAGGCGCGTTCCAGCACCTCGGTGGTGCGTTCGCCGCTCTCCAGCTCGGTGGCCCATTTGGCCAGGCCGCCGAAGACCTCGCGATAGTCGACCTCCTGAAACGCGCCCCGGCCCCGGTCGGAGACGGCGATCTGGCCGACGAACAGGATCATCGGGGTGGAGTCCTGGTGCGCCGTATGCACTCCGATGGAGGCGTGGGTCGCGCCCGGACCGCGCGTGACCATGCAGATTCCGGGCTTGCCGGTCAGCTTGCCGTAGGCCTCGGCCATGTTGGCGGCGCCCGCCTCATGCCGGCAGGTGATGACCTGGATCCGGTCGGCGACGTCGCCGAGGGCGTCCAGCACCGCCAGATAGCTCTCGCCCGGCACGCAGAAGACGTGGCTGACGTCATTGGCGACCAGGACGTCGACGAGGCGCTGGGCGGCGGTGCGGGGTGCGGTTGTCATGCCGCCCGATTAGCAGATCGTCGGCGACCTTGACCATGCAACCGTATGGCCACGCTTGTCGTTACGGCCACGGTTCAACATTCATCGGGAGCGCCCCATGCGCAAGATCATCGCCCTCACCCTTGTCGCTGCCGCCATGGCGGTTTCGGCCTGCAACACCGTCGCCGGCGTCGGTCGCGACGTGAAGGCCGCCGGCCAGGCCGTGACCTCGGGCGCCGAGTCCGCCAGGAACTGACCCCGTCGGCCGTATTTGTGACGCCCCGGTCGCGGAAGATTTAACAATTCGCGATTGGGCGCGGTCGGCCGAAAGGCCTAGCTTGACCGGTGAAGCCGGGCCGAGACGGGCCCCGGCGTGGAGACGCAGGTCATGAGCTTCCTGGATTCGATCGTCGGCCAACTGGGCGGCAAGGACGGGCTGGGGTCGATGTTGTCGGGCGGCGCCGTCGAAGGCGTCACCGATCTGATCAACCAGCAGGGCGGCGTGGGCGGTCTGGTCGGCAAGCTGACCCAGGGCGGGCTGGGCGACGTCGCGGCGTCCTGGGTCGGAAACGGCGCCAACGCCGAGATCGCCCCGAACCAGCTGACCAACATCCTCGGCGAGGGCCCCATCGCGGGCTTCGCCGAGAAGCTGGGCGTCAATCCGGCGCAGGCGGCGGCGGTTCTGGCCATGGTCCTGCCGCTGGTCATCAACCACCTGACGCCGAAAGGCCAGGTCGAGGACGGCCCGGTGCAGCCGGGGGGTCTGGGCGACCTGCTGGGTGGGGCGCTCGGCGGCTCTCTGGGGAACATCCTCGGCGGATCGGGCGGTTCCGGCGGCGGCCCGCTGGGCGGCGGATTGGGCGACCTGCTCGGCGGACTGCTGAAGAAATAGTCCGGATGGTTCAGGCGTCGTAGTCGACGCCGGTCAGGTACAGGCCTGTGGACGGGGCGACCGGTCCGCAGGCCGTTCTGTCTCTGGCCTCCAGCGCGGTGCGCACGTCGTCGGGCGTCCAGCGGCCTAGTCCCGCCTGGACCAGGGTTCCGGTCATCGACCGGACTTGGCGATGCAGGAAGGATCGGGCCTCGAACACCAGATGCACCTCTTCGCCGATCGCCTCGACGCGTGCGACATCCAGGGTGCGATCCGGGGACTTGGCCTGGCACAGGGCGTCGCGGAAGGTGGTGAAGTCATGCCGCCCCACCAGATGGGCGGCCCCGGCCTGCATGGCCGCCACATCGAGCGGTCTCTTCACGTGCCAGACCTGGCCGTCCAGCAGGGCCGGAGGCGCCGGGCGGTTGAGGATGCGATACAGATATTTGCGGCCCGTCGCCGAAAAGCGGGCGTGCCAGTCGTCGGCGGCGATTGCGGCGGCCAGCACCTTTACCGGTTCGCCGAGCAGATGGGCGTTCAGGGCGTTGCGCACCGTGTCGGCCGGCCAGTCGCGCTCCAGATCGACATGGATCACCTGTCCCGTGGCATGCACGCCGGTGTCGGTGCGGCCGGCGGCGGCGATCCGGACATGCTGCCCGCAGAAGCCCGTGATGGCGGTCTCGATGGCGCCCTGGACCGTCGGCTGTCCGGCCTGGGCCTGGAAGCCATTGTAGGGGCCGCCGTCGTATTCGATCGTCAGGCGATAGCGGGGCATCAGGCGAGGGCGGTTCCGACGGGCAGGGGATGACCCCGCAGCATCTCATCCGCCGCCTGGGCCGCCTTGCCTTCGCGCTGGACGCGGATCAGGCGGACGGCGCCGGACCCGCACGCCACGGTCAGGGCGTCGTCCAGCACCGTGCCGGGAGCTCCGGTCCCCTCGGCCACCGTCGACATCAGGGCCTTGATGCGGGCGCCGTCCGGGCCGGAGAACCAGGCGCCGGGGGAGGGCGACAGGCCGCGGATATGGGCGTCGACCTCGGCGGCCGGTCGGGTCCAGTCGATGCGGGCCTCGGCGGGGGTGATCTTGCGGGCGTAGGTCGGTTCGCCCGTCTGGGGCGTTTCTGTCGCGCCGCCGCGTTCGATGGCGGCCAGGGCGCGGGACCAAAGGGCGGCGCCGACGTGGGACATGCGCTCCGACAAACTGGCGGCGGTGTCGTCGGCGCGGATGTCCATGACCTCGCTGAGCAGGATGGGGCCCTCGTCCAGGCCTTCGGACATGCGCATGATCTGGACGCCGGTGCGAGCGTCGCCGGCCATGATCGCGCGCTGGATCGGGGCGGCGCCTCGCCAGCGCGGCAGCAGGGAGCCGTGCAGGTTGAAGCAGCCGAGCGTCGGCGCGTCGAGCACCTCGGCCTTCAGGATCTGGCCGTAGGCGACCACGCAGGCGGCGTCGAGGTTCAGGCTGACGAAGGTTTCGATCGCCTCGGGCGCCTTCATCGATTCCGGGGTGAAGACGGGCAGGCCCATGGAGTCGGCGAAGGCGTGGACCGGGGACGGCGTCACCGTCCGGCCTCTGCCCCTGGGGCGCGGCGGCTGGGAATAGACGGCGACGATCTCATGACCCGAGGCGATCAGTTCGGCCAGGGACGGCACGGCGAAGTCGGGCGTGCCCATGAAGGCCAGGCGCATCTCTATTCCTTTGGGCGCTGGCGCGCCGCGCTATGTTCGCGACGCGGTCGCTCACGACTTGAGCGCGAGATATGTGGTCGTTTCGACGCTGCCTCACGCGCAATCAAGCGGACTTTTAGCGCCGCAAGCCGTTCGCGCTCAAGTCGCGAGGCTCCGCGAGCCGAGCATAGCGCGGCGCGTCAGCGCCCCCAATTCAGTAAGGATCGTACCAGCGGGAGGAGACGCCGCCGCCTTCGTCCCATTCGCCGCCGGCGTCCAGGGCGTTGTCGAAGTCGAGCAGGCGGTCGATGACCAGGCCGGCGATCAGCCCGACCACAGCCACCCCGACCAGGGCGCCCAGGCTGGCGACCCCGACGCGCTCGGAGCGGGTCAGGCGGCGACGGCCCGAGGCGTCGATGATGGTGTTGCGGCGACGGGCCATCAGGCGGCCTCCCTCTGGCGCATGACCTTCTTGACCTTGCTGACCGCCCGGTCGCGACGCAGGCGGGACAGGTGGTCGATGAACAGGACGCCGTTCAGGTGGTCGAGTTCGTGCTGGAAGCAGACGGCGTAGAGGCCGGAAATCTCTTCCTCGATTCGTTCGCCTTCGCGATCGAGATAGGCGACGCGCACGCGCGCAGGGCGTTCCACCGCGTCGAAATACTCGGGAATCGACAGGCAGCCTTCCTCGTAGCTGAACATCTCGTCGGAGGCCCAGAGCACCTCCGGGTTGACGAAGAAGCGCGGATTGGCGCGCCGCGCCGCCTGTTCCTCGGTCTCGGGTTCGCCGTCTTCTTCGCCTTCGGGCGCGGGACCGTCGCCCAGGTCCATCACCACGACGCGGCGCAGATCGCCGATCTGGACCGCCGCCAGTCCGATGCCCGGAGCGTCGTACATGGTGTCCAGCATGTCATCCATCAGGGCGCGGACATCGTCGTCCACGGACGCGACGGGGGTCGAGACCTGTTTCAGGATCGCCAGATCGGCGGCGTTGTCGATGGTCAGAATGCGCTTGACGGCCATCCGGATCAGGTAGGCTGAGGCGCGGCGCGGGTCAAGATTTCCGACCCGGGCGGTGGGACTTGGCCCGACCTACTCGCGACCTGGCAAGGGGCGGGGCTTCCGGTCGGCGTCGATGGCGACATAGGTGAAGACTCCCTCGGTCACGCGCACGCTGTGGTCGGCGGCGCGGGCCCGTTTCCACGCTTCGACATGGACGCGGATCGAGGTGCGACCGGCCTTGAGGATGCGGGCGTAGAGCGACACTTCGTCGCCGACCGAGACCGGCTGATGGAAGACCATGGCGTCCACGGCGATGGTGGCGCAGCGCCCCTGGGCTATGTCGAAGGCCGGGGTCGAGCCGGCCAGGTCCATCTGGGCCAGCAGCCAGCCGCCGAAGATGTCGCCTTCCGGGTTGGTGTCCGCCGGCATGGCGATGACCCGGCCGACCAGTTGGCCGGCGGGAGAGGCGACGGCAGAGGAGGCTTCGGATGAGGGCATGGCCCGCCGTTTAAACGCGTCGGCCGTGGACGCAAGTCGGCTTACCGAAGCTTCATTTGGCGCGCTCCGCCCGTATCGCCTAGCTTCACATGTACGCACTTGCAGGGAGGAGGATGATGAAGGTCAGGCGCATGGCATTCTGGACCGCGGCCGTCTGGCTGTCGGCGGCGCCGGTCTGGGCGCAGGAGCCGACCCGTGAGTGGATGACGCAGCCGCGCGACTGGTCGGCGACGTTGAAAGCCGATGTCGAGGCCCTGGGCCGGATCCTGGAAGACAGCCATCCGGGGATGTTCGATGACCGCAATCCCGATTTCAGGCCGCGCGCCGAAGCGGGTCTGGCCGAGGCGCGGCGTCGGGCCGAGACGACCCGGGATGCGGGCGGCTGGTGGTGGGCCATGCGTGGCCTGATCGCCGGCTTCGACGACGGCCATGTTCAGATCGGGCTCGCGCCCTCGGGCGGATTGCCCAGTCGCTGGCCGGGCTTCCTGACCACCTATCGCGGCGCCGACCAGGTGGTGGCCAGTCGAGACGATGCGGATGATGACGCCCCGCAGCTGGGCGCCCGGCTGATCGATTGCGACGGCGTGGACGCCGCGACCCTGGCCGAGCGGCGGGTGGGGGCCTTTCGCGGACGCTGGTTCCTGGAGTCCCAGAAGGTCCAGAACGGAGACTGGGTGTTCATGAGCGCGGCCAATCCGTGGATACCGGAGATGTCGGCGTGCCGGTTCGAGGTCGACGGCCGAGCCGCAGCCTACGCCTTGAGCTGGCGTGAAATCTCCAGCGAAGACCTGGGCGCGCGAGGGACCGCCCTGGCGCAGCGGGCCTTTCCCGATTTCGGGATGAAGGCGGCCGATGACGGCGGCTGGTGGCTGTCGATGCCGTCGTTCAACGGCGACCCCGCGTCGGACGCCTACAAGGCCCTGACGACGCTATTGGCGGAGGCGACCGAGACGCAGGCGGCCTTGCGCGCGGCGCCCTATGTCGTGCTGGACCTTCGCGGCAACGGGGGCGGGTCGTCGCACTGGAGTTCGCGCCTGGCCGATATCCTGTGGGGCCACGACTGGCAGGTCGCGCATCGCCTGCCGCAGGTCGAGAGCGTCGACTGGCGCGCGTCGGAAGCCAATATCGCCGAGGTCCAAGCGTTCCGGGACCAGTTGGCGGCGGCCGATGGCGACGCACGGATGCTGGCCTGGGCGGACACGGCCATCGCCGGCATGCGCGGCGCGATGGCCGCCGGCGAGCCCCTTTGGCGCGCCATGAACGAGCCCCGTCCCGGCCTTGATCCGGGGGCTGCGCCGGTCAATCCGATGCGCGGCCGGGTCTATGTGTTGACCGACCCGGGGTGCGCTTCGGCCTGCCTGGACGCCGTGGACATCTGGAAGGCCATGGGCGCGATCCAGATCGGGCGCGAGACCTCGGCCGACACGGTCTATATGGAGTTGCGCGAGGCGGCTCTGCCCAGCGGCCTCGCCAAGGTCTGGATCCCGATGAAGGTCTATCGCGGGCGGGCGCGGGGCAACAACGAACCCCAGGTCCCGGCCCATGTCTTCGACGGCGATTTGAAGGACGAGGCGGCGCTGCGGGCCTGGGTTCTGAGTCTGAACCGTCGTGGCTAATCCAGCGCGCCGCGCACCGCCGCCGCCCCGGCGACCGGAGCGATGACCCCGGCGAAAAGGACATAGGCGGACAGCAGGGCGACGGCGGACAGCGGATCCCCGCCCTGGGCCGCGCGGTCCAGGGCGCCGGCGCCGAACACCACCGGCGGAATGAACAGCGGCAGGACGATCACCGCGATCAACAGTCCCCCGCGCCGGGACCCCAGGGCCATGGCGGCGCCGAGGGTTCCGGTCAGGGCGAAGCCGAGCCCGCCGATCGCGGCGACAGCCAGGGTCAGGCCGGACAGCTCGGGCGGCTGGCCCAGGGCGAGGACGGCGATCGGGGCGGCCAGGGCCAGGGGAAGGCCGACCGCGACCCACTGGGCCAGGGCCTTGAGCAGAACCACCGCCGCCATCGACAGATGACCCGTCGCCAGAAGGTCCAGGGCGCCGTCCTCGAGATCGCGCTCGAACAGCCGCTCCAGCGACAGCAGCGAGGCCAGGGCCAGGGCGATCCAGGTCGATCCCGCCGCGACCGGCCGCAGGGTCGCCGGATCGCCGCCGGCGGCCAGGGGCAGGATGGCGGTCAGTCCGGCGAAGAAGGCCAGGGCCAGCAGAGGTCCGCCGCCTCCGCCCCAGGCCAGGTCCAGCTCGCGTTCGAACAGAACCCGGGTGGCGCCCCGCATGCCGGGCGGGCGCGGCTCCGGCGCGCCGGGCTCGGGCGTGTCGGGATCGCGTTTCGGCCAGGGAGAGAGGCGGTTCATCCACGTCCTCCGGCGAAGGCGTTCAGATCGAGGGCCCGGGTCGGAAGCGGCAACGGGTCATGGACCGAGGCCAGGATCAGCCCGCCCGCCGACAGGTGGCGGGCCATGACTTCGGCGAAGGCGGCGCGCCAGCGGGCGTCCAGCGGAGCCATGGGTTCATCCAGCAACCAGAGGGCGCGCGGCGAACCGACCAGCCTGCCGAGGGCGAGGCGGCGACGCTGGCCGGCGGACAGGCGTCGGACCTCGAGGTCCAGCAGGGGCTTCAGGCCGAAGGCGGCGACGGCGTCGTCGAAGCCGTCTTGGGTGTGGCCCAGCCAGTCGCTTTGAAAGCCGAGTTCCTCGCGGGCCGTGCGAGACCCTTTCAGGCCGTCGAGATGGCCGACCAGGTGGACTTCGCGCGCGCGGGCCAGATGGGGATCGATGCGATTATCGTCGCCGTCGTGAAACAGGATGTCTCCGGCCTCGGGCAGCATCAGGCCGGCGACGGCCCGCAGCAAGGAGGTCTTGCCGACCCCGTTCGGGCCGGTCAACGACACGGCCTCCCCAGCCGCTAGACCAAAGTCCAGATCGCGGAAAAGCGTGCGTTCTCCGCGTCGCAACGCCAGGTTCGACAGCGTCAGGCCGTGGATCATGGCCGCAACGCCCGCACATCCGCCCAAGCCCCGGATTTGAGAACCTTTCTCAATGTCCTTGCGGGCGGCGTGGATACATGGACGCGCCCCGCGACCGGGTTTATAGCGGCGCTGGCCGCAGCAGGCTTTCGCCGCGCGCGTCGGGAACCTGTGAGTCCCGGCGTCCAGCGCGCGAAGGCGCAACCGAATTGTCGGGCGGCGTTGACCAGAGGAAAACTCTCCATGCCGTCGATCGACAGCCTCAAGACCCGTCAGGACCTTTCCGTCGGGCGCAAGAAATACGCCTATTACAGCCTTCCCGCCGCCGAGGAAGCCGGTCTGGCCGGGATTTCCCGCCTGCCGCGCTCGATGAAGGTGCTGCTGGAGAACCTGCTGCGCAACGAGGACGGGGTTTCGGTCACCGAGGCCGACCTCAAGGCCGTGGCCGCCTGGGTCGAGAACAAGGGTTCGGTCGAGCACGAGATCGCCTTCCGCCCGGCCCGCGTCCTGATGCAGGACTTCACCGGCGTGCCCGCCGTCGTCGACCTGGCCGCGATGCGCGACGCCATGGCCGCCCTGGGCGCCGACGCCACCAAGATCAATCCGCTGGTCCCCGTCGATCTGGTCATCGACCACTCGGTCATGGTCGATCACTTCGGCACGGCCAAGGCCTTCGGCCAGAACGTCGAGCGCGAGTACGAGCGCAACATCGAGCGCTACAACTTCCTGCGCTGGGGCTCGTCGGCCTTCAACAACTTCCGCGTCGTGCCCCCCGGCACCGGCATCTGCCACCAGGTGAACCTGGAGAATCTGGCCCAGACCGTCTGGACGCTGGAAGAAGGCAAGAAGACCGTCGCCTATCCCGACACCGTCGTCGGCACCGACAGCCACACCACCATGATCAACGGCCTGGCCGTTCTGGGCTGGGGCGTCGGCGGCATCGAGGCCGAGGCCGCCATGCTGGGCCAGCCGATCCCGATGCTGATCCCCGAGGTCATCGGCTTCAAGCTGACCGGCAAGCTGCCGGAAGGCGCCACGGCGACCGACCTCGTCCTGACCGTCACCCAGATGCTGCGCAAGAAGGGCGTGGTCGGCAAGTTCGTCGAGTTCTTCGGCGACGCCCTGGCCGGCATGACCCTGGAAGACCAGGCGACCATCGCCAACATGGCCCCGGAATACGGCGCCACCTGCGGCTTCTTCCCCGTCTCGGCCGCCACTATCGCCTATCTGACCGCCACGGGCCGGGACAAGGCGCGCGTCGCCCTGGTCGAGGCCTATGCGAAGGCGCAAGGCCTGTGGATCGACGAGACCTCGGAAGATCCCGTCTTCACCGACACCCTGGAGCTGGACCTGGCCTCGGTCGTGCCGTCGCTGGCCGGACCCAAGCGCCCGCAGGACAAGGTCGAACTGACCACCGCCGCCCCCGAGTTCGAAGGTCACCTGACCGGCACCTTCGCCCGTCCCGCCGACGCGCCCCGTTATGAGGTCGAAGGCGAAAAGTTCACCGTCGGCGACGGCGACGTGGTGATCGCGGCGATCACCTCCTGCACCAACACCTCCAACCCGTCGGTGCTGATCGCCGCCGGTCTGGTGGCGCGCAAGGCCCATGCCCTGGGCCTGAAGCCCAAGCCCTGGGTCAAGACCTCGCTGGCCCCGGGCTCGCAGGTGGTCACCGACTATCTGACCGACGCCGGCCTGCAGAAGGATCTGGACGCGATCGGCTTCAACCTGGTCGGCTACGGCTGCACCACCTGCATCGGCAACTCCGGTCCGCTGGACCCGGCCATCTCCAAGACGATCAATGACAACGGCGTGGTCGCCACCTCGGTCCTGTCGGGCAACCGCAACTTCGAGGGCCGGGTGAACCCGGACGTCCAGGCCAACTATCTGGCCTCGCCGCCGCTGGTCGTGGCCTACGCCCTGGCCGGTTCGATGCGGATCGACATCACCAAGGATCCGATCGGCCAGGACAAGAAGGGCAATGACGTCTTCCTGAAGGACGTGTGGCCGACCGCCCAGGAAATCGCCGACATCCAGAAGAAGTCGGTCACCCCGGCCATGTTCGCCAAACGCTACAAGGACGTCTTCAAGGGCGACAAGCACTGGCAGGCGATCAAGGTCTCCGGCGGTCAGACCTATACCTGGGACGACAGCTCGACCTATGTGGCCAATCCGCCCTATTTCGAGGGCCTGTCGATGGAGCCCAAGCCGGTTTCCGACATCGTCGAGGGCCGCGTCCTGGCCATCTTCGGCGACTCGATCACGACCGACCACATCTCCCCGGCCGGTTCGATCAAGAAGACCTCGCCCGCCGGGGTCTGGCTGACGAACCACGGCGTCGACGCTCTGGACTTCAACTCCTACGGCGCGCGTCGCGGCCACCACGAAGTGATGATGCGCGGCACCTTCGCCAACATCCGCATCCGCAACAAGATCACGCCCGACATCGAGGGCGGCGTGACCAAGCACTTCCCGTCGGGCGACGTGATGTCGATCTATGATGCGGCCATGAGGTACCAGTCGGAAGGCCGTCCGCTGGTCGTCTTCGCCGGCAAGGAATACGGCACTGGCTCGTCGCGCGACTGGGCGGCCAAGGGCACCAACCTGCTGGGCGTGCGCGCGGTCATCGCCGAGAGCTTCGAGCGCATCCACCGCTCCAACCTGATCGGGATGGGCGTGGTGCCGCTGCAGTTCAAGGCCGACGGCTGGCACAAGCTGGGCCTGACCGGCGAGGAGATCGTCACCATCCGCGGCCTGACCGACGCCAACACCGGCCGTCTGAAGCCGCGTCAGGACCTGTGGGTCGAGATGTTCCGCCCGTCGGACGGCAAGATGGCCCGCTTCCCGGTCCGCTGCCGCATCGACAACCAGACCGAGCTGGAATACCTGCGCGCCGGCGGCGTCATGCCCTACGTCCTGCGCAACCTGGCCGGCGGCGAGGCGGCTGTCGCGGCCGAATAGGCTGGGGCGCCGGAATGAACTTGAAGGGGCCGGCGGAGCGATTCGCCGGTCCTTTACTTTTGCAACTCCTTGTTCAGGCTCGACCTTGAAAGGAGTTCGACGAATGGTGCGGCTGGCCGGTTACGATCCGAAGCGCTCCCGATGATTGGTCCGCATCTGCTATGTGGTCATCTGTGTAGCGCTGGCGATCGCCGTCTTCCTCGTGGCGGGATGGGCTATCTGGCCCGTATCTTCAGAAGGGGAGCTTGTTGCCAGAACACTGGCGCGACTATGGGGCGTGCTGGCCGCCTTGGTCATATGCTCAATGACCGGCTTGGCTTTGCGGAATCTGCGTGATCTCGCGGCTCCTGCCGTCTGGATTGAGGGTTCGGTTCTGTTTGTCCGCGCACCTTTCAGAGGCCGACTGTCGCTCGACCTTCCTTTGACGTTCAGAACACAGACACGGCGTTCGTTCCTTGGTCGGAACGAACAACTGTTCATCCGCAACGCCAAGGGCAATGAGGTCGTCGTATCGACCTATTGTCTCGACCTTGATGCTCAGACGCTTGAGGCTCGACTGAAAAGATCGGCATAGCCTCGCCGAAGCCTTGGCCAGCGTCCCGCTTCAGAGCAAGGCGGTGTGATCCGTGGAGCGTCCGTTACTCTCATTCAACCGCCATGGCCTCGGCCAGGAGTTTGGCTTCCGCCGCTCGGCTGGAGCCGGTGCGCCAGGCGACGACGATTTCGCGGCGAGGGGGCGGGGCGCCGTTCAGGGGGGTGATGGCGCGGACGACGACGGAGGGGTTGTCGGCCAGGCCGGCCTTGACCGCCATCTCGGGCAGGAAGCTGACGCCCAGACCGGAGCCGACCATCTGGACCAGAGTGTGCAGACTGGTGGCGGCGAAGACGTCGTCGCCCTTGGGCGGGTCGAGGTCGAAGGCGGCCAGGGCGTGGTCCCGCAGGCAGTGGCCGTCCTCCAGCAGGATCAGGTCCTCCGACTTCAGGGCGCCCGGCTTGATGGCGCCGGGGGCGGCCAGGGCGTGGTCGGCTGGGGCGGCGGCCAGGATGGCGTCGTCGCCGATGCGGGCGTGCGAAATCCCCGCCGCGCCATAGGGCAGGGCGATGACGGCGGCGTCCAGTTGGCCCGCCTTGAGCGCGGCGATCAGGCGGGGGGTCAGGTCCTCGCGGATGAACAGGCGCAGGGCCGGGTATTGCGCCTTAAGGTCCGGCAAGGCCGTGGGGAGGAGAAATGGGGCGACGGTGGGGATGACGCCGAGGCGAAAGCGGCCCGACAGGGGCTTGCCGGCGTTACGGGCGGCCTCGACCAGATCTTCGGTGCGGGCCAGGACGTCATGGGCGCGCTTGACCGCCTCGGCGCCGACGGCCGTCAGCTGGACGTTTCCGCGCGTGCGCTCGACCACGGGGGCGCCGAGGATCTTCTCCAGTTCCTGCACCCCGGCCGAGAGCGCCGGCTGGCTGACATGGGCGGCCTCGGCGGCGCGGCTGAAGGAGGCGTGCTCGGCCAGGAGCTTGAGATACTGGAGCTGGCGCAGGGTGGGGAGCATGACGTGGGACATAAGCGGTCCCTATCGAGCGGGCAAAGGCTATCGGGTAAGGTTAGTGAAAAGTGCTAGTGAGCGAAGAGGTGAGCGGGACGGCGAAACGTCCGTGATCGTGCTCACCCCTTGCTCACCAGCACTCCTCACCCTTTGAGGTCGAACCGGTCGTTGTTCATGACCTTGACCCAGGCGGCGACGAAGTCCCTCACGAACTTCGCCCCGGCGTCGGCCGAGGCGTAGACCTCGGCCAGGGCGCGGAGCTGGGAGTTGGAGCCGAACACCAGGTCGGTGCGGGTGGCGGTCCACAGCTGTTCGCCGGTGATGCGGTCCGTGCCGAGGAAGGTCTCGTCGGCGCTGTCGTCGACCTGTTTCCAGCCGGTCTTCATGTCCAGCAGGTTGACGAAGAAGTCGTTGGACAGGGTTCCCGGACGATCGGTCAGGACGCCGTGTTTCGATCCGCCGTGGTTGGCGCCCAGGACGCGCAGGCCGCCGACCAGAACCGTCATCTCCGGCGCCGTGAGGCCCAGAAGCTGGGCGCGATCGATCAGAAGCTCCTCGGTCGGGACGTTGAACCGCACCTGCAGATAGTTGCGGAAGCCGTCAGCCTTGGGCTCCAGAACCGCGAAGCCTTCGACGTCGGTCTGTTCGGCCGAGGCGTCGGTGCGGCCGGGGGTGAAGGGGACCTGGACCGCATGGCCGCCGGCCTTCGCCGCCTGTTCGACGCCGACGGAGCCGCCAAGCACGATCAGGTCGGCGATGGAGACGTTCAGGCCGGACGAAGCCTTGATGTCCTCATAGACCTTGAGAACCCTGGCCAGCTTGGCCGGTTCGTTGACATCCCAGTCCTTCTGCGGGGCAAGGCGCAGGCGACCGCCGTTGGCCCCGCCGCGATGGTCCGAGCCGCGATAGGTCGCCGCAGAGGCCCAGGCGGTCGTGACCAGTTCGGCCACGGACAGGCCGGAGGCGGCGATGGAGGATTTCAGCGTCGCGACATCGGCGTCGGTCAGGGCCGGGCCGGTGTGGGCCGGGATCGGATCCTGCCAGATCAGGTCCTCGGCCGGGACGTCGGGCCCGAGGTAGCGGGCCTTGGGTCCCATGTCGCGGTGGCACAGCTTGAACCAGGCGCGGGCGAAGGCGTCGCCGAAATAGGCCGGATCAGCGCGGAACTTCTCCATGATGACGCGGTAGGCCGGGTCGATCTTGAAGGCCATGTCGGCTGTGGTCATCATCGTCGGGACGCGTTTGCCCGGCGTATGGGCGGCCGGGGCCAGGGTCTCTTCCGGGTTTCCGACCGGCTGCCACTGCTTGGCGCCCGCGGGCGAGCGGACCAGCTCATATTCGTGGTCCAGCAGCATGTCGAAATAGGTCATGTCCCAGGTGATCGGCGTGGGCGTCCAGGCGCCCTCGATGCCCGAAGTGATGGTGTGATCGCCCATCCCGCTTTCATGGCCGGAGATCCAGCCCAGACCCTGCTGTGCAATGTCGCCGCCCTCAGGGCTGACGCCGACCAGCTTGGCGTCGCCGGCGCCGTGGGCCTTGCCGAAGGTATGGCCGCCGGCGGTCAGGGCGGCCGTCTCCTCGTCGTTCATGCCCATGCGGGCGAAGGTCTCGCGGATGTCGCGGGCCGATTGCAGGGCCTCGGGCACGCCGCCGGGGCCTTCGGGGTTCACATAGATCAGGCCCATCTGGATGGCGGCGAGAGGGCTCTCCAGCTCGACGCCGTCATCGGGGCGGATGCGGGTCTGGTTGTCGGCGTCGCCGACCCAGTTTTCCTCGGTGCCCCAGTAGACGTCCTTTTCCGGCTCCCAGACGTCGGCGCGGCCGCCGCCGAAGCCGAACACCGGCCCGCCCATCGACTCGATGGCGACATTGCCGGCCAGGATCATCAGGTCGGCCCAGGACAGTTTGGAGCCGTACTTCTGCTTGATCGGCCACAGCAGGCGACGCGCCTTGTCGAGGTTGCCGTTGTCGGGCCAGGAGTTGAGCGGGGCGAAACGCTGCTGGCCGGCGCCCGCGCCGCCGCGGCCGTCGCCCGTCCGGTAGGTCCCGGCCGAGTGCCAGGCCATGCGGATGAAGAAGGGGCCGTAGTGACCGTAGTCCGCCGGCCACCAGGGCTGGCTGTCGGTCATCAGGGCGGTCAGGTCGCGCTTGACGGCGGCCAGGTCCAGCGACTTGAAGGCCTCCGCATAGTCGAAGTCGTCGCCCATCGGATCGCCCGACTTGCCCTGCTGATGCAGGATGTCCATCGACAGATGATTGGGCCACCAGTCGCGGTTGGTGCGTCCCACAAGGGAGCGCAGGGCCGCAGGCTGTTTCTTCGGGTCGTTCAGGGGCGAGGGTCCGCCGGCGTTTCCGTCCATGATGTCCTCCTTGGCGTCAGGGGTATTCCTGACGGTGGACCCAAAAGTCAGCGAAGGAAAATCGATAAACTTTTTTAGTTCCAACAAGGAAATCTATGGCCGCCTGCGTTCGGGGCGATCAGGAATGGTTGGGCTATCGATAAATTCAATCTATTCGCACTTGCGAAATGATCGATTTGACTTCGCTGCAGTGCGGGCGCATGAGCGGCCTCAGGCGACGTCCTCCCCCTTCGTCGCCGCCCAATCGCAATCTGACTTTTTAGGAGCACCCTCATGCTGGGCGTCGGTCAAAAACTGCCTGATTTCAAGATCATCGGCGTCAAGCCGGGCTTCAACAGCCACGAAGAAAACGGCGTCTCGGCGTTCGAAGCCGTCACGCAGAACAGCTTTGAAGGCAAGTGGAAGGTCATCTTCTTCTATCCGAAGGACTTCACCTTCGTCTGCCCGACGGAAATCGCCGCCTTCGCCAAGCTGGGCCGCGATTTCGAGGACCGCGACACGGTCGTTCTGGGCGGCTCGACCGACAACGAGTTCACCAAGCTGGCCTGGCGCCGCGACCACGCCGACCTGAACAAGCTGCCGATCTGGCAGTTCGCCGACAATGGCGGAAAACTGGCCCGCGCCCTGGGCGTGCTGGATGAAGAAGAAGGCGTCGCCCTGCGCGCGACCTTCGTCGTCGATCCGCACAACGTCGTGCAGCACGTCTATGTCACCAACCTGAACGTCGGCCGTTCGCCGGAAGACACCCTGCGGGTCGTCGACGCCCTGCAGACCGACGAACTGTGCGCCTGCAACCGCCCGGTCGGCGGCGAGACGCTGGCGGCGTAAGGCCTGTTCCTCCCCCATTGGGGGAGGTGGCGCGGCGCGACTTCGCGCCGTGACAGAGGGGGCTGAAGTCAGACACAGGCGTGTGTGGCTGGCCCCCTCCACCGCTTCGCGGTCCCCCTCCCCCGACGGGGGAGGATTATTGCGGCTCAAACAGCGAGCGACCGCGTCGCGAGCGTCAGCCGCGTTTCCGAAGGAAACTCCAACAATGTCCATCGACGCCGTCCGTGATCTGTTGCCCGCCTACGCCAAGGACATCTCGCTGAACCTGTCCTCCCTGGCCAATGAGACCCTTCTGACCGAGCAGCAGAAGTGGGGAACTTTCCTGGCTTCGGTCCATGCCGTCGGCACGCCGGCCGTGGTGCGCGCCCTGGAGGCCCAGGCCGCCACGGTGCTGAGCCCCGAGGCGATGAACGCGGCCAAGGCGGCGGCGGCCATCATGGGCATGAACAACATCTACTACCGGTCGCTGCACCTGATGCACAATCCGGAGTACCAGACCCTGCCGGCGCGTCTGCGGATGAACATCCTGGCCAATCCGGGCGTGGACAAGATCGATTTCGAACTTTGGTCCACCGCCGTGTCGGCCATCAACGGCTGCGGCGCCTGCATCGACGCCCATGAAGGCGAACTGAAGAAGCACGCCGTGCCGTCCACCCACATCCAGGCCGCCCTGCGCATCGCCGCCGTGGTTCACGCCGCCAGCCGGATCATCGCGTCCGAGGCGGCCCTCGCCGCCTGAACGGCAGGTTCCTGACGACATCGGAAGGGCCCGGTTTGCACCGGGCCCTTTTTCGTATCAGGACGATCGCTGACCCCGTTGCCGAGACGGGGGAAAGCGAGCACCGTTCTTCACAGGGGAAGGACGGTCACAATGAGCGATACGGTTCTCGTCAGACGGTCATCGGTCCGGCCGGTGGAGACGCAGAGGCTGGATGCCTTCGTCGACGCCTCCTTCGCCTTCGCCGTCACCCTGCTGATCATCGCGGGGGCGGAGCCGCTGAACGACTTCGGCGATCTGTTGCGGGCGCTGGGGCGGATCCCGGCCTTCGCCGCCGGGTTCGGCCTGGTGGTCATGTTCTGGCTGGGGCACCGGAACTATGGGCGGCTGGCGCCGATCCGCGACAGCTGGTCGGCGACGCTGAGCCTGATGATCGTGTTCATGATCCTGATCTACGTCTTCCCGCTGCGGCTGCTGACCGAGGCGGGGGTCAGCTATTTCTCGGGCGGGAGGCTGCCGGGGAAGGGGCTGATCACCTCGTATGAGCAGTTGCGGGACGTCTATACGATCTATGGCGTCGGCTTCGCCCTGATCTGCTGGCTGTATTTCCTGCTGTATGGCCACGCATTGAAACGCGGGGCCGTGGCGGGCCTGGCGGAGGAGGATCGCGACGAAGCGGCCGAATCCCGCGCGGTCTGGGGGTTCATCACCCTGGCGGGGCTGTTCTCGGCGGCCCTGGCCTGGGCCCTGCCGATGCGGGTCGTGCCCTGGGCGCCGGGTTTCGCCTATTGGCTGATCCCCGTGGGCATCTTCTTCGTCGACCTGTTCGAGCGACGGCGGACCGGGACGGGGTTGCTGACGCGGTCGAGACGGCCGACGCTCCCCGTTCAGTCGACCCCGCCCCCGGATTGACCGCGTGGTTCAGTGAGCCTGGGCGCCGCCGCCGCGCGCGGACCGGACTAGTTGCAGGGCGCCCGCCACAACCGCGCCGACGATCAGTCCGACCACGGCCGAAGCCAGGGCGGTGACCAGCCAGGCGACGATCCCGCCCAGGGGGAGGACCGAGCCGACGGCGTGGGCCAGATGCTCGATCGGTTCCGACGGCCAGTGGACGCCCAGGTCGTGCAGGCCGTGGACCAGAATGCCGCCGCCCACCCACAGCATGGCCGCCGTGCCGAGGGTCTGGAGCCCTGACATGACCACGGGCATGGCCTTGACCAGGCCCCGGCCCACCGAACGCAGCAGGCCGTTGCGGCCCTCGGCCAGGTGCAGGCCGACATCGTCCATCTTCACGATCAGGGCGACGGCGCCGTAGACGCCGGCGGTCATCGCCAGGGCCACGACGACGAGAACGGCCGCCTGGACGGTCAGCGGACGGTCGGCGACATCGTTCAGGGCGATGGCCATGATCTCGGCCGACAGGATGAAGTCGGTGCGCACGGCGCCGGCCACCGTGGTCTTTTCGATATGGGCAGGATCCTGGGGCGCCGTCTCGGCCTCGGCGAGATCCTCGTGCGGCAGCAGGCCGTGGAGGATTTTCTCCGCCCCTTCGAAGGCCAGATAGGTTCCGCCGAGCATCAGCAGCGGCGTCATCACCCAGGGCGCGAAGGCCGCCAGGAGGAGGGCCGCCGGCAAAAGGAACAGCAGTTTGTTGCGGATCGAGCCGACGGCGATCTTGCCGATGATCGGCAGTTCGCGCTGAGGGCTGAGGCCGACGACGTAGCGGGGGGTGACCGCGGCGTCGTCGATCACCACGCCTGCCGCCTTGGCGCCGGCCTTGCCTGCGGCGGCCCCGACGTCGTCGATTGAGGCGGCGGCCAGCTTGGCGATGGCCGCCACGTCGTCGAGGAGGGCGATCAGACCGGAGGACATCGGGGAGGCTTTCGTCAGTGAGGCTGCGGCGGACCGTCGCGGCCCGCCCGCCTTCATGCCCCATGCCGCAGGCGCGTCAAGCCGCGATCACCGGCGGGGACGGCGCTCCAGGCCAGACGCGTCCGCGAGCGGGCTGCGGCTCAGCTGATGGTGATGGAGCCCATGAGGAAGACCGCGCCGCCCCGGGCGAGGGTGCGGGCCGTGGCGCGCTGGAGATCGCGATGCAGCCGCTCCACGTCCGGCGGACCGCCGGGGGTGACGCCGGCTGCGGCGCGCTGGACCACGTCGTTCCAGGCGGCGCGGAGGCGCGGCGTCTCCTGAACCGCTCGGGCGCGCAGCTCCTCATCCTTGACGTCGATCCCGGCCTCGACCGACAGGACGCCGCGCCGTCCGTCGTGGCGGGTGACCGTCGCCGTGACGGTGGGCAGGCGGATATAGCTGTTGGCCGGGGCGCCGCCGCTCTTGGCGCCGGCCGCAGCGGCGGGCGTGGCGCGCAGGGCCTGGACGGCCAGGGCGCCGGCGGCGGGGACGAGGGCGAAAAGGGCGCGACGGTTCATGTCGCCATCCTGCCACGACAGGGTTTAAGGCCGGGTTAGGCCGGAACCAGCGGCCGAAGGTCGAGCAGGGCGAACAGTCGGGCGTCTTCGTCCTGTTCCGGATTCGGCGTCGTCAGCAGCTTGCCGCCGACGAAGATGGAGTTGGCGCCGGCGAGGAAGCACAGGGCCTGCATCTCCGGGCTCATGGTCTCGCGTCCGGCCGAGAGCCGCACCATGGCGCGCGGGCAGACCAGACGGGCGACGGCGACCGTGCGGACGAATTCGATCGGATCGATTTCACCCTGTTGCAGGACGCGCTCGCCCAGGGGCGTGCCGGTCACCGGCACGAGGGCGTTGACCGGCAGGCTGTCGGGATGGGCGGGGAGGGTCGCCAGGGCGTGCAGCAGTCCGGCCCGGTCTCGCCGCGCCTCGCCCATGCCGACGATGCCGCCGCAGCAGGTGGACATGCCGGCGTCGCGGACATGCTCCAGGGTATCGAGACGGTCCTGATAGGTGCGGGTGGTGACGACCTCGGCATAGTAGTCGGGGCCGGTGTCGAGGTTGTGATTGTAATAGTCGAGACCGGCGGCCTTGAGCTGTTTCGCCTGATCCGCCGTCAGCATGCCGAGGGTCGCGCAGGTCTCCAGCCCCAGGGCCTTCACGCCCGAGATCATGGCGGCCAGTTTCGGCGTGTCACGGTCCTTCAGTTCCCGCCAGGCCGCGCCCATGCAGAAGCGCGATGCGCCGCCGGCCTTGGCGGCCATGGCCTCGGCGAGGACGGCGGAGGTCTCCATCAGCTTCTCGGCCTTGAGCCCGGTCTTGAAGCTGGCCGACTGGGAGCAGTAGCCGCAGTTCTCGGCGCAGCCGCCGGTCTTGATCGACAGCAGCTGGGATTTCTGAACCTCGGAGGGATCGAACCAGTGACGGTGCACGGTCGCGGCGTCGAAGACCAGCTCCATGAACGGTCGGGCGAACAGGGCCTCGACCTCGTCCAGGGTCCAGTCGTGACGGGGCTGGGCGGCGTCACGGGCGAGGGCGGGAAAGGCGGGTGCGTCGTCGGCCATGGCCAAGGTCTACTCGCGAGTAGATTTTTCGTCCAGATAGGTACGGCCGTCGCGCATCACGAAACGGACCGTCCGGAGCACGGCGACATCGGCCAGGGGATCGCCGTCCACGGCGATGACGTCGGCGCGGCGGCCGGGCGTCAGGGCGCCGATCTCTTGCCCCAGGCCCAGCAGGTCGGCGGCGTTGACCGTCGCGGCGTGGATCGCCGCCGCCGGCGTCATGCCGAACTCGACCATCAGGGCGAACTCGTCGGCGTTGCGGCCGTGTTTGGAAACGCCCGCATCGGTGCCGAAGGCGATCTTCACCCCGGCGGGAACGGCGGCCCGCAGGGACCGGCCGGTGACGTCGATGCGCCAGAGGACCTTTTCCAGCACATCGGGCGGATAGGCGTTCGGATCCGCGGCCAGACGCTCCCGATAGCCGTTCACCGTCGACAGGGTCGGGACGTAATAGGCGCCGGAGCGACGGAACAGATCGATCGTCTGGTCGTCGAAGACCGTGCCGTGCTCGATGGAGTCGGCGCCCATCCGCAGGGCCAGGTCGATGCCTGCGGCGCCGTGGGCGTGGACCGCGACCTTCTTGCCGTAGAGGTGCGCCGTGTCGATCAGGGCCTTGGCCTCGTCCTCGAACATCTGGGCGCCGACGCCCGCGCCGACGCGGCTGTTGACCCCGCCGGTGGTGGCGATCTTGATGACGTCCACACCGCGCCCGACCTGCAGGCGCACCGCCTCGCGACAGCTTTCGACGCCGTCGCAGACATTGTCGTGGTTCATGTGGGCGCGGATGTCATCGCTGAAGCCCAGCCGCCCGTCCATATGGCCGGAGGTGGTCGAGATGCTGGTCCCGGCGTCGACGATGCGCGGGCCGGGAAGGCGATGATCGGCGGTCGCATCGCGCAGGGCCAGGGTCACGCCGCCGTCGTCGCCGAGGTTCCGAACGGTGGTGAAGCCGGCCAGCAGCGTCTTCCGGGCGTTTTCGGCCGCGTGATAGGCCTGGGCCGGCAGGCTTTCGGTCACGGAGGACACCAGCCAGGCCTGACCGGCCAGGTCGGAGACCAGATGGACGTGGCTGTCGATCAGACCCGGCAGGACGAAACGATCGCGCTGGTCGATGACGGCGGCGCCGGGATAGGTCTCGACGCCGACGAAGCCGTCACGGATTTCGGCGATGCGGCCGTCGCGGACCACGACCGTGGACGGTCCGCGCGGCGTCTCGCCGGGCCGGTCGAGCAGGCGTCCGGCGTGGATCAGGGTCACGGGCCCGTCCGCCGGGGCGGCGTTCGCGCTCGACGACAGGGTCGGAGCCAGGCCCAGGAAAAGGACGGCCCCCGCCGTCGCCAGAAACCGTTTCATGTGCCTCCTCCCCTTCGCCGGAACTATGGGACGGAACGCAGCCAAAGCGCCACATATAAAGACATCCTTATGGGTTTCTTGCCGCAGCGGCCGGGGACGGCTATAGCGGCGGGCAAATCCATTCCGATCAGGAGCCTCCCTTGGCCGACTATATCGTCCGCGACATTTCGCTTGCCCCGTTCGGCAACAAGGAAATCGCCATCGCCGAAACCGAAATGCCCGGCCTGATGGCGCTGCGCGAAGAGTTCGGCGCGGCCCAGCCGCTGAAGGGCGCCCGCATCGCCGGCAGCCTGCACATGACGATCCAGACGGCCGTTCTGATCCAGACGCTGGAAGCCCTCGGCGCGGACGTGCGTTGGGCCTCGTGCAACATCTTCTCGACCCAGGACCACGCCGCGGCCGCCATCGCCGCCAACGGCACCCCGGTGTTCGCCACCAAGGGCGAGACGCTGGAGGAATACTGGGACTACGCCCACAAGATCTTCGAATGGGCCGACGGCGGCTATCCGAACCTGATCCTGGACGACGGCGGCGACGCCACCCTGCTGTGCGTGCTCGGGCCCAAGGCCGAGAAGGACGCCTCGGTTCTCGACAATCCGCAGAACGAGGAAGAGGAAGCCCTCTACAAGGTCATGAAGCGGTATCTGAAGGAGAAGCCCGGCTTCTATTCGGCCATCCGCGACGCCATCGGCGGCGTGTCGGAGGAAACGACCACCGGCGTCCACCGCCTGTATCAGATGGCCGAGCGCGGCGAACTGCCGTTCCCCGCCATCAACGTCAACGACAGCGTCACCAAGTCCAAGTTCGACAATCTGTACGGCTGCCGGGAATCGCTGGTCGACGCCATCCGTCGCGGCACCGACGTGATGCTGTCGGGCAAGGTCGCGGTGGTCTGCGGCTACGGCGACGTGGGCAAGGGCTCGGCCGCCTCGCTGCGCCAGGGCGGCGCGCGCGTGATCGTCACCGAGATCGACCCGATCTGCGCCCTGCAGGCCGCGATGGAAGGCTATGACGTCCAGACCCTGGACGACGTCGCCGACAAGGCCGACATCTTCGTCACCGCCACCGGCAACAAGGACGTGATCACCGTCGATCACATGCGCCGGATGCGCAACAACGCCATCGTCTGCAACATCGGCCACTTCGACTCGGAGATTCAGGTCGCTGGCCTGCGCAACTTCAAATGGGACGAGATCAAGCCCCAGGTCGACCACATCGAGTTCCCGGACGGCAACAAGATCATCCTGCTGTCGCAGGGCCGTCTGGTGAACCTGGGCAACGCCACGGGCCACCCGTCGTTCGTGATGTCGGCCTCGTTCACCAACCAGACCCTGGCCCAGATCGAGCTGTGGACCAATGCGTCGAAGTACGAGAACAAGGTCTACACCCTGCCCAAGCACCTGGACGAGAAGGTCGCCTTCCTGCACCTGGCCAAGCTGGGCGCCAAGCTGACGACCCTGTCCAAGGAGCAGGCCGAGTATATTTCGGTCCCGACCGAAGGCCCGTTCAAGCCCGAGCACTACCGGTACTAAGGGCGCTTCGCGCCGCGCTATCGTCCGCCGCGCGGCGGCTCTCTGCTTAAGCGCAGTTTTTCTTGGCCGCTGCGCGACGCGCTATGTTCGCGATGCTCACGGCTTGAGCGCCTTGTCTACCGAACAACGAAGGCCCCGGAGCGATCCGGGGCCTTTTGTCTGGGCCGGCGCCGCTCCTGATCTGGATCCCGGCCTTCGCCGGGATGCTCGGAGGGTGAAGTGAAAGCCCGCCGGCCTGAGTGCGGTCGGCCGGTGTCGGGTGTGGTTCTCAGGCCGCCAGGCTGACGCGGGCGGCGTCGGGTTCGGGCGCGGGCTCGTCGCGACCCGCGAGGCCGGCCTCGAAATCCATCAGCACGTCCATCAGCTCTTCAGGCGTGGTCAGGGGCGCGCCGGGCCCGAAGCGGAATGCCCAGTAGGAGACGATGTGCTGGAGCACGCCCAGCTGCTCGCCCAGCGTGCGGAAGGTGGCCGGCGCCTCGAGCAGGAAGTCGCGGAAGGCGTTGGGGTTGGCCTGGACGGTCAGGGCCGCATAGGCCTCGTCATAGACCTTGAGCTTTCTCGAGACCGAACGGCAGGCCCCGAGGATGCGCCGGCGCAGGGAGGCGCGGCTGTGGGCCAGATAGGCCCGGACGTTGGGCGTGGTCGAACCCTGCGGCTTGACGCGCATGACCGCGTCGGCCACGCGCAGGGCGTCGGGCAGCAACTCGCCCAGGCTCCATTTGTAGTAGAGGAAGCCCTTCCAGCAGAAGACGCCCTCCTGATACTGGTCCGGGGGAAGGTTGAGGGTGACGCCCAGGGCCTCCATCCGGTCGCCGGGGTCGTTCGACAGGATCTTGGAGGCCAGCCGCTGGATAGACGCGCCGGACGCTTGGCCCTCGCCGAGGGTGAGGGCGACGAGGGGCGAGATCTCGCGCTCGACGAACTGCATCATCCGGTCGAGGTCGGCGTCGCTGATGCCGAAGTAGCAGGCGGCGGGGTCGCGTCCGTTGCGGCGCAGCTGTTCGCGCAACAGGAAGGGATCCAGAGACGGCAGTTCGTCGATCAGCCGCATCAGGATGACGTCCGGATGATCGGGGCCGATACCGAAGGCGCTGCGCATCATGCGTTCGAACGCGACCTCGTTGACGAAGAAGTAGCGCCCCCCGGCCTTGAGGTCGGTGGTGTCGATGGGCAGGACGATCTTGGTGGCGATGTGCCGGCGGCTGCGGAACAGATCCAGTTCGTCGCGGCGCAGACGGTGTTTGATGACCAGGGACTGGTTCAGGGCCCGGGTCCGGAACAGGGGCCGGTCGCGCCAGTCGTCGGTCTGGTCATGCTCTCGCCAGACCCGCAACAGGTTGAGCAGTCGCGCCGTCGAGGCCGACTTCTCCAGGTGGCTGAGGTTGCGGAAGGAACGATCAGTGGACATGGCGTCCGATCGTTCTGTCACGGTCAGGCTAAGATTCGGCGAGCGGACAAGGTGAAGGGAAGGTGAAGGGACGCGGCGGCGGACCGTCGCGTCCCTGACCTCAAGACGGGCTCAGAAGCGGGCGTTCAGGCTGACCCAGAAGCTGCGGCCCTTGTCCTTGTTGTTGTAGTGATCGAAGAACAGGGTCTCGTTGGTGTCGACGTAGTCGCCGTCCGAGTTCAGGTCGCGGAACTCGGTGTCGTAGCTGGTGAAATCGCGATCGAGCAGGTTGTTGATCCGGGCGTTGAGCCGAAGCCAGCCGGTCAGCTCATAGGCGGCGCCCAGGTTGACCACGGTGTAGCCCTTGAAGACCAGCTCTTCGCCGGTGATGGCGTGCAGGCCGCGATAGCGGTCCGTGCGGGCCTCGCCCGACAGGGTGACGCTGAGCTTGTCCGTCGCCTGCCAGTCGACGCCGGCGTTGGCCATATGTTTGGCGCTGTTGCCCAGGGGGCGACCGATCTCCGCGCCGCTCTTCTGTTCGCTGTCGGTGTAGGTGTAGTTGCCGCGCAGGCCGAGGGTGGACAGAAGCTGCCAGCGGCCGGCCACCTCGACGCCGCGGATGACGACCTCGTCGATATTGGTCGCGCGGCTGCTGGAGCCGTAGCCCAGGTCCGCATATTCGCCCGCGCTGGCGCAGGGCAGGCTGGTTCCGCCGCCGCACGGCTGATTGGCGATCTTGTCGTCGAAGGCGTTGTTGAAGACGGTCACATTGACGCTGTGGCGATCGGGGTGCTGCCAGTAGACCGCCAGTTCGGTGCTGACGCTGGTTTCGGGCTGCAGGTCAGGATTGCCGAACATGGGCGAGGTGCCCTGACCGCCGAAACCGGTGATGCCGTCATACAGCTGGGTGGTCTTGGGCGTCTTGAAGCCGGTCGAGACACCGCCCTTGATCGTCCACTGGTCGTTGAGGGTGTAGACCCCGTAGAGGCGCGGGCTGACGTGGTCGCCGAACACCTCGTGATTGTCGTAGCGCAGGCCGCCGGTCACGGCGAGGCCGGGCAGGGCCTGCCAGGTGTCCTCGGCGAACACCGACCACATGTTGTGGTCCTGAGCCTGACCGGGATTTCCGCTCTCCATGCCGAAGACGCCGTCGGTCAGTTCGCCGCGAATGACCTGGGCGCCGATGACGGCCACCTGCTCGCCGGCCAGCTGGAACGGCATGTCGAGCTGGGCGTCCAGCGTGTACTGGGCGCTTTCAAGCGTGCGCTTGGGACGCGGCAGGAAGGTCGCCTCGGCGGCGGCGCGACGCTGGGCCAGGGTCTGGCCGGCGTAAGCGCCCGTGCCGTCGATCATCGTCAGCAGCAGTTCGCGCTCGGCCACCGTGAAGGGCATGGTCCGCCCCTCGTTGTTCGTCGCCACATGGGACAGGGAGATGCGGCTGTTGCCGAAGCTCCAGCGGCCCTGATGGGTCAGGGCCCAGCTGTCTCGGGTGAACTCCTGGGCGGCGGCGTAGCCGACCTGGGGGTTGGCGCGACGGGTCCAGACGCCGCCGTTCGTTCCGCAGGCCGCCGCGTTGGCGCCCGTGGCGCCGAGGCAGAAGTTGCCGGCGCTGAAGATCGAGTTGATGTTGTCGACCGTGCCGACCGGATACTCCAGCCCGCCGGCGTCATTGGTCTGGATGCTGTTGTCGTATTCCTGGCGTGAGACGTCGTAGTCGAGCGTCAGGGTCTGGCTCTCGGTCGGGGTGAAGACGAGGCTGACGCCGCCGGACCAGTTGGTGTTGTCCACCGTCTTGCCGCCGCCGCCGAAGCCCAGCGAGCGGGTGCGGGTCGCGCCGGCGGGGTCCGTGACCGTATCGTAGATGGGGTTGGAGGCGGCGCGGTCATACCAGCTGCCGCGCACCGTGGCGTTCAGCAGGCCACGCACCAGGGGACCCGTGGCATAGAGGTCGACGGTCATGTCGTCCCCGTATTCGTCATGGGTCTCGAAGGTGCGGGCGACGGTCGCCGAACCGGTCCAGCGGTCCAGCGACCGCTTGGTGATGATGTTGATCACCCCGCCCATGGCGTCGGCGCCGTAGAGGGTCGAGGCCGGACCGCGGATGACCTCGATCCGCTCGATCGCGTCCAGCGGGGGGATGTGGTTGAACTGGTTGCCGCCGAAGTTGTTCGGATAGATGTCGCCGTGATTGTTCTGGCGGCGGCCGTTGACCAGGATCAGGGTGTAGTCCGAACCCATGCCCCGGATCGAGATCGTGCCCTGGCCGGTCTTGTCGCGGGTCTCGCCGATGTCGACGCCTTCCAGATCGCGCACGGCGTCCAGCAGGGTCATATAGGGGCGGCTGGCCAGTTCTTCCTGGGTGATGACGCTGATCGAGGCGGGGGCGTCGGTGATCTTCTGTTCGAAGCCGGCGGCGGTGACCACCACATCGGCGACCTGGGTCGCCTGATCCTCCGCGCCCGGCGCCGCGACGGGGTTGGCCACGGCGGGGCAGGCGGCCACGGCGCAGGCGGCGGCGCCCAGCATCAGGCGGCGACGAAGATCAAGGAGGCGGGCGGTCATGGCGATCCTGGGGAGGAGATTGAGAATGCGAGCGCCTCTCAATAGCGAGCCAACCTGAGCCGCAAGGCGGCGGCATGTCGCATGTGCGAATTCGTCGCATTCACAGGATGGCGTGGGCGGATGCTGGCGCGCGGCCTCGGGGCGGACTAGATTGGCCGCATGGCCCTGTTCTTCGGCATCACCATTCCTCTCGCCATGCTGGCCGTCGTGCTGACGATGGGCTTCGGCGTCTACACCCTCTATCGCGGCGGCGAGTTCGGCCGGACCTGGTCGAACCGGCTGATGCGGTGGCGGGTCCTGTTCCAGGCCGCGGCCGTGATCCTGCTTCTGGCCTTCGTGGCCTGGAAGCGATCGGTCGCCGGCTGATCGCCGCGTCGCATGGTCGTCCTCAACAAGATCTACACCCGCACCGGAGACGACGGCTCCACCGGACTGGCGACGGGCCGGCGCGTGTCGAAGTCGGATGTCCGGGTCGAGGCCTATGGGGCGGTGGACGAGCTGAACGCCATGATCGGGATGGCGCGGCTGCATTCGGGCCAGAACGATCGCATCGACGCCATGCTGGCGAAGATCCAGAACGAGCTGTTCGATCTGGGCGCCGACCTCGCCACGCCGCTGGAACCCGCGCCGAAGTGGGAGGCGTTGCGGATCGTCGCCTCGCAGGTGGAGCGGCTGGAGGCGGAGATCGACTGGATGAACGAGAGCCTGAAACCGCTCGACAGCTTCATCCTGCCGGGCGGTTCGCCGCTGGCCACCCATCTGCATCTGGCCCGCACCGTGGCGCGGCGGGCCGAACGCGAGGCGATCCGACTGGTCGAGGCGGGCGAGGCGGTCACGCCCGAGGCGGTGCGCTATCTGAACCGGTTGTCGGACCATCTGTTCGTCGCGGCGCGACGGGCCAACGCCAACGGCCAGGGCGACGTCAAATGGCGTCCGGGCGCGACGCGCTGAGGCCCGTTCGGATTCCTTCGCGCCTCGCCTTGATCCCCTGCGAGCTTTCGGCTATAGCCGCGCGCTCTTGAGATTTCCGCGCTGCGGGCAGGTCGTCTGCGGCGTTTTCCGTTCGAAGGTTCTTCCATGGCCAACAACCCCGGCGCCCGCAAGGCGATCCGCAAGATCGCCGCCCGCACCGAAGTGAACAAGGCGCGCCGCACGCGCGTCCGCACCTTCCTCCGCAAGTTCCAGGAAGCGGTGACGGCGGGCGACGCCGGCGTCGCCAAGACGGCCTTCATCGAGGCCCAGTCGGAGCTGATGCGCGCCGTGTCCAAGGGCGTGGTCCACAAGAACACCGGCTCGCGCAAGGTCAGCCGTCTGGCGGCCCAGCTGAAGAAGATGTCGGCGGCCTGACACCGGGTGACGTCACAGGGTCGTCACGACCCTGTTGCAATAAAAAGCCAGTGAATTCAGCGGCGAGAGGGCAAAAGCTCTCTCGCCGTTTTGCCGTGTGCGGATAAGTGGCCATTGCTCGGCGACCCGAATTCGGCCGCCGCATTTCGGCCGAAATCGGCATTTCTCCAAGCCTGATCCGCCTTTAGCGGAGTCAACCAATTTAAGTGCGAATCGGCGAACGAATCAGCGTTGACCGTATCCGCCCCCGGCGTAAGTTTTGGGCTCTCACGCACTTCAGTCCCTGGCGGATGAAGGGCGGCGCGCGGAGGAATTCGCGTGTCGGCGGGAGACGTTCAGATCGATCGGCCACACCCGGCCCGCGCAAGCGCATGCTTCGCGGGGCAGGCGAAGTCGTCTCCGATCCCGTCCCCCTGCGTGTGTGGAAATCAGTGGGGGGTCGTCTCAGAATGAGCAGGAGCGCAGCAGTGGCGAGCATGTCGGCGTCGGGCATGACGGATCCGGATCGTATCTGGACCGAGGCCTCGGGCCGTCTGCGGGCCGAGATCGGCGAAGGGCCGTTCAGCTCCTACATCGCGCCCTCGGCCGTGCGCGCCGACGGCGCCGGCCGGCTGATCCTGGTGACCCCCACCGCCTACGCCCGCGACTGGGTGCGCAAGAACGCCCTGAACCGCATGAACGAGCTGTGGCTGGGCCTGGACGGCCTGTCGCGCCGGCTGGAAGTGCGGTGCCGGGCGGAGCTGGGCTCGGCGCCGCCGTCGGCGGCCCTGGCCGCCCAGGCCTCGTCGTTGCAGGCCCCGTCGGCCCTGTCGCTGGTCGCCGCCCCCGTCGCCACGGTGGCCCCGGTCGCCGACGGCGCCCGTGCGGTGCGCGCCGCCGGTCTGCAGGACCGCCTGACCTTCGACAGCTTCGTGGAAGGGCAGGGCAACGCCTTCGCCCTGGCCATTGCCCGACAGACGGCGGCCTGGGCCGACGGCCACTTCAACCCGATCTTCTTCTGCGGCCCCTATGGCTACGGCAAGACCCACCTGCTGAACGCCATCGCCTGGGAGGCCCAGCGGCTGAGACCCGACGCCAAGGTGGTCTATCTGACCGCCGAGCGGTTCCTGTCGACCTTCGTGCGCGCGGTCCAGGACCGGTCCACCGCCGCCTTCAAGGACAGTCTGCGGTCGGCCGACATGCTGTTGCTGGACGACGTCCAGTTCATCGGCGGAAAGGCGGCGTCCCAGGAGGAGCTGCTGTCGACCCTGACGGCCCTGATCGAGGACGGCAAACGCATCGTCCTGGCGGCGGATCGTCCGCCGACCGCCCTGAACGAGGTCGAGCCGCGCCTGCGCAGCCATCTGGCCGCGGGCCTGACCTGCCCGGTCGAGCCCGGCGATCGTCTGCTGAAGATCGCCGTGGCCGAGAACCGGCTGGACGCCTTCGCCCGGCTGGGCGTGGTCTCGGGCCGTCCGTCGCGCGAGGTGCTGGAGCATCTGGTGGACCGCACGCCCGGTTCGATGCGCGAGCTGGAAGGCGCCATCAACACCCTGGCCGCCGCCGCCGGTCCGCGCCTGTCGGGCCTGGGCGCGGACGAGGCCCAGACCCTGCTGGGGTCGGCCCTGCGCGGGGCGCCCGAGCGACGCATCACCGTGGACGAGATCCAGAAGACGGTGGCCGACCACTTCAACATGAAACAGGCCGACCTGCTGAGCGAACGCCGCACCCGCGCCATCGCCCGGCCGCGCCAGATCGCCATGTATCTGTGCAAACAGCACACGACCCGGTCCTATCCCGACATCGGCCGTCGTTTCGGCGGGCGCGACCACACGACGGTGCTGCACGGGGTCAGGAAGATCGAGGAGCTGATCCCGACCGACGAACAGGTCGCCCGCGACGTCGAGGCCCTGACGCGCAAGCTGCGGGGCTAGATCGCGCAGTCTCCTCCCTGTCGCGCAGCGACGGGGAGGTGGGTCCGAGCCTCTTCGGCGAGGAGACGGAGGGGCTCCTGGCCGCAGACGAGGTGCGAGCGGTCAGAACCCCTCCACCACTTCGTGGTCCCCCTCCCCATCTTCGATGGGGAGGAGACGCGTCAGCCGTTGCCCCTGCGCGCCAATGCGCTAGTGTCCTGGGCCAATCTGAAAGGCGACGCTGACAGCAGCCTCGCGCCCGGGCCATAAGACGACATGCAACTGACCATCGAACGCTCCGCCCTGCTCAAGGCCCTCGGCCACGTCCAGAGCGTCGTCGAGCGTCGCAACACCATTCCGATCCTGTCCAATGTGCTGCTGTCGGCGGGGCGCGACCGGCTGTCGTTCGCGGCGACCGACCTGGACATGGAGATGGTCGACGAGGCCGACGCCCTGGTCCAGGTCGAGGGCCAGATCACGGCCCCGGCCCACACCCTGTATGAAATCGTCCGCAAGCTGCCGGACGGCGCCGAGGTGTCCCTGACCTACAACGGCGACGATCCGCGCCTGACCGTCCAGGCGGGGCGGTCCAAGTTCAACCTGCCGGTCCTGCCGGCGGGCGACTTCCCGGTGATGTCGGCCGACAGTTCGGGCGTGCGCTTCGCCCTGATGAAGGACGATCTGGCGCGGCTGATCGACAAGACCCGGTTCGCCGTCTCGACGGAGGAGACGCGCTACTATCTGAACGGCCTGTATCTGCACACCGTGGCCGAGAACGGCGCGGCCCTGCTGCGCGCCGTGGCCACCGACGGCCACCGCCTGGCCCTGGCCGAGACCCCGGCGCCCGAGGGGGCGGCGGGCGGTCCCGGCGTGATCGTGCCGCGCAAGACCGTGGATCAGGTGCGCCGCCTGCTGGACGACGCCTCCGGCCCGGTCGAGGTTCAGGTCAGCCCGCAGAAGATCCGTTTCGAACTGGGCCACGCCAGCCTGACGTCCAAGGTCATCGACGGCGCCTTCCCCGACTACGCCCGGGTCATTCCCAAGGGGAACGACAAACAGGCCGACATCGACCGGGTGGTCTTCGCCTCGGCCGTCGACCGCGTCGCCACCATCTCGGCCGAGAAGAGCCGGTCGGTGAAATTGGCGTTCGAGCTGGACCGCGTCACCCTGACGGTGCGCAACATGGAGGCCGGACAGGGCGTCGAGGAGGTCGAGATCGGCTATTCCGACGAACCGTTCGAGATCGGCTTCAACGCCCGCTATCTGCTGGACGTGGCCGGCCAGATCACCGGCGAGAACGCGGCCTTCCGCTTCGCGGATCCGGCGTCTCCGACCCTGGTGCTCGATCCGGGCGATCCGGGCGTCCAGTATGTGCTGATGCCGCTGCGGGTGTGAGCTTGGGTGATTAGTGAGGAGTGCCAGTGAGCAAAGGAGTGAGCGGGCGGCTGGCTGTTGGATCGGTCTGCGCTCACGCCTCGCTCACTAGCACTCTTCACTCTCCCACCCCAATCTTCCGCTAGGCAGCGGGATGAGCGGAATCTTGGACAGTCAGGCACCCGTTCCCGACGCGCGGTTGGTCATTGGCGACAACCGGGTTGGCTATGCTGTGCTGGCCGGCTTCAGCTTGAGCGGGGCGTTCGTTTCGAGTGCGGTGTTTGGCGCGGGAGGAGGAGTTTTTTCCCTGCTTCTGCTTGGCGTTGCCGTCGTCTACGGCCTGTTCAATGTCGGGGGAATGCTGCGGCCCAAGCGGCTCCTGTTGTCGCCGGAAGGGATGCTGTATCGGCCTGTCGTCGGCCGTGGACGCTTCGTGCGTTGGAAGGACGTGAGGCGTGTCGATTATTCTGTCATCGACTACGCGGCGGGCATTCTAACGTATCGAGACGAGGGCGGTCGTTTGCGCAGACTGGGTTTCTGGCTCGACGTTGCCGCCGTGGCCCGCGAAGTTGAGCGCTGGCGGGCGATCGGCGCGTGATCACTTCCCTCACCCTCACTGACTTCCGCTCCTATGCAGCCGCCGCTCTGCCGCTCGCGGCGGGGACGACGGTGCTGCATGGGCCGAACGGGGCGGGGAAGACCAATGTGCTGGAGGCGCTGAGCCTGTTCACGCCAGGCAAGGGGCTGCGCGGGGCGACGGCGGCCGAGATGGGGCGGCGGGAGCCAGGCGAGGCGGCGGGACGGCCGTGGGCCGTGGCCCTGACGATCGAGGATGCGGACGGCGAGCCGGTGCGGCTGGGCACGGGGGTGCAGCCGGGGTCGAACCGGCGGCTGGTGCGGATCGAAGGCGAGACGGCGGCGCCGGGGCGGCTGCTGGACTGGCTGAGGCCGGTGTGGGCCACGCCGGAACAGGATCGGCTCTTCTCCGACGCGCGGGCCGAGCGGCTGAAGTTTTTCGACCGGCTGGTGTTCGCCGCCGATCCCGACCATGCGGCCGTGGTGGCGATCTATGAGCGGGCGCTGAAGGAAAGGCTGAGGCTGCTGACCGAGGCGGCCGAGCACGGGCGGGCGCCGGACGAGGTCTGGCTGGAGGCGCTGGAGACGCGGCTGGCCGACAGCGGCGCGCGGGCGGCGACGGCGCGGGCGACGGCCCTGGCGACCCTGCAGGCGGGCATTGACGCGCGCGACGATCGGCCCTTCCCCCAGGCCGACCTTGCGCTGGACGGAGAGGCCGAGAGGGCGGCGGGCGCGGGGCAGGCGGCCGAGACGGTCGCGGCCCTGCTGGCCGAAGGTTTCCGGCGCGCCCGCGCCCGGGACGGGGCGGCGGGGCGGTCGCTGTTCGGGCCGCATCGCACCGATCTGACGGCCCTGCATCGCCAGAAGAACCGGCCCGCCGCCGAAGGGTCGTCGGGCGAGCAGAAGGCGCTGGTGCTGAACCTGATCCTGGCCCAGATCGGGCGGCTGGCGGCGTCCGGGACAGCGGCCCGGCCGATCCTGTTGCTGGACGAGGCGCCGGCGCATCTGGACGCGGGACGCCGCGCCGCCCTGTTCGACGAGATCGAGGCGCTGGGACAGGACGGGGGCGTCCAGGCGGTGATGACCGGCACCGAGCGCGCCCTGTTCGACGGCCTGAACGGGCGGGCCGCCTTCGTCCGGGTCGAGGGCGGCGGCCTGATCGGGGAATAGGCGGCAAAATCCGGGACGCAGGCCCGGATTTCGACATCCTCGGCCGCTTAGGCTATGCAACAGCCTTTCCGCCCCCCGCCTCTCCACGAGCCGTCATGCGCTATCTGCACACCATGGTCCGCGTCGCCGATCTGGACGCCTCGCTCCGCTTCTGGACCCTGCTGGGGCTGGAGGAGGTGCGGCGCACCGAGAACGAGAAGGGGCGTTTCACCCTGGTCTTCCTGGCCGCGCCCAAGGACAAGGCGCGATCGGCCGCCGAACGGTCGCCCGAGGTGGAGCTGACCTACAACTGGGATCCGGAAGTCTATACGGGCGGGCGCAATTTCGGCCATCTGGCCTACAAGGTCGATGACGTCTACGCCCTGTGCCAGACGCTGATGGACGCGGGCGTGGTCATCAACCGGCCGCCGCGCGACGGCAATATGGCCTTCGTCCGGTCGCCGGACGGCATCTCCATCGAACTGCTGCAGGAGGGCGCGCCCCTGCCGCCGGCCGAGCCCTGGGCCTCCATGCCCAATACCGGAAGCTGGTAGGCATGCGTTCTGGAGCCTGGGCGGCCGTCGCGGCCGCGAACCTGGTCCTGGCGGGATGCGCCTCGACGACAGAGAGCAACATCGGCCGCACCGCGACCGAGCAGCTTCTGCTGTCGCGGGCGGCGGATCGGGCGGTCGAGGGGCTGATCCTGCCGGTGCCGCCGGGGACGCGCATCTATGTGGACGACGTCTATTTCCGCGGCGAGAACTCGCCCTATGCGGTCAGCTCCATCCGTTCGGCCCTGTCGGAGGCCGGGTTCGCCCTGACCAGCCGGCGCGAGGACGCCGACGCGATCTTCGAGCTTCGGGCCGGGGCCCTGTCGCTGGAGCAGATGCGGCGGGTGGTCGGCCTGCCGGACATGCGGGTGCCGATCAACGAGGCCTTCAACATCGTCTCGATCCCCGAGCTGTCGGTCTACAGCCGGCGCGACCGCATCGGCGTGGCCGAGTTCTCGGGCTTTCTCTATGACGGCAAGACCGGGGCGCCGCTGGGGGCCGTGACGCCGATGATCGGCGAATACCGCATCCGCAGCCACAAGGTGCTGATGATCATCTCCTGGGGCCAGCAGCAGGCGACGCCCGGCGAGCGGGATCCGGGCGACAGCTGGCGCGAGTTCTGATCGAATTGGCGAAGGCGGCGGAGCGATCCGCCGCCTTCTGACTTTGGCCCAGCGGCCTCAGGCGGAGGCCGAGACGCCGGCCTCGGCCAGCCATTCGGCGATCTTGCCCTTGGGCATGGCGCCGACCTTGAGCGACGCCAGCTGCCCGTCGCGGAACAGCATCATGGTCGGAATGCCCTTCACGCCCAGCTTTGACGGAGTCATCGGGCTGTCGTCGATGTTCAGTTTGGCGATGGTGACCTGACCGGCCAGTTCGTCGGACAGCTGTTCCAGGGCCGGGCCGATCTGCTTGCAGGGACCGCACCACTCGGCCCAGAAATCGACCAGCACCGGCTTGTCGGACTTGAGGACGTCGGCGTCGAAGCTGTCGTCAGTGATCTTTACGGTGGGCATGTTTTTGCTCCTTCGGAGGCGCAGGTTGGGCGCTACGTTCGGCTCGCGGAGCCTCACTACTTGAGCGCGATCGTTTCTCAGGGATGGATCATCGTATCTGATTCCACCGGTTCGTCGCAGATGTGGGGGACGGTCAGCGCACTGCAAGGGCGGCGTCCATCAGCGCCTGCGGAACCGCCATCAGTTTCGGCCCGTCGGTCCAGACGAGGGCGGCCTCGACGGGGCGGTCGGGGTAGAGGCGATGCAGCACGGCGGCATAGACCGCCATCTGGGTGACATAGGCGGGGTCGGCGTCCTCGATGCGGTCGGGGGCGGGGCGGTTGGACTTGAAGTCGACGACCAGGACCCGGTCGGGCGTGATGACCAGCCGGTCGATCCGGCCCGAGACGGAGACGCCGGGCGGCAATTCCGGCGCGGTTCCGGTCAGGGCGACCTCGGCGCGGGAGCCGGGGCCGAAGACGGGGGCGAACCGGGCGTCGTCCAGGACGCCGAAGGCGGCGGCGATCATCTCGGCCCTCTGGTCGTCGGACAGGTCGCGCTCGCGGGCCAGCAGACGCAGGGCGGCGTCGGGCCGGTCGGAGGGCGCGATGTCGGGCAGCCGCTCCAGCAGGCGGTGGATCAGGTCGCCGCGCCGGAACCGGCCCAGTCCCCCGGCCGCGACGGCCAAGGGCGAGGGCGCCGCGATCCTCAAGGTCTCGTCCATCTTCGACGGTGAGGCGAAACGGGCCGAGGCGTCGGGCGGCGGCGGGGTCTGCGCCCAGGCCGGAACGGCGACGGCTTCCGTGACGACGGGCGTGCTGCGCGGGGCCTCGCCGGGATCGACGCCGAAGCGCAGGACGCCGTCGCCGATGTCGCGCACCGCGCCCGGCTCGCGGTCGGCCAGACGCTGCAGGGTTTCCGAGATGACGGCCCACCAGCTGCCCTCCTCGAACCCTGTGTCGGGTCGCTTCAGGGCGCGGCCCATGACCACCAGCCGGTCGCGGGCGCGGGTCAGGGCGACATAGAGCAGCCGCAGGGACTCCGCGTCGGTGCGGTCGATCCGCGCCTGACGCGCCCCGGTCGAGGCGGCGCAATCGTCGCCCTTGGCGCCCGGACACATCAGCCAGCCCTCGCCGTCATCCGGGTCGGGACCCAGGGCGACCGGCATCAGGCTCGGCCCCTGCGGCTTGGCCCGCGAGGTGGTGTCGGGAAGGATGACGATCGGCGCCTCGAGCCCCTTGGCGCCGTGCACAGTCATGACGCGAACCTCGTCGCGCGCGCCCTCCATCTCGCGCTTGACCTCGACGTCGGCCGCTTCGAGCAGGGACAGGCAGGTCTCCAGATCCACGCCCCCTCGTCCCTCGGCCGCCAGGACCTGGGCCAGGGTTTCGTCGATCGCCTCCTCGGCCTCACGGCCGAGACGGATCAGGATGCGGCCGCGCCCCGACAGGCCGGTCGCATCGACCCGGTTCAACACGCCCGAAAAGAAGGCGAAGGGATCGCGTTCGCGATCGTCGATCGCCGCCTGCAGCAGGTCACGGGCGAGGCGCCATTCCGGATGCTCATCGGCGCGGCGCGTCAGTTCGCTCCACAGCGACCGCCCCTGGCGTTCGGCGGCGTCGGCCAGCGGATAGAGGCTGTGCGGATTGCCGAAGTCGGTGACGTCGCACAGGGGGCTGCGCAGCACCTCCGCCAGGCTGAGATCGTCCTCGGGATAGAGGGCGAAGCGGGCCACGGAAATCAGGTCGTCGAAGACGATGTGGCTCGACAGTTTCAGCCGGTCGGCGCCGGCGACCGGCACGCCTTCGGTCTTCAGGGCCCGGATGATCTCCTCGAAGGTGGCGTCGCGGCGACGGACCAGAACCAGATAGTCGCCGTAGCGCGCGGCGCGTCGGCACGGACCGTCTGGGCCTCGATCATGGACGGCGACGCCGGTCTGGACCTGTCGCCTGATGTCGCGCGCCAGGGCCTGGGCCAGACGCTTGCGGCCGCTGAAACGGGATTCCTTGTCAACCGGCGCGTTCCAGGCCGGCCGGTCCTCGGTCGCAGGATCTTCGAACAGGGGCCACAGATCGACCGCGCCGTGCTGCCCTGCGCGGGCCCCGGCATGGAGAATACGGTCAGCCTGATCGCCCGAGACGGCGATGGCGCGGGTCTCATTGTCGAACACCGCATCGACAAACCCGAGGACCTCCGGCGTGGACCGGAAGGAGGTCGCCAACGGCACCTGCTGGAAGACGCCGCCCGCCGCGTTGATCTGGAGGTCGTAGGTCTGGGCTTCCTTCAACAGCCGTTCGGGGCGGGCGCCCTGGAAGGAGTAGATCGACTGTTTCTGATCCCCGACCACGAAGACGCTGCGGGCGGGCGTGTCCTCGCGGGCCGGCCGGCGGCGTTCGGCTCCGGCGCCGACGAAGAATTCCTCGGTCAGGGCCTTGAAGATCTCCCATTGTTCGGGAGCGGTGTCCTGGGCCTCGTCGATCAGGACGTGCTCAATGCCGCCGTCCAGTTTGAACAGGACCCAGGCGGCGTTGGCCTTCCGGGTCAGCAGCTCGACCGTCCGGGCCACCAGGTCGGCGAAGTCGAGCGCCCCGGTCCGGCGCTTGGCTGCCTCATAGAGGGCCGCGTGGGCGCGGGCGAGGGTCAGCGCCTTGACGGTGTCGTCGGCGACTTTTGCGGCGCGCAGGGCGTCGCGGACGGCCAAGTATTTCAGCTGGAGGTCGGTCAGGAAATCCACGGCCCAGGACGGAGCGGATTTGGTGCCCATCGACTTGCGCGGCTCGCCCGCCGTGGTCAGGAAGACCGGCGCCATGGCGGCGACAGACCAGCCGCCGGGCGAGACCCCGTCCATGGCGGCGGCCAGCTTCTGGTCGTTGGACGAGCCGGTCGCCATGGCGTCGGCCACCCGTTCCCATTCGGCGCCGTCGATCCAGTCCAGGAAATCGCCTTCGATATCGGCCGGGCTGCGGTCGGGATCCGCGCCGGTCAGGGCGTGGGGGCCGGGGGCGGTCCCGGCGTCCACCCGGTCGATATAGGCTCCGAGATTTCCGCGCTCGGCCTCGATCTTCGCCAGCAGGTCGTGGAAGGCGCCCCAGTCCAGTTCGACGGCGAAATGGGCGTAGGCCCGGCCGATGGCGCCGTCGGCGTCCTTCAGCGCTTCGCGGGCCAGGTCCTCGCGCGCTTCATGCGACAGGGCGACGGCGGCTTCGTTTTCCAGCACGCGGAAGCTGGGGGAGACCCCGGCCTCCAGCGGGAACCGCTTCAGCAGCTTTTCGCAGAAGGCGTGGATGGTCTGGATCTTCAGCCCGCCGGGCGTCTCCAGCGCGCGGGCGAACAGGCGGCGCGCTTCGGAGAGGTCGGCGCCGCTGAGGCTCGCTGGATCGCGTCCGTCCAGCCGGGCCAGTGAGGCGGCCAGTTCCCGGTCGTCGGCCACGGCCCACAGACCCAGTTTCTCGAACAGCCGCGCCTGCATCTCGGCGGCGGCGGCCTTGGTGTAGGTGACGCAGAGGATCTCGCCGGGGCGGACGTTGCGCAGCAGCAGACGCGCCACCCGGTCCACCAGGGTGGTCGTCTTGCCCGATCCGGCGTTGGCCGTGACGAAGACCGACAGGTCGGGATCGGCCGCCCGCACCTGATGATCACGGGCCTCGGCGATGAGGTCGGAAGGCGAGCGGATCATTCGGGCGCCTCGTCCTCGCCGCCGACGACGTGCCATTCCCAGACCCGCGCCAGATGGTCGTAGTTGCCTCCGAACGTCCCCATGAACTGCGGGGCCAGCCAGGCGGCGTAGGGCGTCGCCTCCTCATCGAAACGGGCGACCCACTGACAGAGATTTTCCAGCTCGGTCTCGGCCAGGTCTGCGGCGCCGAGGGGCTGGGTCTTGGACGTCTTTGACACATCCAGCACCACGCCGGGCGTCTTGCGGCCTGTCAGCTTCACATAGAGGAGGTCCGTCGCCGGCGTGGGCGGGGCGTCGGCGAACCCGCCGGCGGCCAGAATGGCGGCGGTGAGGGTCAGCTGGGGCGAATAACCCTGGACCACCTGCTTCACGCTGGGCGTCGAGCCGGTCTTGAAATCGATGACGGCGGCTCCGGCGGCGTCGAGTTCGATCCGGTCCGCGCGGGCGGTCAGGACAAAGGGACCGGCCGGGGCGTCGAGGGTGATGCGGCCCGATTTTTCGATCAGCAGGTCGGCGCCTCGCGCGCGCCTCTCCCGCTCCCATACGGCCAGCCAGCGGGCGCAGTTGCGCGCCAGCGGGGCCTCGCGCGCCATGGCGTGATCCTCGAAGCCCGCCTCCTGCATGGCGTCCAGGATGAAAGTCTCGATCTGGTCCTCGCACCCGTCGGGCAGGGCGTGGGGCCAGGTCAGGACGATCCGTTCGACGGCGGCGTGGATGGCGTTTCCGCGCGCCATCGCCTCGGCGTCGGCGCCTGGCCGCTCCAGCACCTTAAGGCCGAGGATGCGCTGGGCGTAGACGGCGTAGGGGTCGCGCACCCAGCGCTCGACGCCCGTGACCGGCATCTCGCGGGGACGGCGGTCGACCGGGGGTGTGGGCGCGGGCCGGCGGGCGTAGCGAGCCTGTCCGGGCGGCGGGGCGTCCAGGGCGCGGGCGGTCTCGGCCAGACCGACGGGGCGGTTCAGGGCGACTGGCGTCCTGTCCGGGTCGTGGGCGCCGCGCACCAGCATGTCGAGCCGCCACAGCCAGCGCGAACGGACGGCGGGCTGGCCGCCCCGACGTTCGATGTGGACCAGGATCGCCTCTTCGGCGCAGGCGGCCTGGACGAAATCCTGGGCCGACTGGCCGGGGCGGCGTTCGGGCGGGGGCAGGCCCAAGGCCCTGCGCATCGGCCGCGACAGGAAGGGGTCGGTCGGGGCCGCCTGGGGCCAGACGCCCTCCTCCAGCCCGGCCAGGATCATGCGGTCGGCGCGGACGAGACGGGCCTCGATGGCCCCGAGGATACGCAGGCGCGGCTGGTCGGCGCCGCCGGTGCGGATGGTCTGGTCGCCGAGCAGGCCGTGGATCAGTTCGGCGAATTCGGCGCGGGTGACGGGTCCCAGGGACGGACCGGCCTCGATCAGTCCGGTCAGAAGCGCGGCGGCCGCCTCGCCGTCGGGCCCGGCCCAGAGTTCCGTCCCGCAAAGGACTTCGGTGAGGCGGACCAGGTCGGAGGCGGCCGCGTCGGTCGTGGCGATGTCGTCGATGGCGAAGGCGGCGCGGGCGGCGGTTGAAAGCGCCTCCAGCCTCTCCGTCAGGCGGCGAGCATCTGCCAGGCGCTCCAGCCGGGCGGGAGAGGGCGGATCCTGGCCCTCGCGAGGCTGGGCCGCGGCGAGGAGACGTTTGGAGAGGTCGCTCCAGCGCCGACGGCGAGGCCCGCGCAAGGCATGGCGCTCGAAGGCCGAGGCGGCGCGCGACGTGTTCTCTTCCAGTTTGACCAGCGGGTGTTTGATCAGGCCGAGCAGGGTCTGGGGCTTGAGCGGATCGGCGATGAACCGGGCGCAGAGGTCGATCAGAACGCCGGCGGGCATCCGCAGCAGCGGGGCGCCGGAGGAACTGTCGGCCGTGATCCCCCAGCGTTCCAGCCGGGCGGCGACGCGGCGGCCGAGGTCGAGATCGGGCGTGACGAGGGCGCAGGTTCGACCAGGTGCTTCCAGCGTCTCCCGCATCATGAGGGCGATGGCGGCGGCGGCGTCCTCTTCGGTGCGGAGGGTGGCGACGGACAGGCCCTGAAGCCCCGCGGCGACGGGGTCGACCCCGGTCTCGGGCGCGGCCTGGTCCCGCAGCAGGCGGATGCGATCGCGCCAGTCGGCCGTGGCGTCGGCCGGACGAAGGGCCTCGTTGAGCAGCCTCTGGCGCGCGACGCCGAGGCGTTCCACGGACGAATCGACCGGCTCGCGGAACCAGGGGCGGACGGCCTCACGCGGGGTTCCGTGCCGGTCCAGCAGGCGATGGAGGGCGCTCTGGGGATGTTGTTCGTCCTCCGCCACAAGGGTCCAGGCGTCGGCGTCCAGATCGAGGTCGAGACCGGGCAGGACGACGCAGCCCTGGGGCGCGCGGGCCACGGCGTTCAGCACATCGGCGGCGGCCGGCGCCGTGCCGGTCGAGCCGGCGGCGATGACGGGACCGGTCGGCGGATCGGACTTCCACTGGTCAGCCAGAAGGCGCAGCAGTTTCGCCCGTCGCCGGGAGGGGTCGATCAGGCCCATGGCGTCCAGTCGCCTGGGCCAGGCTTCGACAGCCAGCCCGAGGAAGCGGGCGCTGTCCTGCCAGTGCCGCGAGAGGTCGGCGTCGACCAGGTCGTCGAGGCGGCTGAAGTCCGTGACCTCCTCCAGGGCGCAACTGTCCAGGAAGCCGCCGAGACTGTCGGCGAGTTCCAGGGCGCGCATCGGGCCGAGATCGCGGTCGAAATCCTCGACAATCATCCGCGCCAGCTCGAACCGGCGTTTCAGCGGGCTGATGGCGGGGGGCAGGTCGAGGCCCACGGAGCCGGGCGAGAAGGGCGGTTCGTCCTCTTCCAGATCCCCCAGCGGCCGGACCTGAGGCAGCAGAATGGGCCGGTCGCCCGCCTGCTTCGACAAGGCGGCCGCGAACGATCGTGCGGCCCGGCGATTGGGCAGGAGGATGACCGCATCCGACAGGGTCTCGGGCGGCGCCTCGCCCAGCCAGGCCAGAACTCCGGCGGCCAGGTCGTCGAGGAACGGCCGGTGGGCCGGAATGGAGAACCAGCACGGGCCGTCGCCCGCAAAAGGATCGAAGGCGCGGGTCACGGCGCGGTCGCCAGCCTCGCCTCGGCCTCGTCGCGGGCCTGGGGGTCGCCGACATGCATCCAGTCGCCGTCCAGAACGCAGCCGAACAGGCGTCCCTGGCGCGCCGACGCCCGCCACAGGCCGGCCAGGGAAAAGGGACCGTCAGGCCCGCCGTCGGCATAGTCAGGCCGGGTGATGTGGACCCCCATATAGGCGTAGGGCGCGGATGGAGCCTCGCCCCTGAAAGTCAGGGCGCCGTCGTCGCCCAGGAAGAAGTCGCCGTCGCCCTCGAAGCCGATGGAGCCCTGGCGTCGGGCCAACAGCAGGACGGCGTCCATGCGTCGCGGGTCCCACAGACGGATCAGGTCGTTGAGGGCGCCTCCCGGCGTCTCGCTCCGGTCCATCCAGACGCTGTCGATATTGGCGACGAAGACGGGATCGTCGCCGAGCAGGGCGCGGGCCTTCTTCAAACCGCCGCCGGTTTCCAGAAGTTCGGCGCGTTCGTCGGAGATGATGATCCGGGGACCGCGTCCGCGCGCGGCCAGATGGCCTTCCAGACGATCGGCGAACCAGTGGACGTTGACCACGGCCTTCTCGACGCCCGCGTCGGCCAGCCGGTCCAGCACATGGTCGATCAGGGCGCGGCCGTCGACCTCGACCAGGGCCTTGGGCCGGTCGTCCGTCAGGGGACGCATCCGGGTGCCGAGACCAGCCGCCAGCACCATCGCCGTCTTCGGACCGGTCATGCGCGCAACTCCGAGGGGACGTGTCTGTCGAACCAGACGGCGACGCCTTCCAGTCCGGGCCGGGTCAGGTTGCGGTTCAGATGGGCCCACATGCGCGGCATGAACTGACGGTAGCGCGGCTTGCCGTCGCGCGCGATCAGACGGGCGAAAATCCCCAGGATGCGAGCCTGGTTGAGTGCGGCGAGGCCGGCGTAGAGACGCATGAAGTCGTCGCGGTCGTGCTCCGGCCGCAGGGCGAAATAGCGGTCCAGCGCCAGGGTCTCCAGTTCGGGGGGCACGTCCCGCCGGGCGTCCTGGAGCAGGGAGTGAAGGTCCCATGACGGATGGGCGCGAACGGCGTCCTGGAAGTCGATCATGCCGACCCGTCGCACGCCGTCGCGCTCCGGCATCCAGATCAGGTTCTCGGCGTGATAGTCGCGGTGCGCCATGACCGAGGCCCTCGCGGCGCCTTCGGTGGTGATCGGCGCCCAGACGGCGCGCCACTCGGCGATGGCGGTGTCGTCGAAAGCCAGGCGGTCGTCCAGTCTCGGCAGCCAGTCGACAAACAGGTCCGCGCCGCCCTGAAGCGCCGTCTCGTCATAGGTGAGCAGGGGCCAGTCGCCGGCCGGGCCGTGCAGCACCTCCGGCGTGGAGACGGTGTGGAGCTGGGCCAGGGCCTCGACGGCGGCCAGATACAGCGGCGTCTCGTCCTGTCCGGCCTCGATGACGCGGGCGAACAGGGCGTCGCCGAAGTCTTCCAGAAGGGCCAACCCCTTGGGCGCATCGAGCGCGGGCAGGGCGGGGGCGGACAGGCCGGCCGACCTCAGATGTTTCGCGACGGCGGCGAAGGCCTCGATGCGACCGGCCGACAGACGGGCGGTGGCGTTCCAGCCGTGGGCGATACGCTCTTGCGGCGTCCAGGACGGATCGCAGGGCGGGCTTTCGGCGGCGGCGACCTGATCCATCAGCATCAGGGTGGGACCCGACGGCGGCGTCAGTCGCTCATAGCGGCGGGTCGAGGCGTCGCCGGGCAAGGGGGCGCGCGCCGCGTCGGCCAGGCCGGCGGCGGCAAGGAACTCCAGACGTTCGGTTTCGCGGTCAGTCATTCAATCTCTCGAGCTTCGCCTCCCACGCCCCTGCGCCGGAAACGGTCGCAAGGCGCGAAGCGCCGTCTTCGGCGAGGACGACGGTCAGATGGTCCGGCCCCAACCAGCGAGCCGGGTCTTCGCCGAGCCGTTCGGGCCATTCGATCAGGGCGCAGCCGATATCCAGGGCCTCGTCCAGACCGATCTCGAACGCCTCCTCCGGCCGGGTCAGGCGATAGAGGTCGAAGTGGGCGACGGGCGGATCGCTGTCGTACCATTGGACCAGGGTGAAGGTGGGCGAGGGCACGTCCTCGTCCGGCGTGGTCAGGGCGCGGATCAGGCCACGCGCCAGGGTCGACTTGCCCATGCCCAGCGGACCGAACAGCAACACCGTCTCGCCGGGTTCGAGAAGGGGGGCGATGCGCTCGCCGAGGGCCGTGGTGGCCGCGGCGTCGGCCAGATAGAGGACGATGCTGCTCACGCGAACACGGCCTCTGGATCGTGGACAAGAGCGCGCTCGATGAAGGTCTTCAGGCGCTGGGTTTCGGCGGCCGCATCCGGACCGAAGGTCTGGGGCGGGATCGGCCGGCCGACTGTCAGGTGGAAAGGCTTGCCGGTCTTGTTCAGCATCTCGTGGAACAGGGTGATGTCCCGAAGCTCACGCGAGAACCGGTCGAACAGGTGGAAAAGGGTCGAGGCGGGGCCGGTCATGTGCACGGGCACGATCGGCGCGCCGTACTTTCGGGACAGGGAGATCGCGGTCGGCGCCCAGTCCGGATCGGTCAGCCGTCCCTTCTCGAGCCGCGCGAGCCGTCCGGCCGGAAACATGACGACGCAGCGTTCGGCCTCGAAGGCGGCGCGGGCGGCGTCGAGGGTGTGGCGTGTCTTCTCCCGGGTCCGCTTGTCCAGCACCCACTCGACAGGGATGACGATCTCGTCCAGTCGGGACGAAACGCGCAGGGCGTCGGCGTTGGCGAAATAGATCGAGTCCGATCGGCGGGTCTCGACCACATCGAACATGGCCAGGCCGTCGGCGATGCCGGTCGGGTGGTTGGACACCACGATGCAGCGACCGGTTGCTGGCAGGTTGTCGGTTCCGGTCGCCGTCGTCCGCAGCGACAGCAGGGCCGAGACATGCTCCAGCGCCTCTCGCCCGGACAGGTCGGCCACCGCATCCGCCATGCGTCGCGCCGCCCGATAGTGGAGCAGGCCGTGAAGCGGCGGCCGAACCAGGGGCCAGAGCGCCGACCGCGTCAGACGCGGCGCACGCTCGGCGATCAGCACATCGACGATGTGCGGCTGAGGCATGGCGGCGGGGAGCGAGGCGGCGTTCATTCCATCCGCTTGTCGCCGGATCATGATCCGGGAGCAAGCGCCCTACCAGAGGCGGGCGACGCCGAAGACGTCGAAGACGTTTTCGTTCGACACCAGGGTCAGATTGTTCAGCAGCCCCTGGGCGATCAGCAAGCGGTCGAAGGGGTCACGGTGATCGCCCATCATGCGCCCGGCCAGTTCGGCTTCTGCGACCGTAATTGGAAGGGGCGCCAGTCCTAGCTGGATGATTGAGCCCGAGAAATCCCGAGCCAGTGGACCGGCTTGCGGTAGCTTGCCGATCCTATGCTTTGTCGTGATCTCCATCGCCGATACTGCGCTGGCGAAAATCGGGACAGAGCGGTCCTCGAGGCGCAAGCGCAATCTTTCGGGAAGCCTTTCGTCGCCCATGGCAAGCCACAGCAGGGCGTGGGTGTCCAACAGGAGGTTCAATCGTTCCGACCCTCCCAGAGTCGCAGTTCTTCCTCAGGCAAAGGCTCCAAGAAGCGGTCGTCAACACTGACCTGTCCTTTGAAGCGTCCGAAGCGTCGCTCCGGAACGACGGGATGGACGGGTTTGAATGGGACAATTCGCACCGCAGGCTTATCGCCGCGAGCGATCACCACCTCTTCGCCGCGCTCGGCGGCGGCGATGAGCTTCGACAGATGGGTCTTGGCCTGATGGACGGTGACGGTGGTCATCACATTCTCCTTGGTCCAAGTGTCTTAGCTAATCAAAAGAAGGGCCGCAACTTTCACGTCCGCCGCTCGGGTGCTACGCCTGCGCCAGCTCAGTTCACGAGGATCGTTCCATGCGTCATCGCTCCCTCCTGGCCGGTTGCGCCGCCGTCGCCCTTTCGCTGGCCGCGCCGGCCCTGGCCCAAACCGCCGCCGTTCCAACCTCGGCCGAGCCGACCGCGAACGCGCCGTGGGCCGGGGTTCATGCGCCGGCGACGGCGAACGCCTTCACCTATTCCGACATGATCGTGGCCAATCGGCTGGGCGACCCGCAGGTGTCGCCGGACGGCAAGCGCGTCGTCTATTCGGTGACGACCACCGATGTGGCGGCGAACGGGCGCAAATCGGCCCTGTTCGTGCTGGACCTGGCGGGCGGCGAGCCGCAGCGGCTGGCGATCTCGGATGACGGCGCGAGCACCGCGCGCTGGGGTTCGGACGGCCGGCTGTATTTTCTGTCCGGCAAGTCGGGGTCGAGCCAGGTCTGGTCGGTCGGGCCGGACCTGACCACGCCGGTGCAGGTCACCGACCTGCCGCTGGACGTCAACGCCTATCGCATCAGCCCGGACGCTGCGAATGTCGCTGTGTCGCTGTCGGTCTATCCCGACTGCGCCGACCTCGCCTGCACGGTGGACCGCGCCAGGTCCGTGTCGGAGCGCAAGACGACCGCCCAGATCTACGACCGGATGTTCGTCCGCCACTGGGACACCTGGGCGGACGGGACGCAGAATCATCTGTTCGTCGCGCCGACGGCCGGCGGCGATGCGGTCTGGGTGACAAAGGGCTTCGACGGCGACACCCCGTCCAAGCCGTTCGGCGACGAGGGCGAGTTCACCTTCACCCCGGACAGCCAGGGCCTGGTGTTTTCGGCGCGCCGGGCGGGCCGAACCGAGCCGTGGAGCACCAATTTCGACCTGTATCAGGTGTCGATCGCCGCGCCGGGCCAACTGACCAATCTGACCGAGGCCAACAAGGCCTGGGACACGGGGCCGGTGTTCTCTCCGGACGGCAAGACCCTGGCCTATCGCGCCATGGCCCGGCCGGGGTTCGAGGCCGACCAGTACGGCGTCTTCCTGCGGGATGTGGCGACCGGCCAGACGCGCCGGATCGCGGGGGACTGGGACCGGTCGGCCGACAGTCTGCAATGGTCGGCGGACGGGCGCAGCGTCTATGTGACGGCCGGCGACGTCGGCCAGACGCGCCTGTTCCAGATCGATGTGGCGCGCGGATCGGTCCTGCCCCTGACCGGCCCGGGCCATGTCTCTGCCTTCGGCCAGACGTCGTCGGGTTTCGTCTTCGCCCAGGATACGCTGACGCGGCCGTCGGAGCTGTTCTTCAAGACCTGGCGCGGTCGTGAAATGCCGCGCCGCCTGACGAATGTGAACCCGCAGCTGGACGCCAAGTCGTTCGGCGAGGCCGAGCAGTTCAACTTCCCCGGCTGGAACGACGAGACGGTCCACGCCTATGTCATCAAGCCGGCCGGCTATGAGGAAGGGAAGAAGTATCCCGTCGCCTTCCTGATCCATGGCGGGCCGCAGGGCTCGTTCGGCAACGCCTGGTCCTATCGCTGGAACCCGATGACCTATGCGGGCGCCGGCTATGCGGTGGTGATGGTCGATTTCCATGGGTCGACCGGCTACGGCCAGGCCTTCACGGATTCGATCAGCCAGCACTGGGGCGACCGGCCGCTGGAGGACCTGCAGAAGGGCTGGACGGCGGCCCAGCAGAGGTATCCGTTCCTGGACGGGACCAATGCCTGCGCCCTGGGCGCTTCGTACGGCGGCTACATGATCAACTGGATCGCCGGGAACTGGCCGGACGCCTTCAAATGCGCGGTGAATCACGACGGCGTCTTCGACACCTTCGCCATGGGCCATGAGACCGAGGAGTTGTGGTTCACCGAGTGGGAGAACGGCGGCACGCCGTGGGAAAACCCCCAAGGCTATCAGGCCTTCAATCCGGCCAACCATGTGCAGAACTGGAAGACGCCGACGCTGGTCGTGCAGGGCGATCGCGATTTCCGCATCCCCACGGCCCAGGGACTGGCGACCTTCACGGCCCTTCAGCGGCGCGGCGTCGAGAGCCGACTGGTCTTCTTCCCGAACGAGAACCACTGGGTCCTGCGTCCGGCCAACAGCTTGCAGTGGCACAATGAGGTGTTCGGCTGGCTGGACCGCCACCTCGACGCGCCGAAGTAGGGCGATCCGGATCCCGGAGGAACAAAAGGCCCGATCCGTCGCCGGATCGGGCCTTCGTCTTGCCGAGGGGTCGTCAGTTCAGGCGGTCGACCAGCCGATCCAGCTGGCGCTGGGTCATGCAGCGCGGCGCGGCCCAGACTTCGTTGCGGTCGCGCGCGGCCAGGGCCTGATCGGCCGTGATGAACATCGGCTCCTGACCGAAGCGGCGCTCGAAGTTGCGACGGGCGATGGCGCCCTGCTCGCAGACCAGAACCACGCGCGGGGCGTCCGCAGACGCTTCGACGGACGCGGTGCGCCAGACCTGGGCTTCCGCACGGGGGGCCTGCGTCGTGCGCGCAGTCTGGGTCTGGGCGAAGGCCGGCAGGGCGACCGCGACGGCGGCGACGGTGGCGAGGCCGAGGCGGGCGGAAAAGGCGAGAACGGTCATAGGCGTTTCAACTCCAAAAAATCTCCCGAATTCACTCAGGGTTCGGAGCAAGAATGCGCGCAAATTCGACCGTGTAAAGGTTCGATGACTGTCATAATACGAAACCATGAAAAACACTCAGAAAACGGACGATAATGCGTTCACGGAGTATGGCCGTTTCGTGTGCGGACGAGGCGAATTCCAACCAATTCGGTCCTGAGACGTTGCCTTCGCTCGACGGAGATCACGCTGCTGAGCCAGGCCCGAACATCGCTGAATGACCGCTGGACGGCGGTCCGCTCCGGGGCGCGGGCGCGCTGGCGCGGCTTTACGGATCATGTTCGGACGCAGGACCCCGTGTTCCTGGCCTTCCGCCGGCCCGGACCGGTCGAGTACGGCGCGGGCGGGGCGGTGCTGGCCCTGGTCGCGGCGATCGTGATCTTTCTTCTCCTGTTCGACTGGAACTGGCTGAGGGGGCCGATCGGGCGCTGGGCCTCGGCGGAGTACGATCGCCAGGTCGAGCTGCGTGGCGATCTGGACGTCCGCCTGTTCAGCTGGACGCCGTCGGTGACGGTGCGGGGCCTGTATTTCGGCGGACCGGACTGGGCGCGAGACAGGCCGACGGCGGAAGTGGCGCGGATCGACGCCTCGATCCGGCTGAGAAAACTGCTTGTGGGTCAGATCGAGATGCCGCGTCTGGCCTTCGATCAGGCGGATGTCGTGTTGCTGTCCGACGAAAACGGCCGTCAGAGCTGGGCGCTACACCCGGACCGTCCGGATACCGGCGAGGGCCTGAAGCTGCCCGTGATCCAGCAGTTGATCATCCGGAACGGGGATATCGTCTTTGCGGATCGGCGGAGGGGACTGACCCTGGACGCCACGATCAATGCGCGGGAGACGACCGGGCCGGACGATACGGCGAGCGGCTTCCTGCTGGATGGACGCGGCAGTCTGAACCGGTCGCCCCTGACCCTGCGGGTGGAGGGCGGCCCTTTCATCAACATTCGCCGGAATCGGCCCTATGGATTCAAGGCCACCCTGGCGGGGGCGGGATCGCGGCTGGTGGCGGACGGGAGGATCACGCGACCGTTCGACCTGGGACGGTTCGAGGCCGATCTGAGCCTGGAAGGGCGTGATCTGGCCGACCTGTATCTGCTGACCGGGGTCACCCTGCCGAACACACCGCCGTATCGTCTGGCCGGGAACCTGAGGCGTGATCGGTCGACCTGGACGTTCGACGACTTCAACGGGCGTGTGGGCGCCTCGGACCTGAGCGGGGACGTGCGGGTTGAGGCGGGCGAGCGCCTGAACGTGGAGGCCGAACTGGCGTCCCGTCGGCTCGATCTGGATGATCTGATGGCCATTCTCGGCGCCCGCACCCAGACCTCCGCCTCAGGCGAAAACACGACCACGGTCAGTTCCGGCGTCGCCGGAAAGCTGTTTCCCGACGCCCCGCTGCAGACCGAGCGGCTGCGGTCGATGGATGGACGGCTGACCTATCGCGCGGCCGAGGTGAAGGCGAATGATCTGGATGTGCGCCGTGTCAGCCTGGGGGCGGTGCTGAAGGACGGCGTTCTGAACCTCAATCCCGTCGCCTTCGCCTTCAATCGCGGCGAACTGAATGGAACCGCCCGGATCGACGCCCGCGAGGCGACGCCCTATAGCGCCGTCGACTTCCGTCTCGCCGGCTATCCGCTGGAGTCGATCGTGCCGGCGCGGGGCGGCGCGCAGCCGATCACAGGCCGTGCGCTGGGCCGGGCGCAGCTTGAAGGGCCGGGCGCCTCCATCGCCGACTTCGCCGGGGCGTCCAAGGGACGGCTGAGCCTGGTCGTGCCCCAGGGTCGGATGCGCGCGGCCTTCGCCGAGTTGTTGGGCATCAACGCCTCGGCCGGGCTGCTCAAGCTGCTCAGCGGCGATCAGTCCGAAACGCCGATCCGCTGCGCCGTGGCCGAGTTCGCCGTGGCGGGCGGGGTGGCGACGGCGCGGACCCTGGTGGTCGATACGGACGTGGTCCTGGCCAAGGGATCAGGCACGATCAATCTGGGCTCTGAAACGCTGGACCTGACGATCGACGGCGAATCCAAGAAACCCCGCCTGTTGCGGCTTTGGACCCCGATCCGCGTGCGGGGACCGCTGACGGCGCCCGGCGTCGGGGTCGACGCCGGGGCGGTGGCGAGCCAGGTCGGCCTGACCGGACTTCTGGCCGCCGTCGTCGCGCCGGTCGCCGCCGTCCTGGGCTTCGTCGAGCCCGGTCTGGCCGAAGACGCCGATTGCGGCCGCTTGATCGCCGGCGCCCGCTGACGGCGATCCGGGGCCTTGCGCCCATCGTATCGGCGGGAGATTGATCCGATGTGGCCCAGGTTCCTTTAATGACGCGCAGACGATTGCTGGCGCCGCTGATCGCGGGGCCTCTGGCGGGCCTGGCTGCAGCGTGTTCGCCCCTGGCGCTGCTGAACCGGCTGGGGCCGCGAGATCGGGGCGCGGGGCTTCTGGCGCGTGATCTCGCCTATGGCGATGATCCCCGACAGACCCTGGACGTCTATGGTCCGCGCGAGCGCGGCGCGGCTCCGGCGCCGGTGGTGGTGTTCTTCTATGGCGGCGGCTGGGAGGACGGGCGCAAGGCCGACTATGGCTGGGCGGCCCAGGCCCTGGCGTCCCGGGGGTTCGTCGTCTTCCTGCCGGACTATCGCCTGGTCCCCCAGGTGCACTTTCCCGCCTTCGTCGAGGACGCGGCCCAGGCGACGGCGCGGGCGGCCGACCTGGCGGCGGACTATGGCGGCGATCCGGATCGACTGGCCGTCGCGGGGCATTCCGCCGGGGCGCATCTGGCCATGATGATCGCCCTGGATCGGCGCTATATGGCGGCGGTCGAACGGCCGGACCTGATCCGGGCGGCGGCGGGGCTGGCCGGGCCCTATGAGTTTCTGCCCTTCAACGTCCCGTCGGCGATCAACGCCTTCGGACGCGCGCCGGACCCCACCCTGACGCAGCCGATCACCTTCGTGCGCCGTGATGCGCCGCCGATCTGGCTGGGTCACGGACGCGACGACGTGGTGGTGCATGACGAGGACTCCCTCCTGCTGGATCGGGCGTTGCGACAGGCGGGGGCGTCGTCGGAGTTGAAGCTCTATCCCGGACTGAACCATGCCGATCTGATCGCGACCTTCTCGCCGCTGTTTCGCAAGAAGGCGCCGGTGCTGGACGATCTGGCGGCCTTTCTGCACCGTCGGCTCGGCTGACCTCCCGTCAGGGACGGTCAGTGGCGAGGCGCTCTCTCGTCGGGCAGTCTCCCGGCGGAACAGACGAGGATCCGGTGATGCGTTCGGCGACGATGGCGATGGCGGCGGCGATTCTGGCGGCGGGCCCGGCCTGCAGTCAGGCGACCGGCGGTCAGGCGAACGGGGGCGCCGTGCCCACGACGATCGACGCCGCCTATCGCGAGGCCCTGCGTCTGTCGCCCCTGCCGCGCGACGTCGAGGCGGAGCAGGCGGACTGGCGGGAGGGCGGCGACAGCGCCTCGGACGAATACCATCTGGAACGTCTGCAACGACGGATCACCTATGACCGCCGGGCGAGGGCCCTGCGGGCGCAACCGTCCGACCTCGAGAAGGGATGTCTGGAGATTGAGCTGAAGGGCTGCGGCGTGTCCGGCGGCGGCTTCCTGCCCCTGGACGACGGCCATGTGCTGTACTGGCAGACCCAGGAGGGGTTCACCGACGAGGACGGCGTCGGCGCCGGGGTCGTGGTGCTGGAACGGCGCGGCGGATCGGGACCGCTTGCGCCGCTGATCTGGACCTCCGAGGGTGGAACCTATGAGGCGCCGATCCTGGTTCCCAATGGGGACGGCGAGTGGCTGCTGGTTCTGTCGGGCGTGTCACGGGGGACGGGCGCGGGCGACATGTTGCGGATGCTGCGCTTCAGGAACGGCGCCTGGCGTCAGATCGACACGAACTGGCAGGGCCGCGCGGGCGACCTGCTGAAGGGTCGCGAGGTCCGGCATCGGCCCTACTGGAGCTTCCACGACGGCATGCGGGCCGTCACGCCGCTGTGGAATCCGTCGGACGCCCAGTGCTGCGGCGAGGCCGGCGTCGCCCTTCTGGAGTTCGACATCGTCGACGACAGGCTGACCCTGCAGGAGGTCAAGATGCTGGGCGGGGCGGACTGAAGCGTCACCGTCTCGCCAAGGTCATGATCTTCCGATATGGGAGGCCATGACAGAACAGATGAACGCATCGGCGGCGCTGGACCGCCTTGAAACCCTCTACACCCAATCGGTCGCAAACCTCCGCGACGCGGTGAAAACCTTCCTCGACACCGGCGAGCGCGTCGACGCCGAGACCCGGGCAAGGGGGCTCTTCGCCTATCCCCAACTGAAGGTCAGCTGGTTCGGCGACCGCCCCGCCAATCTGGAAGCCCGCGCCTACGCCCGGCTGTCGCGCCAGGGCGTCTATTCCACCACCGTCACCCGGCCCGATCTTTTCCGCCCGTATCTGATCGAGCAGCTGACCCTGCTGGAGCAGGACTACGGCGCGACCTTCGAAGTGTCTCCCTCGGAACAGGAAATCCCCTTCCCCTATGTGCTGGACGGGTCGGACGTGGTGCTGGACCGGTCGATGACCGCCGCCATCGCCCGCTGGTTCCCGACGACGGACCTGGCCCATATCGGCGACGAGATCTCGGACGGCCTGTGGGACGCCGACGAGGACTTTCCGCTGTCCCAGTTCGACGGCCTGCGCACTGACTTCTCTCTGGCTCGCCTGAGGCACTACACCGGCACGCCGGTCGAGGACGTCCAGTCCTATGTCCTGTTCACCAACTACAACCGCTATGTGGACGAGTTCGTGCGCTGGGCGGTGGAGCAGGTGCGTGACCCCTCGACCCCCTATCAGAGCCTGTCCTGCGCCGGCGGGGTGGTGATCACGGCCGAGACCGCCGATCCGGAGGTCGCCGTCATGGACGCGGCCTGGAAGAAGCACCAGATGCCCGCCTATCACCTGACGGCGCCGGGGCACACGGGCATCACCCTGGTCAACATCGGGGTCGGTCCGTCGAACGCCAAGACCATCTGCGACCACCTGGCGGTCACCCGCCCGCACGCCTGGATGATGATCGGCCACTGCGGCGGCCTGCGTCCGACCCAGACCATCGGCGACTATGTCCTGGCTCACGCCTATCTGAGGGACGACCATGTGCTGGACGCGGTCCTGCCGCCGGACATCCCCATCCCGTCGATCGCCGAGGTCCAGCGCGCCCTCTATGACGCGGCCAAGATCGTTTCGGGCGCGCCGGGCGAGGAGGTCAAACGCCGCCTGCGCACCGGCACGGTGGTGACCACCGACGACCGGAACTGGGAGCTGCGCTATTCCAAGTCGGCGCTGAGGTTCAACCAGAGCCGCGCTGTCGCCATCGACATGGAGAGCGCCACCATCGCGGCCCAGGGTTACCGCTTCCGGGTGCCCTACGGCACGCTGTTGTGCGTGTCGGACAAGCCCCTGCACGGCGAGATCAAACTGCCGGGTCAGGCCAACCGCTTCTATGAAGGCTCAATTTCGGAGCATCTGCAGATCGGCATCCGCGCCATCGACCTGCTGCGCAGCGAGGGCGCCAAGCTGCACTCGCGCAAGCTGCGCGCCTTCGACGAGCCGCCGTTCCGGTAAGGCTCAGTCCGCCGCGTCTTCGATGGCGTGGATCTGATCGTCGTCGAGGCCGAAATGGTGGCCGATCTCGTGGATCAGGACGTGGGCGATCAACTCGTCCAGCGGTGTGTCGCCCCGTTCGGCCCACTCGTCGAGGATCGGCCGGCGATACAGGAAAATGCGTGACGGTTCGGCCGCTGGCCCAAGAGTGTCGCGACGGCCGATGTCGACGCCCTGATACAGGCCCGTGAGCTCGAACGGATCCTCCATGCCGAAGTCGGCCAGGACGTCGTCCGGCGGGAAATCGTCGATGCGGAACACCACCTCGCCCGCCGCATGACGGAACATGGCCGGAAGGGCGGCGAAGGCGGCCTCGGCCAGTTCGGCGAAGTCATCCAGCGACGGGGCGGCGCGTCCGGTCCAGGCTGCGGATTGGGTCATCGGGGTCCGTGAAGGCGGTCTGGCCGGAGTGTGGTGAGGCGCTGCGGAGGGCGCAAGGCGGCGACGTATCCAACGCGCGGGCCGATCGTCGCAAGGCATCCACGGCTTTCTGACTGCGCGTGACGCAGGATTCGTCGCTTCTGCTATGGTTAACGGACGAATCGGCGGGTGTAGGGAATGGCTGAGGCCGAAATCGCCTATGTGGCGGCGGCGGGAGCGGCGGGCTTGGCCCTGTCGGTCACCGCCTGGGCCTGGCGGCTGAAGCGCCGCACCGCGGCGGCGGTCGGGGCGCTGGAAAGGTGCGCCTCAACGATCGCCGGCGTCGCCGCCGGCGCCGAGGGGGCCCTGGACGCTTTCGACGACGTTCGCATCGGCCTGGATCCGGATGGCGCGCCTTTGCGGTGCTGGGGCGGGGTCGAGACGCTAGCGGCCGCGCGAACGGCTCTGGGCGTCAAGGGCGAGGAAGAGGGCGTCTATGACGCCCTGCGCCTGACCGAGGCCATCCGCGCCGCCTGTGACGACGCCGTCGCGGCGCTGCTGACCGAGGGCGCTCCGTTCGAGCGCACGCTGGAGACGGTTTCGGGGCCGTGGCGGGTCGAGGGCCGGCCGGGCGCGGGTCTGGCCTGGTTGCGGCTGGGGCCGGCCCAGGACACGGCGGCCTCGGTCGATGTGGGACTGGGCCTGCTGACCGACGCGTCTCCCGCCCCGACCTGGGTGGCGGACCGCACCGGCGCCCTGATCTGGGCCAACCGAGCCTGGCTGGCCGAGGTGGGCGCGCCGGACCTCGACGCGGCGCGCGCCGAGGGCGTCAGCTTCGATCGCGGCGCGGAGTCGATCCTGAACGAGGCGCGGCGGCTCGGCGTGCGGCAGGAGGGGTTCCGCTGGACCACGGGCGGCGATCGTCGCCGGGCCTGGCGCATCGTGGCCGAGCCTCTGGCCGGGGCCGGCCTGGTCCTGGCCTTCGCCATCGACATGACGGATGCGGAGGAAACCCGCGACACCCTGCGGCGTCACGTCGAGGCGCATGACGAGACCCTGAACCATCTGGCCGACGCCGTGGCCATTTTCGGGCCGGGGAAGCGACTGGCCTTTCATAACACGGCCTTCCAGCAGCTGTTCGACATCGACCCGGCCTGGCTGGACGAACGCCCGACGCATGCCGAGTTGCTGGATCGCCTGCGCCAGCGTCGGATGCTGCCGGAAGTCGTGGACTATGCGGGATGGAAAGCGGCTGAGCTGGATTTCTATGGCGCCGCAGAGGCTGCGCCGGACGACAGCTGGTCCCTGCCGGACGGCCGGACGCTCAGGGTCGTGCGCCAGCCGCATCCGTTGGGCGGCATCCTGCTGCTGTTTTCGGACATCACCGGCGAGCTGCAGCTGCGCAGCCGCTACAACGCCCAGATACAGGTCCAGACGGCGACCCTGGACAAGCTGAACGACGCGGTGGCCGTGTTCGGTTCGGATGGACGGCTGCGTCTGCACAACGACGCCTTCGAGGCCTTCTGGCGGGTGTCGGGCGACCAGTTGGCCTCCGCCGGTGATTTCGACGCCGTGGCGGCACTGGCGCAGAAGATCATGCCCGATCCGGCCCTGTGGCTGGGCCTGAAGGCGCGCGTGGCGGACCCGGATCCGGAAAGCCGGGTGCCGATCTCAGGTGAAGGCCGCACCGCCGACGGCCGGATCGCCGCCTGGCAGACCCGCCCCCTGCCCGACGGCGCGACCCTGGTCGCCTTCTCGGACGTGACGGCGCGGCGGGAGCTGGAGGAGGCGCTGGCGGCCAAGGCGGCCGCCCTCGAGGAAAGCCAGGCCCTGAAGCGCGAGTTCGTCGGCTCGGTCAGCTATGAGCTGCGGACGCCCCTGACCACGATCGTCGGCTATTCCGAGCTGCTGGAGGCGTTCGGCGATCTGCCCGACCGCAGCCGCCAGCACGCCGGCGCCATCCGGACGGCGGCCAGCCAGCTGGCCCGCTCGATCGACGACGTGCTGGACATGGCCCAGATCGACGCCGGGGAGATGGAGCTGTCGATCGGGCCGGTTCGACTGCGCACCCTGCTGGAGGAGGCCGGGGAGGCGGTGCGGGCCCGGATCGAGGGTCGGGGCGCGACGCTGGAGCTGGCGTGGGCGCACGCGCCCGAGACCGTGCGCGCCGACGCCCGCCGTGTCCGGCAGGCGCTGGATCACCTGCTGGAGAACGCCGCCCGGGCTGTGGTCGAAGGCGGGCGGGTGCGTCTGGTCGCCGAGGGCGTGGGCGCCGAGGTCCGTCTGCGGGTCGAGGACACCGGGCGCGGCATTCCGTATCATCTCCAGGCCCATGTGTTCGATCGCTTCGTGCGGCGGGAACGCGGCGGACCGGGCGTCGGCCTGGCCCTGGTCAAGGCTCTGGTCGAGCTGCACGGCGGCTGGGCCGAGGTGGAGAGCGAGCCGGGCCGGGGTGCGGCCTTCATCCTGCATCTGCCGGTCGGTGATGTGGCGGACGAACTGCCTGACCTCGGCCAGATCGGCCGCTGACGTCGCCGGGTTGGGTGAAGAGTGCTAGTGAGTAGTGAATAGTGGGCATGGCCCTGACGGTCAGAGGCTTGGCGAGCGACCACCGCTACTCACTATTCACTAATCACCAGCACATTTCGCACAGACCCCTGTTCCGAGCCGCCCATGACCGCCCCTCTCAAGACCGCCCTGATCTACGATTTCGACGGCACCCTGGCGCGCGGCAACATGCAGGAAGTGACCTTCATTCCCTCCGTCGGCATGGGGATCGGCGATTTCTGGGGCGAGGCCGATCGGCTGACGCGCGAGGCCGACGGCGACAACATCCTGATGTACATGCAGCTGATGCTGCAGCGGGCCCGCGAGCACGACCAGCCGATCACCCGCAAACTGCTGGCCGAGCACGGCCAGGACGTGAAACTGTTCGACGGGCTGAAGACCGACCTGACCGGGCCGGGCTGGTTCGACCGCATCAACGCCTTCGGCGAGCGATACGGGCTTGAGATCGAGCACTACATCATCTCGGCCGGACTGGAGGAGATGATCGCCGGCTGTCCGATCCGGGAGGCCTTCAGCCACGTGTTCGCGTCAAAGTTCGTCTATGACGCCGACGGCCGGGCGATCTGGCCGGCGGTGGGCGTCAACTACACGACCAAGACCCAGTATCTGTTCCGCATCAACAAGGGTGTGTTCAACCACTATGAGCACGAGCGGATCAACCGCTTCATCCCCGACGACGAACGACCGGTGCCGTTCGAGCGGATGATCTTCCTCGGCGACGGCGACACCGACGTGCCGACCATGAAGATGATGCACACCAAGGGCGGCTTCTCGATCGCGGTCTATGATCCGCGCAACTCCGAGCGGGACCAGCAGAAGATCTACGGCCTGATCTCCGAGGACCGGGTCAACTTCGTCGCCGCCGCCGACTATCGCGAAGGCTCGCCCCTGGACCTGATCGTCAAGGGCCTGATCGGCCGCATCGCCATCAACGCCGGGGTCATGCCGGCGGCGACGGAGTAAACGTCAGACCAGGCCGGAGACGGCGGGGGCCTCGGCCGCGCTGTCGGGGAAGACCGCGCGATCCAGGGCAGCGCGATCGACGCCCAGATGATCTCGCAAGACGCCCTTGAACACGCCCCGGATGTCCAGGGTCGGGGCCAGATCGCGATCCTCGAACAGGGCGGCGTCCGACAGGCCCGGCCAGTCTCCGATCGGACCGCCCTGCTTCACCGCGCCGCCGGTCAGCAGCAGGGTCGAGGCCGTGCCGTGGTCGGTCCCCTGGGTGCCGTTGACGCGGGCCGTGCGGCCGAACTCGGTGGCCACCATCACAATCGTGCGCGCCCACTCCTCGCCCAGCCCTTGTTTCAGGCCGCTGATCAGCAGGTCGAGCTGGGTCAGCCTGGCCTGGAGCTGACCCGCCTGGCGGGCGTGGGTGTCCCAGCCGTCGATGGACAGGGCGACCACGTCGGCGCCCGTCTCGCCGGTCATCAGCCGCGCCACCGAGCCGGCCAGTGCGGCGACGTCGCCTCGTCTCGGGCCGGCGCCGGCCATCAGGCCGCTTTCGGCCAGTGCCTCGGTTTCAAGGCCCCGGGCCAGGCTGGTGGCCAGCAGCTGGTCCTCGACGTAGAGGTCCTGAAGCAGGGCGGCCAGCCGCTCGTCGCCGCCGATGCGCCCGCCGGGGGCCCAGCTGGAGCTCTCGGCCGGGCCGCGCAGGATCAGCGGGGTCTGGGCGCCGATGGACAGTCCCCTGCCTCCGGCGGCGGCGAGGGCCCGGTTCAGCCACCCGGTATCGCTCTGATGAAGGCGTTCCCCGCCGGATTCCAGCATGTCCTGGGCGTCGAAATGGGAGCGGACCCGGGTGGGAATGGCGACGGCGGGGGCGAAGCGCATCCGCCCTTCCCCATAGGCCTGATGCAGGCCCTTCAGCGCCGGGTGAAGGCCGAAGCCTTGCGTCAGGGCCAGGGTCCCGCCCGTCTCGGTCGGCGGCGGGAGGGCCAGGCCGCCTCTCAGAGCGACATAGGCCGGATCGTCGTGGGGCGCGGTGACCGACAGGCCGTCCATCGCGCCCCGCGCTATGATCGCGACGAACTTGGCGCGCTCGCCGGACGATCGGGCGAGAGCCTGAAGCGGCGCCTGGCCGGCGAAGGCGAGGCCCAGTCCGCCGACGGTGAGGCCGCGCAGCAACCGGCGGCGATCCAGGGCGGCCGACAGGCCGGTGGGAATGCGGGGGGTGAAATCGGTCATCGGCGCTGAAACTCCGGCGACATCAAAAACAGGGTCAGGGCCTCGGGCCGGCTCTCGGCGCGGGCCACGGCGGTGCGGGTGCGTGCGGACAAACGATCGCCGAGCGCCGCCTCGGCCACCTGCAGCGGTTCGCGCGATCCACGCGCGGCGTCGGCGACCGAGGCGGCCCATTCCATCCGCTTCACCAGGGCGTCCGGACCGGCCCAGTCGGCGGCGGTGTCGGGCCAGCCTTCGGGCGACGGCGGGGCCCAGGCGGGCTGGCCCAGGGTCGCCAGCGGGCCCTGAAGCGCCTGAGGACGTTGCGGCGTGGTTCCAAGGGCGCGGTAGGTGGAGATCACGAACTCGTACGGCGTCTTCACCTTCACCGGCTGGGCCGCCCAGGACTCCGGTGCGGTGATCAGGGCGCGCGCCACCTCATCGAGGCGACCGCCGGAGCGGGTCCAGGCGGTCTCGAGCTTTTGAACGAGGGCCGGCGGCGGATCGTCGGCGACGAAGTGAACGGCGAGACGCTTGGCCAGGCGTCGCGCAGTCTCCGGCCGTCCGGCGAGGTCGCGCAGCACGGTCTCGCCCTGGGCGCGCCCGGCGTCGGCGTAACGCTTGCCGAAGATCGTCCGGTCTCCCGGCTCATGTTGCATCGGGCGGAAGACGAAGCCGCGTTTGCCGGGCTGGTCGGCGAGAGCGGCCAGGCGGCGATTGGGACGGCGCGCCGGCGCGGCCGGGCCGGGAACCGACCAGCCCGTCAGGGCTCGGGCCAGCTCCGTGACGTCGGTCTGGCTGTAGCCCGCATCGGCGCCGACGGTGTGCAGCTCCAGAATTTCGCGGGCCAGATTTTCGTTCAGGCCCGCGCTGCGCCGCTGTCCCGCACGGCTGTTCGGCCCGACGGACTGGGCCTGGTCGAGGTAGTACAGCATGGCCGGGTGGGACTCCGCCGCCAGCAGCAGGTCCTCGAACTGTCCGAAGACATGCGGCCGGATGGCCTCGCGCTCGTACTGGCCCAGAAGGACGGCGCTCTGCAGCTTGGTGACCGAGACGGTCAGAAGGTTGGCCCAGAACAGGGTCCAGCGCTCGGCGAAGCCGTCCGGGGTCGACGCGCCGAGCTGGGCGCGGGCGAGGAACTCCTGATAGGTTTCGCGATAGAGGGTGCGCCGCGCCTGGGTCTGGGCCTCCCGGGCGGCGAGGGCCGCGTCTTGCGGCGAGGCCGCCTGAGAAGATGGGGCGGCGACGCCGCCTTCGGTCGCCGGGGCGCGCGCACGGCGCGCCTCGGCGGCCGACCGGCGATAGGCCTCGAACTGCGCCAGCCGCGCGTCGGTATCGGGGAACCGGCCCTGGGGCGGGGGCGCGCCCTCGGGTCGGATCTGGGCGTCCAGCCAGGCGACGGGGTCGACGGAGACGGCGTCGATCTCGTCCGGTCTGGCCCCGAGACCGAAACGGGTCAGAGCGACGGCGGCGTTGAGGCGGCGGTCCGTTGAGCGCATGGCGGCCTTCCGGGGAGCGACGGGCGTCTGAACTCTCTAACGCCTCAACGCCCGAAACCCGTCGCCGGGTGTCGTCAAAGACTGCGTCGTCTCAGCCAGGCGTCCCTTGCGCCCGCCAGCCGACCCGGGATCAGGCCGTTCAGCGGCGTGGCCCGGATCGAGCATTTCAGCCCCAGCTCCTGCCCCCGGATCCAGCGCACCTCGGCCTCGCAGGCCGCGCCGGCCGCCAGGTCGATGACCACGATCACCGGCGGCAGGCCGATGGCCCGGTCCAGCCGGAGCCTCAGGCCGCCGTCTGACTGGTCGACGATCAGGCAGAGGATCTCCTGGCCGTCGGCCAGGATGAGGCCGCGCGCATCGACGCGCCGCCGCGGTTCGGCGCGGCGGTCGTCGGTGGCGGAGGGGCGGGAAAAGGGGTTCATTCGGGACTCAAACGCCCAGAAGCCGAAAAGGGCGCGCCGTCAGTGCTGGCTTTCGGGCAGGCGGACGATCAGGCCGTCCAGATCGTCCGAGACGCGGATCTGGCAGGACAGTCGGCTGTTCGGCTGCACGTTGTCGGCGAAGTCGAGCATCGACTCTTCCATGGCGGACGGACGACCGGTCTCGGCCGCGAACGCCTCGTCCACATAGACGTGGCAGGTGGCGCAGGCGCAGGCGCCGCCGCAGTCGGCGTCGATGCCGGGCACATTGTTGCGGATCGCGCCTTCCATGACGGAAAGCCCGTTCTTGACCTCGACGACATGCTCGCGGCCGTCGTGCTCGATATAGGTGATCCTGGCCATCGTCCGTTTGAACTCAGGCCGCCGTCTTCTTGCGGGCCGGCGAAACCATCAGCTTCTTGGTCTCGGCGATGGCCTTGGCCGGGTTCAGACCCTTCGGGCAGACCTGGGCGCAGTTCATGATGGTGTGGCAGCGGTAAAGCTTGAAGGGGTCTTCCAGGTCGTCGAGGCGCTTGTCGGTGGCGTCGTCGCGGCTGTCGGCGATCCAGCGGTAGGACTGCAGCAGGGCGGCCGGACCCAGGTACTCCGTCTGGTTCCACCAGTAGCTGGGGCAGGAGGTCGAGCAGCAGGCGCACAGGATGCATTCGTACAGGCCGTCCAGCTTGGCGCGCTGTTCCGGGGTCTGGAGGCGTTCCGTCTCCGGGTCGGGCTCGTCCGATTGGAGGTAGGGCTGGATGGAATCGTACTGGGCGTAGAACAGGCTGAGGTCGGTCACCAGATCCTTGACCACCGGCTGGTGCGGCAGGGGGGAGATGGTGATGTCGGACGACCGGCATTCGTCCCAGCCCTTGGTGCAGGCCAGGGCGTTGGATCCGTCGATGTTCATCGAGCAGGAGCCGCAGATGCCTTCCCGGCACGAGCGGCGGAACGACAGGGTGGGGTCGATCTCGTTCTTGATGTGGATCAGGGCGTCCAGAAGCATCGGGCCGTGGTCGTCGGATGACACCTCGAACACGTCCCAGCGCGGCGCCGAATCCGTTTCCGGATCGTAGCGATAGACCTTGTAGGTCTTGACGTTCTGGGCGCCGGCGGGGGCCTTGTGGACCTTGCCGGTGGTCGGGGCGGAGCCGCGGGGGAGGGTGAGCTGGACCATCAGCCTTGTCCTTCGGTGTTCGTCTGACCCGTCACGCCGTACCAGTCGATGCGTCGGGTGAAATACATGACCGCCGCGATGGCGGCGAAGCTGGCGACGGCGCCGACCAGCAGGGCGTAATCCTCCAGCCGCATCAGCACATAGATGAGGCCGTACAGGAAGGTGAAGGCGATCAGGGCGCGGAGGCCCTGGGCGCGGCTGTCGAACGTCCATCCGGCATAGGCCGAGATCAGGCCGACCGTGGCGACGGCGGCGATCAGGAAGGCGGGATCGAAGCCCAGGTGTTCGCCGATCGACAGCAGCAGCATGTAGAAGATGACCTGGGCCAGGCCGATCAGGATGTACTGGGCCGCGTGGACGCGGCGGCCGGTCGTCGTCTCGAACAGGAAGAAGGCCAGGAAGACCAGGCCGATGAACATCGGGGCGTATTTGAGCGAGCGGCTAACCGACTGATAGGGATTAGCGGGTTCGACGAAGCTGACGCCCATTTCGGTGGCGCCCAGTCGGCTGAGGGCGTCGGCGCCGCCTTCGGCCGGGACGCCGCGGGCGACATAGGGCACGGACCAGTCGGCGCTGAAGCCGTCGGCCGTCACCGACTGTTTGGCCGGCAGGAAGCCGCCGTTGAACGAGGGGCTTTTCCAGTCGCCCTTGATGACGGCCTCGGTCGTGCCGGCGAAGGCCAGCAGGGTGACGCGACGCGCGCCGGTGAAGGTCGCCTTGCCGGAGACGTCGAGGGGACCGGTGCGATCGATCGCGCCGCCGTTCGCTCCGGTCAGCGGGGCGCCGAACAGTTTCAGCCCGTCGCCGCGCACGGCGACGTTGCGGCCGTCGTCGGGCGGGATCAGTCCCGTCGTCGGTTTGATGATCGACGGGCCGGTGGCGACCGCGCGGCCGTCGAGGCTGAGGGTGATGTCGGCGCGAGCCCCGCGCGGGTCCGAGGCGCCGACGAGGATTTCGGCGCGGCTCCAGTCCAGAACGGCGCCCTGCGGCGCCTCACGCCCCGCCTGGATCAGGTCGAAGCGGGCGGTCCAGTCCAGTTCGGCCTGATAGACCGGAACCTTGAACAATGAACGGCGGCGCACCTCCGAGGCGGTGGCGGCCGTGATGCGGCCCTGGGTCGGGAAGACGTGCCAGACGCTGGCCTCGCTGCGGGCCGACAGGCCTTCGCCGACGGTCCGCGTATAGGGCACGGCCAGGACCGGGCCGAGGAAGGTCTGGGGTCCGCCCATCAGGCCGCCGACCTCGGTCGCCACGGTCTCGGCCCGGTTGGTCCGGTCCATCAGCAGGCCGAAGACGAAAAGGGCCGGAATGCTCATCAGGAAGGCGAGTAGGCAGACCAGCAACAGCTTGAGACCGAGCGACCGACGCGGCGCGAACAGGGACGCCGCGCCCGTTGCGGGGGCGGGGGTCGCCGAGTCCATCACTGCGCCGGGAGCCTTGGCCATGAAGGATCAGTACACCCGCGCCTTGGGCTCGATATACGAGACCTCGTCCGACATCGTGTAGTTGTGCACCGGACGGTAGTCGATCTGGACCTGCTGGCCCGGACGTTTCCACGCCAGGGTGTGCTTCATCCAGTTGACGTCGTCGCGGTCCGGATAGTCCTCGCGGGCGTGGGCGCCGCGCGATTCCGTACGGTTCAGACCGCCCTCGATCGTCACCAGGGCCTGGGCGATCAGGTTGTCGTACTCCATCGTCTCGATCAGGTCGGTGTTCCAGATCAGGCCGCGGTCGGTGGTCTTGATGTCCGAGCCCTGGGCGTCGATGGCGCGCAGCTTGTCCACGCCCTGCTGCAGGGTTTCGCCGGTGCGGAACACGGCGGCGTCGGCCTGCATGGCCTGCTGCATGGCCAGGCGCAGCTCGGCGGTCGGTGTCGAGCCGTTGGCGTAGCGGAAGCGGTCCAGACGGCCGATATGGCTGTCGGTGGCGGCGGCCGGAGCGTCCGGCACGGCGGAGGCCTTGTCGACGATCTCGCCGGCGCGGAGACCCGCTGCGCGGCCAAACACCACCAGATCGGTCAGGGAGTTCGAACCCAGACGGTTGGCGCCGTGCACCGAGACGCAGGCCGCCTCGCCCACGGCCATCAGGCCCGGCACCACGCTGTCGGGATTTCCGTCGCGCAGGGTCAGGACCTCGCCGTGATAGTTCGTGGGGATGCCGCCCATGTTGTAGTGAACCGTCGGCAGGACCGGGATCGGCGCCTTGGTGACGTCGACGCCTGCGAAGATCTTGGCGCTCTCGGAGATGCCGGGCAGGCGCTGGTGCAGGATCTTGGGATCCAGGTGATCCAGGTGCAGGAAGATGTGGTCCTTCCGGGGACCCACGCCCCGGCCTTCGCGGATCTCGATGGTCATGGAGCGGCTGACCATGTCGCGCGGGGCCAGGTCCTTCACGGTCGGCGCATACCGCTCCATGAAGCGTTCACCCTCGGAGTTGGTCAGATAGCCGCCCTCGCCGCGCGCGCCCTCGGTGATCAGGCAGCCGGCGCCGTAGATGCCGGTCGGGTGGAACTGGACGAACTCCATGTCCTGACACGGCAGGCCGGCGCGCAACACCATGGCGTTGCCGTCGCCGGTGCAGGTGTGGGCCGAGGTGGCCGAGAAATAGGCCCGGCCGTAGCCGCCGGTGGCCAGGATCACCAGCTTGGCCCGGAAGCGATGCAGCTGGCCGTTGTCGAGCTGCAGGGCGGTGACGCCGGTGCAGGCGCCGTCCTGCATGATCAGGTCCAGGCCGAAATATTCGACGAAGAACTTCACCTCGCGGCGCACCGACTGGCCGTACAGGGTGTGCAGGATGGCGTGGCCGGTGCGGTCGGCGGCGGCGCAGGTGCGCTGGACCGGACCCTCGCCGAAGTTGCGGGTCATGCCGCCGAAGGCGCGCTGATAGATCTTGCCCTCGTCCGTGCGGCTGAAGGGCACGCCCCAGTGCTCCAGCTCATAAACGGCCTTGGGGGCGTTGCGGACCAGATACTCGATCGCGTCCTGGTCGCCCAGCCAGTCCGACCCCTTGACGGTGTCGTACATGTGCCACTGCCAGCTGTCCTCGCCCATGTTGCCGAGCGAGGCGGAGATGCCGCCCTGGGCCGCCACCGTGTGGGAGCGGGTGGGGAAGACCTTGGTGACGCAGGCGACCTTCAGCCCCTGCTGGGCGGCCCCGAGCGCGGCGCGGAGGCCGGACCCGCCGGCGCCGACAACCACAACGTCATAGGCGTGATCGACGAATTCATAGGCAGGCATGCGGATCAGACCCCGGCCGGCAGCGGCGCGGAACCCAGCGCCAGCCGCACGATGAAGAAGACGCTGGCGCCGGCCAGCAGGATGCAGACGATGTTCAGCAGGCCCAGCAGGAAGCGCTTGGTTCCCGGCTTGTGGACATAATCCTCGACCACGACCTTCCAGGCCAGGTTGGCGAAGCCGAAGAAGACGACGGCCGTCACCGCCATCAGGCCGGCGTTGATCTTGTCGGCGAACCAGGCGGCCGCGCCGGCGGCGTCGCGACCGGCGAGGGTGAAGGCGGTGGAGGCGACCCAGACGCCGAGCGGCATCAGAAGCAGAAGCGCCAGCTTCTCTGTGGCCCATTCCGCCGCGCCGTGGCGCTCGGAGACCTTGACGTTGTTCCTGAACTTGGCCGGACCGCTCACAGCGACACCCTCCCGGTGGAGAACAGGGCGACCCAGAACAGGATCGCCAGGACAACAGGGCCCCAGACGGCGATCTGGGACAGGAGATTGGCGGTCCGCACCGACAGGCCTGCGCCCATGTCGTTGATCAGGTGGCGGGCGCCGTTCAGCAGCAGGGAGAACAGCACCAGGGTCAGGCCGAAGCCGATCAGCAGGCCAAGGGGCGAGGCCGCCAGCGCGAGGAACCGGACATAGGCCTCGGGCCCGTAGGCGAGGCTGCCCAGCCAGGCGAGGACGAACAGGCTCCCGAAGGTCGCGGCGATGATGGTCGCGCGGAACAGGATCGAGGCGGCCATGGTGATGTGCCAGCGCCAGACCGACATATGGGGGGACAGGGGCGTGGTGCGGCCGTTGGGCTGGACGACGAAGCGGCCGGTCCGGTCGCTCATCCCCCCCTTCGATGCGGCGTCGTGGGGCTGGCTCATGCGAATGGTTCTCAAAAACCCTGAAAAAACAGGCGTCCGTTCTTGCGCCTTGGCTTTAGTGACCCGGCGGGCGGAGTGTCAACGCAAGCCGCAACGCAGCGCAGCATAAAGCGCGAAAAGCGTGGCCGCAGACCGCCGGACATTGTGACCTGCGCGCACTAGCGAGCCGACCGGGGGCGCCGCAGGGTGTCGCCATGTGGATCGCGCTTCTCCTGTCAGCCGTCGCTCCGGATCCTGCGCCGCCGGCCGTCACGCCGCGCCCGGCGCTGGAGACCGTGGTGAGGGTCGCGCCGATGACCGACGTCCCCCAGGAAGTCTATGTCCGCCCCGTGGTCCCGCCGTATGAGCCGCCGTCCGACTTTGGTCGAAAGACGGTCGAGGGCGACGCCGTGGGCCGCAGCGGCCGAGGCGCCGGACGTCCGGATGCGGAATCCGACTATCTGTCCGCCGTGGCCGCCCGTCGCGATCAGGCCCAGGCCCTGATGGGGCCGCTGGACGGGTTGTGGCGGGTCATGGACGCCGACGACCGCCACCTGCTGGACCTGTCGCTGACCGATCGCGGTCCCGCCCGGGCCCTTGACGGCGTCTGGCTGGGCCGAACGCCGTCGGGGGCTCAAAGGTCGACGCCGGTGACGGTGCTGTTGCGGACGGACGACCGCGTCCGAATCGGTCTGGGCCAGGGTCTGGCGCTGGAGCTGACGCGGGGGCCGGAGGGCTGGCGGGGCGATCTGGTCGAGGGCGGCGGGCGTCGCGCGGCGATCCTGCGGCCGATCGGGGGCTGAAGCGGCCTGAGGCGGGGGCAGGGGGGTGGCCGGGGCGCGCGCCGGACCCTAGATGGATCCCATGACCTTCGATCAGCCTCGCCGCGTTCTGCGCCTGCATCCCGCCCACCGGGACGATATCGGCGATCTGATCACCCGGCGGCCCGTGCCGGGGCCGGGGGTCCAGCAGGTCGATCCCTTCCTGTTCCTGAACCACCACGGGCCCCAGATTTATCCGTCGAACAATCGCGGCCTGCCGTTCGGGCCGCATCCGCATCGCGGGTTCGAGACGGTGACCTTCATCCTGGACGGCGAACTGGCCCACAACGACTCGGCCGGGGGCGAGAGCGTCATCCGGGCGGGCGGCATCCAGTGGATGACGGCGGGTTCGGGCCTGATCCACGCCGAACTGTCGCCTGCCTCGTTCAAGCGCGACGGCGGGCCGATGGAAATCCTCCAGCTCTGGGTCAATCTGCCGTCGCGGCTGAAGATGACGAAGCCGGACTATGTCGGCCTGCAGGCGGAGGACATCCCGAGTTTCACGACCGAAGCCGGGGTGACGGTCGAGCCGGTGTCCGGCGAATGGCTGGGCCGTCCGGCGCCGATCCGGTCGCTGATCGACATCCATCTGGCGGTGGTGCGAGTGCCCGCCGGGGCGCGGTTCGAGACGCCGATCGCGGCGGGGCGGAACGTGTTTCTTTATGTCGTGAAGGGCGCGGTCTCGATCGCCGGGACGCGCGCGTCTGAATGGAATCTGGTCGCTCTCGGCGATGGCGACGGGCTGGACATGACGGCGGAAACCGACGCCGTCGTCCTGCTGGGGCACGCCCTGCCGATCGGCGAGCCGGTGTTCAGTCACGGGCCGTTCGTGATGAACACCCGCGAAGAGATCATCCAGGCCATCGAGGACTACAACGCCGGGAAGTTCGGTCCGCCGCCGGCTGTTTAGCGCGCTATCGCTCGGCTCGCGGAGCCTCGCTGCTTGAGCGCGGTCCCGTTTATGGTTCGGCCGCCAGGGCGATCAGCCGTGACCGCCATGTCTCGCCGAGGCGTTCGGCCTCACCTCGCCCCCAGACCGGATCCGGCCACAGGGGGTCGTCGCGGCGGCGGCCGACGACGTGGACATGCAACTGGGCCGTGACATTGCCGAGGGCGGCGACGTTCAGCTTGTCGATCGGCCGGTCGAGCGCCGCGCCGAGGCGGCGGACGACGTCGCCGGCCCGGACGGTTTCCTCCATCAGCAGGGCCCGATCCGCCGGCGAGAGGTCCTCGATCTCGGTCGCCTCCTCGACGCGCGGGATCAGGATCAGCCAGGGAAACCGGCCGTCGTCCTGAAGCCGCACATGGCACAGGGGCCAGTCGGCGACGGCGACGGAACCGGCCTCGAAGGCCGGATCGACGGCGAAATCAGCCATGCGGTTCAGCTGAGTCCGTAAACGACACAGGCGCTGTCGGTCAGGGTCATCAGGGGCGGTTGCAGGGCCAGTCGCGCGGCCTCGATCTCGGCCTCGGTGGGCGGGGCGCCCGCCGGTCGCGGCGGCGGGGGAGGGGGCGGCGGCGCAGGTGGCGGAGGCGCATAGGCGCGGGAGCCGGTGACCACCATTTCGTCCAGCGTTGTCGCCTGGCCTCCGTCGGACTGATAGGACGGCCAGCCGGCCAGGACGTCGGTCTGGCAGGCGCGACCGGTGGGATCGATGACGCGCACGGTGCCCAGGCGGGCGCCGGCGTTCGTCGTGGCCGCCTCGGCGCGGCGACGGGCGTCCTTCATGGCCTCGGCCGCCAGATTGGCCTTCCAGGCGTTGTCCGGCTCGAGCTGGAAAGAGACGGGGCTGATGGAGGTCGGCTGGGCCGCCACGACGGTGGCGTAGGCCCGCTCCAGCAGGGCGATGTCGCGGATCGACACCTGAACAGAGGCCTCGGTCTGGTAGCGCTGGATCTTGTCCGGCCGGACGTTGTCGCGGAGGTTTCCGGCCTCGTCGCGATACTGCTCATAGAGCGGACGGGTGCTCAGGGCGGTCTCGACGCGGACCTTGTCGGCCCCATGCGCGGCGAGGGCCTGGCTGAGGGCGCGGACCTGATCGGCGGCCTTGCGCGAGGCCTCGGCGGCCGAGCGGTCCAAGGCCTGGAAGGTGGCGCGGAAACCGGCGCGGTTGGCGGAAATCTCGACGCGCACCTGGCCGATCGAGGCGATGACCGGGTCGCGCATCCACCAGGGCGCCGGGACATACTGGTGGCCGAGGGTCGCTGGCGGGGTCTGGGCGGTCGCCGGCGCGGCCAGGGCCGGAATGGTCAGGGCGGCGGCGGAAAGGGGCGCGAGCAGCGAGCGGATCGGGCGCATGGTCGTCGAACTCCGGACTGTGGACGCCGACATTGCGACGCCGTCCGGCGGGGGTAAAGCCATGTCTCGCCGAAGGTCGGGGGACCGTCGTCGCCTGCCGGCTTGCTCCGACGGTCCGAGGAGTCTAGACCGCGCCGCGAAGTTTCATTTCGCAACTGCAAACCGGCCCTGGCCGCTCCGCGGCAGACGGCCACCCCACCTCGGCCTCAAGTAGCGCGAATGCGCGACAGGCCCATAAGGAGACGACCCTATGGCTCGTGCGAAGATCGCCCTCATCGGCGCCGGCATGATCGGCGGCACCCTGGCCCATGTGGCCGCGCGTGAAGCCCTGGGCGACGTCGTCCTGTTCGACATCGCCGAGGGCACGCCGCAGGGCAAGGCGCTGGACATCTACCAGGGCTCGGCCGTGTTCGGTCAGGACGTCAGCCTGAAGGGCGCCAACGACTACGCCGACATCGCGGGCGCCGACGTCTGCATCGTCACCGCCGGCGTGCCCCGCAAGCCGGGCATGAGCCGCGATGACCTGATCGGCATCAATCTGAAGGTCATGAAGGCCGTGGGCGAGGGCATCGCCAAGCACGCCCCGAACGCCTTCGTCATCTGCATCACCAACCCGCTCGACGCCATGGTCTGGGCCCTGCAGAAGTTCTCGGGTCTGCCCAAGGAGAAGGTCGTCGGCATGGCCGGCGTGCTGGACAGCGCCCGCTTCGCCATGTTCCTGGCCGAGAAGACCGGCGTGTCGATCCAGGACATCCACGCCTGGACCCTGGGTGGCCACGGCGACGACATGGTGCCGATGGTGCGTCACTCGACCGTCGGCGGCCTGAGCCTGCCCGACGCGGTCGCGGCCGGTTTCCTGTCGCAGGCCGATCTGGACGCCATCGTCGAGCGCACCCGCAAGGGCGGCGGCGAAATCGTCGCCCTGCTGAAGACGGGCTCGGCCTTCTACGCCCCGGCGGAATCGGCCATCGCCATGGCCAAGTCCTATCTGTTGGACCAGAAGCGCGTCCTGCCCTGCGCCGTCTGGCTGTCGGGCGAATACGGCCTGTCGGACCTCTACGTCGGCGTGCCGGCCCTGATCGGCGCCGGCGGCGTCGAGAAGATCGTCGAGTTCACCACCAACGACGAAGAGAAGGCGATGTTCGCCAAGTCGGTCGAGTCCGTTCAGGGCCTGATCGAGGCGTGCAAGACGGCGGACCCGTCGCTGGCGTGACTCCAGGGGCGCTGCGCGCCGCGCTAGGTTCGGCTCGCGGAGCCTCACGACTTGAGCGCAGGATCGCATCGCGACCGACAGGCTGAAACAAAAGAGGGCTGCGGAGTGATCCGCGGCCCTTTTTCTATGTCCGGTCAGTTTCCGGCGGGCGGGGCCGCCGGGGTCGGCGCCGGAGTTGGCGCTGCAGCGGGGGCGGGGCGCGGCATCAAGGTGCGGACGAAGTCGGCCAGAAGGGCGCGCCAGACCGCAAGGTGATCGGTCAGTTGGCCGGGTCCGCCGGCCCCGACCAGGACGTCGAATTGGGCGACGGCCGAGGCGACGCCGCCGGTCTCCGCCGGCTCGTAGATAGCCTTGACGAAGCGCCGGTCGCGATTCCAGACGTTGACCTTGTCGAGCGTGATGGAGGCGTCGGACAGGGCGGCGGAAAACTGGAGGTCGGAGCAGACATCCGTCTCGCACGATTGCAGGAAGATCAGCCAGGGCAGGCCGTCGGTGGTGACGCGCAGATAGCGGCGGCCATCGTCCGAGGCCTCAGGCGCGACGGTCGCGCCCTGGGACGTCAGCCAGGCCGACAGGGCCGCCGTCGAGACGCCGAGCGGAGACGGGGTGGGCGCGATCGACCCGGCGGCCGCCGGCGCAGCGGGTGTCTGGGCGGCGGGAGGCGTCGTCTGGGCCTGGACGGAGGTCGCCAGCAAACCGGCGAGGCATGCGGAGAGAACGAGGGTCTGTTTCATGCCGGTCAAGGTATCGGGGATTGCGGCGAAGTCGAGACGGTCAGGCGTGCGCCGCCGCCTCCAGCCATGAGGCGCTCGACATCTCCTGCAGTCTCGACACGGTCCGTTCGAATTCGAAGGCCCCGTCGCCCGTCGGATAGAGGGCTTCGGGCGGCGCATCGGCCTGGATCACCAGCCGGGTCTTCGCCTCATAGAGGGCGTCGATCAGGGTCACGAACCGTCGGGCCTCCTGGCGCCGCTCCGGGCCCAGGGTCTTCACTCCCTCGAGGAAAAGGGTGTGGAACCGCCCGGCCATGGCGAGATAATCCTGCGGCCCCAGAGGACGGCCGCACAGCGCCTCGAACGTCGCGCGGGCCAGGCCGCCGGCGGTCCGTTCGACCACCACATCGCGGCCCAGAACCTCCAGATGCGTCGGGGCCTCATGCATGCCGCCGCGCAGGTCGGTCCACAGGGCCTCGAACGCCGCATGCTCGGTCGGTCCGGGGCCGAACCAGACGGGCGATCCCTTCAGCCGGTCCAGACGCCAGTCGCGCGCGCCGTCGATCTCGACCACGACGCAGCGGCGTTTGATCTCCTCGATGAAGGGGACGAACAGCTGGCGGTTCAGCCCGTTTTTGTAGAGGTCGTCGGGCGCGCGGTTGGAGGTGACGGCCAGCACGACCTTCTTCTCGAACAGGGCGTCGAACAGCCGGCCCAGGATCATGGCGTCCGCGATGTCGGTGACCTGAAGCTCGTCGAAACAGAGCAGCCGCGCCTCCGAGGCGATCAGGGCGGCGATGGGCGGGATGGGGTCGTCGCCCTTATGTGCGCCGAAGACGGCCTTTCGCGCCCGGGCGTCGCCCTTGCGCCACTGATCCACCAGGCCGTGGATGCGGGCCATGAAGGCGTGGAAATGGGCGCGTTCCTTCCTCGGTTCGGGGGTGGAGGCGACGAACAGGTCCATCAGCATGGACTTGCCGCGGCCGGGCGGCCCCCAGATGTAGAGGCCCCGCACCTCCGGCTGGGCGCCGAAGAAGCCCTTCTTGGCCAGATCCTCCTCCAGCCGCTCCAGCTCCGCGATCAGCGGCGCCTGGGCCGGGTCGGGGTTCAGCACGCCTTCCTCGACGCGAATGTCGTAGGCGGATCGGATGCGGGAGGTCATGGGAAGGACTTAGCCTTGGGTCGTCAAACGCGAAACCCGCGCCTTCGCATAAGCAACACACATGCCTCGGGTCGCCGAACTTGAGACGGTATTTGCACGAAAGCCGTTGCTTCGCGGCTGCGAAGGGCTAAATCCCCTGCACCCGGCATCTGGTCGGGCAAGAACGCGCTGAAGCAGCGAGGCTCGCCTCATTCGGGGAGAGCCGAGCGGTGGCGCACAAAGGGATATCTGCAATGGGCTATCGCGTCGCAGTCGTGGGCGCCACCGGCAATGTCGGCCGGGAGATGATGACCATCCTCGAGGAACTGAACTTCCCCGTGGACGAGATTCACGCGATCGCCTCGCGAAAATCGAAGGGGACCGAGGTCTCGTTCGGCGACAGGACCCTGAAGTGCCAGGATCTGGAACAGTTCGACTTTTCGACCGTCGACATCGTCCTGATGTCGGCCGGCGGCGGCGTGTCCAGGGAATGGTCCGAGAAGATCGGCAAGGCCGGCCCCATCGTGATCGACAACTCCTCGGCCTTCCGCAAGGACCCGGACGTGCCGCTGATCGTGCCCGAGGTGAACCCGGACGCGGTCAAGGACGCGAAGAAGAAGAACATCATCGCTAACCCGAACTGCTCGACGGCCCAGCTGGTCGTGGCGCTGAAGCCCCTGCATGACGCGGCGAAGATCAAGCGGGTCGTGGTCGCGACCTATCAGTCGGTTTCGGGCGCCGGCAAGGAAGGCATGGACGAGCTGTGGAACCAGACCAAGGCCATCTACGGCCTGGGCGACGCCACGCCGAAGAAGTTCCCCAAGCAGATCGCCTTCAACGTCATCCCCTTCATCGGCGCCTTCCAGGACGACGGCTACACCGATGAAGAGGCCAAGATGTGGAACGAGGTCCACAAGATGATGGACCCGTCGATCAAGCTGACGGTGACCTGCGTCCGCGTGCCGGTCTTCGTCGGCCACTCGGAAGCCGTGACGGTGGAGTTCGATCGTCCCATCAGCCCCGACGAGGCGCGCGCCATCCTGCGTGAGGCGCCGGGCGTCCTGGTGATCGATAAGCACGAGCACGACGGCTACATCACCCCGGTCGACGCCGCCGGCGAGCACGCCGTCTATGTCAGCCGCATCCGCAAGGACCACACGGTCGAGAACGGTCTGAGCTTCTGGGTGGTGTCGGACAACCTGCGCAAGGGCGCCGCCCTGAACGCCGTCCAGATCGCCCAGCTGCTGGATGAAACCGGCACGATCAAGTCCTCCAGCGGTTATCGCTCGATCACCGTCTGATCCTGTTCCGGACGTCGGTCGGGTTGTTCGGCCGACGTCCAAGGAAGCCATCTGATGTCCTCCCCCGACGCGCCGAACGGCCGCGCCGTTCTGACGGCCGTGGCCTGCTATTCCCTGTGGGGGCTGATGCCCCTGCTGTTCATGGCCATGGCCCATGCGGGCTTCGGCGCGCCCGAGATCCTGGCGCACCGGGCGGTGTGGTCGGTGTTCGTGGCCGGGGCGCTGGTGCTGGTGCTGGGCCAGTGGAGCGCGGCGCGGAAGGTGCTGGGAGACGTGCGGACGCTCGGCTGGCTGACGCTTTCGGCAGCCCTGATCGCGATTAATTGGGGTGTCTATGTCTGGGCGACGACCCATCATGCGACGCTGGAGGCCAGCCTCGGCTACTATATCAACCCTCTGATGAACATCGCCGTGGGCGCGGCCCTGTTCCGTGAGCGGATGGACCGCTGGGGCGTCGCGGCCATCGCCCTGGCGGCGGTGGGGGTGGCGGTGCAGACCGTGGCCCTGGGGCATCTGCCGGTGTTGTCGATTATCCTGGCCCTCAGCTTCTGCGCCTATGGGGTGATCCGGAAGCGGGTGGCGGCGGATGCGGCGACGGGCCTGTTCGTCGAATGCCTGGTGCTGCTGCCGTTCGGCGTCGCCCTGCTGGTCTGGCTGGAAACTCATGGTCAGGGCGGGGTCGGTTTCGCCTCGATGTCGGGTCTGGTCTGGGCCCTGTCCAGCGGACTGGCCACGGTCCTGCCGCTGGTGCTGTTCTCCTCGGCGGCGCGCAGGCTGCCGCTGTCGACCATCGGCTTCATCCAGTTCCTGGCGCCGACGCTGCAGTTCGCGGTGGGCGTCTGGTCAGGCGAGGCCTTCACCCTGCTGAGGGGCGTCAGCTTCGCCTTCATCTGGGCCGGAGCGGGGGTCTTCGCCCTGGGCGCCTGGCGGCGGTCGCGGGTGATCCGCGAGGCCATCCGCGAAAGCGAACCGGCCTAGATCGCCGAATAGAGGGCGTCGATCAGCCGCTGCGCCCTCGGGTCGCCGATCAGGTGGGACGACTGGCGGGTCATGACATAGGCGGCGGAGACGCGGGCGTCGGGGTCGGCGAAGGCGCAGGAGCCGCCCCAGCCGCAGTGGCCGACGGCGTCGGGATTGGGGCCGAAGATGTCCAGCCCGGCGTTGCGGGTGAAGCCGGCGGCCCAGCTGATGACGAAGGGCAGGACCTTGTCCTGGCCCCGGATGCGTTCGGTGGTCGCCTGATCGACGACGTCGGGTGACAGGACGGCCCGGCCGTCCAGCACGCCGTCATTGGCGATGATCCCCATAATCCGGGCCAGATCCAGCGCCGTGCCGTGCAGGTTGGCCGAGGGGATCTCGGCCTCGCGCCAGTCCTTCGATCCGCGTCCGCCGGGCGCCGAGCCCCGGTCGAGGAAGGCGGAGCGCTTGATGTCGTCGATGACCCCGAGGTCGGGAGCGGCCGAGGGCTTCTTCAGAACGGCGACGCGGTCGTGCTCGCTCTCGGGCAGGCCGACCCAGAGGTCGAGGCCGAAACGGTCGCGGAAGTCTTCCTTGAGCGCCGTCCCTAGCGTCCGCCCGTCGGCGAGGCGGAACAGTTCGCCGGCCAGATAGCCGATGGTGATGGGGTGATAGCCGCTGGCCGTGCCGGGCGGCCACATCGGCGCCTGGGCCGCCAGACGGTCCAGAACGCCCTGACGATCGAACCAGATCGACGGCTCGACGCCTTCGGAGAAGCCGGGCAGGCCGTCCTGATGGCTCATCATCTGGGCGACGGTGACGTCCTGTTTGCCCGCCGCCCCATAGGCGGGCCAGAGGTCTGCGACACGCTGGTCGTAGTCCAGCAGGCCGCGCTCGACGCAGGTCGCGATCAGCAGCGCCATCACCGCCTTGCCGGTCGAGAAGACGGGGGTGAGGGTGTTCGGGCCGTAAGGCGTTCCGGCGCGCGGGTCCGCCGGACCGCCCATCAGATCGATGACCGTCTCGCCGCCGATGACGACCGAGAAGCGGGCCGCCTGTTCGTTCAGCCCCTCGGGGGCGTCGGTGAAGTTGGCCGCGAAGGCGTCCTTCACGGCGACGAAACGATCGGGGCAGATTCCGGTGATGTCGGTCATGCTGAGTGTCAAACTTCCAATCAGTCACCCTCGGGCTTGTCCCGAGGGCCCATCGTTCCGCGCTCCCGGGCGGGATGGGCTCGCGATGAACGCTGAAAAACTTCAGAGCCGTGTTTGAACCCGCCATGGGCCCTCGGGACAAGCCCGAGGGTGACGGAAAGTCTGGGACCGATCATTCCAGCCAGGCCATCACGCCGTTCGCGGCCGCCACGCCCGACGCCATCGTCGCCTGCAGCAGATAGCCGCCGGTGGGGGCCTCCCAGTCCAGCATCTCTCCGGCGACGAAGACGCCGGGCAGGGCCTTCAGCATCAGCCGCTCGTCCACCGCGTCGAAGGCCACGCCCCCGGCCGAGGAGATGGCCCGGTCCAGCCCCTGTGTCCCGGTCAGGGTCAGGCGGACGGCCTTGATGCGCCGGGCCAGCTTGTCCGGGTTCAGGGGCAGGTCGCCGGGGATTTCGCGCAGGAGGCCGATGGCGGCGGGCGACAGGCCGGCGGCCTTGCGCAGCCAGTTGGTTGCGCTGTCCTTGCCGCGTGGTTTCGCCAGCCGTGCGGTCAGGGCCTCCAGCGACAGGTCGGGGCGCAGATCGACGCTCAGGACGGTGGAGCCGTCGCGGGCGATGGCGTCGCGCAACGGCTGCGACAGGGCGTAGATCGCCCCGCCCTCGACGCCGTAACGGGTCAGCATGATCTCGCCGCGGATTGTTTGTGGGCCTACCGCGCTTCGCGCTGCTTGAGGCCGGTCATCCGCATGGGTCAGCGTCACGGGCTTCAGCGGCTGGCCCGCGAAGCGCGCGATCAGCACCGGCGACCAGTCGATGTCGAATCCGGCGTTGGCGGGCTGGAAAGGGGCGACCTCGACCCCCGCCGCCTTAAGCCAGGACGTCCATTCGCCCTGGGATCCCAGGCGCGGCCAGCTTGCCCCGCCCAGCGCCAGGACGGTGGCGGCGGGGCGTTCCAGCCGTTCGCCCTCCGGCGTGTCGAACACGAGCGCGCCATCGCGCCAGCCGGTCCAGATCGAGCGGGTGCGGATCTCGACGCCGAGACCGGTCAGCCGGGCCAGCCAGGCGCGCAGCAAGGGCGAAGCCTTCATCGCCTTGGGAAACACCCGGCCCGAGGAGCCGGTAAACGTCGGCTGGCCCAGCCCTTCGGCCCACCGGATCAGGTCGGCGGCCGTGAAGGCCTTCAGCCATGGGGCGACGGCGGCGCTGCGGTCGCCGTAGCGGCCGAGGAAGGCCCCGGCGTCTTCCGAATGGGTCAGGTTCAGGCCGCCCCGTCCGGCCATCAGGAACTTGCGCGCCACGGACGGCATGCGCTCATGGACCACGACCTGGCGTCCCGCCGTCGCCAGCCGCTCGGCCGCCATCAGTCCGGCGGGACCGGCGCCGATGACATGGACGGCGGGGGAGGGGGAGGGCGAGGTCATCGGCGGCTTGTGAGCCAGGCCGGCGACAAGGGGAAGAGGGGCCGCGGACTGCCTGCAAAAAAGCCGCCCCGACGGCCCAGGTCTTCTGACGTCCGGCTGGACGAGCGGCCACCGCGGGGCGGCCGCTCGCGCGCCGGTCCTAGAAGAAGCCCAGTTTGTCGGGGCTGTAGCTGACCAGCAGATTCTTGGTCTGCTGGTAGTGGTCCAGCATCATGCGGTGGTTTTCGCGACCGATGCCGGACTTCTTGTAGCCCCCGAAGGCCGCATGCGCCGGATAGGCGTGGTAGCAGTTGGTCCAGACGCGGCCCGCCTCGATACCGCGACCGGCGCGGTAGGCGGTGTTCATGTCGCGGGTCCAGACCCCGGCGCCCAGGCCGTATTCGGTGTCATTGGCGATGGCGATGGCTTCTTCCAGCGTCTTGAAGGTGGTGACCGACAGGACCGGGCCGAAGATCTCCTCCTGGAAGACCCGCATGTCGTTGGTCCCCTTGAAGATGGTCGGCTTGACGTAATAGCCGCCCGCCAGATCACCGGACAGTTCCGGCTGGTCGCCGCCGGTCAGGACCTCGGCGCCCTCCGCCCGGCCGATGTCGAGATAGCCCAGAATCTTCTTGAGCTGGGCCGAGGAGGCCTGGGCGCCGACCATGGTGTTCGGGTCCAGCGGGTCGCCGGCGACGATGGCTTCGACCCGGGCGATCGCCTTGGCCATGAAGGCCTCGTAGATGTCCTCGTGCACCAGGGCGCGCGAGGGACAGGTGCAGACCTCGCCCTGGTTGAGGGCGAACATGGCGAAGCCCTCCAGCGCCTTGTCGAGGAAGGCGTCGTCGTGATCCATCACATCCTTGAAGAAGATGTTCGGCGACTTGCCGCCGAGTTCGAGCGTGACCGGGATGATGTTCTGGGTCGCATATTCCATGATCTTCTGGCCCACGGCTGTGGAGCCGGTGAAGGCGATCTTGGCGATGCGGGGGTTGGTGGCCAGCGGCTCGCCCGCTTCCTTGCCCGTGCCCGAGACGATGTTCACCACGCCCGCCGGGATCAGGTCCTGGATCAGTTCGATGACCAGGAGGATGGAGGCGGGCGTCTGTTCGGCCGGCTTCATCACCACGCAGTTGCCGGCGGCGAGCGCGGGGGCCAGCTTCCAGGCCGCCATCAGGATGGGGAAATTCCAAGGGATGATCTGGCCCACGACACCGAGCGGCTCGTGGAAGTGGTAGGCGACAGTGTCGTTGTCGAGCTGCGAGATGCCGCCTTCCTGGGCGCGGATGCAGCCGGCGAAGTAGCGGAAGTGGTCGATGGCCAGGGGGATGTCGGCGGCCAGGGTCTCGCGGACCGGCTTGCCGTTCTCCCAGGTTTCGGCCTCGGCGATGGCCTGGAGGTTCTGCTCCATACGGTCGGCGATCCTGTTCAGCAGGATGGCGCGTTCAGTGACCGAGGTGCGTCCCCATGCGGCCTTCGCCGCATGGGCGGCATCCAGCGCCAGCTCGACGTCGGCGGCGTCGGACAGGGCGACTTCGCACAGAACGCGGCCGTTCACCGGCGAGGTGTTCTCGAAATAGCGACCGGCGACGGGGGCGACCCATTCGCCGCCGATGAAGTTGTCGTAGCGGGGTTTGAATTTGGGGGTCACGCTGCGGATGAATTCGGGCTTGGTCATGATTGTCTCCGTTCGTTTCCATTGGTCGTTTCTGGCGCGCCCCGAACGGGCGTCGTCGTTGCGAACAGAAGGGGGCCTGGGGGTGCGGCGAGGCTAGGGGGGCGAGGAATGATGCGGCGCACACCTGTCGCAGGGGTGAGACAGTGGGTCTCCTCCCTGCGCCGTAGCCGTGGGGAGGCGCCTCGAAGCGGAGTGGAGAGACAGAGGGGTTCAGGAAGAACTCCTCCGGCAGCTCGCGAAGGGCTCGCCGCCACCTCCCCATGCGCCAGCGCGCACAGGGAGGAGACTACAAGCCCAGCCGGTTCATCTTCCGATGCAGTGTCGCGCGGCTGACGCCCAACGCCCTCGCCGCAGCGGAGACATTGCCGCTGTTCAGCGCCAGGGCGCGGCGGACAGCGCCGCGCTCGGCTTCCAGAAGATCAGTCTCGACGGAGCCTGCGACCAGGACTTCGGCGGCGGCGAGCTGGCCCGCGATCCGCTCGTCTGTGATCGACAGGGCCAGGCGAGCGGCGCGGGTGGCGCCGACGACCAGATCATGACGGTCAACGGCGAGCAGGGCGGCGGTATTGCGCTCGGCGGCGTCGCCCGCCAGGACGATGCGGGCGTCGTGAAAATGCTGGCGAAAGGTCTGGGCCTCGATGGCGCGGGCGGCGTCGGCCACGGCCCCGGCGATGAGACGCATGACGCCCTCCGTCGCATCGGCGCGGCAGGAGGAAACGTCCAGAAGACCGGCCAGCCGTCCCTGTGGGTCGTGAATCGGATGGCTGGTGCAGGCCATGGCCGTGTTGCGCGAATGGAAATGCTGGTCGCGGTCGATGGTCAGGGGGCGGTGCTCGGCCAGGGCCGTGCCGATGCCGTTGGTGCCCTCGGCGGCTTCAGACCAGACCGCGCCGGTCCAAAGGCCCCAGCGACGGAAGGTCTCGTCGTCGGCTGAGGCGCCGCGCCGTTCTACGGCCACGCCTTCGGCATTGCACAGCAGCACGCAGCAGCCCGTGTCGCCCACCGCAAGGAACAGACGATCCAGAACGCCCTGGGCCGCCCGGGTCATGGGCTCCATCGCCTGTTGCGCCTGACGCAGTTCTTTGGCCGTCAGGGTGGCGGCGCCGCCCCGATCCTCAGGATCAAGACCATGCAGGGTCATGGAGCGACGCCACGAGGCGGCGATGGCTGATCGCGCCGCGTCCGCCCCGTCATCCAGCATGCGACGCACCCGGTCGCCGTGATCGCCGCCCATACCGTTGCCCACGCTGAGGCTCCGCAGATCCGTCCGGCGCTCAGTGAAGACCTCGGAGGGGAGTGTGTAAAGGCGTCAGGCCGTGAGGCGCGCGGCTGAGGCCGCGCGCGAAAAAGGCCCCGCTGTTTCCAGCGGGGCCTCGTTCAGTCAGCGATCGGGCTGAAACCTAGTCGCGACGCGGGCGACGGCCGCGGCCGCCTTCGCGGTCGCCTTCACGCTTGGGACGGCCGCCGGTGTCTTCCGACAGGGGGGGCTCGCCGCGTTCGGCGCGTTCGGCGTTGATCTTGTCGGTGATGTCTTCACCGGTTTCCTGATCGACGACCTTCATCGACAGCTTGGTCTTGCCGCGATCGTCCATGCCCAGGAACTTGACCTTCACTTCCTGGCCTTCGGAGACGACGTCGGCCGGGTTGGCGACGCGTTCCAGGGCCATCTGCGACACGTGGACGAGACCGTCCTTGGCGCCGAAGAAGTTCACGAAGGCGCCGAAGTCGACGACCTTGACCACCTTGCCGGTGTAGATGGTTCCGACTTCCGGCTCGGACACGATGGACAGGATCCAGGCCTTGGCGGCGTCGATCTTTTCCTGTTCCGAGGCGGCGATCTTGACGGTGCCGTCGTCCTCGATGTTGACCTTGGCGCCGGTCTTTTCGACGATCTCGCGGATCACCTTGCCGCCGGTGCCGATGACTTCGCGGATCTTGTCGACCGGGACCTTGATGGACTCGATCTTCGGCGCGAACTCGCCCAGCTCGGTGCGGGCGCCGTCGATGGCCTTGTCCATCTCGTCGAGGATATGCATGCGGCCGGCCGACGCCTGGGCGATGGCCTTCTTCATGATCTCCTCGGTGATGCCGGCGACCTTGATGTCCATCTGCAGCGAGGTGATGCCGTCACGGGTGCCGGCGACCTTGAAGTCCATGTCGCCCAGGTGGTCTTCGTCACCCAGGATGTCCGACAGGATGGCGAACTCGCCCGACGGCTCCAGGATCAGGCCCATGGCGATGCCCGAAACGGGCTTCTTGAGCGGAACGCCGGCGTCCATCAGGGCCAGCGAAGAACCGCAGACCGTGGCCATCGAGGACGAGCCGTTCGACTCGGTGATCTCCGACACCAGACGGATGGTGTAGGGGAAGTCCTCGTTCGACGGCAGCATCGGACGGATGGCCCGCCAGGCCAGCTTGCCGTGGCCGATTTCACGACGACCCGCGCCGCCCATACGACCGGTCTCGCCGACCGAGTACGGAGGGAAGTTGTAGTGCAGGAGGAACTTCTCCTTGTACGTCCCCGTCAGGGCGTCGATGTACTGCTCGTCCTCGCCGGTGCCGAGGGTGGCGACGACGATGGCCTGGGTCTCACCGCGGGTGAACAGGGCCGAACCGTGGGTGCGCGGGAAGACGCCGACTTCCGAGACGATCGAGCGGACCTTGTCCAGGGCGCGGCCGTCGACGCGGTGGCCGTTGTCGATGATGTCGCGACGCAGGACGTGGGCTTCGCATTCCTTGAAGGCGGTGGCGAACTTGGAGGCGTCGACGCCGTCCGGGTTCTCGTCCGTCTTCACCAGAGCCGCGGCGGCGGTCTTCTTGGCCGCGTCCACGCCCGAGCGGCGGTCGTACTTGCCGACGTGGGTGTAGGCCTTCTTGATGTCCTCGCCGACCAGGTTCTGGATGGCGGTGACGACGTCCGAGTGGTCCTCGGCCTGGAAGTCGAACGGCTCCTTGGCGGCGTGTTCGGCCAGTTCGATGATGGCGTCGATCACCGGCTGCATGCCCTTGTGGGCGAACATCAGGGCTTCAAGGAAGGTGTCTTCCGACAGTTCCTTGGCCTCGGACTCGACCATCATCAGGGCGTCCGAGGTGCCGGCCACGACCAGGTCCAGATCCGAGTCCGGCATCTGGTCGATGGTCGGGTTCAGGACCAGCTCGCCGTTGATGTAGCCGACGCGGGCGCCGCCGATCGGACCCATGAAGGGCACGCCCGAGATGGTCAGGGCGGCCGAGGTGGCGACCATGGCCAGCACGTCCGGATCATTCTCCAGATCATGCTGCAGGACGGTGACGACGACCTGGGTCTCGTTCTTGAAGCCCTTGACGAACAGGGGGCGGATCGGACGGTCGATCAGGCGGGAGACCAGGGTCTCCTTCTCGGTCGGACGGCCTTCACGCTTGAAGTAGCCGCCCGGGATCTTGCCGGCGGCGAAGGTCTTTTCCTGGTAGTTGACGGTCAGGGGGAAGAAGTCCAGGCCCGGCTTGGGGGCGCGACCGTAAACGACGGTGGCGAGGACGACCGTCTCGCCGTAGGTGGCCAGAACGGCGCCGTCGGCCTGGCGGGCGATGCGGCCCGTCTCCAGGGTGAGGGGGCGGCCGGCCCAGTCGATCGTCTTGCGTTTGATATCGAACATTTTCGTCTTTCATGTCCCGCGGGCGGATTCCACACGGGGTCCCATCAGTGGGTGGAGCGTCGGGCGTTCAGTCCTTCGGTCCATGGACCGCCGCCCCATGGCGAACGATCCGGGAGTGTTGAGGACTGCTATCGAGCCCTCGCGTAGTGCGTCGAACGTGCTGCGACGCGCAGTTTGGTCTCTGTATGCGGAAAGAGGCGCGGACATGGCCCGCGCCTCGAAAATCTTCCGCGTCTCGTCCCGGCCTTAGCGGCGCAGGCCGAGCTTGGTGATCAGAGCGGTGTAACGCTCGCGATCGACCTTCACCAGGTGGTCAAGAAGGCGACGACGCTGCGAGACCATCTTGAGCAGGCCGCGGCGCGAGTGGTTGTCCTTCTTGTGGGTCTTGAAGTGTTCGGTGAGGTTGGCGATGCGTTCCGACAGGATCGCGACCTGGACCTCGGCCGAGCCGGTGTCGCCAGCGGAGCGGGCGTTATCGGCGATGATTTCAGACTTGCGTTCAGCAGTAACCGACATCGTAGGACTCCTTTGTGCGCTGACGCTCGGCCTGCGAGGCCTCGCTGCTTGAGCGCGTTCTGAATTCCCTCGGCCTTTTCAGGGGCGTCAGGAAAGATTGAAAACGCGGTCGGGTTCGAAGCGACCGGCCCGCAACTGACCGAGAGCGACGAGGGTCTGGCCCTGAAAGGCGGAAACGGTGCGGGAGCCGTCGCGAAGGCGGCCCTTGAGCGTTTCGACCTGTCGGGGGATCAGAACGATCGGTCGTCCCTGACGAAGCGAGAAGGCGTCCTGTTCCGTCACGGCCAGATCCGGGATGTCGTCCAGAGCGGTCGCGACGGGAAGCAAGCCTTCCGAGGCGGCGTCCCTATGCACCAGATCGGTCAGGAAATCCAGTGTGACGGCGTTATCGACCGAAAACGGCCCCACCCGCTCGCGTCTGAGGGCCGAGACATGCCCCTCTGCGCCCAGCATCGTCGCCAGATCGCGGGCCAGGGAGCGGACATAGACCCCCTTGCCCGTGCGGATGGTGACTTCCGTATGGTCGGCGTCGGGCGTGTCGGTGACGGCGGCCTCATGGATCCTGACCTTGCGCGCGGCCAGTTCGACCTCGACGCCCTCGCGCGCCAGGTCATAAGCCCGGCGGCCGTCCACCTTGATGGCCGAGAAGGCGGGAGGAACCTGATCGATCTCGCCGACGAAGGCGGGCAGGGCGGCCTTGACCGCGTCGACGGACGGACGGACGTCGGACCGGGCGATGATCTCGCCCTCGCGGTCGACGCTGTCGGTCGAGACGCCCCAGTGGATGGTGAAGCGATAGACCTTTTCCGCCTCGACCATGAAGGGGACGGTCTTGGTGGCTTCTCCGAGCGCGATCGGCAGGATGCCCGAGGCCAGGGGATCGAGCGTGCCGGCGTGCCCGGCCTTCTGGGCGTCGAACAGGCGGCGGATCTTCGAGACGGCCTCGGTCGACCCCATCTCGAACGGCTTGTCGAGGCAGATCCAGCCGTTGACGATCTGGCCCTTCTTGCGACGGGCCATTACTGGGGGCCTATCGCGCTTTGCGCTGCTTGAGGCTGCGGGGCCTGGCCTATCGCGCCTTGCGCTACTTGAGGCCGTATCGCCTGGCCTATCGCGCTTCGCGCTGCTTGAGGGCGGGTCATCAGGCGTCGTCGTCTTCGTCGCGGGCGTGCAGGTCGGCCTGGACGCGGGGGTCGTCGAACAGGCGGTCCATGCGGCTGGCCGCGTCGAAGCTCTCGTCGTGGCGGAAGCGCAGGTCGGGGGTGAACTTCATGTCCAGCTTGGCGCCCATGCGGCCCCGCAGGAATTTGGCGTGGGCGTTCAAGGCCTTGATGATCTCGCTCTCATGGCCGGTGGTCTCGGCGACCTCGACGCCAGCGCCCAGAGGTTCGACGAAACAGGTGGCGTGCTTCAGGTCGGGCGACAGCCGCACCTCGGTGACCGTGATCGAGACGCCGGCCAGGGCCTCGTCGTGGATGTCTTCTTCGCGCAGCACGTCGACCAGGGCGTGGCGGATCAGTTCGCCGGCGCGGAGCTGGCGCTGGGAGGGACCCTGGGGGCCGGAGGCGTTGCGGGTGTGCTGTTTGCGGGCCATGCGGCCACTCCTGAACTCGTTCGCCGGGGATCGGACCCGGCACCGAAACGAAAGGCGCGCGGTCTAGGGCCGTCCGGCGGTCTTGTCCAGAGCGTGGGCGTCGACGCTGGCGCCGATCTCGGATGACAGGAGGCTCCAAACAGGCCGAATCGCCACGCCGCCGGCGTTCAGGACCTCGGCCGCCCAGTGGTTGCACAGGTGCAGGATCGAGAAGGTCTCGGTCGAGGCGAAGAAGCGGACGGGGTCGCCCGGCCGGACAGCGGCGACGTGCGGGCGGCCGCGGGGCGCGGCGAGCGATCCCTCGATCCGTCGGCGAACGGGCTCGAAGGCGGCGGCGGACAGGCGCAGGATCCGGACGTCCTCGCCGGCATAGGCCGAGGCCGGGTCGGCGGCCTCGGGGCGCAGCATCAGGACCGACGGATTGCCGCCGGGCCGGAAAAAGGCGCGGGCGCCGTCTGGCAGACGGTCGGTGATAGGGCTCTGGTCGACATAGAACCGGGCGTCGCCCCAGCCGACCCGGACACGGTCGCCGGGGTCGAGCACCGCCAGGGCCTCGCGCAGGGGACCGGGCTGGGCGGCGAGGGCGGCGCGGGGCATGACGAAGTCGGTGTGGAAGCCGTTGTCGAGGACGAGGATTTCGACGGGCGGCCCGCCCAGGTCGGGCGCCGGCGGCAGGCCGGGCCGCACCCAGGTCAGCAAGCAGAGCAACAGGCCGATCAGTCCGCCGAAGAAAGCCCCGCGCATGATATCGCCCCCGCGTTCCGGATCAGGGTCTTACCGGCGGCGGCAGGTCCGCCTCGGCGGCGCCGTTGGCGCGCGACGGCAGGGCCCATTCGCCCCGATAGCTGTAGGACAGCTGGACGCAGTGACGGAACCGTCCATCGGCCCAGCGGCCGACCGCCTGCATGGTCAGCGGCCGGACGGCCCGGACGCGCCCGACCACGAGGAAGGTCTGGTCGGCGCCGGGGCACAGGGCGCGGGCCAGCGGGCGGCCCTCGCCCTCGGTCGGGATGGTGTAGATGCGGCGTTCCGACGCCTCTTCGGGCAGGGCCTTCAACGCCTCGGCGGGGCCGCCGCGCTCGATGCGCGAGGCGCCGCGGGCCGTGGTCGAGATGATGCGCCGCACGGCCACCGCGCCGAACAGGCCGCGCTCGACCTCCAGGGTGACGCCCCGCGTCAGGGCGTTGGTGACACGGTCGGAAGCGTCATAGGCCAGGAAACGTACATCGGCCGCCGCCGGAAAGGCGACGGCCGAAGCGAGGATCAGGGTGGAGATCAGAATGGGGCGCGACATGCGGCCTTGCTCTCCGTCCAGTGCGGCGAAACGGTGGCGGCGCCCGCGAACGGGCGTCCGCCATTTCGTCCTAGTCGAGGGTGCGCTTGACCTCTTCGACGGTGAAGCACTCGATGTAGTCGCCTTCCTTGATGTCCTGGAAGCCCTGGAACTGCATGCCGCATTCCTGGCCCGAGGGCACCTCGTTGACCTCGTCCTTGAAGCGCTTGAGCGTGTTGAGCACGCCCAGCTCCAGAACCACCACGTCGTCGCGGATGATGCGGACGCGGGCGCCCTTGCGGACGACGCCCTCGGTGACCCGGCAACCGGCGATCTTGCCGATCTTGGTGATGTCGAACACCTGGAGCACCTGGGCGTTGCCCAGGAAGGTTTCGCGCTGGAGCGGCGCCAGCATGCCCGAGAGCACGCCCTTCATGTCGTCCAGCAGGTCGTAGATGATCGAGTAGTAGCGGATCTCGACACCTTCACGATCGGCCAGTTCGCGCGCCTGTTTCGAGGCGCGGACGTTGAAGCCGAGGATCGGCGCCCCGGCCGACTTGGCCAGCTGGACGTCGCTCTCGGTGATGCCGCCGGCGCCGGACATGACGATGCGCGCGCGCACCTCGTCGTTGCCCATCTTCTCGAGCGACGAGGCGATCGCCTCGCCCGAGCCCTGGACGTCCGACTTGATGACGACCGGCAGCTCCGAGATCTTCTTGGAGCCCAGCTTGGCCATCATGTCGGCCAGCGACACCTGGTTGATGCCGCCGGTGGCCTTCTCGCGCTTCTGACGGGCGCGGAACTCGGTCAGTTCACGCGCGCGGGCCTCGTTCTCGACCACGGCGAAGACGTCGCCCGGAGACGGCGCCTCGGACAGGCCGAGAATCTCGACCGGAACGGAGGGGCCGGCCTCGGTCAGCTGTTCGTCGCGCTCGTTGAGCAGGGCGCGCGCCTTGCCCCAGCCGGTGCCGGCCACGACGATGTCGCCCTTGTTCAGGGTGCCGCGCTTGACCAGGACGGTGGCGACCGGGCCGCGACCCTTGTCCAGCTTGGCCTCGATGACCACGCCCTCGGCCGAACGGTCGGCGTTGGCGCGCAGGTCCATGACCTCGGCCTGGACCAGGATGGCGTCCAGAAGACCGTTCAGGTTCAGCCGCTCCTTGGCCGAGACCTCGATGATCTGGGTGTCGCCGCCCAGGGACTCGGCGATGACCTCGTACTGCAGCAGTTCGTTGACCACCTTGGTCGAGTTGGCGTCCGGCTTGTCGATCTTGTTGACCGCCACGATCAGGGGCGCATTGGCCGCCTTGGCGTGCTGGATGGCCTCGACCGTCTGGGGCATGACGCCGTCGTCGGCGGCCACGACCAGGACCACGATGTCGGTGACATTGGCGCCGCGCGCCCGCATCGCCGAGAAGGCGGCGTGGCCGGGCGTGTCCAGGAAGGTGACGCGCTGGCCGTCTTCCAGGCGCACCTGATAGGCGCCGATGTGCTGGGTGATGCCGCCGGCCTCGCCGCCTGCGACGTCGGTGGTGCGCAGGGCGTCCAGCAGGGAGGTCTTGCCGTGGTCGACGTGGCCCATGATGGCCACGACCGGTGCGCGCTGTTCGGTCGCATCGGCGTCGTCGGCCTCGGCCAGGAAGCCTTCTTCCACGTCCGAATCCGAAACGCGGCGGACGGCCATGCCGTATTCCTCGGCCACCAGTTCGGCGGTGTCGGAATCGATCACGTCGTTGACCTTCATCATCAGGCCCTGACGCATCAGGAACTTGATGATGTCGACGCCGCGCACGGCCATGCGGTTGGCCAGTTCGCCCACGGTGATGACGTCGGGAATAACGACTTCACGCGGACGGTTCGGCGTGTCGGTGGATCCGCCCTTGCGCTTTTCCTTCTCGCGTTCACGCGCCCGGCGGACCGAGGCCAGGGAGCGCATGCGTTCGGCGGCGTCCTCGTCCCCTCCGGCCACGGCCTGGATGGTCAGGCGGCCTTCGCGACGCTTGGGCTCGCCGCGCGTGCGGGAGACGGCCTTGCCGGGCGCGCTTTCCGAGAAGCGACGCTCACGGTCGTCCTCGCGGCCCACAGGACGGCCGAAACCGGCGCCTGCGCGGCTGGGTCGGGCGACCTCGGGCGTCGCCGGGGGCTGGTTGGGGCCGGGACGGCCGCCGGGACCGGTGCGCGGACCGCCGGGGCGGGCGGCGCCGGGAGCGGGACGGGGGTTGAGCGCGGAATAGCGGACGGGCTCGGCCGGACGCGGGGCGCGACCGCCGGGGCCTCCGGCCGGACGTTCGCCGGAGCGGGCGGCCGGGGCGCGATCACCGCCCGAGGGACGATCGGAATAGCTGCGCTCGCCGCCGCCCATGGCTTCTTCACGGGCCGAGCGGCCGCCGAAGGCCGGACGTTCGAGAGCGGCGCGCTGCGGGTTGCCTGGCTTGGGCGCCCGCTGGCCGAAGTTGACCACGGGACGCGCAGGGGCCGCCGGCCGCGCCGGAGCAGCTGGGGTCGGGGCGGCGGGAGCCGCAGCGACGGGCGCAACCGGCGGGGCGGCCGCTGCGGGAGCCGGCTTGGCCGGTTTGGCGGGGGCCGGCGCGGCGGCGCTCAGCTTGGCGGCTTCGGCGCGGGCGGCCTCGGCGGCGGCGCGGGCGGCGGCGGCCTCGGCCTCGGCGGCCTGGGCGGCGCGCGCCGTGGCGGCGGCCTGTTCGCGGGCGGCGGCGTCGCGACGGGCCTGCTCCTCGGCCTGGGCCTTGGCGCGCTCGGCCTGCTGGCGCTGGGCCAGTTCGATGGCGCGGCGACGGGCCTCCTGCTCCTCGCCCGACAGGCTGCCGCCGGCGGGCTGGGGACGCGGGGGCGCGGCCGGACGCGGAGCGGCGGCCGGGGCGTCAGCGCGCGGACGCGCGACGTCGAAGCCTTGCGGACGCTGCGGCCCGCCGGTCGGACCGGCGCGACGCTTGGTCTCGACCACCACCGTCTTGGTGCGGCCGTGGCTGAAGCTCTGGCGCACGGTGCCGGTCGAAACCGATCCCGTCGTGCGCGGCTTCAGGCTCAGGGGCGCGCGCGGCCCCGTGCCGGAGGGAGTTCCGCCAGCCTGGCCGTCCTTGGTCTTGTCGTTCTCGTCGTTCATCCGGTCGCTTTACTCGTGGCGGGGAAGTCCGCCCAATCTCTTTATCGTCACGCAAACGCAAATAGCCGAGCGCGGTCGTTCCCGTCGTGGGAACGGCCCCGCCCGTCGATCAGCCCGTCAAGGCTCGCCTCCCGGGTCTTCATCCGGGCCCGCCGCGGGAGGCGCCGCAGACGCCTGGGGCGTCGGACGCCGGTCCCATTCCGGAGGCCGCAGCGGACGAAATCCCGCCAGTCGATCCATCTCGGCGGTGAAGCGGTCGGCCCGCCCGCCCGCGAGAAGGACGGCGTGTATCACATTTTCCAGCCCGAGGGCCAAACTCAAATCTTGCGAGGCGAACAGGCCGCAGACGCGCGCGCCCTGTTTCAGCGACGGCGCGTGCCGCGCCAGACCCAGAATCTTGCCCCGCCCGTCAGCGGCGCCGTCGGCCGCCTCGATCACCCAGGCCGCCGATCCGGCGCGGATCGCCTGTCCGGTCTTTTCGAAGCCCGAGATAAGCACGCCTTCGCGCCGGGCAAGGCCCAGCTGTTCAAGGCAACGCCGCATCAGCAGGGTTTCGACCGTCGCGTCGAGGTCGGCGGACGGCTTGAGCGGCGCGCGGGCGGCGCGGGCGAACAGGTTCTTCTTCGCCGCCGTCTGGACCGAGGCGCGATCGGCCGCGACCCAGAGGCCGCGACCCGGCAGCTTGCGGCCGAGATCGGGCGCCACCGCGCCGTCCGGCCCCGCGACGAAGCGGATCAGACGAGATTCGTCCATGACCTGGCCGGTGACCAGGTCGCGACGCTCTCTATCCGATGCGTTCGCCTCGCGCGGGGTCATGGACGGCCGGGGCTCCCATCACGCGTCTTGAGGCTGGTCGTCGGCCTCGGCCGCGACCTCGTCAGAGGCGTCTTCCGCAGCCGGCGCGTCGCCGAACACGGCCTCGGGGTCATATTCGCCGTCGGCGTATTCGACCTCTTCCTCGTATTCCGGCTGGGGCAGTTCGGAGGCGTCGATCCAGCCGGCCGCCACGCGGGCCTGCAGGATCAGCAGTTCGGCGTCTTCCTGGCTGAGGTTGAAGCTTTCCAGCACGCCGGTCGTCTTGACCCGCTCGCCGTTCACCACCTCATAGCCGCCGCGCACCTCGTCCGTGGCCAGGTCGGCCAGGTCCTCGACCGTCTTGACGCCGCCCTCTCCGAGCGCGACCGCGATCGGCAGGGTCACGCCCGGCACGTCCAGCACGCCGTCCTCGACGCCCAGCTCCTTGCGCTTGGCGTCCTGCTCGGCGGCCAGCTTGTCGAGGAAGTCGCGGGCGCGGGCCTGCAGTTCCTCGGCGGTGTCCTCGTCGAAGCCCTCGATCTCGGCGACCTCATAGCTCTCGACATAGGCCAGGTCCTCGACCGTGGCGAAGCCTTCGGTGACCAGCAGCTGGGCGATGACCTCGTCGACGTCCAGGGCTTCCTGGAACAGGGCGGTGCGCTCGGAGAACTCGCGCTGACGGCGCTCCGAGTCCTGGCTCTCGGTGATGATGTCGATCTGCCAGCCGGTCAGCTGGGAGGCCAGGCGGACGTTCTGGCCGCGACGGCCGATGGCCAGCGACAGCTGTTCGTCGGGCACCACGACCTCGACGCGGCCGGCTTCCTCGTCCAGCACCACCTTCGACACCTCGGCCGGGGCCAGGGCGTTGACGATGAAAGTCGGCTCGTCCGGGTTCCACTGGATGATGTCGATCTTTTCGCCCTGCAGCTCGGCCACGACCGCCTGAACCCGCGAGCCGCGCATGCCGACGCAGGCGCCGACGGGGTCGATGGAGCTGTCGTTGGACAGGACGGCCATCTTGGCGCGCGAGCCCGAGTCGCGGGCGGCGGCGCGGATCTCGATCACGCCGTCATAGACCTCGGGCACTTCCTGGGCGAACAGCTTGGCCATGAAGCCGGGGTGGGCGCGCGACAGCATGACCTGCGGGCCCTTGGCCTCGGGCCGGACGTCGTAGATGTAGGTGCGGACGCGGTCGCCGATGTTGAACACCTCGCGCGGGATCGACTGGTCGCGGCGCATGACGCCCTCGCCCCGGCCCAGATCGACGATGGTGTTGCCGTATTCGACGCGCTTGACCGTGCCGTTGACGATCTCGCCGACGCGGTCCTTGAACTCTTCGTACTGGTTGGCGCGCTCGGCCTCGCGGACCTTTCCGGTCACGACCTGGCGGGCCATCTGGGTCTGGACGCGGCCGAATTCGAACGGCGGCAGCTCCTCGACATATTCCTTGCCGACCACCGCCTCGGGATCGCGCTTGGAGGCGTCGGTCAGTCGCACCATGGCCGAGTCGTTGAACTCCTCCAGCTCATCCTCCGGCTGCCAGTCGTCCTCGACGATGGTGACGTGACGGGTCAGGCTGAGCTCGCCGGTCTTGTGGTCGATCTTGGCGCGGATGTCGTGATGGGCGCCGTAGCGCGACTTGGCGCCCTTCTGGATCGCCTCCTCGATCGCCTCGATGACGATCTCGCGGTCGATGTTCTTTTCCTGCGCGACCGCATTGGCGATCTGGAGCAGCTCGAGGCGGTTGGCGGAAATACCGGTGACGGCCATCAGGCGTTGTCCTCAGAAGGTTTGGTCTTGGTGTTGCGGTCTTCGGGCGCTGCGGAAGGCAGGCCGTCGTCTTCAGGTTCGCCTCGGCGGGCGCGGATCTCGGCGCCGCGCTTCAGCAGGGCGTCGTTCATGACCAGCTTGGCGTCCACCAGCCAGTCGAAGGGGATCAGGGCGGTGTCGTCCTCGCCGTCCAGGTCGATGCAGATATTCTGCTCCTCGGTCCCGGCCACGACGCCCTTGAACCGCTTGCGACCCTCGATCATCCGGTCGGTCTCGAGGCGCGCCTCCAGGCCCTCGAACAGGTCGAAGTCCTTCAACCGGGTCAGGGGGCGATCGATGCCGGGCGACGACACCTCCAGCAGATACTCGCCGGGGATGGGGTCGGCGGCGTCGAACACCTCGGACACCGCGCGCGACAGGCGGGCGCATTCCTCGACCGAGATGTCGTTGTCCGACGGCCGCTCGGCCATGATCTGCAGCCGCTGGCGCAGGGTGCCGCCCATCAGGCGCACGCGCACGACCTCCAGGCCGAGGCTTTCGGCGATGGGGTCGATCAGCTCGATCAGCTGGCGGTCCTGGGCGGTCTTGGCGCGCAAGGCGGAAGCGGTCCTTGGAAAAAACAAAAGCGGCGAGCCGTCCGGCCGCCGCTTGAAACGGCGTCGTCGGACGCCGGTCTAACGATGTGAGGGGGCATATAGGCGAAAGAGGGAGGCTTGTCAGCCCCCGCTTTCTCCGAAGGGTCAGAACTCCTCCCAGCCGTCTTCGGCGGCGGCGGGCTCATAGCGGGGCGCGGCGCCGCCACGACCGGTGGTGCGCAGGGCCGCGACCGGACGGGCCGCCGGGCGGGGCTCGGCGGGACGGGCCGGGGCCTGACGGGCGGCCGACGCCGAACGTTCGGCGCCGATGCGGAAGCGCGACACCGACTGGGCCAGAACCTGGGCTTCCTGCGACAGGGAGTGGCTGGCGGCCGTCGACTGCTCGACCATGGCGGCGTTCTGCTGGGTCACCTGATCCATCTGGTTGACGGCGGTGTTGACCTGCTGGAGGCCGGTGGCCTGCTCCTGGGCGGAGGCGGCGATTTCGGACACCAGGCCGTCGATCTCGGCGACACGGCCGACGATGCGTTGCAACGCCTCGCCCGTCTGGCCGACCAGGGTGACGCCCGAGTTCACCTGGGTGCTGGAATGGGAGATCAGCGACTTGATCTCCTTGGCGGCCTCGGCCGAGCGTTGAGCCAGGGCGCGGACTTCCGAGGCCACGACGGCGAAGCCGCGGCCGGCGTCGCCCGCACGGGCGGCCTCGACCCCGGCGTTCAGGGCCAGAAGATTGGTCTGGAAAGCGATCTCGTCGATCACGCCGATGATCTGGCTGATCTCCTGGGCCGACTTCTCGATGTCGCCCATGGCGCTGACGGCGTCGCGGACGACCACGCCGGAGGCTTCGGCGTCGCTCTTGGCGGCCTGGACGGTGTCCGAGGCCTGGCGCGCGCCCGAGGCGGTGCGATTGACCGTGGCGGTGATCTCGTCGAGGGCCGCGGCGGTTTCCTCCAGCGACGCCGCCTGCTGTTCGGTGCGGCGCGACAGGTCGTCAGCGGCCTGGCTGATCTCGCCGGAGCCGGAGCGGATGGCGGCGACGTTCTGAACCACAACGCCCATGGCTTCCTGAAGCTGGGACACGGCGCGGTTGAAGTCGTCCTTCAGCTGTTGGGCGCGCGGCGCGACGTCGGCGGTGAAGCGATGGGTCAGGTCGCCGTCGGCGATGGCCGACAGCCCCTTGCCCAGGGCCTCGACCGTCACGGCGTCCTCGGCGGCGATGCGCGCCTTCTCGGCCTCGTTGGCGGCCCGCTCGGCGTCCGTCATGTTGCGGTCGGCGGCCGCCTGGGCCTCCAGCCTGACCGCTTCCAGGCCGGACGCGCGGAACTTGGCCAATGCGCCGGCCATCGCACCGATCTCATTCCGCCCTGGGCTGACTTCGACCTGTGTTTCGAGGTCGCCGTTCGCCAAACCTGCAGTGGCCTCGGCCAGCTTCGACAGAGGATAAAAAACCCGCTGCGACATCAGCCAGGCTGCAACGGCCAAAACGACAGAGATGAGGATTCCGAAAGTGGCCAACACCATCAGGCCGGCGTCCGTCTGGGCGAAGGCGGCGGCCTCATGGCGGTCTTTTGCCTCGCGAGCGGCCAGGACCGTGGCGTCGATTCCTCGGCGGTGACGGGCATAGGCTTGGCTGATCTCTTCATATGCCGCTTCCATGGCCGGACGATCGCCCGCTTCGACCGCCGGAATGAAGCGGTCGTCGATGAGCGCCCAGAAATCCTCCGCCGCCGGATGGGCCTGGTCCAAAAGGGCAGTCCTCGCCTCCGGGCCGATGTCGGACACCCTCCAGGCGTGAAGTCGCGCCTCGTAGGCTTGTCTCAGCGCGCGGAGCGACGGCAGCAGGGCGCGAGCTTCATCCGGGCTGACCATGATCTGGTTGATGACCAGAAAGGGTTCGATCGCATAGGCGGGCGGAGGCAGGATGTCCGCCTCGAGATCTTTGTCGGAAATAATCTGCTCGTAGGCGCCGCCTCCGATGCGGACGGTGTGGAACGTCCAGGCCGCAACGCCGGCGAACAGCGTCATCAGCAAGCTCAGTCCGGCCAGGCCGATCAAAAAATACCGCTTCAGCATCCGCTCGGCTCTCCCCAGATCCAACATGGTCTCTTGGCGAGTCGGCGAGATAAGTGGCGGCGGTTTATCCCCTGTTATCCGGTAATGAAGTGTTCAATGGTTGGTGTCCAAACTGCTGCCGGCGCAATGATTGCGATTTGCAGGATAACCTGCTGGAAATCATTTTGAGGCGAAATAAGTCGGGCTAGTCGAAACACACCTTCCCGGCGTGCGTCATGCCTTACGATCTGCAGAATTCGCTGCGTCCGACGGACGAGCGCGCGGCGCTTGAGCTGGACACAGCGCGCGCCATCGTCGCCGTGTCACGCCAGTGGCGCGCCCGCTTCGCCGAACGACTTCGCGTCGCCCATCACACCGAGACGACCTATTCTGCGCTTGTCTGCCTGGCGGATGCGCCTTCCGGATTGAAACAGTCGGAACCGGCCGCCAAGATCGGCATCACGAGCGGAGCGCTGGTGCGTCAGCTTGATGTTCTGGAGGCGCGCGGGCTTATCGTCCGGAGCACGATTGTCGGCGATCGCAGGGCCCATCTTCTGCTTCTCACCCCGGCCGGCCGCGATGCCACCCGTGAGCTTGTCGGGCTGGCGCAGGCGTTCCGCGCGACGCTGTTCGCACACATGGACGGTGCGTCCCTGACGGGATTGTGCAGGTCGCTCAGCGCGTTTTCAGCAAGCGCTTGAGAGGACATCCGCCCCTCGGCGGAGTCCGACGTCAGCTGAATCTGGGCGGGGAAGGGCCGCATGTCGGGCGCCGGCCGCGCCTGCATCAGCGCCGTTTCGTCGAAGCCCTGGGCCAAGGCCGTGTCTATCAAGGGCAGACATATTGATCAGGGGGCGCACGAAGACAGGCGGTCCTTGCGGCGAAAGCCGGGTCGTGGTCATCGGACGAGATGAGCGAGACCCGTTTCGATCGGCGCAGGGCGTTTCTCGCATTGGCGATGGCGGCGGTCATGGCGGCCTCGGCCCAGATCAATGCGCCCATGCACCCCGTGCCCATGACCTTGCAGAGCGCGGCGGTGCTGCTGGCCGGGGTCTGGCTGGGGCCCGCATGGGGCGTGGCGTCGGTCCTGATCTATCTGGGAGCGGCGGCGATCGGTCTGCCGGTTCTGGCGGAAGGAGCGGGCGGGGCCGGCCGATTTCTCGGCCCCACGGCCGGCTATCTGTTCGCCTTTCCCGTCGCGGCGGGTCTGGCGGGCGAGGCGGCGCGGCGCGGCTGGATGGAGCGACCCGCCGCCGGGATCGCGATCCCGTGTGCGGCCCATGTACTGCTGCTGGGCCTGGGGACGGCCTGGCTGGCGCGATCGCTGGGCTGGGGCGAGGCGGCCGCGGTCGGGTTCATGCCGTTCCTGATCGGCGCCGTGGTGAAGTCGGGGCTGGTCTGGCTCGTCTGGCGCGGCCTGAGGAAGATCAGGCCCTGACGAAGTCGAGGAAGATCGGCGCGGTGTCGCCGAGCTTCTTTTCCTCATAGCGGGTGACGATGTGGTCGGCGGGGGCAATGCGCCAGTCGTCGGCGCGTTCGGCCGTCCAGTCGAGATCGGGATTGCGCTCGAACCGCTCCAGCGCCCAGTCGGCGTAGTCCTTCCAGTCGGTGACGAAGCGCAGGCGGCCGCCGGGCTTGAGGACGCGGACCAATTCGGCGGTGAAGTCGTCCTGGACCAGACGGCGCTTGTTGTGGCGCGCCTTGTGCCAGGGGTCGGGGAACAGGATCATGACCCGGTCCAGGCTGGCGTCGGGCAGGGCGTCCACCACCGCCCGGGCGTCGTCGGCATGGACCCGGACGTTCTTCAGCCCGCCCTCGTCGATGTGGCGCAGCAGGGAAGCGACGCCGTTGAGAAAGGGCTCGCAGCCGATGATCAGGGCCTGGGGGTGACGGGCGGCCTGACCGGCCAGGTGCTCGCCGCCACCGAAGCCGATCTCCAGCCAGACCTCGGTCGCCTCGGGCATGAGGGCGCGTGGATCGATCGGCCCGGCCTTGGGGTCGGGCAGGGCGACCTGCGGCATCAGGGTGTCGAAAAGGGCCGCCTGTTTCGGCTTGATCGGCCGCGACTTGATGCGGCCGAAGGTGCGCAGCGGGCGATGGGGAGAGGCGGGGTCGGAAGCCATGGTTTGGAGGCGAGGTTCGAGGTTTCAGGGATGAGGTTTCAGGGAACGATCGATCGACCCAAGCCTCGGACCTCTACCCTAGAACCTCGAACCTGGAACCTCGTCCCTTCAGGCCAGCGCCTTGAGCTGATCGACCAGGTCGGTCTTTTCCCAGGAGAAGCCGCCGTCCGCGTCCGGCGTGCGGCCGAAATGGCCGTAGGCGGCGGTGCGGGCGTAGATCGGCTTGTTCAGGCCCAGGTGCTGGCGGATGGCGCGCGGGGTGGCGCCGCCGATCAGGGCCAGGATGTTGGCTTCCAGGACGCTCTCGGCGATCTTGCCCGTGCCGTGCAGATCGACGTGGATCGACTGGGGCTTGGCCACGCCGATGGCGTAGGAAATCTGGATGGTGCAGCGGTCGGCCAGGCCGGCCGCCACGACGTTCTTGGCAAGATAGCGGCAGGCGTAGGCGGCCGAGCGGTCCACCTTGGTCGGGTCCTTGCCAGAGAAGGCGCCGCCGCCGTGGGGCGCCGCGCCGCCGTAGGTGTCGACGATGATCTTGCGGCCGGTCAGACCGGCGTCGCCGTCCGGGCCGCCGATCTCGAAGATGCCGGTCGGATTGATGTGCCACACGGTCTCGTCGGTGATGAAGCCGGCGGGCAGGACGCTCTCGACGACGGGCCGGACCACGGCGGCGACGTCGGCCTGGGTCTTTCCGGCGGCGTGCTGGGTCGAGACGACGATGGAGGTGGCGCGCACGGGCCGGCCGTTTTCGTACTGGAGCGTGACCTGGCTCTTGGCGTCCGGCTCCAGGATCGAGCCGCCGGCGTGGCGGATCTCGGCCAGCTTCCTCAGGATGTTGTGGCTGTAGGCCAGGGTGGCCGGCATGAGTTCGGGCGTCTCGTTGGAGGCATAGCCGAACATGATGCCCTGGTCGCCCGCGCCTTCGTCCTTGGTGTCGGTGGAATCGACGCCGACGGCGATGTCCGCCGACTGGCCGTGCAGGTGATTGGAGAAGTCGAAGGTGTTCCAGTGGAAGCCCGACTGCTCATAGCCGATGTCCTTGACCGCGGCGCGGACGGCGGCCTCGATCTCGGCCTCGACGCCCGGCGCCCAGCTGTCGTTCTCCCAGATGCCCTTGCCGCGAATCTCGCCGGCCAGAACCACGCGGTTGGTGGTGGTCAGGGTTTCGCAGGCGACCCGCGCCTCCGGATCCTTGGACAGGAACAGGTCGACGATGGTGTCCGAAACCCGGTCCGCGACCTTGTCGGGATGGCCTTCGGAAACGCTTTCGGACGTGAATTGGAAGCTGGTGCGGGACAAGGGAAGCTCCGTCAGGCCGCTGAAGTCAGCCGCACACATATAAAGACATGTTTATATGTTCAAGCAGGAACCTGATGCGACCGATGGGTCGCGGGCGCCTCGCGGGCCAGCCAACGCTCGGCCACCCCGCCCGCCAGCGCCAGGACGACCAGAAGATCGAACACCGCCAGCGCCGCCAGATTGGCCGTCTCATTGATGTCCGGCAGCAACAGGCGGGCGAGATGCGAGGCGACAGCCAGCGCCTGGGCCGCCGTCGCGGCCAGCAGCCACCAGCGGTCGCGGGTCAGGGCCAGACGACCCAGCACCAGCATCAGACCCAGGTCGCTGAGCGCCAGGCCGGCGGACAGCCGCCCGATCTTCCAGTCAAACAGCACGAGGCCGACCGCCCAGGCGATCAGAATGGCGGCCGTGGCCGCCCGTTCGGGGCGACCGCCGAAAAACCAGGCGAGACCGACCGCAAGGGACAGGGTCGCGAACACGAACACCGGATACTGCAACGCCATGCCTCACCCTAGATCGCGGTGAGGCCGCCTGGCCAGCCCTGTCGGGGCCGGGCCGCCGGCGGCCTCAGCGTGACAGTCGGGCCTGAGACCGGTGCAGGGGGGAGGCCAGGGCGAACTCGCGCGGGTGCTGCTCCAGCAGCCGGTGGTAGTCGCCCACCAGAACCGTCACCGTTGTGGTCGTCACGGCCAGGGCCAGCGACAGCCCGGCCATCATCAGCACCCGGGCGTAGGCGTTGCGCGGGGGCGGACGATAGCCGAAGCGGCCGAGATCCGCCGCCATCTGCGGCGCGGGGTCGGATGGAGCCGTGGCCACGATCGCGGGCGCCGCCGGCTCCGGCGTCAGCAGGGCCAGGGCCGCCTTGCGCCGATTGACGCCCAGTCTCTGGCACGCCTCGTGGACATGCTTCTTCACCGTCGCTTCCGAGATGCCGAGCACGGCGGCGATTTCGCGATCGGTGCGGAACGCCGTCAGACGCAGACATTCCTCCTGACGGGCGCTGAGGCCTGGACGCATGCAATTCCCCCTGCATCGCGCGGCTTGGCGCCGCTTGCGGTAAATTCATCCAGTATCGACCCGTTCTCACAAATCAAGACACCATTTTGGGGCTCAAGCGGAAATGAGCGTTCCTTGATTTTGCTCAATGCAGCGATATTGGACCAAAACCTATCTCGAGTGGGAGAATTTCAGGCTTTGCATGCCAGTCCCGGCCTAAGGATCGCCGACAAATGGAAGGATTTTGCGAAAACATGCGTTTCATGGGCGCGGATGTTGCGTCGCCACTTTTTTGTGATTCCGGCGTCATCCGTTGCGGATGGGTTGCGAAACTGTGGCGAGATTGTCGGCATCAGGGCGCCGAGGGGGATTTCGTGCTGCGGATGGCCGGTCAGGCGCATCAATCCGCCGTCCTGTGACGAGGTCGCGCTCTTCGACCGGGGTCGGCGCGGCGCAACGGGCCGAACGAAAAAGCCCCGGCGCGCGGGCGCCGGGGCTGAAAGGATCAGATGACGGGCGGTCGAACGACCGCGTCGGGGGGAATGAGGGTCAGTGCCGGAAGACGCGGACCCCGGTGAAGGCCATGGCGATCCCCTTTTCGTCGGCCGCAGCGATGACTTCGGCGTCGCGCATCGAACCTCCCGGCTGGATGACGGCCGTGGCGCCGGCCGCAACGGCCTCCAGCAGGCCGTCGGCGAAGGGGAAGAAGGCTTCCGAGGCGCAGGCGGAGCCCTCGGCCAGGGAATGGGCGAGGCCTTTCGCCTCGCCGGCCTCGCGGGCGCGGATGGCGGCGATGCGGGCGCTGTCACGACGGTTCATCTGGCCGGCGCCGATGCCCGCCGTCTGACCATCCTTCGCATAGACGATGGCGTTGGACTTGACGTGCTTGGCCACGGTGAAGGCGAACAGCATGTCCTGGATTTCCGTCGGCGTCGGCTGGCGCTTCGTCACGATCGTCAGGTCGGCGGGCTTGATCAGGCTGCGATCGCGCGACTGGACCAGGAAGCCGCCGGCGACCGAGCGGAACACCTCGCCCGGACCGTGCGGATCGGGCAGGCCGTCGGTGATGAGCAGGCGCAGGTTCTTCCTGGCGGCGAAGACGGCGCGGGCCTCGTCATCGGCGCCCGGCGCGATGACCACCTCGGTGAAAATCTCGGTGATGGCGCGGGCGTCGGCGCCGTTCAGCGGGCGGTTGACGGCGATGACGCCGCCGAAGGCCGAGACCGCGTCGCACTCCAGGGCGCGGGCATAGGCTTCCGACAGGTCCTTGCCGACGGCCACGCCGCAGGGATTGGCGTGTTTGACGATGACGACGGCGGGCTGTTCGAACTCGGCGACCAGCTCATAGGCGGCGTCGGCGTCAGCGATGTTGTTGTAGCCCAGCTCCTTGCCCTGGACCTGTTCGGCCCAGGCGACGCCCGGGCGGCGCTCTCCGGTGCGATAGAAGGCGCCCGTCTGGTGCGGATTCTCGCCGTAGCGCAGGGTCTGGGCCAGCGAACCGGCGATGGATTTGCGGGCGGGGGCGGCGTCGTCCAGCTGTCCGGCGAACCAGCCGGAGACGGCGGCGTCGTAGGCGGCGGTGCGGGCGAAGGCGCGGGCGGCCAGTTTCTTGCGCAGGGCCAGGGTGGTGGCGCCGTCGGCCTTGATCGCCTCGACGATCAGGGCGATCGATTCCCCGTCCACGGCCACAGCGACATGGCCGTGGTTCTTGGAGCCGGAACGGATCATGGCCGGGCCGCCGATGTCGATGTTCTCGATGGCCGCCTCGAAGCCGCCGCCGGATTCCACCGTCTTCTCGAAGGGGTAGAGGTCGATCCAGACGATGTCGATCGGACCGATGTCGTGGGTCGTCATGGCCTCGGCATGGGCCGGGGCGTTGCGCACGCCCAGCAGGCCCCCGTGAACCACGGGGTGCAGGGTCTTGACCCGTCCGTCCATCATCTCGGGGAAGCCGGTCAGGTCGGCCACGTCCATCACCGGCAGGCCGAAACCGGCGATGGCCGCCTTGGTGCCGCCGGTCGAGACCAGTTCGACGCCGGCCGCATGCAGGGCGCGCGCCGCGTCCTCCAGACCCGCCTTGTCCGACAGGGAGATCAGGGCGCGGACAGGCGTGATCGCGTCCGGGGCGGGCGGAAAGTCTGGAGCGGCGGGCATGGGGGCCTCGGATTCGGGGAGCGGGAGAAGACGCGCGGGCGTCTAGCACCGCAACGAGCCTTGGTCACCCTTGGTGAACGACCACCACGAAAGTCGGCTCTGCTTCCGAAATCACGTTCAGGCAGCCTCCGCCGGTCACGAACAGATACTCGCGAGCTTCCGGGTTGAGCTCGCGGATCAACCGCGACTGACTGGCGCCGAAAACAGAGTCCTCCATCCTGTAAGCGAGGTGATTTGGTCGATGTCCGTCGCCGCCGACATCGCCTTCGGTGCTCAGCCAAACCTCATCCAGAACACGAAACACCAGAATGCTCGGAAACCAGACTTCCAAATGCTGACCAGCCACCTCCGTCGCGAAGGTCGCCCAGAGTCCCTCTCTCGCATATTCGATCGTCAGCAGATCGCTTTGAACCGCTTGAAGCGCAGTCGGTAGCTCGAGCGGGAAGTAGCGCGCCACTACACCGGATCGCCGCTCGCGCCCGCCGGGCTGAGTTTCCAGCGGACCTTGGTCTCGGCGTCGGTGCGGGCCGAGCCGCGCACGACGATCTGGAGGCTGCGGCGGGTCAGGCCGTCGTCGATGTGGACGCTGGGCTCGATGGCGACGTCGGGGCCGTCGGTGCGGAACCACCAGCCCCGGCCGGAATGGCCGCGCAGCAGGATCGATCGCTTGTCGCGGGCCAGGGAGGCCTGGACGCCCGGCTCCAGATGGAAGCGCACGGCGTAGGGGGCGGCGATGGCGCGGACCACCTCTTCCTGGCCGGGGGCGGGGAACAGCCGCTCCTCGGCGCGCAGTTCGTCCAGCCTCTGGTCCACGTAGAGGCGGCGCTGATGCATCAGGCCGAAGGGCACGGCCCAGCCGTCGTGCTCGATCTCCAGCCAGACGGCGCCCTCGGCCTGACGATGTTCGGCGCCGACGTGGACCGGGCGGCCGACCAGACGCGGCCCCAGCATCTCGCCCTTCCAGCCGCCGAGCGGTTCGCCCAGCGATTGTTCGCCCAGGGTCAGGGTCGAATGGCCGGGGGTGAGGCGCAGTCCGGCGCGGTCGGTCGCGCGGGGCGTCCAGCCCGATCCGGTGATCAGCCGGTCCTTGCCGCAGACGATCTCGAGCGCGGCGGGCTGGGCGCAGGCGGTCTCGGACCAGGCGCCGTGCGGAGCGGGCGCGACGTCGGCCACGATGGTCAGCAGGGCGCCGTGCAGGCGGCGCAGCCCCGCCACCTCGGCGCCGGCGGCGTGGGGAGCGGTTTCGACGCCGGCGGCCTCGTCATGGGCGCGGGCGGCGGCGACGCGCTCGACATGCGACGGCCCCCCGCCCTGGAAGCTGACCAGACGACCGTCGGGCAGGGCCAGGGTGCGCAGACCGCCGGTCAGCCGCTGGATGGCGGCGGCGACGGGTTCGGGCGTCGGTTCCGAAACCTGGCCCAGGGCGTCCGTCAGGGTCAGAAGATCGAGCAGCAGCTCCAGCCCGGCCTCGGCGCTGCGCGAGGCGTGGCCGCCGTCGGCGTCGACGGTGACCTTCAGCGCGCCGCCGAGACGCGACAGGGCGCGGCGGCGGATCGCGGCGCCCGGCGCCCCGGCCAGGACACAGCCGGCCAGGGCCGCCGCTGTCAGCTTCTGGGCGCGCGAGGCCAGGCCGCCCGGCGGGCGCAGCAGCTGGCGGGCCTGACGCGCCAGAAGGTCGGTCAGGCGCAGGCGTTCGAGGTCATCGGCGACGGCGCCCATCTTGCGGGCCCAGCAGGCCAGGTTGAAGGTGCGTCGGGCCAGAATGTCCGGCCCCCAGGCGAAGGGCGACCAGCGGGCGAAATGGTCGCCCCAGGCCAGGGTCAGGCGCAGCGCCTCGCGCGCGCCGCGTTCGCCCTGGCTCATCAGGCCGGGCAGCCAGTTGAAGCTGTGCAGTTCGACCGCGAAGCCGCGGCTGGGGCTGGGACGGTCCCAGGGGATCTCGTCGGGCTCGAGCTCCAGACCGGCGCCGGCCAGGGTGAAACGGCCGCCGAGAATGGCCTTGCCGACATTGGCGTCGATCGGGCGCGGATCGCGCGGCCCTGCGGCGAGGGCCGGGATTTTCGGCCCCTTCAGCGTCAGGCCGTAGCCCGGCACGCCGTACAGCTCGATCCACATCTGCCGGGTCAGCACCCGCCCGGCCAGGGCGGGCCAGAGCGAGGGGCCGGTCATCGGCGCGCCGGTCTTGACCGGGGTGCGCACCGGGGCGCCCTTCAGTCCGGGAATGGCGCCTCCGACAAGAGCGTCGGCGTCGTCGGTCTTGCGCGAAAAGGGCCCCATGGGGGTCAGGCCGCCGACTTCAGGGCGGCGATATTGGCCGCATAGGCGTCCGGCCCGCCCTTGAAGACGAAGGAGCCGGCGACCAGGGCGTCGGCCCCGGCGGCGACGCAGGCCCCGGCGTTGGCGGCCACAACGCCGCCGTCCACCTGCAGGTGGGCGGGCGATCCGGCGGCGTCCAGGATGGCGCGGGCGCGACCGATCTTGTTCAGGGCGCTGTCGATGAACTTCTGGCCGCCGAAGCCCGGGTTGACCGACATGATCAGCACCAGATCGACCAGGTCCACCACCTCTTCCAGGATCGACAGGGGCGTGCCGGGATTGAAGACGACCCCGGCCTTGGCGCCCAGATCGCGGATGCGGCCGAGGGTGCGGTGCAGGTGCGGGCCGCTCTCGGGGTGAACGCTGAGAACATCCGCCCCGGCGGCGCGATACGCCTCCAGCCAGGGATCGACCGGCGCGACCATCAGGTGGACGTCGAACGGCAGGGAGGTGTGCGGCCGCAGGGCCTTCACCACATCCGGTCCGATGGTGAGGTTCGGCACGAAATGGCCGTCCATAACATCGACATGGACCCAGTCCGCCCCGGCCCGCTCAAGCGCCGCGACCTCCTCGCCCAGACGGGCGAAATCGCTGGCGAGGATCGACGGACAGATCAGGGGCGCGGCCATGGTCTCCGGGGATAAGGCGCGTCGAAGGCGGGGGCAAGGCGGGTTGGAACGCCGTCTCAATCGTGTTCTACTAATGTTCCAAGGGGAAGTCGTCGATGTCCATGGATGATCTCGCCGGACATGAACCGGTGCACGTGTTTGAGGATCAGGAAACGGGCGACCGCTTCCTGATCTACGGAACGGCGAAGGGTGCGCGCGTGGAACTGCGATTCGACGGCGATGCCTTGTGGATGACGCAGGCGCAGATCGCGACCCTGTTCGGTCGAGATGTGTCAGTCATTTCCCGCCACATCACTGCGATTCTCGAAGAGGGCGAGTTGGACGAGGCCACTTCTTTGCAGAAAATGCAAACAAGTGGCTTGGGTAGACCCGGCACGATCTACAGCCTCGATATGGTGATTTCGGTGGGCTACCGGGTCAGTTCGGCCCAGGCGACGCTGTTTCGTCGCTGGGCGACGGCCGTGCTGGTGCGGTTCGCAACTCGCGGCTTTGTTGTTGATGTGGAGCGTTTGAAGGCGGGAGGCGAACAGGACCGTGTTCGCGAACTGCGCGAGATCGTTCGCGACATCCGCAGCAGCGAAGCGAACATCTATGCAGAAATTCGCAACATCTGCGCCCTCTGCCAGGACTATGATCCGAAGTCGGAGGCCTGGCGTGAGTTCTATCGCAACACCCAGGCCAAGCTCTGCCATGCGGTGACCAGCCTGACGCCGGCGCAGGTGATCATTTCCCGTGTCGATGCGGACAACGAGACCTTGGGATTGCAGGCTTGGGCAGGTGAGCGCATTCGCTCCGCTGACGTCACGGTTGCCAAGAATTACCTGCGTGAGCCGGAGGTTCGTGAGTTGAACCGGCTGACCGATATCCTGCTCTCGATCTTTGAGGACCAGCTGGAGATCGGCCGACTGACCACCATGGCGGAGGCGTCAGCTTTGCTTGATCGCCAACTTCGGGGGCTTGGGCGCATCCCTCTCAACCACGGTGGCGAGGTTTCGAAGGAGCGTGCGGATGAAGAGGCGCGGCGGCAGTATCGGATATTTGACGCCGAGCGCCGCACGGCTGAGAAGGCGCGTGTCGATCAGGAGTATGCAGAGCTCAGAAAATCGACCGAGAAGCTGCCGAAGGGACGCAAAGCTGCCAAACGCCGAGATCAGGACTGATCTCGCTCGAGGCGGGCGATGAAGAAACCGTCCAGACCGCCGTGTTCGGGCCAGAGGGAGGGCAGAATGCGGAGCCAGCCTTCGGGCGTCAGGGCTTCGGGCGGCGCGCCCACGGCGGCGGGATCGGCGGAGGCGGTCCGGAAATCGGGGCGGCGGCGCAGGAAGGCGGTGATCTGGGCCTCGCCCTCCTCGCGCTCCAGCGAACAGACGCAATAGACCAGCCGGCCGCCGGGGCGCACCCGTTCGGCCGCCGCGTCCAGAAGGCGATGCTGGACGTCGGCCAGATCGCCGACGTCGCCCGGACGCACGGCGCGAAGGGCCTCGGGGTTACGGCGGAAGGTGCCGGTCGCGGTGCAGGGCGCATCCAGCAGGACGGCGTCGAAGGCGCGCGGGTCGTCCCAGTCCTCGCCGGTGGTCGCGACGATCTCGGCGTCGAGGCCGGTGCGCGCCAGATTGGCTGTGAGCCGTTTCAGGCGCGAGGCCGAACGGTCGAGAGCCGTGACCGCCGCGCCGGCGGCGGCCAGTTGCAGGGTCTTGCCGCCGGGGGCGGCGCACATGTCGAGCACGGTCTCGCCCGGCTGCGGGGCCAGCAGACGGGCCGGGACGGCGGCGGCGGCGTCCTGGACCCACCAGTCGCCCGCGTCATAGCCGGGCCAGGTCGAAAGATCGCCGCGACGTCCGGTGCGCACCGATCCGCCGGCCAGAACCCGGCCGTCCAGCGCCCCGGCGACGGCGGCTGCGTCGGCGTCGGGCTTCAGGCTGAGGTCGGTCGGCGGCTCTTCCCGGGCGGCCAGGGCCAGGGCGATCAGGGCCGGTTCGCCGTAGGCGGCCCGCCAGCGGGCCGCGATCCAGTCGGGGAAGTTGCTCTCGGCGGTCGTCAGGCCGGGACCTTCGCGCTCGATCCCGCGCAGGACGGCGTTGACCAGGGCCTTGTAGGGTCGGGCCTTGGGGTCGCGTTCGGCCAGTTTGACGGCGGTGGAGACGGCGGCGAAAGCGGGGGTCTCCAGCACCAGGGTCTGGGCCAGGGACACGCGCATCAGGGTGCGGACGACCTCGGGCGGCGACTTCTTCAGGCGGCGGTCCAGGATCTGGTCGATCTCGCCCAGCCGACGCAGGGCGGCCATGGCGACCGCACGGGCGAAAGCCCGGTCGGCCGGGGGCAGGGCGGCGATCTCGGCCTTCGCCATGGCCTCGTCCAGGCCGTTGCGACGCGCCAGGGCGGCGTTCAGCAGGGCGCCGGCGGCGACGCGGGCCTCCACGCCGATATCCGTTGCAGGGTCGAGGTTCGAGGGATGAGGGTTGATGGGGGACCGGTCGGGCTTTCGGGGTCCACGACCCTTTTCGGCCAGGCGTCGTCCGCGCGCGCCGGAATTCTGGCCTTCGGGCCCTCGCCCCTCGCCCCTCGCCCCTCCGGTCAAACCGACACCTGCGTACCCAGTTCGACCACGCGGCCGGGCGGGATGTGGAAGAAGTCGGTCGGGTTGGCGGCGTTGCGCATCAGGAAGATATACAGCTTGTCCTGCCACAGGGGCATGCCCTGCTGGGCGGCCGGCACGACCGAGCGACGGCCCAGGAAGAAGCTGGTCGACATGATGTCGAACTTCAGCCCCTGCTTGCGGCACAGGCCGAGGGCGCGCGGAACTACCGGGCTTTCCATGAAGCCGTAGCTGAGGGTGATCTTCTTGAAGTCCTCGTTGATGGGCTCCATGGCGATCCGCTCGCTGTCGGGCACGCGCGGCCGGTCGGTGGTGCGGACCGTCAGGATGATGTTCTTCTCGTGCAGCACCTTGTTGTGCTTGAGGTTGTGCATCAGGGCCACCGGCGCGACGTCCGGGTCGGAGGTCAGGAAGACCGCCGTGCCCGGCGCCCGGTGCGGCGGACGGGCGCGCAGCATCTCGATCAGGTCCTCCAGCGGCAGGCTGTCCTTCTTGGCCTTGGCCGACAGCAGCTGACTGCCGCGCGTCCAGGTCCACATGATCAGGACCAGGCCGGCGCCGAGCACGAGCGGCATCCAGGCGCCGTCCGGAATCTTGAGCAGGTTGGAGGTCAGGAAGACGGTGTCGATGAAGCCGAACGGGATGAGCACGGCCAGGGCCGTCCACACCGGCCAGCGCCATTTCTTGGTGATGACCGAGAAGCTCATCAGGGTGTTGACCAGCATGGTGCCGGTGACGGCCACCCCATAGGCCGCCGTCAGATTGTGCGAGCTCTGGAAGGCGAAGAGCAGGACCAGAACCCCGACCAGCATCAGGCTGTTGATCGCCGGGACGAAGATCTGGCCGGCCTGGGTCTCGGAGGTGAAGCGGATGTCGATGCGCGGCAGCAGGCCCAGCTGCACCGCCTGTTGCGTGACCGAGAAGGCCCCGGTGATCACGGCCTGGGAGGCGATGATGGTCGCCAGGGTCGCCAGCAGCAGCATCGGCCAGTAGGCGAACTGGGGCACCATGTTCCAGAACGGATTCTCGGACGCCGCCGGGTGCGCCAGGATCAGGGCGCCCTGGCCGAGGTAGTTCAGGGTCAGGCAGGGCAGGACGAAGACCAGCCAGCCCATGCGGATCGGCGCCTTTCCGAAATGGCCCATGTCCGCATAGAGGGCCTCGGCCCCCGTGACGGCCAGGAAAACGCTGCCCAGGATGACGAAGCCGAGGAAGCCGTCGTTGATCAGCAGCTGCACCCCGTAGTGAGGCGACAGGGCCCTCAGGATCGAGATGTCATCGAAGATGTGGTACAGGCCCAGCCCGCCCAGGCACAGGAACCAGACCGCCGTCACCGGCCCGAAGAACTTGGCCAGGCCCTCGGTCCCCTTGGATTGAACCAGGAACAGGCCGATCAGGATCCCGGCCGAAATGGGCACGATGAACGGATCCAGCGAGCCGCCGAAGCCCGGCGCCTCCTTCAGCCCCTCGACGGCCGACAGGACCGAGATCGCCGGGGTGATGATGCCGTCGCCGTAGAACAGGGCCGCGCCGCACACGCCGAGGACGAAGATCCAGGCGCTGCGCCGGCCGATCGCCCCCTGCGCCAGGGCCATCAGGGCCAGGGTGCCGCCCTCGCCCTTGTTGTCGGCGCGCATCAGGAAGAAGACGTATTTGAACGTCACCACCACCATCAGGGCCCAGAAGGCCAGGGACACGACACCCACGACCGCCAGGTCGCCGCCCACGCCGTCGCGGGCGTGGTCGATCGCCTCGCGCAGGGCGTAGAGCGGGCTGGTGCCGATGTCGCCGAACACCACGCCGATGGCGCCGATGGTCAGTGCCCAGAATCCGGCCTTTCGCGCCCCGCCATGAGCGGGGGCGGGCGAAGGGGCGGCGGTGTCGGTGGTCGAGGAGGGCGGAGCGGGGGGAGCGCCGTCGCCTCGGGGATCATCCCCTGCCATGAGTATCCTCCGGGTCGCGTCTGCCACGCACCCATCAAAGCGGCGCTGCCTTAGGCCCTTTCCATTCGAGGTTCAATCGCGCCCATCACCAATCCGTTGCACGGTGTTCGCCGCGACACGGCCGTCGGGTTTGGGCGGGGATTTGTGAAATGTCGGGCGAGCGCCTATTTTCAGGCCTCACCGGGTGATCCATGTCCGACAGCCAACGCTTTCCCGTCGCCGCCCACGCCCTGGCCTATATGGCCCACAAGGGCGCGACCTCACCCGAAAAGGCGGCGCCCAGCGCGGTCCTGGCCGCCTCGATCCCGACCAATCCCGTCGTCGTGCGCCGTGTGACGGCGCAACTGGCCAAGGCCGGGCTGATCGCGACCCGGCCCGGCGCCTCGGGCGGGTCCTGGCTGCTGGCCGCGCCCGAGGACATCCGACTGGACCAGGTGCTGGCGGCGGTGAACGGCTGCACCCACCTGGGATCGCCGCCCCAGGGGGCCAAGGGCTGTCCGATCAGCGAACATATCCCGCGTCAGGTGGCCCGCGCCCTGACGGCCGCCGATACGGCGGCGGCCGAGGCCCTGTCCAAGATCACCATCGCCGACCTGCTGGCGGAAAATCCACCCTCGCTGGCGGGACTGGCGCCCCACCCCGCCTGTCCGGTCGCGGCCTGATCCGGGGTGGGGAGGCAAAGACGCACGGTCCTGGTCACCGGAGCCTCGGCCGGCATCGGCGATGCCCTGGCGCGGGTCTATGCAGAGAACGGCTGGGACCTGATCCTGACGGCGCGGCGCGAGCCGGCCCTGGCGGCCCTGGCGGCGGAGCTGAGCGAGCGGTTTGGGACGGTCTCGGCCGTGATCCCCGCCGACCTGGCCGATCCGGCCGCGCCCGAGACCCTGGCAGCCGAGATCGCGCGGCGCGGTCTGACGGTCGACGGCCTGATCAACAACGCCGGATTCTCGCGTACGGCCGGCTTCATCGCCACTGACCCGGCCGACCAGGCGGCGATGCTGCGGGTCATGTTGCTGGCGCCGGTCGAACTGGCGCGGCTGTTCTCGCCCGGCATGGTGCAGCGCGGATACGGCCGCATCATCAATGTCGCCTCCCTGGCCGGGTTGATGCCGGCGACCGGGGGCGACACCCTGTACGGGCCGATCAAGAGCTTCCTGATCAAGGCCTCGGCCGGCCTGTGGCTGGAGATGCAGGGCACGGGTGTCCATGTCTCGGCCCTTTGCCCCGGCTATACCTATAGCGAGTTTCACGACGTTAACGGCTCGCGGGCCGAGGTCTCGGCCGCCTATCCGCGCTGGATGTGGCAGACCGCCGACGAGGTGGCGCGGGCGGGATACGCCGGGGCGGAGTTGAACCGGCCGCGTGTCGTTTCCGGCTGGCGCAACGGGATGCTGGCGGCGATCCCGAAGGTTCTGCCGGACGGCCTGGCGCTGAAGATCACCGCAGGACATGCGCGGCGGCTGAAACGGATCTAGATTCCGCTCGCCGGATTGAACCGTCAGGTCACGCCGACGCACCTATGAGCGATGACCCGGTCTGAAGCCTCACCCGATATCGCGAACGGTCGCCTGCTGGACGACTATCTGGTCGTCGCCGCCCAGGCCGGCGATGCGCGGGCGTTCGCCGATCTAGTCAGGCGCTGGCGGCGGCGGCTGCTGGCGCATGCCTGGCGGCTGACGGGCGATGACGAGGCGGCGAGCGACGCGGTGCAGGCGGCCTGGCTGGAAATCGCGCGAGGCCTGCCGCGCCTGAAGGACGAGCGGGCGTTTGCGGCCTGGGCCTATCGCATCGTCACGCGCCGTTGCGCGCGAGAGATTTCGGGGCTGAAGGACCGTCGGGAGCTGGCCCGGGCCCTGGCGGTCCAGCCGACGCCCGATCCGACCCCGGCGCCGGACGTCGACCCGACCGGTGACGTCGGTCGCCTGCGGGCGGCGATCCGAACCCTGCCGCCGGCCCAGCGCGCCGCCCTGGCCCTGTTTCATTTCGAAGACCTCAGCATCCCCGAGATCGCCGTGGCCCTCGACGTTCCCGCGGGCACGATCAAGACCCGCCTCATGCACGCCAGACGCCGCCTTCGCGCCGTTCTGGAAGGAGATGACCATGACCTCTCATGACCACGACATCGACCGGGCCCTGGCCGCGGAGGAACGCGATCTGCTGCGCCGCATCGGCGAGGACCCCGGCCATATCCAGCAGACTCTGGCCCTGTTCAGCGGGCGATCCGCCTGGGTCAGCATCGTGCTGATGATCGTCCAGACCGCGGCCTTCGTGGCGGCCGTCTGGACCGGCTGGAGGTTCTTCCAGGCGACGGAAGTGCTTGAAGCCCTGCGCTGGGGCCTGCCGTCCGCCGTGCTGCTGATCGTCTCGCTGATGATCAAGCTGGCGCTCTGGCAACCCATGCAGGCCAACCGCCTGCTGGCGGCGATCAGGCGGCTGGAACTGCTGATCGCCGCCCGTCGTCGGGATTGAACCGTTCGTCGCGCCTCAGTGTCCGCCCGCCGGATAGGGCGTCGTCACCGAGCCGGCGAACATGCCGGGCAGGGCTTCGGACAGCCCCATCAGGATGAACTGAATGGCCAGGGCGCAGAGGATCAGGCCCAGGACACGCACGATGATGGCCAGGCCGACCTCGCCCAGCATGCGGCTGAGCGGCCCGGTCAGGGCGAAACAGACGAAGGACACCAGGGCGGCGGCGGCGATGGCGACGAGGGAGGCGATCGTGCCGGCCGTGCCGATCTTCTCGGCCTCGCCCGCCTGGATGATGATGGCCGAGATGGCGCCGGGGCCGATCATCAGGGGGATGGCGAAGGGCACGACCAGCCGCTGGAACCGGCGTTTGGCATAGCCGCGCACGTCCTTGGCGTCGGTGGCCGCGTCCTTGTCGGCGAAGCTGGCGAGGAAGTCCTCGCGCGCCATGTCCAGACCCAGCAGCAGCAGCAGGACGCCGCCGGCGATGCGGAAGGCCGCCAGGGAGATGCCGAAGAACTGCAGCAGGCCGAGGCCGGTGAAGAAGAAGAAGCCGAGGAAGACCGCCGCGAACAGGCAGATCAGGGCCGAGACCGAGATGCGTTGGCGCAGGCTCGCCCCCGCCGTGGCCGCCGCGAAGATCGGAATGTTGCCGAGCGGGTCCAGCAGGGCGAACAGGGTCACGAACAGGTTGACCCCGAGATCGAGCGCGTTCATCTGTCCCCCTCAGCCTGAAAATCGAACCCGGCCCGGCGGCCGATGCGGCGCGAGTCGCGTCCGGAACCGCCATAGCCGTTCGCGCGGAGTCCGTCGATGACCCATGCCTTCAACGCCGATCTGACCCCGAACCGGGTCCCCGACCCGCGCCTGATCTGCGCCCTGGACGTGCCGACGGCGGACGAGGCGCGCGCCCTGGCGGACCGGGTTCAGGACGCGGTCGGCTTCTACAAGATCGGGCTTCAGCTGTTCGCCACGGACGGCATGGGGCTGGCCCGGGCGCTGAAGGCCGAAGGGCGTCAGGTCTTCCTGGACTGGAAGCTGCATGACATCGGCGCGACGGTGGAAAAGGCGGCGGCGGCCCTGGCCAATGCGGGATGCGACCTGCTGACCGTCCACGCCCGGCCCCAGGTGATGGCGGCGGCGCGACGCGGGGTCGAGGGGTCGGACCTGAAGGTGCTGGGCGTCACCGTCCTGACCAGTCTGTCGGCCGAGGATGTGGCCGGCGACGACCACAGCCTGTCCCCCGCCGAACTGGTCGAACTGCGCGTGCGTCAGGCGCTGGACGCCGGGATCGACGGCGTGGTGGCCAGTCCGCACGAGGCGGCGCGGGTGCGCGAGATCGCGACGGCTGCCGGGCGACAGGACTTTCTGATCGTGACGCCGGGCGTGCGGCCGATGGGGGCGTCGCTCGATGACCAGAGCCGGGCGGCCACGCCGGAACAGGCCCTGAAGGACGGGGCCACCCATCTGGTCGTCGGACGCCCGATCACGGCGGCGGCCGATCCGCGCGCGGCGGCCCTGGCCATCGCGGAAGCCATCGCCCTGATCTGAGGACCGGATATCACATGCCCGTCCATCCCGGCGAAGGCCGGGAGCCAGATTCGGGAGGGGATGTTTGAAGGCGGCGTTCGCCCACTGGACCCCGGCCTTCGCCGTGGCGCACGGAGAGGCGAGCTACTTCGCCAGCGCCTTCAGCCGGTACAGCGCCTCCAGCGCCTCGCGCGGGGTGAGGTCGTCGGGGTCGATGTCGGCGAGCGCCAGGTCGGTCGGCGAGGGGCCGGAGGGGGCGGCGACGGCGGCTTCGGCGACCGCGAACAGAGGCAGGTCGTCGAGGCGGCCGTGGGCGGTCTTTTCGGCTTCCAGCCGGTCCAGCACCTCGCGGGCGCGGGCGACGACGGGGCCGGGCACGCCCGCCAGCCGCGCCACCTGGACGCCGTAGGACCGGTCGGCCGCGCCGGGTCCGGCCTCGTGCAGGAAGACCAGGTCGCCGTTCCACTCCCGCGCCTTCATCGACAGGTTGGAGACATGGGCCAGCCGGTCCTCGAGCTGGGCCAGCTCGTGATAGTGGGTGGCGAACAGGGTGCGGGCCTGCGCCCGGTCGTGCAGATATTCCGCCACGGCCCAGGCGATGGCCAGACCGTCATAGGTGGCGGTGCCGCGCCCGATCTCGTCCAGAACGATGAAGGCGCGATCGGTCGCCTGGCTGAGGATGGCGGCGGTCTCGACCATCTCCATCATGAAGGTGGACCGGCCGCGCGCCAGATCGTCACCGGCCCCCACGCGGCTGAACAGCCGATCGACCACGCCCAACCGCATCGCGGCGGCCGGGACGAAGGCCCCCGCCTGGGCCAGGATCACCAGCAGGGCGTTCTGGCGCAGGAAGGTCGATTTACCCGCCATGTTGGGGCCGGTGACGATGGACAGCCTGGCATGACCGGCGCCCTCGCCGTCCAGGCCGCAGTCGTTGGGGGTGAACGGATCGCCCGCCGCCTTGACGGCCGCCTCGACCACGGGGTGGCGACCGCCGCGGACCTCGAAACAGCGGCTGTCGTCGATGACCGGGCGCACGGCCCCGACCTCCTCGGCCCATTCGGCCAGGGCGGCGGTCGCGTCGAGCTCGGCCAGGCTTTCGGCCACGGCCTGCAGCGGGGCGGCCAGGCGCTGCACCTCGGCGCGCCAGCGCTCGAAGGTCTCGCCCTCGATGGCCAGGGCGCGGAAACCCGCCTGGCTGATCTTGGCGTCCAGCTCCGACAGTTCGACGGTGGTGAAGCGGACCTGGGCGGCCAGGGTCTGGCGATGGATGTAGGGGCTTTCGGGACCGGCCCTCAGCAGGCCCTCGGCGTGTTTGGCCGTGGTTTCGAGGAAATAGCCGAGCACGGCGTTGTGGCGGATCTTGAACGGGACGCGGCTGTCGGAAACGGCGCGGGCCTCCAGTTCGGCGACGACGCGGCGGCTGTCGTCCCGGAGCCGGAGCGCCTCGTCCAGTTCGGGGCGGTAACCGGGCCGGACCAGGCCGCCGTCGCGGGCCAGATGCGGCGGCTCATCGACCAGGCCGTCGATCAGTTCGGCCAGCAGGCGGCCGACCTCGGCGGGCGGCGACAGGCCGTCCAGACAGGCGGAAAGGCGCTCCGGCGGGGGATTGAGCGGATCGCCGACGGGGTGGCCGGCGGTGAGAAACAGCCCGCCGACGGTCTCGGCGGTGGCAAGGCCGGAGCGAACCGCCGCCAGATCGCGCGGGCCGCCGCGCCCGAGCGCCAGACGGGAGACGGCGCGGGCCACGTCGGCGGAGGCGCGCAGGGCGTCGCGCAGGTTCCGGCGCAGGTCGCGCCGCTGCAGCAGCCATTCGACGGCGTCGAGCTGGGCGTTGATGGCGGCGGGCTGGCTGAGCGGGCGGGAGATGCGTTCGGCCAGGGCGCGGGCGCCGCCCGAGGTGACGGTGCGGTCGATGGTGTGCAGCAGGCTGCCTTCGCGCTCTCCTCTCTGGCTGCGGTCGATCTCGAGCGAGGTCCGGGTGGCCGGATCGATGGCCAGGCGGCCCGTCTCGGTCGAGCGACGAGGCGGGGCGAGGGCCGGGACCTTGCCCGCCTGGGTCGTCTCCAGATAGGCGGCGATCAGACCCAGCGCCGAGACCTCCGCCTCCTCGAAGGCGCCGAAGCCGTCCAGCGACGATACCCCATACAGACGCTCCACCCGCGACCGGGCGGCGGTCGGCTCGGCCACGGCCGAGGCCAGGGCCTGGACCAGACCGCCCGAGCCGTCCAGCGCCGGACGCACGGCCTCGTCGGAATAGAGTTTGTCGGGGACCAGAACCTCGGACGGACGGAAGGCGGCCAGGGCCGAGGCGAGGTCGCCCAGGTCGCAGGCCAGGCAGTCGACGGCGCCGGCCGAAAGCTCGACCACGGCGACGGCGGCCCGCCCCCGGCGCACGGCCACGGCGGCCAGGCGATTGGCGCCCCGCGCGTCCAGCAGACTGTCCTCGGTCAGGGTGCCGGGCGTGACCACGCGGACGATATCGCGCGCCACAATGGCCTTGGAGCCGCGCTTTTTCGCCTCGGCCGGAGTCTCGATCTGCTCGCAGATGGCGACCCGGTGGCCGAGGCGGATCAGCCGGGCCAGATAGCCGTCCAGCGCATGGACCGGCACCCCGGCCATGGGGATATCCTCGCCCTGGTGCTTACCGCGCTTGGTCAGGGCGATGCCGAGGGCGGCCGAGGCGATCTCCGCGTCCTTGAAGAACAGCTCGTAGAAGTCCCCCATACGGAAGAAGACCACCGCGTCCGGCTGGGCCGCCTTGGCCGCCAGATACTGACCCATGACGGGGGTCACGCCTTCAATGGCGGGAGGGTGAGCGACAGGGGCGTTCATGAAGGGCGCAAGGTGACGGATCGGACCCGGCGGCTCAAGCGATTCGTCCGGGCTTGCCGCGACGCTTCGCATCTGCGAAAGGCGCGGTCAGGCGGTTAAGGGAACGCGGTCAGACACCGCGGCTGTGCCCGCAACTGTAGGCGGCGAGGGCCGTCGTCCGATCCGGGAGCGATCCCGGCGTCACTGCGCAAGCGGGAAGGCGAGGACGGCGATCCGGCGACCCGCAAGCCAGGAGACCTGGCCGCCCCCGTCGCTCGTCCGCTGTCCGGGACCAGACAGAGGCGTGGGGCCTGCCCCCTGCTGACCGCAGGGATGTTCCGTCGAAGCGACCCGATCTCTGCGCCGTTCTGATCCGATCAGGGCGGATTGGTCGCTTTCACGTCCCGGCGCGCGCGGTCGCCCGGACCGTCAAGGAACACGCTCCATGAAGCGTTCTCTCTTCGCCTCCACGGCCGCCCTGGCCGTCTTCACCGCCTTCGCCGCCCAGGCGCAATCTGGCGCGCAGTCTTCCGACCCGACCGAGGTCGAGGATGTGGTCGTCACCGCCGCCCGCCTGCCCGCCGTCGTGTCCGAAACCCCGGGCGCCCGCGTCATCGACGGCGCGACCATCGAGCAGCGCGGCGCGGTCTTCGCCGCCGATATCCTGGCCGACGTGCCGGGCCTGTCGGTGGTGCGCACGGGGGCGTTCGGCGGCGTCGCCCAGGTGCGGATGCGCGGCGCCACGCCGGGCAAGACCCTGGTCCTGGTCGACGGGGTTCCGGTCAACGATCCGGCCGAGATCAACGGCGCCTATGACTTCTCCGGCTTCGAGCTGGGCGACGTCGATCGCATCGAGGTCCTGTCGGGTCCGCAGTCGTCCCTGTGGGGGTCGGACGCCATCGGCGGGGTGATCGCCTTCACCACCCGCGAGGTGGACGGTATCCGCGCCGAGGGCGAGGCGGGAAGCTTCTCCACCCTGCGCGGCCGGGTGGCGGTCGGCACGGCCAACGAGACCTCCGCGTTCGGGGTCTGGGCCTCGCGCTTCCACACCGACGGGATCTCGGCCGCCGACGAGGCGGACGGCAATGACGAGGCCGACGGCTTCGACAACACCACCCTGGGGGCCAAGGGGCGTTACGGCTTCTCCGGCGGGCTGACCCTGGACGGTTCGCTGCGCTGGTCCGAGAGCCGGGCGGACATCGACGGCTTCCCCGCCCCGACCTACGCCCTGGCCGACACCCTGGACACGACCGAAAGCGAGCAGTGGTCGGGCCAGGTGCGGGCGCGCCTGAACCTGCTGGGTCTGGATCATCAGTTCAGCTTCGCAGCCTCGGACATCGTGCGCGACACGGTCTCCAGCTTCCCTTCGCACTTCGAGGCCGACCGCCAGGTGTGGCGCTGGCAGGCGGATGGCGCGGCCTTGAGCGACAGCCTGCGCTACGCCTTCGGCGCCGAGCGTGAGGACACGTCCGGCAGCCTGTCGTCCGGGCTTGCCGAGGAACTGGGCGCGACCTCGGTCTTCGCGGTGGCCAACTGGGACGCGACCGAGCGGCTGAACCTGACCGGCGCCCTGCGCTGGGACGACACGGACGACTTCGGATCGGAGACCACGGGCCGCCTGTCGGCGGCGTTCGAACCGGGCGGCGGCTTCATCCTGTCGGGCGCCTGGGGCACGGGCTTCAAGGCGCCGTCGATCAGCCAGGCGGTCTGCGACTTCTGCTATTCGTCCGCGCCCTTCCCCGTCCTGCGTCCGGAAACGGCCGACAGCGTCGAGGCGGCGATCGGCTGGGCCTCGGCCGACGGCCGCATCGAGGGTCGGGCGACGGTCTATCGCCTGAATGTCGAGGACCAGATCACCTATGTCTCCGATCCGGTCACCTGGGACAGCTACTACGTCAACATCGCCGAAACCCGGACGGACGGGGTCGAACTGGAAGGCCGGGCGCGTCTGGGGGGCGGCTTCGACCTGAGCCTGGCCTATGCCTGGACCGACGCCCGGGATCAAAGCAACGATCGGCCTCTGGCGCGCGTGGCCGAACACTCGGGGTCGGCGACCCTGGGCTGGACCGGCCGACGCCTGTCGGGCGCCCTGACCATCCGGGCCGAAGGCGACGAGCCGGACAACAACACGGCGACGGCGCCGACCCGCGAGGGCTTCGTCACGGCGAATCTGAACGCGGCCTGGCGGCTGTCGGATCAGGTGGCGGCGACGCTGCGGGTCGAGAATCTGGCCGATGAACACTATCAGCAGGTGCTCGGCTACGGCGAGCCGGGCCGGTCGGCCTATGTCGGGGTCAGGCTGCGCTACTGATCCGGCGGACGTCGTCCATCGGCGTCAGGCCTGTCCCGTGCAGGGCGCGGGACAGGTCGGCGGCCTGGGGCAGGGCCAGGGTCCCCCAGTCCAGATCGGGCCGGGGGGCGTGGGCCGCCGCCAGCATGGCGCGCAGTTCGGCCGCCGAGGCGACGCTGGCCACGACGGCGGCCACGCCCGGAAGATTGAGCGCATAGGCGAGGGCCGCCTGCATCGGATCGATCCGCGCCTCGGCCAGCCGGCGCCTCACCCGCGACAGCGCGGCGGCGTAGGGCTGGAATTCGGGCGGCAGGGCGTCCCCGGCCATGAACAGCAGGCCGCTGACGAAGGGGGCCGCGACGTGGATCTCGACGCCCAGGGCCGCCAGGGCGTCGAGCACGCCGTCCTCGGCCGCCCGCTGGTCCAGGATGTTGCAGGGAATCTGGATGACGTCCGGCTGGAACCGGCGCGCCAGCAGGGCCGGGCCGTCCTCGACGGTGGCGCAGACGCCGATCTTGCGGAACAGCCCCCGGTCCTTCAGCGCGTTCAGCCGGTCCCACAGGGCGCGGCCCTCGGCGCCGGCCAGATCCGACGGATTGGACACCAGCAGGGTCTCACCGCGCGGCAGGCCCAGACGTTCCAGCGAGCGCCGGGCGCGGGCCTCGACCCGGTCCAGGCCCTGGGACAGGGGCACGGTGCGCGCGGTGACGGCGAAGGGGGTAGGGAAGGGCCAGGCCTGGCCCAGAAGCCGCTCGTTGTCGCCCTCGGGCCGCGTCGCGACCATGGCGCAACCGGCGTCGGCGGCGGTCTGCAGCAGGACGCGCAGGGCCTCTTCGCGCACGCCGGGCGGCGGTCCGCCGGCCGCGATCTGGGCGCGCTCGGGCTCGGTCACCACGGCGATGGCGAGCCTGGCGGCGACGGACGGGGCGGCGGACGATCTCACCCGGCCATAGTGGCGGGCAAAGCTTAAGGGAGGCTCACCCGAAAGTTGGCCAAACCTTACCGGCGGAACCCTGTGCGCCGAAAGCGGGATGGGCGCGTGCGCGGCAAGACGCCTCGGAACCGCCCGCCCGCGGTGGCGTTGACAGCGATAGTCGCCTATCTACGGTCAAGCTGACCGCAAGGAGCATTTCAACATGGCCACCACCAAAGCGCGCGAAGACATCAAGAATGACCTGAAGACCCTCAAGGAGGATCTGAAGGTGGGCGCGCGCGAGGAGACCGCCCGCCTGAAGGAAAAGGCGACCGCCGCCCAGGCCCGCGCTCGCGCCAAGGCCGCCGAGGCCGAGGCCGCCATCCGCGAGAAGTCGGACGAGCTGCGTGAACGCGCCCGCGGCTATTACGACACCGCCCGCGTGCGCGGCCGCGAATATTATGACGACGCCGCCGAGCGTCTGGACGAGGCGCAACGCTATCTGACCGAGCGGGTGCAGGAGCGCCCGGTTCAGTCCACGGCCATCGCCCTGGGCGTCGGCGTGGTGATCGGCCTGCTGCTCGCCGGCCGCCGTCGCTGATGATCGGCAAGAGCCTGATCCGCAAGCTGGTGGCGGGCTTCGCCGCCGCCGGCGCCGCCTTCGTGGCCGTGGTCGCCCTGGGCGCCGCCGTCTTCTACGGTCTGGCCCTGGTGCTGCCGCCGCTGGGCGCGGCGTCCCTGACGTTCGTGCTGTTCGGACTGGTCGCCCTGGTCATCGCCCTGGTCTTCCTCAAGGACGGCGGGATCGTGGGTGACGACGACGATGACGATGAGGATGAGCCGGAAAGCCTGGCCAGCCGCGCCGTCCACCTGATCCGCGAGCGTCCGATCGTCGGCGCCGGCCTGGGTCTGGGGGCGCTGTTCTTCCTGGTCCGCAATCCGGCCCTGGCGGCGATCGTGGCCAGCATGGTCACCGAGAAACGGATGGAAAGCCGGGGCTACGGCAAGCGCCGTCGCTGACAGTTTTCTTGCCCGGAAAAGACTCCCGTCGGCCCGATCCCTGGATCGGGCCGATTTCGTTTGAGACGTGGCCGGATTTCGACTCAGCCAGGCCTCAATCGGGAACGACGTGGCCGTGATGACGTTTGAATATCACGGCGTCAGGGCGTCCTGACGTGAAGCGGAATACTCACCCTTTCTCGTTGAGGAGACCTGTCATGCTGCGTTGGGCCATCATCTTCTTCGTCGTCGCGCTGGTCGCGGCCGTCCTCGGCTTTGGCGGCATCGCCGGCATGTCGATGGAAATCGCCAAATTCGTCGCCATCATCGCCCTGATCCTGTTCGTCGTCTCGCTGGTGGCGGGCGGCCTGAGGGGGCGAGGCACGCGAATCTGACCTCGGCGTCAGACCGCACGACAAGGGCCGCATCTTCGGATGCGGCCCTTTTCATTTCCGGGATGTGGGGCGGACCGACGCCCCTGCGTCAGGTCCCGGCCCGCTCGCGCGCGCCGGGGCGGATGGGATCGGGGGCGGTCTCGGCGTGGCGCGTGTCCTGACGGCGCGGCAGGCGCCAGGTGCGCGACGGGGCGAAGCCGTGTCCGTCCCAGGCCAGGGCTGTGACCACCACTTCGTGCGCCGTCCATTCGACCTGGTTGAAACTGGGCGGAGCCCCCCGCTCGCGATGCGACAGGGTTCCGCATCCCACCGCATAGGAGCAGCGGTCGCCCAGTTCGATCGGCAGGGCGAAGGGGATGTGGGTGTGGCCGGTCATGATCAGGTCGACCCCCGCCTCGGCGAAGATCAGGGCGGCGGCGTCGCCGCGTTTGACGTCGCCGGTCATCGGGGCGCCGATCATCTCGATCAGCGGGTGGTGGCAGGCCAGGATGCGCAGGGCCCCTATCGGGGCCTGACGCAGGGCCTGGGCCGCGCGCCGGGTCTGGTCCAGGTCGATGACGCCCTTGGACCAGTTCAGCCGCGCCTGCCAGCCGCGCGCTGTGGTCACGCCCCGCACCATCACCTCGTCGCTGACGAATTCTCCGTCGTGGGCGGGATGGCCCGTGGCCGTCTCGAACGCCTTCCACGGGGCGAACAGGCGCGCCGACAGGCTGTAGTAGGGCACGTCGTGATTGCCGACGATGACGAAGCGTGGCTCGGGCATGGCCCGGATCCAGGCGCCGGCGGCGGCGAACTCGTCCGGCAGCCCCTTCTGAGTGACGTCGCCGGTGATCAGGATCAGGTCCCAGGCCGAGGCGTGGGCGTACTCGAGGGCGGCGGCGCAGGCGCGCTTGTGCTCGACCCCGAAATGCACGTCCGAGAACTGCAGCAGGCGCCCGTCGCGATCCGGATGGCTCGTCACACGCTGTCCTCGGCGGCGGGCGGCAGGGGGGCCAGGGCGCGGAAGGCCTTGGGCAGGAACCGCACCACCGCCTCGGGGGGCAGCTGGACGGGTTCGCCGTCGATCACCGCCGGGATGCGCGAGCGTGAGCGGACCTCGATGCGCCGCGCCGGCCGGGTCGTGACCGAGGCGTCCGAGCGCCAGTCGCTGAACAGGGCCGTGGCCGCCAGGCGGAAGGCCTGGCCGGTATCGTGCGGGTCCATGGCCGCGGCCTCCAGGCCGATGGGTTCGTCCAGGGCGCGCGAAATCATCGGACTGATCAGGACCAGGGCCTCGGTCTTGCCGAGGCGTCCGCCGTCCAGCTGATAGCGCAGGCGGCCGGTGAAGGCGCGCTTCAGGGCGCGGCGCGCATGGCTCCAGGCCTTGGACAGCTTGCCGGTGCGGATCGCCTCCCGCGCCGGGGCCCAGAGGGCTGGGGTCCCCAGGATGGCGGCGCAATAGAAGGCCTGGCCCTGCACCTCGCCGCCGGCGACATGCTGGGGGGCGCCCTCTTCCAGCGCCTTGCGCAGAGCGGCTTTCCAGTCCGCCGTGCCGTACAGGGCCTTGGGCAGCATGTTCATGGTGCCGCCGGGCAGGGGGGCGATCAGCGGACCCTGCGGCCCGGCGCGCGAGGCGACCGAACGCGCCGTCCCGTCGCCGGCCAGGACGAACAGGACGTCCGGTCGCGCGTCCAGGGCGTCGCTGATCTGGCCGTCGAAATCCCCGTCCTCCAGGGCGATGACCTGCCCCTCCAGCGGATAGTCGGCGAGGATGCGCTCGACCTCGGCCGCCGCCCGCGGCCCGACCGACCCGGACAGGCCGTTGACCAGCACGGCGACCCTCCGGATCTCCACGTGGAGCGACAACGGGCGCAGTTCGGCGGCCGCATCGGTGGCAGCGTCTTCGGCGAGCGGTTCAGTCGGACTGGCGGCTTCGGTCATCCCGGGGCGAACGTCGCGCCGGAGCGGGCGTTCCCGTCAAGCTCGACTATTTCGCGCGAAATTCCTCGGCGGTCTTCTCGGCGCCGGCCTTCAGCGCCGTACCGGTGCGGTCAGCGACGGCCTCGGCCTTGTCGCCGGCGACGTCAGCGGCCTCCTCGACCTTGGCCGGCGCCTGACCGGCGGCCTCGCGGACGAAGGCGATCCCCTCGTCGATCCAGCCGTCGATCACGGCGCCGCCCGAGGCGATCGAGCCTTCCTTGATCGACATGACGGCCGTCAGGGCCCCGAACAGGGCCAGCAGGGTGGCGATGAACCCGATCAGGGGGCCGAGGTTGAGGCCGCGCTTGCGGCGGCCGGAGGTGCGACGCGCCCAGGACGGCCCGGCGTCCTCCGCCATACGAACCGGTTGTGAAAAACGCATGAGCCCCTCCTGATCGCCGGTCGCCCCCCGGCGTCCGAAACTGTATTTCACGGTTAACGACTAGGATAGGTCGGGAACCTCGGCAATAATCCAGCGTTCTCGCCCACGGAGCGAACATCTGTTCCGGGACGACGTATCCTGCGGGTGCGGCGTCCGGATCCATCCGGAATGAAGGACGACACCATGAACAAGGCAATTCTGGCCATCGGCGCCGCCGGCCTGCTGGCTTCCGCCTGCGCCACCGACCCCTACGGCAACCCCACCACCTCCGAGACCGTGCGCCAGGGCGCCATCGGCGCCGGCATCGGCGCCGTCGCCGGCGCCATCATCGGCAACAATGTCGGCGGCGGCAACGCGGCGACCGGCGCGGCGATCGGCGCTGCCGTCGGCGGCGCCGCCGGCGCCATCCGCGGCTCGAACCAGGACCGCGCCAACCAGCAGCGGTATCGCGACTCCCAGGGCCGCTACTACTACTGCTACGACGGTCGCCAGACCGAGTGCTACTGGGAGAACGGCCAGCGTCGCTATTGATCCCGAGCCGGTACGGCCGAGATTTCGGGAGGCGGCGCGTCTATCGACGCGCCGCCTTTCGTGTCTTCAGCGGCGACAGCCGTTTTCGGAGTGACTTGCGACGACCGGGTCGCCAAGCTGAGCCGGTATGGAGGGTTTCGGGATGAAGCGGGCGATCATCGGGACGGCGGTCATCGCGTCGGCTCTGGCGGCGGCGGGGTGTTCGGGCAATCCCTTCGCGGAGCCCAGGCCGCTGGTCGCGGCGCCGTCAGTTTGCGGCACGCAGCGGTTCGACGTGTATTTCGCCGACAGCCAGGCCGGACTGACGCCGGCGGCGCGGCAGGCGATCTCCCTGACCGCGACGGCCCTGCAGGGATGCGACATCCGGGCGGTGCGGGTGACGGGTCTGTCGGACGCGCGCGGCGGAGCGGCGGCGAATCTGACGCTGTCGCAACGTCGGGCCCAGGCCGTGGCCGAGGCCCTGGAAGCTGCGGGCTGGCCGGCGCCGATGTTCGAGGTCGAGGCGGCGGGATCGCAGGGGGCGACGGACGCCGCCGGGGTGGCTGAGCCTCTGCGGCGGCGCACCGAGGTGGTGGTCGAGGCCGCGCCGCGCTGAAATCTACTGGGTGGACACCGTCCGGCGCATGACGGGCTCATAGCCGTAGTCGATCACGCACATATAGTAGAAGACCGCGTGCGGGCCGCAGCCGACGCCGGCGCGCACGAAGCCCGAGCGGAACAGGTTCACCCGGTGCCCGCGATCGCGGACATTGTCGTCGACCAGCAGCTGGATGATCACCTCGCGCGCGGTGTCGTAACCGTAGGAGATGTTCTCGCCGCCGTAGGGTTCGCCGCCACGGCGAGAGACGCGGGTGGCGAAGTCCCAGCCGTCGGTGCCGTAATGGCCGACGAAGCCGGTCGGCCCCTGATCCATGACATGGTCCAGGGCGGTCAGGGCCAGCAGGCCGTCGGGCTGCAGGGGCGGCAGGGGCGACTGGCGCTTGAGGAAGGCGATGGCCTCGTCGACGGCGGCGACGCCCTCGTGGGTCTGGATGGTGATGCGGCCGGGCCGGATGACCTGATCGCCGCGGAACTGGGCGCGATAGTCGAGCAGATATCTGACGTAGCCCTGCGGATCGGTGCGCATCAGGTTCATCTCGTCCAGAACCTCGCGCGACAACTGGCCGCCGCCGCCCACCGGGCCGGGACCGATCATCGGGCGCGCCGCGCCGTTGGCGGTGGGCGTGGCGGCGCGATACGGGGCTTCGTTCGCCCACGTCGAAGCGGCCGTCAGCACGGCCGCCGCCATCGCCAAGAACGCCAGTCCCCGTCTCACTCGGACCCCCTGCCCATGATCGAAACCTGCCAAATGGCGGCGACGGACGCCAGACGCCTCGCGCAGACGGCGAATGACAGGAGGTCGCAGGGCGCGCGTCCAGCCTCTATAGTCGGCGTCGAATGACGCTCGCCGCCCCTCCCGACGCTCCGGACGACAGCCGATCGCCCCTGGATCAAGCCCTGGACGGCGTCCTGGACGCGCCTTCGGGCGACGGCGACGTGCGCGGCGCAGTGACCGAAATCCTCCGGGACCGCTACGCCGCCCAGCGGGAGAAGATCGCCCAGCGGCTGGCGGCCGGCCTCGGCGGGGTCGAGGTGGCGCGCCTCTATGCCGAGGCGGCCGACGAGATGCTGACCGCCCTGTGGCGGTTCACGACCCGGACCCTGTACCCCTCGCCCAATCCGACCGAGGCGGAGAAACTGGCCCTGATCGCCGTCGGCGGCTACGGCCGGGGCGTCCTGGCGCCCTTTTCGGACCTGGACCTGCTGTTCCTGCGTCCCTGGCGAACGACGGCCCGGACCGAGACGGTGGCCGAGTTCGTCCTCTATGTGCTGTGGGACCTGGGGCTGAAGGTCGGCTCGGCGGCGCGGTCCGTCGAGGAGTGCCTGGCCCTGTCGCGCACCGACATGACGGTGCGCACGACCCTGCTGGAGGCGCGGTACCTGGCGGGGGACGAACCGCTGGCCCGGGATTTCCTCTGGCGGTTCAGGGGCATCGTGACCAACGCCGACCCGCGGCCCTTCATCGCCGCCAAGATGGAGGAGCGCGAAGGGCGTCACGCCAAGGCCGGCGCCAGCCGCTACCGCGTCGAGCCGAACATCAAGGACGGCAAGGGGGGGCTGCGCGATCTCAACACCCTGTTCTGGATCGCCCGATCCCTCGCCCCGGACAGTCCGCTGGGCGCGGCGGTGCTGGACGACATGCTGACGGCGCGCGAACGCCGCAGCTTCGAGACCGCGTTCGATTTCCTGTGGCGGGTGCGGGCGCACCTCCACCTGACGGCGGGCCGGGCCGAGGAGAAGCTGACGTTCGACCTGCAGCCGGAGGTGGCGCGGCGCATGGGCTGGCGCGGCCGGGGGGACGAGCCGGCGGTGGAGCGGTTCATGCGCCGCTATTTCATCGTGGCGCGCGACGTCGGCGCCCTGACGCGGGCCTTCAGCGCCAGCCTGGAGGCGCGGCATCAGAAGAAGCCGCAGGGGCTGTCGCGCCTGTTCCGGCCGGTGCGAAAACGCGACCTGGGCGACAGCGCCTTCATCGAAGACGGCGGCCGACTGTCGATCGCCTCGCCCGAGGTCTTCCGCCAGGACCCGGCGCGGCTGCTCAGCCTGTTCGTCACGGCGGACCGGCACGACCTGGACCTGCACCCCGACGCCTTCTCGGCCGTGATGCGGTCGCTGGATCTGGTGACGCCGAAGCTGAGACGCGACGCGCGGGCGACCGGCGCCTTCCTGAACGTGCTGGCGCACGGCCAACGGCCCTATCGCGTCCTGACCATCATGAACGAGACGGGACTGCTGGGCCGGTTCCTGCCCGAATGGGGCCGGATCGTCGGCCAGACCCAGTTCAACATGTACCACGCCTATACGGTGGACGAGCACAGTCTGATCGCCATCGGCATCATCAACGACATCGCGCGCGGCAAGTTGATGGAGGACCATCCGCTGGCGACGGAGGTGATCCATCTGATCTCCGACCCCGACGCCCTGATGCTGGCCATGCTGCTGCACGACGTCGGCAAGGGCGGCGACCGGGGTCAGCTGGAGGACGGGGCCATCGCGGCGCGCCGGGCCTGCGAGCGGCTGGGGGTCGATCCGCGCCGGACCGAGCTGGTCGTCTGGCTGGTGCGCAACCATCTGGCCCTGTCCGACTACGCCCAGAAGCGGGACGTGTCCGACCCCGGCACGGTGCGTGACTTCGCCGAACTGGTGGGCGATCCGGAGCGGCTGCGCCTTTTGCTGGTGCTGACGGTGGCGGACATCCGGGCCGTGGGGCCGGGGGTGTGGAACAGCTGGAAGGGCCAGCTGATGCGCAGCCTCTATGCCCGCGTGGAGGCCCTGTTCCGGGGCGAGGATCTGGAGGCCGTCGACCCCCTGGCCGATCACGCCGAACTGGTGGCGCGCGCCCAGGCGACCGGGGCGGCGGCCGAGGCGCGCTCGGTGTCCGAGGAGGGCGGCGGGGCGGCGACCGAGATCGCCCTGGCGGCGACCGACCGGCCGATGCTGTTCGCCGACCTGGCCGCGACCCTGGCGGCGGCGGGGGCGGACGTGACGGGCGCGCGGGTGGCGACCACGGCCGAGGGGCTGGCGCTGGACGTGTTCCAGATCCAGGACGGCGCCGGCGATCCCTATGGCCAGGCCGAGCCGCGCCGACTGACCCAGCTGGTCAAGGCGCTGGAGAAGGCGGCGCGGGGCCAGTCGCGTCCCCGCGCGCCCGAGACGCCGGCCGCCAGTCCGCGCCGGGCCGTGTTCGACGTCCGGCCGGTGGTGATGATCGACGCCCATTCCAGCGCTGACGCCGTCATCATCGAGGTGTCGGGCGCCGACCGCCCCGGCCTGCTGGCCGAACTGGCCCAGACCCTGTCGGATCAGGGGCTGTCGATCCGCTCCGCCCATGTCGCCAGTTTCGGCGAGCGGGCGGTGGACAGCTTCTACGTGACCGACGCCGAGGGCCGGGCCGATCTGTCGGACCTGCTGATCGACGAGGTTCAGTCGGCGCTGGAGGCGGTGCTGAACCGCGCACCCGAACCTTCCAGCGGCCGCCGCCTGATCGCGGCGCGCGCGAGCGCGCGCGACGTCTCCGAACTGGGCCGGGCGGCGCGGCGGAGGGGCGGGGACGGACGGCAGGGGTGAGGGCGTTCCTTCCTACCGCTACGCTCTCCCATTCCTTCTCCCGGTTGGGAGAAGGTGGCCCGCAGGGCCGGATGAGGGGACAGTGTCGAAGTCGGCGACAGCCGTCGCACCGCCCGTGACACGGCTCAGGCCGACTGCTGCGATTGTCCCCTCTCCCTTGAGCGCCAGAACGACGGCTGCGCCGCCGTGCGCTCAATCCCTCTCCCAACCGGGAGAGGGAGGAGTCTGGCAGAGGGCGGTCTTCCATCACACTTCAACACCCGGATTCGCTGATTTCCCTCACCTTTCCCCAAAACTTGCGGCCCGCTTCCGGCCGCAGGTGGAGCCTGCCCCATAATACCCCCGCTTCACCGCACGGGAGGGCCGTCGGCCGGCGACCTGCGGGCGGTGGAGGCGAGACAGCGGGGGCGGGGTCTGGTCACACGGGCCTCGCCGCCTCGACCGCGGAGGGGAACCTTTTCGGAGCCGAGGCTGGGTCGGAGTTGAAATCCCGACCGTTCCGGGGATCGGCCGCGCCGGCCGACCCGCCCGCCGGGGGGCTATTCGACGCCGGCGCCAATCAGCGCCCCCCGTCGCTCCTCCCGTCCAGGTCCCGCGCGGAGCGACATCAGGCCTTCGTCGAAAACGGTACTTCTATCCTACAGACCGGGCGAGGCCCGGCGCTCCGCCCCTCCCGCACCCTTCAGGCCCCCGCCGTGAAGCCGACCACGCTTGTCTTCTCCTCCCCCGCATGGGGGAGGGGGACCGCCGAAGGCGGTGGAGGGGTCCGATCGCGCAGCGATCGGCGGGCGGTGGAGGGGGCAAATCTCCCCGCCCGGAGAAGGATCGCATGCGATCCGACGACCGGACCGCCGAAGGCGGTGGAGGGGGCGACGCCCCCCAATCCCAAAAACCCCGTCACCCTCGGGCTTGTCCCGAGGGCCCATACGTCCGGAAATGCGGATGTCGGATTTGACGCGCGCGTTCAGAAGCGCATGCGACGTCCGGGATGGCCCCTCGAGACAAGCCCCCAGGGTGACGGGAAACTGGGCGCGCCTCAGAAGAACAGGGCGTCGGGCTTCTTTTCCGGTTGCAGTCCGGGATCGACGCGTTGCACCGGGTCGCGCGGCCGCGCCGGCGGCGTGGTCGCGGGGCGGGCGGCGGCCGGGGCGGCCTGCGCCGGAGCGGCCTGATAGGGTCGGCCCTGGTCCGGATCGACGGGACGGCTCGGCGCGCCGCCATAGGGGTCGTCCAGCTGGCCCAGCAGGTCGCCCACCGGATCGGCGGCCACGGGCTGAGGCGGGGTCCAGCCTTCGGGCATCGGCGGCCCGTTCGGGATGGTCTGGACCGACAGGCGCGGCAGGGCGGCCTCCATGAAGCCCTTCCAGATGGCGGCGGGCGCGCCGCCTCCGGTCACGCCGCGCATGGCGGTGTTGTCGTCCTTGCCGACCCAGACGGCGGCGACGAAACCGCCGGTGTAGCCGACGAACCAGGCGTCCTTGTAGTCCGAGGTCGTGCCGGTCTTGCCCGCCAGGTCATAGCCGGACACGGCCGCCGACCGGGCCGTCCCGCCGGCCACCACGCCGCGCAGCATCTGGTTCATGTAGTAGAGCGGAGGATTGTTGATGGCCTGGCTGGTCGGGGCGGCCCCGCCGCGCTGATAGATGATGCGCCCGCGCGGCGTGCGGATGCGCTCGATCCCCGCCGCCTCGACCCGCCGTCCGCCGTTGGCGAAGGCGTCATAGGCGGTCGCCATGTCCAGCGGCGAGACCTCGACGGCGCCCAGGGCCATGGCCGGCTCGGTGCCGACCCGGCTCGTGATCCCCAGCCGTCGCGCGGCCCGCGCCACGCTGTCGCGGCCGATCTGGTCGGCGACATAGGCGGCCACGGTGTTGGTCGACTGGGCCACCGCCTGGGACAGGGTCATGGGCCCGGCGAAGGTCCCGGAGTAGTTGCGGGGCGACCAGTTGCCGATCTGCACCGGCTGGTCGATCACGGGGGTCTCCGGCGTATATCCGGCCTCGGTCGCGGCCAGGTAGACGAAGGGCTTGAAGGCCGATCCGGCCTGACGACGGGCGTCCACGGCGCGGTTGAACTGGCTGTCGGCGTAGGAGGCGCCGCCGATCATGGCCCGCACCCGGCCGTCGCCGTCCATGGCCACCAGGGCCGCCTGTTCGACGCCTCTGGATTTGTCGCGGGTCAGGATGCGGTTGACCGAGCGCTCGGCCGCCGTCTGCAGGGTCAGGTCCAGGGTGGTCTCGACCACCAGATCCTCGGTCGGTTCGCCGACCATGCCGCGGATCTGCTTGTCCAGCCAGTCGATGAAATACTGGGCGTGCTGGCTGGCCAGGGTGCGCGACACCCGCACCGGCTCCAGCACCGCCTGGGCGCGCTGTTCGGGGGTGATGACGCCGGTCTCGACCATCTGGTCCAGCACCACGGTCGCCCGACCGGCGGCCCGGTCGGATTCGGAGACGGGCGAATACCGCGACGGCGCCTTGAGCAGGCCCGCGAGCAGCGCCGCCTCGCCGACGGTCAGCTCCTTGGCCGACTTGTCGAAATAGCGTTGCGACGCCGCCTCGATCCCATAGGCGCCAGCGCCGAAATAGACCCGGTTCAGATAGAGGGCGAGGATTTCCTTCTTGGAGAATTTCAGCTCCAGCCACACCGCCAGGATCAGCTCCTGGGCCTTGCGCCTCAGGTTCTGGTCGGGGGTCAGGAACAGGTTCTTGGCCAGTTGCTGCGTCAGGGTCGATCCGCCCTGGACCACCCGCCCGGCGCGCAGATTGGTCATCATCGCCCGGCTCATGCCGATGGGATCAAAGCCGGGATGCCACCAGAACCGCCGGTCCTCGATGGCGATGAAGGCGGCCGGGACATAGTCGGGCAGGGCGTCCAGGTCGGCCGGCGGCGCCATCTGCGTCCCCCGCGTGGCGATCAGGGCGCCGTTGCGGTCCAGATAGGTGATCGAGGGCTGGCGCTCGACATTGTACAAGCTGGACGTGTCCGGCAGACCGCGCGCGAAGACGGCCAGGAAGACGACCGCGAAGATCAGGCCCCAGACCGCCAGGACCGAGCCCCAGTAGACGATCTGCTGCATGCGCGTCCGCGCCGGTCGCGGCGCCGGTCCGCCCGCGCCGCCCGATCTTCCGCCGAAACCCGTCTGCGCCATCGTGCCCTCTCGACCGCCCGTGCTTCCATAGCCGGACGCGGCCCCCATCGAAACGCCCATTACGGTGAACGGATGATGAAGACCTCACGCCAGCGTGAAGCCGCTTTCCGCCGAAATCTGGGCGGCGGGCTTACGCCTTGGTCATCTGCGCCGGCGCGCCAGCCAGATGCGGCCGTCATCGGCGTTGATCGATGCGGCGTCCTGCGGGTCGGGATCAAGCCCGCCGGCGACCAGCCGCGCCTGATATTCCTCCGGGGCGAGGCTGGCGTGATGCAGCGGTTCGCCGCGCCAGACGCCCAGACGGGTCTCTTCGGCCGAACCGGCGTTGAACATCATCACGCGGTCGGCGTGGGCGATCAGCCGGGGCAGGACGCGCCTCTGATCGTCGCCGGTCAGATGGAACAGACTGCACCAGGCCAGGACGCCGTCGAACCTTCGCCCTAGGTCGAGGTCACGCATATCGGCCTCCATCCATTCCGCCTGAGGCATCGCCCGCGCCGCATGGACCAGCAACGGTCCGGAGGCGTCCACGCCCGTGACCCTGAACCCGCGCGCCGTCAGGAACTGGGCGATCGGACGCCCGGATCCGCAGCCGACGTCCAGCACCGTCCCGCCCGGCGGCAGGGCCGCAGCGAACCGCTCCAGCCAGACCTTCTCCTCCGGGGTCAGGTCGCGGCGCGCGGCGATCCAGTCGTCCGCCCCTTCCCAATAGAGCGGGACGATCCGATCCGCCGCCGCCTGATCGCTCATCGCGCCAGGAAGGCGTCCAGCTGGGCGAAGAAGGCGTCCGGCTGGTCGAACATGACGAAATGAGCGGCGTCATCGATCCGCTTCAGCGTCGCGCCGGGCAGATTGGCGAACGAGGCGCGATAGACCATGTCGGTGATTTCCGGCGTCATGCGGGCGTCGTTGAACTTCACATAGACGACCTCCACCGGGGCGGTGATCTTCGGCAGTTCGGGGCGCAGGTCGGTGACGATCAGTTCGCGGAAGGCCGAGGCCGAGACGGCGCGATCACTGGTCGCGGCGTCCTGCAGCGGACCGGCGCGCAGGCTTTCGGTGTTGATCATTCCGGTGACCGAGGCCGCGGCGCGGGCCTGATAGTCGGCGTCCGGGCCGGAGACCATGCCGGTCCAGACCTGATCGGCGATCGGCGTCACCTGTTCGACCGTCACCCCGGGCGCGCCGAACATCGCGCCCATGAAGGGCACCATGTCCACGACCATCAGCTTGCCGACCAGGTCCGGATGCCGCGCGGCCAGCATCATGCCCATGGTCCCGCCCATGGAATGGCCGACCACCACGGGCTTGGTCAGCCCCTTCTCGGAAATATAGCGCGCGATCTCCTCGGCGACCGGCGCCGCCACCGGCGCATGCGTCCCGGCGGCGGGCGCATTGCCCTTGGCCGGCGCGCCGGCGAACCCCTGGACATGGACGCGATGCACGCGATAGCGCCCGTTCAGGTGCGCCACGGTCGAATCCCAGACCTCGGGCGACGAGGACAGACCGGGAATCAGGATCATGTCGGGTGCCCCGGCCGGACCGTCGACCCGGACATGCAGGCGATCGGACTGGAAATCGGCGTGCTCGTGGCCGTGATCGCCGTGTCCGGCCGCGGCATGAGCCGCATGACCGGCGTGGCCGTCCTGGGCCAGCACGGGCGACGCCAGCAGGGCCAGGGCGGCGGCCTGGCAGACGAGGGCGGAGAGACGGGTCATGGGTGAGCTCCTTGGGTCTGCAACGCTTCTACAAACATTCACTTTGGAATGTAAAGTCCTCTGCTCGCCCTGCGTTTCCACCTCGCGACACCGGGGACGTCTCTTGATAGACAGGGATCATGAAGCCAGCCGAACCCGCCGCCGTCCAGCCCTCTCCCACGCCCGGCAAGGGACCGCCGACCGGGTTCGGCAGGGGCTTCGTGCGCGACGCCTGGTATTTTGTCGCCCTGGCCCGCGATGTGGCGCCCGGCTCCCTGACGCGCCACGAACTGATGGGCGAACCGGTCCTGATCGGCCGAACCCGCGGCGCCGGCAGCAAGGGTGGCCAGGCCTTCGCCCTGCGCGACATCTGCCCTCACCGCGCCGCGCCGCTGTCGGCCGGGCGGCTGGTCGACAAGCCGGGCGAGGGCGAAACCGTCGAATGCTGCTACCACGGCTGGCGCTTCCGCCCGGACGGGGTCTGCGCCGCCATCCCGTCCCTTGTCGAGGATCAGGCGATGGAGGTCGATCGCATTCGCGTGCGCCCCTATCCGATCGCCGAGAGCCAGGGGATGGTCTTCGTCTGGATGCGCGCCGATCCGCGCTCGGACGCCGAGCCCGATCATCCGCCCCCGGTATTTCCCGGCGTGGTCGGCGGCGACGCCCGTCTGGTCGAATCCATGGTGTTCGACAGCCACATCGATCATGCGGTCGTGGGCCTGATGGATCCCGCCCACGGACCCTATGTCCATCAGCAGTGGTGGTGGCGGTCCGAGCATTCGATGCACGAGAAGGCCAAGGCCTTCGCACCCGCAGACTTCGGCTGGGCCATGGTGCGCCACGCGCCTTCGTCCAACAGCCGGGCCTATCGCATCCTCGGCGGCGCGCCGGCCACCGAGATCACCTTCCGCCTGCCCGGCTATCGCTGGGAGCATATCCAGGTCGGCGAGAGACAGGTCCTGGCTCTCACCTGCCTGACGCCCCTGACCGACGCCTCGACCCGGATCACCCAGATCTTCTGGTCCGACCACTGGGTGTTCGGCGTGGCCAAGCCCTTCCTGCGCGCCGGGGTCGTCGCCTTCCTGAAACAGGACGGCGGCATGGTGAACCTGCAGAACGAGGGCCTGCGCTACGATCCGGCCCTGATCTGGATCGACGACGCCGACAAACAGGCCAAATGGTATCAGCAGCTCAAGCGCGAATGGATCAACAGCCGCGCCGAGGACCGGCCGTTCGTCAATCCGGTCAAGCCGACGACGCTCAGGTGGAAAAGCTGAGGCGGCGCTCGGCGGGGCCCCGTCGTGAAAACGCCCGCCGACCTTGCGATCGACGGGCGTCAGCAATCATCGGAGACGCTTATTTGCGCGTGAGGGCGCCGGCCAGGATGACGTCGATCTGGCGCGAGACCTGCTGCCCCAGCTGCTCGGTCGACCAGCCGTCATAGGCGGCCTTGCGATAGTTCGACAGATAGGCGTCCCAGATCATGTCCGTCAGCAGGACCACATCGGCGTCCTGGGTCAGTTCACCGGAGGCCACGCCGGCGCGCAGCACCTCTGTGATCACGCCGGTCAGACGCGCGGTGGCGCTGCGGGCGCGTTGCTCGGCGGCCAGGGGCTGGAACCAGGACCGGGCGACGATCGCCTGGAAGAGCGGCAGATGGTCCAGGGTCTGATGATAGCCGGCGGCCAGGGCGGCGTTCAGCTTTTCGCGAACGGTCGATCCCTCGGCGCCCGATTGCAGCACCTCTGCCAGGCGCCCCATGTCCTCGGTCAGCACCGTCTCGAACAGTTCCGCCTTGTCCTGGAAGTTGGCGAACACGGCGCCGGTCGACATCCCGGCGCCCTTGGCGATGTCGCGGATCGTGGCGGGGTCGTAGCCGCGCTCGGCGAACAGGTCACGGGCGGCGTCGAGAACCTTCTGCCGGGTGCGGACCTTGGCGGCCTGACGACGGTTCAGGCGCGGTTGCTCTAGGGTCGCGGCGGTCTGGGTCATGAACGGATCTACTCTCGGATCGGACGGCGCAGCGCCGTCGGGGAGGCTGTCTTGATCGGCGGACGAACCGCCGGAGCCGGGTCTTCATCACGCAAGAATGACGAAAATGGGTCGCAAAGATGAACGCCCGAGTGGCGCGGCGAGAACGCCTATGCTTCCGACGGCCCTCCGGACCGCCGCAGGGCGCGCGTAGGGCGATGGCGGCGGTCCTCCGGCACGGCGGCCTGGAACACGGCCCGAAAGACGTCGCGCTTTTCGTGAATGGATGCCAGGACCAGGCCCATGGGCACGCCCAGGTCCACCAGCACGTTCTCGGCCAACTGCAAACTGGCCTCCGTCGTTTCCGGCACGGCGTCGGTAGCGCCGAGGGCGTACAAGCGTGCCGCATGGCGGTCGTCCCGCGCCCTGGCGATCAGCGGCATGTCCGCCCGTAGCGTCCGGACGGCCTTGACCACTTCGTCGACCTTGGTCGGGGCGTCCATCGTCACCACCAGGGCCCGGGCCGACATCAGCCCGCACAGCTTCAGCATCTCGGCCCGACCGGCGTCGCCGTAGTGAACGTCCAGCCCGTCCTTGCGGCCCGCAGCCACGGCTGCGGCGTCGGAATCCACCGCCAGAAAATCCACGCCGTGTTCGCTGAGCAGTTCCCCGACCAGCCGGCCCACCCGGCCGAAGCCGACGACGATGACCGCGCCTTCCTTGGGCGCCGGCACGACTTCATCGCGCTCCATCAATGCGCCGGGCTTGCGCGACGACCGGTCGCTGAGCCGACGACCGACCCAGGCCATGACCGGCACCATGAACATGCTGATCGTCGCCGACAGCAACACGCCCTGGGTGAAGCCCCGCTCGGCGACCCCTTCCACCATGCCGGTGGTCAGGACGACGAACGCGAACTCGCCGGCGGGCCCCAGCACCAGGGCGGTCTCGATCGCCGTGCGCCACGACAACCCCCACAATCGCGCCAGTCCGACGATGACCACGACCTTGACCGCCGTGATCGCCAGGGCGACGCCCAGGATCTCGGCCGGGTGGGCCGCGACGGCGTCCAGATCCAGGCCGATGCCCACCCCGACGAAGAAGACGCCGAGCAGCAGCCCCTTGAACGGCTCGATGTTCAGCTCGACCTCGCGGCGGTACTCGGTCTCGGCGATCAACAGGCCGGCGATCAGCGCCCCCAGGCTCATCGACAGGCCGACGGCCTGGGCCGCCAGCCCCGCGCCGACGACCAGCAGCAGGCAGAGGGCGACGAACAGTTCCTGCCCGCCCTCGGCGGCTCCCGATCCTGCGCGGCTGCGGCTGCGCGCCACCGAGCGGAACAGCGGTCGCAGAACCCTCCGCCCCAGCAGGACGATCAGGGCCAGACCGACCGCGGCCGGAGCCAGGGTGAACAGGGCCCGTCCGATCGACGACGGCTCAAGCATGCCTCCCGGATGAGCCGCTCCGGCCAGCACGGAAACCGTCACAAGGATCGGCGCCACGGCTAGGTCCTGCGCCAGCAGGACAGAGAAGGTCGATCGACCCACCGCCCCCTTCAGCCGGCCCTGTTCGGCCATGACGGGCATGACCACGGCGGTCGAGGACAGGGCCAGACCCAGGCCCAGCACCGCCGCTGCCGCCAGGGACTGCCCCATCATCAGGAAGAGGCCCGCCAGCACCAGGGCGCAGACCGCCACCTGCGACAGACCGAAACCGAAGACCAGCCTGCGCATGGACTTCAACCGTTCCCACGACAGCTCCAGCCCGATCATGAACAGCAGGAAGGCGACGCCCAGTTCGGACAACTGGGCGATCTGCGCCCGATCGGAAATGGTGAACCACGACAGCCAGGGCGCCGTCTCCGCCAGACGATTGAGCCCGTCCGGCCCCAACAGCACCCCGGCCGCCAGGAAGCCCAGAACCGGACTGATGCGGAACCGGCTCAGCAACGGCACGACGACCCCCGCCGCCGCCAGAAAGACGACCAGGTCCTTGAACTCCGCCCCGCCGTGCGCCGTCGTCATCGATCCCCCGTTTCAACGGCACCTTCGCCGCCCGCGAGGGTTCTGGCGAGGCCCCTGCGGCGAACATGACAATTTATTTAGGCGACTCCACGGAGCAGCGGCGTAGGGTCCGGCCCCGCCAAGACCTGCGGCCGGGCGTCGCAGGCCGCACAGTTGCAGGATCATCATGAAGAAGCTGCTCATCGGCGCCGCGCTCGGCGCCCTGCTCATCCCCGCCGCCGCCGTTGCGGGGCCCGACCACGGGCTGGACCTGTTCGGCGTCGCCGCCGACGACCACGCCTGCCTCGACGACGCCTGCACCACGGTCGCCCTGTTCCAGACCGGCGAAGGCGCGAGCGGCTACCAGGGCGTCGAGACGCCGAAGTACGGAACCTGGGGCGTGGACATCGCGGGACGGGACCTGTCGGTCAAGCCGGGCGAGGATTTCAACCGCTACGCCAACGGCGCGGCCATCGACACCATGGTCATCCCCTCGGACCGCACCTCCTACGGCTCCTTCGCCCTGCTGCGCGAACTGTCTGACAACCGGATGAAGGCCCTGGTCACCGGACTGGCCGCCCGGTCGGACCTGACGGCGGGTTCGGACGAGCAGAAGATCGCCGACGCCTATCGCTCCTACATCGATCAGGCCCGGGTCGACCGCCTCGACGCCCAGCCGCTGCAGCCCTATCTGGCCGCCATCCGCGCCGCCGACAGCCACGAGAAGATGGCCGCCTACATGGGCCAGACCCAGGGCCGGTTCGGCTCGTCCTTCTTCGGCACGGGCATCACCATCGACCAGAAGGCGCCGACCCGCTACGCCGTCTCAGCCGGTCAGGGCGGCATCGGCCTGCCCAATCGCGACTACTATCTGGACGCCCGCTACGCCGACAAGAAGACCCTCTACCAGGCCTATGTCGCGCGCATGCTGGGCATGATCGGCTGGGCTGAGCCCGAAGCCAATGCGGCCGCCATCGTGGAGCTGGAGACCCGGATCGCCCAGGCGCACTGGACCCCGATCGAGAACCGCAACCGGGACCGCACCTACAACGACTACACCATCGCCCGCCTGGCCTCTGATGCGCCCGGCTTCCCGTGGCAGACCTATTTCGACGCCGCTCAGCTGGGATCGGTTCCGCGCCTGATCGTGCGCCAGGACACCGCCATGCCGAAGATCGCGGCCGTCTACGCGGAAACGCCCGTGGCGCTGCTGCAGGCCTGGCAGGCGTTCCACACCGTCGACGACATGGCGCCGATGCTGTCCCAACGCTTCTCGGACGCCCAGTGGGCGTTCCGGTCGCGCGACCTCTCGGGCCAGCCCGAACAGCGCAGCCGCGAGAAGCGCGCCATCTCTTTCGCCGAAGGGGCCCTGGGCGAGGCGACCGGACGTCTCTACGTCGCCGAATACTTCCCGGCCGAGTCCAAGGCCAAGATGGAGGAACTGGTCGCCAACCTGCGCACGGCCCTGTCTCACCGGATCGACAACCTCAGCTGGATGGGCGCCGAAACCAAGGCGGCGGCTCAGGAGAAGTTGCGCAAGTTCACGGTCAAGATCGGCTATCCGGACAAGTGGCGCGACTATTCCGGCCTCGAAATCCGCGCCGATGATCTGGTGGGCAACGCCGAGCGCCGGGGCGTCTTCCAGTGGAACTATCAGCTCAACCGCCTCAACGACCCGGTCGACAAGGCCGAGTGGGGCATGACGCCCCAGACGGTGAACGCCTACTACAACTCGGCCAACAACGAGATCGTCTTCCCGGCCGCCATCCTGCAGCCGCCCTTCTTCGATCCGGACGCTGACCCGGCCGTCAACTACGGCGGCATCGGCGGGGTCATCGGTCACGAGATCGGCCACGGCTTCGACGACCAGGGCTCCAAGTCCGACGGCGACGGCGTGTTGCGCAACTGGTGGACGGCCGAGGACAAGGCCAATTTCGAAGGCCTGACCAAACGCCTCGGCGCCCAGTACGACGCCTATGAGCCCCTGCCGGGCTTCCACGTCCAGGGCGGTCTGACCATGGGCGAGAACATCGGCGACGCGGCGGGCGTGGCCGTGGGTCTGGAGGCCTATCATCTGTCGCTGAACGGCCGGCCTTCGCCGGTTCTGGACGGCCTGACCGGGGACCAGCGCTTCTTCCTGGGCTGGGCCCAGGTGTGGCGCTCAAAGGCTCGCGACGAATACCTGAAGCAGCAGGTCGCCACCGATCCGCACAGCCCGGCCATGTTCCGGGTGATCGGCCCGCTGCGCAACGTCGACGCCTGGTACGACGCCTATGGCGTTCAGGAAGGCGACAAATACTATCTGCCGTCCGATCAGCGCGTCCGCATCTGGTGACGACGAACCGAGCTTCAGGACCCCCTTCCTGAGGAGCAGACGGGGCCGGCGGAGCGATCCGCCGGCCCTTTCATTTCGGCAGTGTCGTTCCAACTCACCGAGCGTCCGGCGGAGGCCGGGGTCCAGATGGAGAACCTCGTCTTCCGTGGTTCTCGACCCGGCGCTGAATCCCAACCGCTCCTGTCCTTGATCTGGATCGCGGCCTTCGCCGGGATGCACGGAAGGCGGGGCGCCGGCATGCCGAGACTCAGCGGAAATGCAGCCTGTTCTACGCCGCCCGCTGCGCCTCATCCGGCCGCAACGTCAGGACCCGCACTCCGTCCGCCGTCACCGCGACCGTGTGCTCAAACTGCGCCGACAGCTTTCCGTCGGCGGTGACGACCGTCCAGCCGTCGGCCTGGGTGCGGACCGTGCGTCGCCCCTGGTTCAGCATCGGCTCGATGGTGAAGACCATGCCTTCGCGCAGGGTCAGCCCATGGCCGGGCCGACCGAAGTGCAGCACCTGCGGCTCCTCGTGCATCTCGCGCCCGATGCCGTGGCCGCAATAGTCGCGCACGATCGAATAGCCGTTGGCCTTGGCGTGGGTTTCGATCGCATGGCCGATGTCGCCCAGGGTGGCGCCGGGCCGCACGGCGCGGATCCCCTTCCACATCGCCTCATAGGTGGTATTCACCAGCCGACGCGCGGGACCGGCCACCTCGCCGATCAGATACGTCTTGCTGGAATCCGCGATATAGCCGCCGGTCTCCAGGGTGATGTCGAAGTTGACGATGTCGCCGTCCGCCAGGATCTCGTCCTTCGACGGCACGCCATGACAGACCACCTGGTTGCGCGAACTGTTCAGCACGAAGCCATAGCCGTACTGGCCCTTGCTGGCCGGCCGCGCGCCGAGCCGGTCGACGATGAAAGCCTCGACCAGATCATTGACCTCCAGCGTGCTCATCCCCGCCAGCGGCAGGCCGTCCAGATAGGCGAAGGTCAGTGCCAGCAGCCCCCCAGCCTCGGCCATGATCTCGATCTCGCCCTGAGTCTTGGTCATGCCTGCGTCTTGGTCATGCGTGGGTCTTGGTCATCGGGCCCTCGCGGTCAGGCGGCCAGCGGCGGCGCGGCGTCCACGCCGGCGGCCTTCAGCTCACGCGCCACCAGCTCCTGATAGGGGACGCCGGGGTTCAGTTCGCACAGCATGCCGATCCTGATCCAGAAAGCAGCCTGGCCGTTGATCGACCGACACGACGCCTTGCTGGCCCGACGCAGCTGCTCATGCAGGTCGTCCTCGATGTTCACGATGCCCACGGGACCTCACTTCATATGCGTTACACATACGTTTCATATAGAACCCGTCATGGAAGGGCAAGGCGCGCTTCTGCGGGTCGCCTGACATAGGCCGCTCCGACTCGGAGCCGGCGCTCACGCGACACCTTCGGCGTTCTGCTGCATTTCCTAGAGGCGTCGCCGATCGTCGAGAGAGACATGCCCGACCCCTATATTCTCGCGCTGCTCCTGGCCGGCGGCCTGATCGCCATGGTGGCCTGGCTGCCATTGATCTTCCGACGCGCGCCCCTCTCCTTGCCGATCGTCTGCGTCCTCATCGGGGCCGGCTTGTTCAACCTGCCTCAGATCGGGTTCGATCCCCTCCCCCGGGACTGGCCGCAGATCACCGAGCGGCTGACCGAGTTCGTGGTCATCGTCGCCCTCATGGGCGCGGGCCTGAAGATCGACCGGATTTTCAATCTCCGCCGGTGGGGCGTCACCTGGCGGTTGCTGGGCGTGACCATGATGCTGTCGATCCTGGCGATCGCGCTGTTGGGCATGACCGTCCTCGGCCTGAGCCTCGCCGGGGCCGTCCTGTTGGCCGGCGCCCTGGCGCCGACCGATCCGGTGCTGGCGTCCGATATCCAGGTGGGCGCGCCGCAGGAAGGCCGAGAAGACGAGGTGCGGTTCGGCCTGACGTCGGAGGCGGGGCTGAACGACGGCCTGGCGTTCCCGTTCGTCAATCTGGCCATCGCTCTCGCCCTGATCAGGTCTGGCCAGAAGTCGGACTGGTTCGTCGAATGGCTGACCCTCAACGTGGTTTGGGAAATCGGCGCGGGGCTGGCCATCGGGTGGGTCGTGGGCTGGGTGTTCGGCTGGCTGACCTTTCACATCCCGGTCGGCGCGCGACTGGCGACGACCCGCGACGGCTTCATCGTCCTGGCGGCCACCTTCGTGTCCTATGCGGTGACGGAGATGTTGCACTGCTACGGATTTCTGGCCGTGTTCATCACCGCCCTGGCCTTCCGCCATGCCGACCGCGACCACGATTTCCATGTCGAGATGCATGACTTCATCGAGCAGATCGAACGTATGGCGATGATGGTGGTGCTGGTGCTCTTCGGCGGGGCGCTGACGTCAGGTTTGCTGGCCCAGCTGAGGCCGCTGGACGTTCTGGCGGCCGTGGTCATCGTGCTGGTGGTGCGGCCCGCGGCCGGGATGATCGGCTTCATCGGCTGGAAGCGGCCCCTGCGCGAGAAGGTGATCCTGGCCTTTTTCGGCATCCGGGGCGTGGGATCGTTCTACTATCTCGCCTATGGCCTGAACGCCGCGCCGTTCCACGAAGGCGATCGCCTTTGGGCGTTGGTCGGGCTGATCTGTCTGATGTCGATCCTGCTCCACGGAATCACGGTCACTCCGGTCATGCGGCGGTTCGACCGCAGCCAGGGTCGCGATCCTGACCCGGCGGAGGAATCGGATATGGCCGAACCCGGCGTTTCGCCCGCCCAGGCCTGAATCCTGTCCGAGACCGCCTCCAAGTGGTCTCACTCCAAGGCGCGGGAATTAAAAAAGCCCGCTGCGGGGGATACATCGCAGCGGGCTTCTTTTTTGCTCTCTAAGGAGCGGACGTTTCCTCCCCGAAACGCCTCCGTCGGGCGGCTGCGCCTCAGCGCCGCGCCGTTCGAGTGAGACCAAATGACCCAATCGGCCGGGCCGGGTCAATGCGATCCCTCGCGAAAGATGAAGGTTTTTCGACTGAACGTCGATAAGTTTGAAGCGGCCGCCTATTTTATCGAAGAAGCTTCGATAATGGCCTTCACCGCCTTGACCATGTCGGCGCGATTGATCGTCTGCTGGCCTGGACGGGCGGCCTTCCAGGCTTCGTTGTCGGCTATGCCGACGGCGGCGGCGCGGCCAGCGTCCAGATCCTTGATCGTCACCTGGCCGGCGGCGATCTCGTCTCCGCCCAGCAGGATGGCGGCCGGCGCGTTGCGACGGTCGGCGTACTTCATCTGGGCCTTCATCCCGGCACGACCCAGATAGACCTCCGCGCGGACGCCCGCCGCGCGCAGGTCGGCGGCGGCGGCCATATAGTCGGGCATGTCCTCGTCCGAGAAGGCGATGACCACCACCGGGCCGCGCGCGGCCTCGGCGCCGTCCAGTTTCGCGGCGCGAAGAGCGGCGGCCAGACGCGAGACGCCGAAGGAGGCGCCGGTGGCCGGAACCTCCTGGCCGGTGAAACGCGCCACCAGCCCGTCATAGCGGCCGCCGCCGACGATGGAGCCGAACCTGACCGGCCGCCCCTTGTCGTCGCGTGTGTCGGCCACCAGCTCGGATTCGAACACGGCGCCGGTGTAATATTCCAGGCCCCGCACCACGGCCGGATCGAACCGCGCCGCGGCCCCGACACCAAAGGCCCGCAGCGCCGCGTCGATCTTCTGCAGGTCCGCCAGTCCTTCGGCGCCCGCCCGCGTGCCGCCCAGCACCGGGTCCAGGGCGTTCAGCACGGCCGACCTGTCCGCCTCGGAAGGCACGGACAGGAAGGCCAGAACCGCGTCGATGCCGGATTTCGACAGGCCCGCGCCCTTGGTGAAGTCCCCGGACTCGTCCAGTCGCCCTTCGCCCAGCAGCAGGGTCACCCCCTCCATGCCCAGCCGGTCCAGCTTGTCGACGGCGCGCAGCACCGTCAGGGTCTGGGCCGCGCCCGAGACGCCCGCCGCCTCCAGCACGCCGTTGACCAGTTTGCGGCTGGCGATCTTGACCACAGCCTGGTCGCCCAGGCCCAGGGCGTCCAGTCCCTCCAGAGCCATCGCCACGATCTCGGCGTCGGCCTCGGGCCGGTCGGAGCCGACGGTGTCGGCATCGCACTGCCAGAACTCACGGAACCGGCCGGGGCCCGGCTTCTCGTTGCGCCACACCGGCCCATAGGCGTAGCGGCGGAAGGGTTTGGGCAGGGTCTCCCAGTTCTGGGCCGCGTAGCGGGCCAGGGGCGCCGTCAGGTCGTAACGCAACGCCATCCACTGGTCGTCATCGTCCTGAAGCGCGAAGACGCCTTCGTTCGGACGATCGGCGTCGGGCAGGAATTTGCCCAGGGCGTCGGCGTATTCGAACGCGCCCGTTTCCAGCGGCTCGAAGCCCCAGCGTTCATAGACCGGGGCCAGGGTCTGGACGATACGGCGCTCGGACAGCGCCTCCGGCCCACGCCGGTCAGCGAAACCGCGCGGCGCGCGCGCCTCAGGGCGGATGTCTTCAACGGGAATGGAGGCGTCTTCTATCATGGCGCGCGGCATAGGCCATGCGCCCGCCCGGAGCAACGACCCCGCAAACGACGATCAGCGGCCGCGCATCAGCCCCAGACGATCGTTCACCGGCTCGGGCGCCTTGCGAAAGGCGATGAAGGCCACGCAAAGCCCGGCCCAGAGGGCGTAGCTGACGCCCACCAGAATGGCGACCGGCAGCCCGCCGACGCCATAGATCAGCAGCGTCGTCTCGGTCACGCCCAGGCCTTCGAACAGGCTGCGCGCCCCGAACCAGCCGACCACGGTGACAGCCAGGGCGATCAGCACCTGCAGTCCCGCCGCCAGCAGGCCGCCCCACAGGATGAAGCGCCAGATCACGCCCAGCCGGGTCGACGGCTTGCCCGCCGCCTTTCGCGACCGTTCCAGCAGTTGCAGCCCGGTCGGCACGGCGATCAGGCCCACAAGCAGCAGGCCCAGTCGCCAGTCGATGTCCAGACCGGGGACCCAGTTCTTCGGCGGCCAGAAGGCCAGCGTCAGAAGCGGGGGCCAGCACACGGCGGCGATGGTCGCCAGGATGCGTGCGCCCGGTTCACGCCGCCATTTGACGGCGACCTGACCCGGCAGATCCTCGGGCGTCTCGTAGCGGGGCAGGGAAAAGCGCGGCGCCATCGGACGGATCAGCGCGTCGGGACCGGGACGGGCCCGGCGTAGTCATAGAAGCCGCGCCCACTCTTGCGGCCCAGCCAGCCCGCCTCGACATATTTCACCAGCAGGGGACAGGGCCTGTACTTGCTGTCGGCCAGGCCGTCGTACAGCACATTCATGATGGCCAGGACCACGTCCAGACCCATGAAGTCGGCCAGCTCGAGCGGACCCATCGGGTGGTTTGCCCCGAGTTTCAGCGCCTTGTCGATCGACGCCACGTCGCCGACCCCTTCATACAGGGTGAAGATCGCCTCGTTCATCATCGGCACCAGGATGCGGTTGACGATGAAGGCCGGGAAATCCTCGGCGTTGGTGGTGGTCTTGCCCAGGCTCTCGGCGAAGGCGACGGCCGCCTCATAGGTCTCGGCCGAGGTGGCGATGCCGCGGATGATCTCGACCAGACCCATGACCGGCGCCGGCTTCATGAAATGCAGCCCGATGAACCGGTCCGGCCGATCGGTCGTCGCCGCCAGTCGGGTGATCGAGATCGACGAGGTGTTGGAGGCGACGATGGCGTTCGACGCCAACAGCGGCGTCAGCTCGGCGTACAGCGCCTTCTTGGTCGCCTCGTCCTCGACCGCCGCCTCGATGACCAGATCGGCCTGACCGGCGTCGGCCAGGCTGTCGACCGCCGTGATCCGCGCCAGGGCCGCATCGGCCTGGGCTTGGTCCAGCCGATCCTTGCCGACCTGACGCGCCAGCTGGGCGGCGATCTCGCCGAGGGCCAGGGGTAGACGGTCCGGATCGACGTCGTACAGCTTCACGCGATAGCCGCCGGCGGCCACCGCCTGGGCGATGCCGGCGCCCATCTGGCCGGCGCCGATGACGGAGACTGTGGCGATGGGGGTCATGCGGTCGCGAAACGCCAGTTGATCGGAGCGCCGCACCTTAGAAACCTGTGGCGCGGGCGCAAGGCTGGAATCCGGCGGCGCGTGAAACTGTGGCTTTCGTGCCGCCGGGCTCGGGTCAGAAGGCGTAGGTGAGGTTCAACGCCGCCATATGCGCCGCCGGCAGCAGGATGCGCTGAACCCCCGACAGGATGATCAGCACGATGATCGGCGTCACGTCGATCCCGCCCAGCGGCGGAATGAAGCGGCGGAACGGCGCCATCAGCGGCCCGGTGATCCGCTCCAGCGCCTGCGCCAGCCCATAGACGAAACGATTGCGGTAGTTGATCACATCGAAGGCGAACAGCCAGCTGAGGATCGCATTGACGATGATCGCGAAGATCAGCAGTTGCAGGATCGCGCCCGCGATGAAGAACAGGAAATTGATGGCGGCGGCGGCGAGGTCCAAGGCGATGCTCCGGCTGAGGTCGCGGCCTTGATAGAGGGAATCTTGCGTCGAAGCGACAGGCGCCGGCGCCCGATCGGCGCGGCGGTTGGTCGCCGACCGCCCCTCCCCGCCTTCACCTCTCCGCCATTCTCCGTTGACAGCCCCGCCCCGCCCCGCCTATGTCCCGCGCTCGCCTGCGTCCCGCACCCCGTGCGGGCCCGTGAAGATGGGGCCGTAGCTCAGTTGGTAGAGCGCGTCGTTCGCAATGACGAGGTCAGGGGTTCGACTCCCCTCGGCTCCACCAGGCGTTTTCTCCCCGTGACTTAGGGTTCGCTCAGCAGCGCTGCTACGCACGCTTGCTACGCGAGGCCTCATGCCGCTAGTCACCAACGTCTTCCGGCGCGGTGGTTCCTACTATTTTAGGACGCGCGTTCCGATACGCTTCGCAGCGTTATTGGAGCGAAAGGAGCTGTGGAGGTCGCTCCGGACCAAGGATGCGCGAGAAGCGCGTCAGCGAGCGTCTGTCGCAGTTCTATTGACTGACCTGCTGATGCGCGATCTTGAGCGCATCATGTCGAATCCAAGCAGCACCCCCTCCCGCGATCAGATCCGGGCGCTTGTCGATCATTGGCTCCGAGCAGAGCTGGACTTGGACGCCGACCTTCGTCGCCGGACCGAGGAGGACCGCGAGGGGCGGACTCTAGCTATTCCTGGAGGAGTTTCAGTGGGTCACGTCAAAGGCAACCACTCCCTCGAAAAGACGAAGTCTTAGGGAAGGGAGCGCCATTGGCATCAGGGTCCATTCTGTCCGACCTGACGAAACGCCTTAGCCTTATAGAGCCGCCATTTCTGATCATTTCTGTGCAGCTCATGGGCACATCAAACCGACGATCCTGCTCCAGGCCGACGTTATGGGCGGCCGTTTAGAAGTTGGTGGTTACGCCAGCACAGGATTTGATGGCGATATAAGTTAAAGCCGTTGGAACTGGCCGCCCCCGCATTCCACGCGGTCAACCCGTGTATGGCGGACGGCCAGACTCACCCTGCCCTTACATGGTCCTCGCTCACAGAAACGACCGACAACATGCCATTCGAAGATGGCCGGTCAGTCGAACTGCGGCCCTCGCAGCACTTGCTCGCGCGACGGCGCGAGCGGTGCGAGCACGGCCTCGATCGCCTGGCCGGACGCACCCAGGCTCGATCCACCCTTCATCCGACACGGAAGATCAGTCCAGAAGGCGCGTGCCGCCGATGTTGGGGCCGACGCCTTCGGGAACCGGCACGTTCGAACCGCCGTAGTTGGCGTTGATGACAAGGGAGGCTGAGCCCTTGAGTTGAAGCCAGCGGGCGACGACCACCGTCCAGGCGCTGTCGCGGGCGACCTCTGACCGGCCTTCGACGATCAGACTGGCCTCGGGCACATAGATCACGCCCAACAGGGTATCGACGTTGTCGCTGGCGATGACGAACTTCTGGGTGTTGCCGCGAGAGGCCGCGACCACCATCCCCGCATAGGCGCCCTCGCGACGCCCTCGCAACCGCACCGAGGCCTGGTCCCGGAAATCGAAGCGCGACTGCTTGTCGAAGAACAGCACTACGTCGTCGCCTTCGACAACGGCGGTCTGACTCAACGCCAGCTGCCCGCCGAGGAACCAGTGCTCGCCGGGCCGCAACATCAGTCGCGCATCGCCCATCAGGGTGAAACCGCCGCAATGCACCCCCGGATCGACATAGATCACGCCAGACGAGACGACATCGACTGACTTGGGCCCCGAACACGGCTGGTCCTCATCCATGGCCATCGCCTTGAACGGATCCTCGATGGTAGCCGCCCCGACGCCCGGGCTGGGCGAGATGACCCCTGTCGCGCTGGTAACGGCCTGAACGGCGCCGGCCGCGATACTCCCCCCGGCGGCGACGTCCTTGTTCGAGTGAACCATGCACTTCGGGGCCGCCAGGCGGCTCTGATCCGCAACCGAGATCACCGTGGTGCCGCTGTCGCCGATGCCGAGGACACAGAGCGGCGTGCGATTCACGGCCGTGGCGCGTGAGACGGCGTTGAAGTTCCATCCACCCGGAGGGAGCATATTGACGAAGAAGGAGGTCCTGTGGGCGTTCAGGGTCACAACCAGGACCCGTTGCCCCCCAATCTCCTCAACCCCGATGTCGTCGACAACATCAGGTTTCTGCGCCCACTCGTCCAGCGCCGTTTCGACATAGGCGGCGGCCCGTGCGGTCGCGGCGTCATCCGTTATGGCCAGGCCCAGTTCCCGCGCCCCGGCGAGCGCGGCTGTGTCGGCGATGTCCTGAAGCCGGTTCCGGGCTGAGGTCACCGCCATCAGATCGACGGAGCCCGCCGTCATCAGGGCGACGAACGGCGCCGCCAACGCGAACTTCAGGGCGATGGTCCCGCGTTCGGACCGAAGGAAGGACGCCAGGCGTCTCCGAAAGGGGCCGGTCATGCCGCCGCCGACTCCTGCGCACGTCTCAGCTCGGCCTCCACACGGGCGGTCCGCAGCACGAAGCGCAGTTGATAGGCCAGAAGTCGCCAGTGCAGGGGTTTGACGACGAAGGACGTGGCGCCGGCGGCGAAGGCGCGGTCGATGGCGATCACATCCTCGCGGCCCGTCGCCACGACGACAGGCAGATACCGCGTCAGGGGCGCCTCTCTGAGCGCCTCCAGCAGTTCGAAGCCGCCCATGCGCGGCATTTCGAGGTCGGTGACGACCAGGTCATAGCCGCCGCCCCGCAGACACTCGAGCGCCTGCACCCCGTCTTCCGCGACATCAACGACCGCCAGTTCGCTGGAAAGATTGACCTTCGCGAACTCACGCAGAATCGGATCGTCATCGACAAAAAGCACGCGGGCCGGCTCGTCGAGGACATAGTTAAAGCTTGCCACGCCCCGCCTCCCACATCGCCGGTTCGCCTGAATATTCATCGCGACATTAAGCCGGGGGTCATTAACGCGCAGTATCGTAGAGGAAATATTCGAGGAGGATCACAGGTGCGGCCCAGGACTCTCGCGGCGAAGCTTGCCGTTCTGGTCGTGGCCGCCCTGTCGTCGGCGTTTCTCGCCACGAGCGTCGTGACGGTCTGGCTGGACGCCACCCAACAGGCCAGGGTCGAGACGGAGCGACTGACGCAGACGGCGCGCGTCATCGCCTCCGTCTCCGCCGAGGCCGTCGCCCAGGAGGATCGTTCAGGCGCCTTTGCGGCCGCGCGCGCCATCGGTCAGATGCCGGGGCTGAGCTACGCCCGGCTGGAAGGCCGCAGCGGTGACGTCCTGGCGGAAACCGGCGGCGGCGCAAGGCTGTTGTCCGACATGCGGATCGGCGGCGGCGGCGAGGCCGACCTGTGGCGAACCCTGACGACCGGCTCGATCGAGGTCGTCACGCCGGTGATGTTCGAGGGTCGTCCGGTCGGCCGTCTGGTTTTGTTCGGAGAGACGCCCCAACTCCGCGCCCGGATCGCCACGGCGGTCGTCCCCGCGCTCCTCGGCGTGCTGGCGGCCACCTGCATCGGGCTGCTCGTCGCCCTTCGCATGGCCAGAAACATCAGCCGCCCGATCGCGCGTCTCGCTGCGAGCGTGCGGAGGATCCGCACCACTCAGGCCTATGAGCCGGTCGAAGATGTTCAGACCGACGGCGAAGTCGGTGACCTCCTGGCGGGGGTCAACGACATGATCCAGGGCATCCAGGAAAGGGATGCAGAGATCCGTGAGCATGTCCGGACCCTCGAGGACAAGGTCGCGATGCGAACGGCCGAGTTGGCCGAGGCCAAGCACGCCGCCGACGCGGCGAACGCGGCCAAGTCGGACTTCCTGGCCGTGATGAGCCATGAAATCCGCACGCCCCTGAACGGCATCCTCGCCTTGGGCGATCTGTTGGGGCGCGGCGACTTGCCTGCCCGTGAGCGCCGCTACGCCGACGTCATTGCGGCCTCGGGGCGGTCGCTGCTGAATGTGATCAACGACATTCTGGACTTCTCCAAGGTCGAGGCGGGCAAGATGGAGTTGGAGGCGCTGCCCTTCGATCCCGCCGACCTGATGGAAGATGTGGCCGAGCTGTTTGCGGCCCGGGCGACGGAGAAGGGCCTGGATCTCGCTGTCTATGTTGATCCCGCCCTTGCCCAGGTCACCGGCGACCCGTCCCGGCTGCGGCAGGTCATCAGCAACCTTTTGAACAACGCCATCAAGTTCACGGAGGAGGGCGGCGTGCTCCTGTCCGTCCGTCCGGACGGCAGCGATGTGGTGTTCGAGGTCCGCGATACCGGTCCGGGGATTCCGGCGGACGTCCTGCCGACCCTGTTCGACGCCTTCACTCAAGCCGACCAGTCCACGACACGGCTTCACGGCGGCACGGGCCTGGGCCTGGCGATCTGCGATCGCCTGGTCAAGGCGATGGGCGGTGTATGGGTGCTCGACAGCCGGCTCGGCGAGGGATCGTCCTTCGCCTTCAAGGCGCCGCTTCCCTTACAGCTGTCGACGCCGTCGATCGATTTGGCAGGCGCCCATGTAGGCCTGGGCGACATTGGCCCCTTGTCCCGGGAAAGCCTGGTGCGATACGTCGAGGCGATCGGCGGCCGCGTCGTGTCGCCGGATCAGGCCCCGTGGGCGATTGTGGGCGACTCCGAGGTCCGTCGCCAGAACGACGTCGTCCTGACGTCTCAGGCCGGCGGTTCCGACGGGGCTGAGCTGGTTAGGCCTCTGCGGCGCAGCATGCTGATCGAGGTGATCGAGGCCCTCTCCGTCGGACGTCGGCCGAATATCGGACAGACCTCACGGACCGAAGCGCAGCGATGCTTCCCGGGCGTCACCGTTCTGGTTGTCGACGACTCCGCGGTGAATCGCGAAGTGGCGCGGGAGACCCTTGCTCGACTGGGCGTGCAGGTGGCGACCGCTGACGACGGCCTGGAGGCGGTCGAGCGACTGGCGGTCGAGCGTTTCGACCTCGTCTTGATGGACGGCTCCATGCCCCGCCTGGACGGGTTCGAGGCCACCCGTCGAATCCGCGCGGCCGAGGCGGAGTCCGGAGCGAGCCGAGCCCTGATTTATGCCTTGACCGCCCATGTCATCGGCTCGGCGGCCGAGGGCTGGCGCGACGCCGACATGGACGGTGTGATCCACAAGCCGTTCACGCTGGACGACCTCGCTCAGGTTCTGGAACGACATTTCGCCGAACGCGGCCAGGACGGCGCCGCCCCTGTCGCAGGCCCGACCGACGCGGACCGTTATCTCTCCGACGAGTTGTTCGACCCGGTCATTCGCGCCGAGCTGCTGGCGATGGGCGCCGACGGGCCGGACAGCTTCGTCGCTCGGGTCGAACGACTCTATCACGAGAACGCCCCGCAGCGGCTGGAGGCCCTGACCGCCGCCTGGGGCGACGAGGACGGCGACGGCGTCAGCCGCGCAGCTCACGCTCTGAAATCCATGAGCCTCAGCCTCGGCGCGCGGCGCGTGGCCGATCTGGCGGGCGCCATCGAAAGGGAGGCTCGTGATGGCCTGATGCAGGCGGACACGCTCGGGCAACTGAAAACGGCGCTGAACGCGACATTGGCGGCCATGGACGGCGCGCCCGCTCCGGTCACCGCCGGCTCGCTCGGACAGGAGCTTTCCGCAGCGATCGCCGAGGGGAGGATGTCCGTTGCGTATCAGGCCCTGTTTGACAGTCGCGGAGCGTTCGCCAACAAGGTCGAGGCCTTGGTCCGTTGGCGATCGGAGAGCGGAGATTGGCGGTCGCCCAGCGAGTTCGTGCCCGCCCTGGAGGCGGAGGGCGCGCTGTCGGCCCTGACCGATTTCGTGCTGGGACGTGCGTTGGACGATGTCCAGCGCTGGCCCGGCGTGGTCGTGTCGGTGAACGTCGGCGCCGACGAGTTCCAGAACCAGGCCTTCAGCGATCGCGTCCGAAACCTGCTCGCGGCTACGGCGACCGAGGCCGACCGTCTTGAGATCGAAGTGACCGAAACGGCGATGCTGTCGATGTCGGCGGCCTCCGCCACGCTCGCGGCTCTGTCCGACCTCGGCGTCGGCGTGGCTTTGGATGATTTCGGGGCCGGATACACCAGCCTCCATGCCCTCAGAGACCTGTCTTTCAGCGCGCTGAAGATCGACAAGAGCTTTGTCGACGACTGCTGCGACGATGCCCGCTCGGCGGCCATCATCCACGCAGTCGCCAGCGTCGGTCGCGCGCTGGGGATGAAGGTGGTCTGCGAAGGGGTCGAGACCCAGCGACAGGCCGACTTCCTGCGCATCGCCGGCGCCCACATGCTGCAGGGCTTCCTGTTCCATAGACCCGCGCCGGCGTCAGAGATCGACGCGCTGATCTCAGGCCGGGTTAAGGACGTCGCTTAGGAGGTTCGTCGCACTCTGAGCGCAGGATAGGCGGGCAGGAGCAGACATGGCCGCGATTCTAGTCGTCGATGACGACCCCGCTGTGCGAGCGATCGCGACCGAAATGCTCGCGACCGACGGCCACGCCATCGTGGAGGCGGTCGACGGCGTAGAAGCGCTTGCGCTTGCCGCGCACCTGCCGATTGATCTTGTCATCGTCGACATGCTGATGCCGAAGATGGACGGCCTTGAAACCATTGCCGCCCTACGTGCTGCGAAGAGCGGCTGCAGCATCATCGCGATCTCCAGCGGAGGACTCCTGAACGCTGGCGGATTGCTCAGGATGGCGCTGGCAGCCGGCGCCGATGCAAGTCTCGAAAAGCCGCTTCGACTTGCGACCCTTCGAGAAACCATCGGCTCGCTTTTGGAGTGCGGAAGTCGGTCCCCTCATTTGGCGATCGGACGCTGCGCGGAGGGCTAAGCGCCTCGCAGGCAACCGGACAGCCAAGGCTTGGCGGAGCCCGCCAGTAGCGCCGTTGTCGGCTCCGTCGCTCGGTTCATGTCCCGGACGCGCAGATGGTCGAGTTGCTCCAGATCGGCGGCCGTCAGGGCGATCTTTCGGGACATGCACTTGTGCCGGGTCACCAAGTTTCCCGGATTGGCAGCCCCAGCCGCCGAAGTTGGTCAGTCGCAGCGATCTTCTGGATGAACCCGGGCTCGATCGTCTCGACCTCACGGATCAAGGCTCCGATGCCGGCGCGCCAGTCAGAGCCGGGCTGCATCAGCGCGACCGCTAGGTCACGCAGATTGCCGGTGTGGGGATCGGCCGCGTCCTCGTGCATCTCTGCTCTCCGTTTCCATCGACCCGAAAAGCTGGATAGAGAAGCGAGAACAAAAAATGAACATGCGCTCTGAGAAAGGCTGTGGACGGCCGATCAGAAAACCACATCTGGCCCAACGCGCTGCGCCACCATCATCATCAGATCCGCAGGGTCGAGACCCAAGGCGCGTGCGTAGGCGACGAACTCCACGAAATCGAGCCGGCGCTCGCGGGTCTCGACCTTCGACACGAAAGATCGAGGCTTTCCAAGACGGTCAGCCAGATCTCGCTGGGAGAGGGCTGCGGTCGAGCGTGTCTCGATCAAGAGGGCGACTGCCATCTCGTAAGATGACGACGTGACCCAGGCACGTTGCATTCGCCGCCTTCCCCAATCGAAAGACATTGGCTAGAGGTCGAGCAAATCGCACCCATCATGGGTGCAAGGAGGGACGTGACCCCCGTTTCTCATCCAGCCATAACGAGAGTCCTTTGGTGATCTGAACTTGGGTTGTGGGGGTTGGCAAGAGGCCGGTCAGCGCAGCCTTCAACCAGCGCAGCGGACCGGCCGATCTGTCCGTTGAGCGCATCTGCGTAAGCCTGCGGCGTCAGCCATCCCAGCTTCGAGTGGGGCCGGGTTTCGTTGTAGTCGCGCCGCCAGGTTTCGAGGACGACACGGGCGTGCGGCAAGGATCGGAACAGCGTCTCGTTCAGCAGCTCGTCGCGCAGGCGGCCATTGAAGCTCTAGTTGAAGCCGTTCTGCTGAGGTTTGCCTGGCGCGATGTAGTGCCAGGCCACGCCGGCGCCGTCGGCCCAGGCCAGGATGGCGTTGGACGTATATTCCGTGCCGTTGTCGCTGATGATCGTCTCGGGTCGCCCGCGCCGCAGGATGATGGCGTCCAGCTCGCGCGCCACCCGCCGGCCCGACAGCGAGGTGTCGGCGACGAGCCCGAGGCACTCACGGGTGCAGTTGTCGATCACCGTCAGGATGCGGAAGCGCCGCCCGTCCGTCATCTGGTCGGAGACGAAGTCCAGCGACCAGCGCTGGTTCGCGGCCAGGGGAATCTCCAGCGGACGCCGCGTGCCCATGGCGCGTTTACGCCCGCCGCGCCGGCGCACCGTCAGCTTCTCCTCGCGATAGATCCGCTGGACGCGCTTCTTGTTGACCGCGTGCCCCTCGCGCCGAAGCATCACGTGCAGACGTCGATAGCCGAACCGCCGACGCTCTTGGGCCAGGGCCCTCAACCGATCCCGCAGGGCGCCGTCGTCCGCTCGCGTCGCCTGATAGCGCACGCTCGTCCGATCCACGCCCAGCACCCGACACGCCCGCCGCTCGCTCATCGCGTAGGCCGACTGCAGGTGCGCCGCTGCCGCTCGATGGGCTGCGGGCGTCACCACTTTTTTCCCAGCAGATCCTTCAGCGCGACGTTATCCAGCATCGAGTCCGCCAGCATCCGCTTCAGCTTGGCGTTCTCGTCTTCCAGCGCCTTCAGGCGCCGCGCCTCCGACACGTCCATGCCGCCATGCTTGGCCTTCCACTTGTAGAAGGTCGGCGAGCTCAGCCCGTGCTTCCTGCAAAGGTCCGCCACCGGAACACCGGCCTCCTGCTCGCGCAGGATCCCGATGATCTGTTTCGGGGCGGCGTATACGCCACCCCATCAATCCGTGAACCTTGATCGCTTCATTCCGTCCGTCCTTTCGAGGGGCGGACTCTAGCTATTCCTGGAGGAGTTTCAGGGGGTCACGTCAAAACCCTCTGCCTCGCCGCGTAGAGATGTGAGCAACGCGAGGTGCTTCCGCAAACAGCGGATAACCGAATGGACGCAAGTCCGGGTTCGGAGCGTAGCGCAGGCAATGGATTCCGCCTCCGCCCGTTCGGCACGTCAAAGCCGAAATCGCTCTTCACATCCCTTCGACGGAAAGTCGCTGAACCTCCCGCAGACAGGCAGATGGTCATCGCCCAATCCCGACGCCCCTTGGGTGACCGGGTTGGTTTGCGATGCCTGAATCCTGTCTGCGGGGGGAAGTCCTTCTCCAGAAAGTATATGAAGAGAAAAAATGAAAACGAGTGATCGCCGAAGCTCGAAGCGGAGCGAAGAGAGAGGGGATCGCACAGACGCCGCAGGCGTCAAAATACCGATTCAGACATAACGATATTCGAACCTGCACACCGCTGAAATACCGAATATTTTAACGAAGCTGCCTCCGTCGTCAGATGAAATAATCTTCTGAAAAGTCGCGGTGGTTCAGAAGGTACGGCGAGACGTGGTCCATCGGGGCCCGGTCCAGGTCTGGCTCCAGGCCGTGGCGTGCGAACAGTTGGTCCAGATCGAACGGAGCGGCGGCTCCGCCTCCAGTCCGGTCGCCGTGCAGGTCGGCTGACGCCGGCAGAACCGGCTCCTGAACCTCGGAATATCGATGCGACGCGTAGTCGGCCTCCACCAGGACGAAGTCATCGTCGGTTGCGGTCGTTAGACCGCCGGTATCGGTCGTTCGAATACCCTGTTCCCACCAGGACGCCGTTCTGACACGGTGTTCGAGCGACTCCGAGAAGGCGAACAGCATATCGGCACGAGTCATGCCTCCGTTGTCGATTTGACTAGCCAGATACCCAACCGTGCCTTTGTCCATCGGGCGCCCTAGCGCTATCATCGACAGCTTGGCGACGTAGTCCGCATTCGACAGGCCGCCATACCGCGACGTGAATTCGAGAGAGCCCATGAAGAGGTCGAGGACGCTCTTCATGCTGCCCCCGTTGTCCAGGATGCTCGTGACATAGGACAAGGTTCCCGAGTCCGGCAGTCGGCTGAAGGCCGCATTGAACAGACGAGCGACGATGTGTGCGTTCTCGCTTTCGTTCCACACGCCCGCGTCAATGGTCGGGGCGACGATCAATCGGTGCTCCAGCCCCTCCGAGAACATCACCACGGCGTCTGCGCGCGAGATCTGACCGCTGTCGATCAGGCCGCCGAGATAGGCGGAAAGGTCCTGCGGGAACTCGCGATTCAGGGCCACGCGGGCGATCTGGGCAATGAAGTCGGCGTTCGACGCCAGGCTGTTGATCGCGGCGCCCCCGGCGGTGGTCTGAAGCAGGACGTCGGCCAGTTCGTCGAGCGACTTGCCTCGCTCCAACTGGTTCAGCCACTCGTTGAATACCCGCTGATTGGCCGTGAGGCCCAAGGTGTCCAGAAGTCTGACGGTCTGAGCTTCCAGGCCTTCCTGATCATAGCTCAGGACGCCGTCGGCGAAGCGCAGGTTCTCGACGCCGACGAGCTGGTCGGCGCCCTCACGGCCCGCAACCGACTGAGCGTCCCCGGTCCGCTTGCCGATCTCATGGGCGCGCCGCACGTGCGTGTATTCCGCCGCATCGACACCCGCTCCGCCGTCAAGCAAGTCATCACCCGCCCCGCCCCTCAGGCGGTCGTTCCCTGCATTGCCGTACAGCTGATCGTTCGACCCTCCGCCCACCAGCGTGTCGGCATATCTGGAACCGTAGACCCCCTCTATCCCCTCCAGAAGATCTGTCCCGTCGGCACCTGCGAAGGCGACGCCAGTCGTCAGATTGACGTTCACGCCATTCGCCGCTTCTCCATAGTCAGCGATATCCGCTCCAGCGCCGCCATGCAGATAGTCATTGCCCGCCGCTCCAACCAGGCGGTCGTTCCCGTTACCGCCGAACAGTCTGTCTTCGCCGCCCCCCCCAAGCAAAAGATCATCGCCATGATAACCGAACAGTTGATCGGCTCCTTCGTCGCCGATGAGGGTGTCGTCGCCCTCCAACCCCAGCAAGATGTCATCGCCAACTGTCCCGTGAACCACATCGTCTTCAGGCGTTCCCGAAGTGGGTCTAACCACGGACGCTTGGCGAGGAGTCAGCACACTGTCATGCGCGACCGCCAGCCCGCTGCTTGGTTCACCGCCGGTCAATCCAAAGGTATCAACGGACTCTACGAAGATTGCCTCAAACAAGCGCCGAATTTCGCTCGCATCGTTCATTCTGGCGAAGAGCTGTTCCCAGGTAGACTGACTGCCTCCCCATCCGGCCAGATCAATATTTTCCGACGCAAGTTTTTCCGCTAGAGCTTGTGCAAAAATCGAGAAACTGGCCGCATTGTAAATTGTAGCTTTTTGGTCACTTCCTTTAAGGTCGTCCGCACCGGCCAACGCCCATGCGCCTGCATGGTAGTCCAAAGTCTTTTTTAGCCCGTCTTCGACAGAATCGGACGACCCCCATATTTCAGCGTAATTCTGTCTTGGCTGGGAAAGTATGGATGCAAGAGCGTTAGGGTTATCTGAAGATAGATATCCACCCACAGGAAGATCTGAAGCAAGTACGTAACTTACCAGATCTCCAATTCTATCTAGAAACGCAAAAGATCCAACGTTGCAATTTGACGAAAAATCTATGAAGTCTATATTTTTGCCCATTATATCTCTGAACGTTTCCAATAATTCTCTTGTATCATCAATGTTCATTCTATTTTCAAAGAATGTAGAAATCGGAGATCCGTGACCCTGAAAAGACATTCCATATGTATCTGCGGTATCCATTTCGGATATAATCCGAACAAATTCAGACATAGCGTCCTTTATAGACTCACTTTGAATATCAGAGTACAAATCACCATTTAAGGGGAAGCTAGCCAACGCAAAACTTTCCCTGTACGCAACAAATTCGGACAGTCCGCCATCCAGTAGCGCGGGATTGTATCCGTGCAGATTGTCGAAATCGTTTGGAATTTTATACAGAGTTATCTTTCTCTCATCTGGCCAAATGGCAATCTGATAAAGACTGAAATTATCCGTATGCTGAATGGCTGGCGATGACTGAAACGAAGTCCAGGAATGGTATGGAGACCAGCTGTTGTCTGGAATCTGGACATTCATCAAAATCGTTCTCATGCCTGCCTCCGCAATCCGATAGAAATGGATGTTTTCACATAACATTGCTCGGGTCTACGACGTCCGTAGATTATTTTTCCTGTTCACATCAGGTATTCGTCCGAGGCCACGCGAAGCTGCAGCAGATGCGGCGAGACGTGGTCCATCGGGGCCCGGTCCAGGTCTGGCTCCAGGCCGTGGCGTGCGAACAGTTGGTCCAGATCGAACGGAGCGGCGGCTCCGCCTCCAGTCCGGTCGCCGTGCAGGTCGGCTGACGCCGGCAGAACCGGCTCCTGAACCTCGGAATATCGATGCGACGCGTAGTCGGCCTCCACCAGGACGAAGTCATCGTCGGTTGCGGTCGTTAGACCGCCGGTATCGGTCGTTCGAATACCCTGTTCCCACCAGGACGCCGTTCTGACACGGTGTTCGAGCGACTCCGAGAAGGCGAACAGCATATCGGCACGAGTCATGCCTCCGTTGTCGATTTGACTAGCCAGATACCCAACCGTGCCTTTGTCCATCGGGCGCCCTAGCGCTATCATCGACAGCTTGGCGACGTAGTCCGCATTCGACAGGCCGCCATACCGCGACGTGAATTCGAGAGAGCCCATGAAGAGGTCGAGGACGCTCTTCATGCTGCCCCCGTTGTCCAGGATGCTCGTGACATAGGACAAGGTTCCCGAGTCCGGCAGTCGGCTGAAGGCCGCATTGAACAGACGAGCGACGATGTGTGCGTTCTCGCTTTCGTTCCACACGCCCGCGTCAATGGTCGGGGCGACGATCAATCGGTGCTCCAGCCCCTCCGAGAACATCACCACGGCGTCTGCGCGCGAGATCTGACCGCTGTCGATCAGGCCGCCGAGATAGGCGGAAAGGTCCTGCGGGAACTCGCGATTCAGGGCCACGCGGGCGATCTGGGCAATGAAGTCGGCGTTCGACGCCAGGCTGTTGATCGCGGCGCCCCCGGCGGTGGTCTGAAGCAGGACGTCGGCCAGTTCGTCGAGCGACTTGCCTCGCTCCAACTGGTTCAGCCACTCGTTGAATACCCGCTGATTGGCCGTGAGGCCCAAGGTGTCCAGAAGTCTGACGGTCTGAGCTTCCAGGCCTTCCTGATCATAGCTCAGGACGCCGTCGGCGAAGCGCAGGTTCTCGACGCCGACGAGCTGGTCGGCGCCCTCACGGCCCGCAACCGACTGAGCGTCCCCGGTCCGCTTGCCGATCTCATGGGCGCGCCGCACGTGCGTGTATTCCGCCGCATCGACACCCGCTCCGCCGTCAAGCAAGTCATCACCCGCCCCGCCCCTCAGGCGGTCGTTCCCTGCATTGCCGTACAGCTGATCATTCGACCCTCCGCCCACCAGCGTGTCGGCTTTTTCGGTTCCCTCCAGCCGCATGCGTGCCTGAGCCGCGACCCTGCCGTCGATGACATCGACTACAGCGTCACTGAATTGCAGGACTTCCACGCCGGACAGACTGTCTCGCCCATCGCCCTCCTCAACGATCACTCGGTCTGCGTCATAAGCGATACGCGCTGAGGCCCAGGCACCGGAGAACACCGCCGTGTCATGGCCTGCGCCTCCGTCGATCCTGTCATCGCCGGTGCCGCCAATCAGGAAATCATCGCCGGCGCCTCCGAGGAGCCAATCCGCGCCGCCGTTGCCGTAGAGCGTGTCATTGCCGTCGCCGCCGTCAAGTGCGTTGCGGCCCTCATCTCCCTCCAGCCGATCGGAGGCGTTCGTACCTCTGGTGTCGTTGTCCACGATGCCGATATTCACCAGGATGGTGTCAGAGCCCGAGCCCAACACCTGTCCGGTCGCCCGAACCTGGACCACCAGGTTCTCAAGTCCCTCGATCTCCAGATCGTCCAGCGCGAGGATCGACGCCAGATCGACGGTGTAGTCCCGCGCCGGAACCTGGGACACGCTGACCTGTCGCACGCCGATCGGGAAGCTGACGTCCGCCCCGGTCGCCTTCGATGTTCCGGAAAGGGTGACGGTGATCGTCGTCGTCAGTTGGGACACGTTGAGGAAGGTGACGGACAGTTCCCCGGATTCGCCTTCCCGGATCGTAGCGGGGGCGTTGACGCGAGCCGAGGGTGGGGCCGCGGAAGGAACGAACCCGAGGTTATCGATGGTGAGGGTGGAGGCGGTGACGTTCTGGAGGACGGCCAGGGTGGTGAATGCCCCGCCTGAGCCGTTGCTGGCCTGAACCAGCGTGTCGCTTCCGCTCTGCACCAGACGCAGATGACCCGTGGAAAAGGGGTTCGCAGAGCCGTTCCAGCCGAACGAAGACGAAAGCACCCCCGCAAGGCTCAGGACATCTCCGCCTGAACCGGCTGTGAAATCCGTTACAGTGGAGGTTCCGCTGGCGGCGAATTCCAGCGTGTCTCGCCCTTCGCCGGTCGAAATGGTCGCTCCGCTCGACCAGAGCCGGATCAGATCATCACCAGTTCCGCCCGACACCGTGACGCTGCCCGTCGATCCATACTGTTGGACGGTGATGGTGTCGTTACCCGCACCACCATCCAGGATCACGTGACCGCCACTGGCTCGGCTCAATGTGAGCCGATCGTCTCCATCACCTCCGTAAAGAGCGTCGTCCCCGCCCTCGTCCGTTGCAGACAGCCAATCGTCACCGGCTCCGCCATACAGCGTGTCCGAGCCGGCCTCTCCATCCAAGGTGTCGTCGCCGTCTTCGCCATGGATGACGTCATCGCCGCCGCCTCCGGTCACAGTGTCCCGGCCACCACCCGCGTAGATCGTGTCCGCGCCGTTCGTCCCCACAATCGTGTCGTTACCCGACGTGCCGGTGATGGTGGCCATGTTTGCTCCCCTGGAAATAAACTGTTGTTTCGCCAACTTTATCGGAATGACGAGTCAGCGCAATCCGACAAATCGACGTTCGGCGATGATGCTGCAGACATGCGACGCCGATCGTCCCCCCGGCATCGACGTCCTCCCCCTATTGCTCAGCCCCGCTGCGCCAAAGTGAACGCGTCAGCGGCTCTATCAGATAGGTCAGAGCTGTCCGCTTCCTTGTCAGGATGACCACCTCAACCGGCACGCCCGGGCGAAGTGTCGCACCGGACGCCCCCAGCCCGGCCATCTGTTCTGGCGGCACCACGACCTCGACGCTGAAATGTGTGCGACCGGTCTGATCGTCTTTGAAGCTATCCGCCGAAATCCGCGACACCCGACCCTGAACCACCGGCGGGTTGAACTCTCGAAGCCCCGGGAACTTCACTTCCGTCCTCTGCCCGATCCGCAGATTGTCGATGTCCGCGGGGTCAACATGAACGGAAACGACCTGGGCGGCGTTGTCCGGCACCACCTCCATCAGGGTCTGGCCCGGCTGTATGACCCCCCCAGGAGTGAATACAGCCAGGCCCACAACCTGACCCGACGCCGGGCTGCGAATTCTCGCTCGCTCGATCTGGCGTTGCAGGTCGATCAGTCGTGGCCGCAGCTCATTGAGCTGGACTTCAACCTGCCGGAGCTGCTCGGTGACGTCCTCCTGCATGCGCGTCGATACGCCCGTTCTCTGCAGGCGTGTTTCACCGATCTGTTCTTGGGCCCGGGCAACCTGGGCGCGCAGTGCTCCCTCCTCCCCCTTCAATGCGGCGGCTGTCCGCTCAAGAGCTCGGACACGGTTCTGAGGCGCAAAGCCCTTCGCCGCGAGATCACGCAGGCCCTGAAGCTCCTCCACCAGCAACCTTTGTTGCTCGATGTTCGCATCGATCTGTCGATCATAGCCGTCCATCTGGTCGCGAAGCTGGCTTACCCTTTGTTCGAGCACTCCGGCCTCTGTGCTCCGACCCACTCCGCGAGCGCTGAACTGACGGTGCTGGATCACCATCGCTTCGTCGGCGAGCGCCCGATCCCGATCTTGCAAGTCTGCAAATTCGCGCGGGGGCGTTATCGTCGTTCCGTCCCGCTCGGCGATCAGGCGCGCCCGTTGCGCCAGGAGCGCAATCACCTGAGCCGACAGCCCTCGCTCTGCCGCTTCCAGGTCACCCACGTTCAGGTCCAGGAGCAACTGGCCGCGTACCACCCGGTCTCCTTCGGCCACACTCAAGGCCCGCACCACGCCCCCCTCGCGATGCTGCACCGCCTGGCGATTTCCGGATACGACCACCTGTCCTGTCGCATAGGCGCCGGCGTCCAAAGGCGCGAACGCCGCCCAGCCCAGAAACACTATGAAGAAGACAACAGCGATGGCCACGCCGAGCAACTGCTCGCGTCGGGGAGAATCTGTCTCGAACCTGCCAATGTCAGCCAGGTCTCCCGGCGACCGCTTTTCCGAAGCGTGTATCACGAGACCGCCTGCGTCCGCGCCCCGCCGTCACTGAGAGGCGGACCACTTCGCGACGCACGAAGCTTGGTCAGCACGTCTTCGCGCGGTCCCTCCATTTGCATCGAACCGTCACGGAGCATGAGCAATCGATCCACGCGAGCGAGAACCCCCGCCCTGTGCGCTATGATGACCACCGCCGCGCCCCGCGCCGCAGCTTGCGCGACGGCGGCCATCAAGGCGGCCTCGCCCTCCATATCCAGATTGGCGTTCGGTTCGTCGAGAACCAGCAAGATCGGATTCCCATAGAGCGCCCTGGCCAGGGCGATGCGCTGACCCTGGCCCACAGAAATGCCCGCACCCTGAGGACCAAGCCGGGTATCATAGCCTTCAGGCAGCCTCAGGATCAGATCGTGGGCGCCCGCCGCTTTGGCGGCGGAAATGACCTGCTCGTCCAACGCCTCGATCACGACGCCATCGAACGCCTGAAATCTGGAGATATTCTCGCGGATCGACCCTTCGAAAAGGCTGGGACTTTGCGGCAGATAGCCGATGTGCCTGGCAAGATCATCGGCTTCCCAGGCTTCATATTCCGCTCCATCCAATCTCAGCGAACCGGCGTCAGGAACCAGTGCCCCGACCAGCAGGCGCGCAAGTGTCGTTTTGCCGGAGCCGGACGCCCCCACGATGCCGAGGACCTGGCCCGGCTCCAACCTGAACCGCACTCCCGCGAGTTGCGGGGCTTGTTCGCCCGTCAGGCGGACGGAAATGTTCTCGACCGCCACCCGCCCCTCAGGATCGGGGAGCCGGGTCCGAGTGCGTTGCGCGTCTTCAGTATGGGCGAACAGATCCACCAGAGCGCGCCAACTGGTCCTCGCCTGAGTGATTGAAGGCCAGGCGGCAACCAGTTGTTCTATCGGCGCGACCGCTCGGCTCAGCAGCACGGAAGACGCGATGATGGCTCCCGCTGACACCTGTCCTTTGACAACGAGATAGGCCGCGAGACCCAGAGCAGCCGATTGAAGCCCCAACCTGCTGAACTTGATCAGGCTTGAGAAACGTCCCCCCGCGAGTTGGGCGCGCACCTGCTGATCGATGGCTTCGCGACGCTGAGCAACCTGTCTCGCTACAGTCGCACGACGCATCCCCAGCGCGCGGGCGACCTCCGCTTGAGAGCCGATCTCCTGCTGACTGGCGTACGCGGCATTTCCAAGCGTGGCGCCCTGAAGCAGCCGAGACCTGCTGTCTCGCTCATTGATCCAGGCAAGGCCGAACAAAAGCGCGCCCCCTGTCAGCGTCAGAAAGCCGATCGCAGGATGGAGCAGAAACGTGCATGCCACATAAAGCGGCGTCCAGGGCGCATCCATAACGGCGAGTGCGCCGGAACCGCTGAGCGCCCCCCGAACGCCGTCAAACTCCCGCATGACCTGAGCGCTGGACGATGCGGAGCGTAGTTGGATGACCCTGCCGAGGATTTCAGCCGACAGGGCGCGGTCCAGCCTGAGCCCAAGCCGCTGCAGAATACGAACGCGCAACCAGTCCAGAGCCGCGAGCGTGGCAAGGGCGAAGAGGGTCGTGGCTGAAAGCAACGCCAGGGTCGTCAGCCCCCCGGTCGGGACCACCCGATCATACACCTGCATCATGTAGAGGGTCGGCGCGAGATAGAGCACGTTCACCAAGGCGCTGAATGCCCCGGCCCAGATCAGATAGGGGCGCGACAAGTTTATGGCGTGCAGCAGCGAAGGGCTCAGTTGCGCCTTGAATTCCCGTTTGCGCCTAGAGATCGCCACTGAAAATGCTGCTCCATCGTGGCCTAGGCCGAGAAAGTGATCACTCCTCGATGTTAAATCATGGGTTTGTTCGACACCATGGTTCAGCGCCCGACGGCCCATCAATCATATTGACGAAGACGCCCGCGCCGCTCCATCGCTTCCAGTGAGTATCGAGCTTCTTGTGTGGCCTATAGGCCACCGGCGCATCCCGCCAGCGCAAGCCGTTGCCATTCACGAAAACGATCCTACTCAACACCCGACGATCATCCACGCGCGGCTTGCCGTGCCTCTTGGGGAAATTGGGGCTCCAGCCGAGCCATCGCTCATCCGTCAGCCAATGCTCCGATCTCGGGTTGTTACGCACACCTGTTACGCATAGCATCCAAGTCGCCGTCCGATCCGATATCAGGCCCTGATATCCCACAAGGATTTGGACACTTGGTGGAGCCTCCCCCTCGGCTCCACCAGGCGTTTCCTGATATCGATGCAGCCCGTCGGCGCTCCCGTATCCGGGGGCGCACGTCGGGGATGCGTTGGAAGACGGAGGGAGCGGCATGGCGCGCGTGGTCGGATCGACGGATATCCACCGTGGCTGGATGAGTCTGCGTCGGGTCGAGGTCGAGACCGACGCCGGGGCGCGGATCGTGCGCGAGGTCGAGGATCATGGTCACGCCGTGGCGGTGCTGCCCTTTGATCCCGAACGGCGGACCGTTCTTCTGGTGCGGCAGTTGCGCATGGGGCCTCTTGTCGGCGGGGCGGCGGAGCCCCGGTTGCTGGAAGCGCCGGCGGGCCTGATCGATGCTGATGAAACGGCGCAAGACGCCGCCCGGCGCGAGGCGCTGGAGGAGGTCGGGGCTCGGTTGGGCGACCTGATCGATCTGGGCGTGGCCTACAGCTGTCCGGGCGTGTCGACGGAGACGATCGCCCTGTTCCTAGCGCCCTGTTCTGCGGCGGACCGGATCACGGCCGGCGGCGGCCTGGCCGAGGAGCACGAAGAGATCGAGGTCGTCCAACTCTCCCTGGCGGACCTGGCGGACGCCGTTGACGGCGGCCGGATGAACGACATGAAGACCCAGATCCTGGCCCTGCGGCTGAGGGCGCTGCGGCCCGATCTTTTCTGAAGCCGCCGTCGACGAAAAAGGCCCGGATGGTGTCCGGGCCTTTCGAAATCGTCGCGGATCAGTCGGCGCGAACACGCTTCTTGCGGAAGGAGGGGTTGAGCACCTCCTTGCGCAGGCGGATCGACTTGGGGGTCACCTCGACCAGTTCATCTTCCTCGATATAGGCGATGGCCTGTTCCAGGTTCATGATCCGGGGCGGCGTGAGACGCACGGCCTCGTCCTTGCCTGAGGCCCGGACGTTGGTCAGCTGCTTGCCCTTGATCGGGTTGACGTCCAGGTCGTCAGAGCGGCTGTTCTCGCCGATGATCATGCCCTGGTAGGTTTTCTCGCCGGCGCCGACGAACATCACGCCGCGGTCCTCCAGGTTCCACAGGGCGTAGGCGGCCGTCTCGCCGTCGGAGTTGGAGACCAGAACGCCCTTGAGGCGCCCCTCGATCGCGCCCTTGTGCGGCTCATAGTGGGAGAAGACGCGGTTCAGGACGCCCGAGCCGCGCGTGTCGGTGAGGAACTCGCCCTGATAGCCGATCAGGGCGCGAGACGGGCATTTCAGCTGGATGCGGGTCTTGCCGGCGCCCGACGGACCCATGTCGGTCATTTCCGCCTTGCGGGCCGACAGCTTCTCGATAACCACGCCGGTGTATTCGTCGTCGACGTCGATCATGACGTCCTCGATCGGCTCCATCCGTTCGCCGTTCTCGCCGGTCTGATAGACCACGCGCGGACGGCTGATGGAGACCTCGAAGCCTTCGCGACGCATGTTCTCGATCAGCACGCCGAGCTGCAGTTCGCCGCGCCCGGCGACGTCATAGGCGTCGGCGCCCGGCGTCTCGGTGACGCGGATGGCGACGTTCGCTTCCGCTTCCTTCAGCAGGCGGTCGCGGATGATGCGCGACTGGACCTTGTCGCCTTCGCGACCGGCCAGAGGGCTGTCGTTGACGGCCACGGTCATGGAGATGGTCGGCGGGTCGATCGGCTGGGCGTCCAGCGCCTCGGTGACCTCCAGCGCACACAGGGTGTCGGCCACGGTGGCCTTGGACATGCCGGCGATGGCGACAATGTCGCCGGCCTCGGCGCCCTCGTCGACCGGCTGGCGCTTCAGGCCCCGGAAAGCCAGGACCTTGGTGATCCGGCCCTGTTCGATCACCTTGCCGTCGCGCGACAGGGCCTTGATCGGCATGCCGGGAACCGCCTTGCCGCTTTCGATACGGCCGGTCAGCAGGCGACCGAGGAACGGGTCGCTCTCGATCAGCACGTTCAGGATGCGGAACGGCTTGTCCTTGTTCTCGGCCACGGCCGGGGGCGGCACGTGGTCGACGATCAGGTCGAACAGCGGGGCCAGGTTGTCGTTGGGCTGGGCCAGATCCAGGGTCGCCCAGCCGTTGCGGCCCGAGGCGTAGATGTGGGGGAAGTCGAGCTGCTCCGGCGTGGCGCCGATAGCCTCGAACAGCTCCATCGTCTCCAGATGCACGCGGTCGGGATCGGCGTGGGCGCGATCGACCTTGTTGATGCAGAGGATCGGACGCAGGCCCATTTTCAGGGCCTTGGTCAGGACGAACTTGGTCTGGGGCATGACGCCCTCTTCGGCGTCCACCAGGATGACGCAACCGTCCACCATGCCCAGGATCCGCTCGACCTCGCCGCCGAAGTCGGCGTGGCCGGGGGTGTCGATGATGTTGATGCGGGTTTCGCCGGCCTTGCCGTTCCACAGCACGCTGGTGGCCTTGGCCAGGATGGTGATGCCGCGCTCACGCTCCTGATCGTTGGAGTCCATGGCGCGTTCGGTCGTCGCCTCATTGGCTCGGAACACGCCGGACTGGGCGAGAAGCTGGTCCACCAGGGTGGTCTTGCCATGGTCGACGTGGGCGATGATGGCGACGTTGCGAAGGTTCATTTCAGGCTCGGGCGGACTGTGCTCGGTCACGGCGACGCGCCGTGCCGCTCCGAAGAGGGCGCAATGAGGGGAGGCGGCGCCTCATACAGGGGATGAGGACAAAAGGCCAGCGCGGCCGTCGATGAACTGTGCGCGGTGTCCGGGCGCGCGCCGATCGCGCTCGTCGGCTGGCGGTGCGGAGCCTGTCGGCGGCGTGGTTTTTCGGCTAAGGCGTCCCGGATGAAATCCGTCGCCGAACGCTGGGCCTGGCTGGCGCCCCATGTGGTGGTCGTGGGACCAGAGGACGACCGGCCGAGGCCGGCGGTGCTGCTGTTCCACGGCTGTGGCGGCATGCGGGATCATCTGCCCCGCTACGCCCAGGCGGCGACGGCGGCGGGATGGCGGGCCTTTATCGTCGATTCCTATGCGCCGCGCGGCTGGGCGCGCGCCTTTACCCTGGCGACCGTGTGCACCGGCCTGGCCCTGCGCGGATATGAGCGGGCCGGGGACCTTTTGGCGGCGATCCACGGCGTTTCGGCGCGGCCTGACGTCGATGGCTCGACCCTGGCCCTCGCCGGCTGGAGCCACGGCGGCTGGGCCATGATGGAGATGATGAGCGGCGATCCGCGGCCCGGCGCCTTTGGCGTGGCCGACCCCGCCTCGGTCGACCTGTCGGGCGTGAAGGCCGCCTGGCTGGCCTATCCCTATATCGGCCCCTTCGCCTTCAACCGGATGAAGCCCTGGCGACACTGCCCGAAGGTTCTGGCTCTGACGGCCCGCCGCGACCACCTGACCACGGTCAGAAACGCCGAGGTCGTCAACGCCATGATCCGCAACTGCGGGGCGGAGGTGGAAAGCTGGGTCGCCGAAGGCACCCATGCCTTCGATGAGCCGACCAACAACGGTCCCATGCGCCATGATCCTGCGCTGACCGAGGAATCGCTGCGACGTTTCCAGGCCTTCCTGACCGACGCGGCTCCAAACATCTGATCGTTTCTGGCCTTCTGATCCGCGCGGGGCTTGACACTCGACCTTTCAAGTAACAATTGAAGTTACATGAAGCGCGACAGCCGTCTCTCAAACATCCTCCACGCCCTGCTGCACATGGCGGAGCAGGAGACGCGCACCGGCCGGCCGATGACCTCGGACCAACTGGCGGTCTGCCTTTCCACCAATCCGGTCGTCGTCCGGCGCACCATGGCGGGGCTGCGAGAGCAGGGACTGGTCTCCTCGGAAAAGGGTCATGGCGGCGGCTGGCGGCTGGCCCGACCGCTGGATCAGGTGACCTTGGGCCAGGTTCACGCCGCGTTGGGCGGAACGGGCCTGATCCCCGACGCCTCGCCCGTCGAGGCCGAAGGCTGTCTGGTCGAGGCGGCGGTCAATGACGCCCTGTCCGACACCTACGCCCAGGCGCGCGCCTTGCTGCTGGCGCGGCTCGACGCCATCACCCTGGCCGATCTGGCGGCGGACTTCTCGCGCCGGATGGCCGCCCATCCCGACTGGAATTCGATCCATGCCCACAAGCGACACCCCCATGCCTCATGACGCCGTCATCATCGGCGGCTCCTACGCCGGACTGTCGGCCGCCCTGCAGCTGGCGCGGGCGCGTCGGCGGGTGCTGATCATCGACGACGGCCGGCCGAGGAACCGCTTCGCCGCCCGCGCCCACGGCGTCCTGGCCAACGACGGCCGCCCGGGCTCGGAGATCGCCGCCGCCGCCCGGGCCCAGGTCGCCGCCTATCCGACCGTAGCCTTTCGACAGGCCGAGGCGGTCGACGTCGAGCGCATCGAGCACGGCTTCTCCATCGCCTTCGCCGATGGAACGCGGACGCAAGGACGGCGCCTGATCCTGGCCCACGGGGTCGAGGATACGCCGCCGGACATTCCGGGTGTCAGGGAACGCTGGGGGCGCACGGCGCTGCACTGCCCGTGGTGCCACGGCTACGAGATCGGCGGCGGGCCGATCGGCGTCCTGGGGCGCGGCGAACATGCCGTGCAGTACGCGGCGATCGTCGCCGAATGGGGCGATGTGACCCTTTTCGTCGATCCCGACTTCCCCCTGTCGCAGCAGGAGGCGCATCTCCTCTACCGGCGCGGCGTGACGATCGAGCCCACATCCATCGATCGGCTGGAGGGCGAGGCGCCGACCCTGACCGGGGCGCGGCTGGCGGACGGGCGGTTCATTCCGCTGAAAGCTATTTTCGTCGGCGCCCATGTCCGCGTCGCCAACGGGTTCGCCGAAAGCCTCGGCTGCGAGATGAACGACACACCCATGGGCCGGGTCATCAAGGTTGACGGCATGCAGCAGACCAGCCAGCCGGGCGTCTTCGCCGCCGGGGACGTGGCCCGGGCCGCCTCCAACATCACCCTGGCGACGTCCGACGGCATGACCGCCGCCCACGCCCTGTTCCGCTCCCTGATCGAGGAGGAGACGACGGCCGTCTGATCGCCGTCGCCGACGTCAGTCGCCGAACGTCGCCTTCACGACAATCTCGGTCCGCACCGAATTGGCCATGTCGCAGTGCTCGTGCGCCTGATGGTGCAGGTGATCGAGTTCGGCCTGGTCCGGGCGACGACCCGAGAAGGTGGTGACGGGGTTCAGCGTCACCTTCGCCAGCCAGCTGCTGCCGGCGTCGTTCCGGCCCATCTCGCCCGAGGCCGCATCGACATAGCGGTCGACCACCAGTCCGGCGCCGGCCGCGAAGGCGAGGAACCACAGCATGTGGCAGCTCGACAGGCTGGCGATCATCGCCTCTTCAGGGTCGACGGCGGAGGGATCCGACATCGGGACCGGCACCCCGGCCGGCGCCGACGAACCCGGCACGATCTGGCCCCCGTCGAAGCTCCAGCGGTGCAGCCGGCTGTAGCGCTTGTCGAGAAAGGGCTGATCGCCCCGGCTCCACTCGATGGTCGCGCCGTGTGCGCTCATGTGCGCCTCCCGTTTCAGGTCTGCCAGAAGCCGACGATCTTCTTGACCTCTGCCACGACCGGATCGGCGACGGCGGCGGCGCGTTCAGCCCCGTCCTTCAGCACCCGGTCGATTTCGGTCGGATCGTCCATCAGGCGGCGCATCTCGGCGGTGACCGGGGCCAGGGCCTCGACCGCCAGATCGGCCAGGGCCGGCTTGAAGGCGCCGAAGCCTTGACCGGCGAACCGGGTCGTGACTTCTTCGCGCGTCGTGTCCGACAGGGCGGCGTAGATGGCGATCAGGTTGCGGACCTCCGGCCGGTCGTCGAGGCTCTCGCCCGGCTCTGGCATTACGCCCATGTCGGTCTTGGACTTGCGGATCTTCGCCGCGATCGTGTCGGCGTCATCGGTCAGATTGATGCGCGACTGGTCCGACGGATCGGACTTGGACATCTTGGCCGCCCCGTCCCTCAGGCTCATGACTCGGGTCGCCGGCCCCTGGATCACCGGATCGGGCAGGGGGAAGTAGCCGGGGGCGGAGAAGTCGTTGTTGAACTTGGCGGCGATGTCGCGGGTCAGCTCCAGATGCTGCTTCTGGTCCTCGCCGACCGGCACGTCGGTGGCCTTGTACAGCAGGATGTCCGCCGCCTGGAGCACCGGATAGGTATAGAGGCCGACCGAAGAGCGTTCCTTGTGCTTGCCCGACTTCTCCTTGAACTGGGTCATCCGGTCCAGCCAGCCGAGGCGGGCGACGCAGTTGAAGATCCAGGCCAGGTCGGCATGGGCGCGAACCGCCGACTGCGGGAAGATGACCGTCTTCTTCGGATCGAGGCCCGAGGCCAGATAGGCGGCGGCGATCTCGCGCGTCTGGGCGGTCAGCAGAGCCGGGTCCTGCCAGACGGTGATGGCGTGCATGTCGGCGACGAAGACGAAGGTCGGGGCGGTGTCCTGAAGGGCGGTGAACCGCTTCAGCGCGCCCAGGTAGTTGCCCAGATGCAGGGCGCCGGAGGCCTGGATGCCGGAAAGGATGCGGCGCGGGCCGGAATAGGCGGGAATTTCAGTCTCGGACATGGGCACGGCACATGCCCCAGTCGCGGGAAGAGGGCAAGGCGCAGGGCGAGGGCAAGGCGAGAACCGGCGGCGTCAGCCTCTGGGGGCCAGCAGATAGAGGCCGAAGCTCATGACGCCATGGCCGAAGTCGAACATCATCCGCACCTGGCCCGCGCGTGCGGCGAGAGCGGGGGCGTCCGGATGGTGGGGATGGGCCGCGATCCAGGCCTGGACCGCGCCGGTCATCCGGGCGGCGTAGGCGTCCCATTCGGCCTGGGACGAGACTTCGCCGGACAGGACGTCGAACCCGGCCGCGTTCGCCGCACGACGCCAGCCGTCGTCGTCCGTGTAGAGGTTGTTCAACTCCACGATGCGCCGCAGCGGCTCGGCCGGTTCTGCTGTCCACACCAGGTCACCCCACAGCAGCCGCCCCCCAGGCGCCAGGCCGGCGTGCAGTCCCCGCAGCATGCCCTCAGGATCGCGGACGCCGCCGCCGACCGGTTCGGTGGTCCCCAGCGCCACGATCAGGTCGAAGGGCGCGCCCGTCGCCAGGGCGGCGTCGGACCGTCCCTGATGCAGAACGATCGCGCCGCGGGACGGCGAGGCGGCGATGCGTTCGCCGGCAAGTTCGGCCATGGCCGGGTCGGCCTCGACCGCCGTGACGCGCAGGCCGAACCGCTCGGCCAGCATGACCGTCACCGCCGCATTGCCGCACCCGATGTCCAGGGCGCGGCCGCCGGTCGGAACGCCCGCCAGATCGATCGCCGCCGCGATGCGCTCCATGCCGACGGCGTTGCAGACCTCGAGCGCCTCGTAGGCGATGCGGTGAAAATTCAGGCGCATGGGACCGTCGTAGACGTCAGGTCGCGCGACGCACTGATAAATGACTTTACAAACCAAAGTAACTTGCTATGAGTCGGATCACAGACAGGAGAACTGACCCATGACCGGCAAGCCCGACGCCGCCGACATCGCCTATATCCGCGCCCTTGCCGAGGAGGGCCGCACGGCCCCGCCGCTGAACGGCCCGATCCTGATCGCCGCCGCCGTGATCTTCGGCGCGGCCAGCGTGGGCCAGTGGGCTATTCAGTCCGGGGTTCTGGACGTCACGCCCTGGGCGCAGCTTTGGATATGGGTCGGCGCGGGCGTGATCTTCGCCGTCGCCCTGGCCGTGCTGATCAACCGGATGAAGTCGAAGCCGGGCTATGGCCACGTTCGCAACGAGGCGATCGGCGAAGCCTGGTTCGGCGTGGGCCTGCTGATCTTCACGGTCTGGCTCGGCCTGATGGCCATGGGCTTCACCACCGGCGACTGGACGGCGATGCGGATCATGCCCAGCCTTGTCTTCGCCGCCTACGGCTCGGCCTGGCTGATCGCCGGCGCCATGGGCCGCACGGGCTGGATGAAGGGCGTGGCCTTTTTCGCCTACGCCGGAGCGGTGGTCCTGGGCGCGGTGTCCCACATGACGATCGGCTATCTGGTGTTCGCCGTCCTGCTGGTCGCCGTCGCCCTGGTTCCCGGCATCGTCCTGACCCGTCAGGAACCCTCGGAGATCGTCTGATCATGGCCGACGATTTCGACATCGGCCGGATCGACGAGGTCATCCACGGCCGCATCCGCCTGGGGATCATGGCCTATCTGTCCGGTGCGGGGACGGCCGACTTCAACGAGCTCAAGCACAGGCTTCAGACCACCGACGGCAATCTGTCCGTTCACTTGCGAAAGCTGGAGGACGCCGGCTTCGTGGCCATCGAGAAAAGCTTTCAGGGTCGCAAGCCCCTTACGCGAGCCACGATGACGGACCAGGGCCGCGACGCCTTCATCGCCTATCTGGACGCCATGCAGGGGTTGGTCACGGGGGGCGGTTCCGCCTGAGCGGGCGGCGCCCTATAGCTCGGCGCATGACCTCGCGCCTGCACGCCTACGACGCCGTCGAGAACTTTCGGGATTTCGGCGACTACCACACCGCCGCAGGGCGTCGGATCCGGTCCGGCGCCCTGTTCCGCTCGGGGCATCACGCCCGCGCCAGCGACGCCGACCTGACGCGGATCGGCGACCTGGGTCTGGCGACGGTGGTCGATCTGCGCCGTCCCATTGAGCGCGCCAGACAGCCGTCCAGGCGACCGGCAGGGTTTGCGGGTCAGGTTCTGGTCTCCGATCTCGACGCCGTCGGCGAGGCGCCGCACATCACGTTTCTGAAGTCCGGCGACCTGACGCCGGATTCGGGCCGCCGGTTCATGACCGGCCTCTATGGCGAAATGGCCTATGCGCCGTCGCACCTGGAGATATTCGCGGCCTATTTTCAGGCCCTGGCCGACAGCGACGGCCCGGTGCTGATCCACTGCGCGGCGGGCAAGGACCGGACAGGCCTTCTGGCCGCCCTTACCCACCACCTGCTGGGCGTCGGACGGGACGATCTGATCGAGGACTATCTGCTGACCAATACGGCCGTCGATCTGGTCGGCCGCGCGCCCGAGATGGCGGCGCAACTCGAGCGGGTGACCGGGCGTCGTCCGTCCGATGACGCCGTCGTGGCGTTCATGGGCGTCGAACCGGCGTTTCTGGAGGCGGCGATCCGCGCGATCGAGGCCCGGTCAGGGTCGTTGGACGCCTATCTGGAGACGGCCCTGGGGGTCGACCCGGCGCGGCGCGACCGGATCGTAGAGCGACTGTCGGCGTGACGCCGGACATCCTGCCGATCGAACTGCGACGCAGGCGGGACTGGCGCGCGCCGCTGGCCGTCGCGGCGGGTCTGGCCCATCGGGACGGCGCCCTCTGCCTGCTGTCTGATGGGGCGCACGCCGGGGAACAGCGGTCCTTCATCGCCGCCGAGCCGGACTGGACGCATGCCGCAGATCGGATCGACGGATCGCTTTTCGCCGATCTGGACCAGCCGGCGCTGGCGCGCGGGGTGGTCGGTCTGGCGGCCTATGACGCGGGCGCGCGAGCGGCCACGGGCGAGCGGCCGTCGGTCTGGCCCGATCTGATCCTGGCCCGATACCCGGCCCTTCTGGTGTTCGATCCGGCGTCGGCCTCGGTCGAGGCCGTGGGGCGGGGCCGATCCCGGGCGGAGGCCGAGACGGCCCTGTCGCGCGCCGAGGCCTGGCTAGACCAGACCGCTTCCCCCGTTGTCCCCGCCCCGCCTTCGCATTCGCCCCAGGTCGAGACCCCGCCGGACGCCTATCGTCGCGCGGTGGCCGAGGTGACCGAGCGGATCGCCGCCGGCGAACTGTTCCAGGCCAATATCGCGCGCGGCTGGACGGGCCGGCTGAAGGCCGGCGCCGATCCGTTCGACGTCTTTCTGCGGCTGGCCGAGGGCGGCGGAGCTCCCTTCGCCGCCTTCTGGCGACTGGGCGAACGGGCGCTGGTTTCCAACTCGCCCGAATTGTTCCTGACGCTGGATCCCGGCGGTCGGATCGAGACCCGGCCAATCAAGGGCACGCGCCCCCGCCGCGCCGATCCGGCCGAGGACGCCGCCGAGGCCGAGGCCCTGCTGGCCAGCGCCAAGGATCGGGCCGAAAACCTGATGATCGTGGACCTGATGCGCAACGATCTGGCGCGGGTCGCGCGGCCCGGTTCGGTGACGGTGGAGCGGTTGTTTGAACTGGAGCGGCTGCCGACGGTGCATCATCTGGTCTCGACCGTGGTCGGGCGTCTGAAAGCGGGTCTGGGCGCAGCGGATGTGCTGACGGCGGCCTTCCCCCCGGGGTCGATCACCGGGGCCCCGAAACATCAGGCGATGAAGGTGATCGCAGATCTGGAGCCCCCGCGCGGGCCATGGTGCGGCTCCCTGTTCCTGCTGGACCCGGACGGCCGCCTCAGCGCCTCAGTGCTGATCCGGACGGCCGCCTTCACACGCGACGACGAGGGATGGGCCTGGCGCGCCCAGGCCGGAGCGGGCATCGTCGCCGACAGCGATCCCGACGCCGAACTGCAGGAGACCGAGGCCAAGTTCAGCGCCTTGCGCCGTGCCTTGGCCGGTTAGGTTCGATGGGCATTTGGCTGATCGGACGCGGATCGTTTCCACCGAGCACCCCGGCGAAGGCCGGGGTCCAGATCAAAGGCCGTGACGGCCGGGACTTCGCACCGGGAGTTCTCGTCATCAGAACGTGTTCTCCGTCTGGACCCCGGCCTTAGCCGGGGTGAACGGTGAATTTTGCCGAATGCCGAGTAGGCCTAGTTCACCGTTCGCCGCACACCGGGCGTGTCGAGGGAGAAGGCCGGAATTTCGGCCTCAAAGTCGCGACCTTCGGCGTCGGTCATCAGATAGACGCCGACCATGGCGCCGCTGTCGGTGGGCAAGGGACAGCCCGAGGCGTAGGCGTAGCTTTCGCCCGGCGCGATGACCGGTTGTTCGCCGACGACTCCCGGCCCCTCGACCGTCTCCACCCGGCCCAGGGCGTCGGTGATGATCCATCGGCGGCGCTTCAACTGAACCGTCACGCCTGACAGGTTCACGATCTCGACCTGATAGGCCCAGACCCATCGACCGGCCTCGGGATCGGATTGCCCGGCCAGATAGCTGGGCCGGACCTTTACCAGGATGCCGTGGCTTTCGGCGCTATAGGCAGGACCGTCGTGCATGGGCTATATGCTCGCCCCGCCGCGCGCGGGCCGCAACCCTGTCGTGGCGCGGCCTGGGCGAATTCAGAGACAGACCGCATGAGCCTCTTCGACGCCCCGCGCCCCGGCATCCTGCCCGCCCAGTCCATTGAGGCCCTGATCGCCGCCGGCGCGGTGACCTCCGACACGCCGTTCGACGCCGACCAGGTGCAGCCGGCCAGTCTGGACCTCCGCCTGTCGGACCAGGCCTGGCGGGTGCGCGCCTCCTTCCTGCCGGGCCAGCGTCTGGTCGAGGACCGGATCAAGGACGTGGCCATGCACGCCATCGACCTGTCGGGCGGCTATGTGATGGAAAAGGGCTGCGTCTACATCGTGCGGCTTCAGGAGCGGCTGTCCCTGCCGAAGGGTCTGATCGCGCGCGCCAATCCGAAGTCCTCGACCGGCCGTGTGGACGTGTTCGTGCGCCTGCTGACCGATCGCGGGGCGGTGTTCGACGATGTGGCCGAGGGCTATGAGGGGCCGCTGTACATGGAGGTGGCGCCCCAGACCTTCTCCATTCTGGTCCGCCCCGGCACGCGACTGAACCAGTTGCGGCTCAAGGCCGGGGAGCCGCCGCGTCTGGAGACCCGCAGCGTCGGCGTGGACCTGATGGGCGGCGAGATCGTCGGCTTCCGAGGCCGCCGCCATGCCGGCGTCGTCGATCTGGACCATATCGACGGCCACGACCCGCGCGATTTCTGGGAACCCCTGGCCCTGCGGCGCGGCGAACTGCTGCTGGATCCGGGCGAGTTCTACATCCTGGCCTCGTCGGATGATGTCGAGATCCCCGTGGATCAGGCCGCCGAGATGACCCCGATCGACCCCTCGGTCGGCGAGTTCCGCGTTCACTACGCCGGCTTCTTCGACCCCGGCTTCGGCACGGACGAGGCGCACGGGGCGGGGTCGAAGGGGGTGCTGGAGGTCCGCACCCACGACACGCCTTTCTTGCTGGAGCACGGCCAGATCGTCGCCCGGCTGGTCTACGAACCCCTGACCGAACGCCCCTCACGCCTCTATGGCGAGAGCGGCAGCCACTATCAGAGCCAGGGCCTGAAGCTGTCGAAGCATTTCAGGCCGTGGTGAGCGGTCTGGGCGGGTAGTGAGTAGTGATGGTGGGGGCAGTAGACCCCACCATGAGTTGCTGACGATGAAATTCACCCGACTGCTTCTACTCACGACTCACTCTTCACCACTCACTTCTTCAGCTCAGCTTGTCCGCCTTCCTGAGGCCGGGGAACATCCAGGCCCAGGCGCCGGTGGCGGCCAGGGCGCCGGCCCCGCCGAAGACGGCCGCGCCCACGGCGCCGAGCATGCGAACCATCAGGCCGCAATAGGCCTCGCCCAGTTCGTTCGAGGCGCCGATGAACAGCATCGAGACCGAGGACACCCGGCCGCGCATGTGATCGGGCGTGGCGAGTTGGACCAGGGTCTGGCGGATGTTGACGCTGATCATGTCAGCGGCGCCGCCGATGAACAGCACCAGGGCTGACAACCAGGCGGCGCGGGAGATTCCGAAGACAAGCGTGGCCAGTCCGAACACCGCCACCGCCGCGAACATCCATCGCCCCCCGTTGCGGATGATCGGATAGCGGCTGAGATAGACCGCCATGACGAGGGCGCCGACCCCGAACGACGCCCGCAACAGGCCGAAGCCGACGGCGCCGACATGCAGGATGTCGCGCGCGAAGATGGGCGTCAGCAGGGCCACGCCCGCCAGCATGACCACGACCAGGTCCAGTGAGATGGCGCCGAGGACGATCTTGGTCTTCCACACATAGGCCAGCCCCTCCTTGACGGCCTGGACGGCGGGCGGCGGCGCCTCGACCAGAATCGGCCTGCCCGAGGTGCGGATCAGCAGGAAGGCCGCGATGGCCGCCAGGAACAGGGACAGGGCGACGGCATAGGCCAGGGGCACGGCGCGAGCGACGATCAATCCGCCCAGGGCCGGGCCGGCGATGGCCCCCGTCTGGAAGGCGATGGCCTGGGCGGCGATGGCCGGAGGCAGGGCGCGACGCCCGACCACCATCGGCAGAAAGGCCTGACTGGCCGGGGCGAGGAAGGCGCGGGCGGCGCCGAAAACGGCCGCCGTGGTCAGGAGCCCCCACAGCGGCGGGGCGCCGTGCAGGGCCATCAGCAGATAGGCGACCGCGCATCCGGCCTCGACCAGAATCGAAATCCACACCGTGCGCTTGCGGTCGTGCCGGTCCGCCATGGCCCCGGCGGGCAGGGTGAAGGCCAGCAGCGGCAGGAATTGGCACAGGCCGACCAGGCCCAGGTACAGGCTGGCCTGTTCGATCGGATGATCGCGTCGGGCGATCTCATAGACCTGCCACAACAGTGCCGACGACTGGATCTGGATGGCCAGGACGGCGGCCACGCGGCCGAACCACAGCAGGCGGAAATCGCGGATGCCCCACGGACTTTCAGGGTCGCCTTCGGGCGGGCGCGGCGGGACGGGTTTGGCGGCGTCGAGGGTGTCGGTCACGTTCGCCGGTCTTATCGGGGGTGCGACCTCCCGTCACGGCGAAACTGGCTGCTGGCGCAGGCCGAAACGGAAAAAGGCGGCCGGATCGCTCCGGCCGCCTTCCGATAGTCTGTATGACCTGACGGTCGGCTGGATCAGCCGCGCTCGCCGGGCTCCTGACGGTAGCCCGAACCGGTCGAGACCGGAGCGGTGTAGGTCGGGGCCGGATAGGCCGTCGTCGAGGACGGATAGGCGGCGGCCGGAGCCACGACCGTGGTCGACGACGGAACCGTGGCGGCCATCGGCGAACCCGAGGGCGGCGGCAGGTTCAGGGTGTGGGCCGGAGGCGACACAACCTCGCAGCAGTGCTCGTCGGGGTGCGACGGGCCGGCCGGGGTGAAGTGGATTTCCGGCGGGGCCACGGTCACGTCGGACGGACGAACGTGGACGTCGGGCGCTTCCAGATAGACCTGAGCGGGCGCGACCTGGACCGGCGGGGCGTCGACATAGATCGGCGGGCCTTGGATGTAGATGGCAGGCGACGGCGCGAACACCGGAGCCGAAGAGATGCGCATGCCCGGAGCGCGGACACGGACCGGCGGAGCCGGCGGACGCACCGTGTAGAACGGCACGTTGATCACGTCGGTGATCGTGCATTCGCAATCCCGACCGCCGGGACCACGACCGGGGCCAGCCCAGCGCGAGGTTTCCAGCGAAACCGCGGTGGCCTGAGCCGGTCCGCTGATCATGGTCGCCGGAGAACCGGCGCCGTTTTCGGCAGCGACGGCGGAGCCGGCGGCTGCAAGAGTGGCGCCCAGCGCCAGTAACAGAGTTGCTTTCACGTTGATGGTCTCCCCAGTCACCCAAACCTTACTCAAGCATGAATGAGAACGGTTTGGCTTGCACCCGGCAAGAGGAAAACCGTCGATATTTTTCGCCTGGTGAGGGAGTGGCGCCGCAAGCGAGGCGAAATCCTTGAGATTCCTCGCCATCGGGACCATGTCAGGCGTCAAGCGTTCCCCATGAATCCAAGCGTTTCAGGATCTTTCCATGACCTTCGCCGACCCGAAGTCGAACCCGAATGTTGCAGATCACGAACACGTGATCGTCGAGGGCTCCGACGCCGGCTTCATGACCGACGTCATCGAGGCGTCGAAAAGCCGTCCGGTCATCGTCGACTTCTGGGCGACCTGGTGCGGGCCGTGCCGTACCCTGACTCCGGCACTGGAGAAGGCGGTGCGCGGTGCGCGCGGCGCGGTGAAGCTGGTCAAGATCGATGTCGACAAGAACCCGGCCTATGCAGGGCAACTCCGGGTGCAGTCCATCCCCACCGTCTACGCCTTCGTCAACGGCCAGCCGGTGGACGGTTTCCGGGGCGCGGTGCCTGAAAGCCAGATCAAGGCCTTCATCGACCGGCTGACCGGCGGAGAAGGCGTCAACGCTGACGTCGAACAACTGCTGTCGCTGGGCGAGGAATCCCTGTCGCTGGGGGATCTCGGCGGCGCGGCCCAGGCCTTCGCCGAGATTCTGGCCATCGAGCCCGACAGCCAGAAGGCGATCGCCGGCCTGGCCCAGGTCTATCTGGCCCAGGGCGACGAGGACCAGGCGCGCCAGACCCTGGCCATGGCCCCGGCCGACAGCAAGGAGCCCGCCGTCCAGGCGGTGCGCGCGCGCCTCAGTCTGGCGTCGGCGGCCCCGACCGGCGAGCAGGCGGCGCTGGAGGCGGCCGTTCGGGCCGATCCGAACGACCATCAGGCCCGGTTCGACCTGGCACAGGCCCAGGCCTCGTCCGGCGATCTCAAGTCGGCCGTCGACAACCTGCTGCACATCGTCGCCGCCGACCGTGAATGGAACGAACAGGCGGCGCGCAAACAGCTCCTGACCGTGTTCGAGGCCGCCGGCGGCGCGTCGGACATCGCCCGCGACGGCCGGCGCCGCCTGTCATCCATCCTTTTCGCCTAAGGCCGGCGGCATGGCCCAGGGCTATGTAAAGGCGTCCGACCTGCCGCAGGTCATTCCCGTCTTTCCGCTGGACGGGGCGATCCTGCTGCCCCGCGGCCAGCTGCCGCTGAACATCTTCGAGCCGCGCTATCTGAACATGGTCGACGACGCCATGGCCGGAGACCGGATCATCGGCATGATCCAGTGCGCGGGCGGACCGCCGCACCAGCCGGCGCTGGCAGCGGTCGGCTGCGCCGGCCGGATCACCAGTTTCGCCGAGACGTCTGACGGGCGCTATCTGATCACCTTGACGGGGGTGTCGCGGTTCCGCGTGACCAATGAGCTGGGCGCGCCGACGCCCTATCGTCAGGTGCGGGCCGCCTTCGCCGATTTCGAGGCCGACCTGACGCCCCCAGCCGAAGAGGATTTCGATCGCCCGGACTTTATGGCGGCCCTGCGCGCCTATCTGGGGCGACGTCAGCTGGAGATCGACTGGGAAATGGCGGAGGCCGCGCCGCGCGAGGCCCTGGTCAACAGCCTGTCCATGGCCCTGCCTTTCGATCCGGCCGAGAAACAGGCCCTGATCGAGGCGACGGACCTGACGGCGCGGGCCGGAATCCTGACCGCCATGATGCGGATCGACGCGGCCGAACCGGGCGACGGAGACGCGCCGGGGCCGATGCAGTGAGTTGGTGAGTAGTGAAGAGTGAGTGGTGAGTAGCGAGCTTGGCGGGGGGAAGGCGACCACATGCCAGAACGACCCCGCCCCATCACTGCTCACCACTCACTCTTCACTCCTGTCCGCCCCCTCGCCAATCGCTGCGGGCCGCCCTACATCACTCGTCCATGAGCGATGCCTTCCACACCCCGAACACCGTCGATCCTCGCCTGCTGGAGGTGCTGGTCTGCCCCGTCACGCGTGGCCCGCTGACTTACGACCGCGACGCCAATGAACTGGTGTCGAAGGGGGCGAAGCTGGCCTTCCCGATCCGCGAGGGCGTGCCGATCATGCTGGCGGAAGAGGCCCGGCAACTGGGCTGAGGCCGCACCTAGACCAGCTCACCCTTGAGCAGTTTCGGCAGGTCGCCCGTGGCGCCGCCGGCCTCGCGCATGAAGGCGCGGCGCAGGGGGCCGATGCGGTTGACCGCCGCCATGCCAAGGCCGCGCGCCAGGCGCACTGGCGCGATGTCGTTGGAGAACAGGCGCACGAAGGCGTCGAAACCGGCGGCCAGGACGGTGTTGTCGAACCGGCGCCAGCGGGCGTAGCGGTCCAGCACCAGCTCCGAGCCGATGTCCTCGCCCAGACGCATCGCCTCGATCAGGACCTCGGCCAGGGCGGCGGCGTCCTTCAGCCCCATGTTCAGCCCCTGTCCGGCGACCGGGTGGACGCCATGGGCGGCGTCGCCGATCAGGGCGACCCGAGGCGCCGTAAGCTGTTCGGCCAGCTCCAGCGACAGGGGATAGACGAAGCGCGGCCCCTCAGGCGTCGCCCCGTTCAGAAATTCGCCGAAACGCCGCATCAGATGGGCCTGAAACGCCGGATCGGAGGCGGAGCGAAGGGCCTCGGCGCGGCGCGTCGGTTCGGTCCAGACCAGGCTGGCGCGCCGGTCGGTCAGGGGCAGGATGGCGAACGGCCCGCCGGGCAGGAAATATTCGTGGGCGACATTGCCATGGTCGCGACCCAGACGGACGGTGGCGACCACGCCGGACTGGTCGTAGGTCCAGCCCGTGGTCCCGATGCCCGCCGCACGGCGCACGGTCGAGCCCCGGCCCTCCGCCCCGACGACCAGAGGGGCGGTCAGGATCGAACCGTCGTCCAAGGTCACGGTCGCCGCGCCCGGCCCGGCCTGAACCGACTGCACGCGAGCCGGCGCCCGGACCTCGACGTCGGAGCGACCCACCGCCTCGGCCAGGGCGACACGGATGCGGCGGTTCTCGACCATATAGCCGAGCGGCTCGCCGCCGTTCCTGTCGCCGATCTCGTCGGCGTCGAACCGCAGCCAGGCGGACGACGGCGGCTTCGACGCCGCGCCGGGCCGGCGGCCGTCGGTCACCAGAATATGGTCCATGCGACAGGCGTGCGGACGCAGCGCCTCGCCCAGGCCCAAGGTCTCCAGCATGCGGAAGGTCGACCAGGCGATGGCGGTCGAGCGGCCGTCGAAGGTCGGCGCCAACTGCGCGCTGAACGGCTGGGGGTCGATCACCACGACGCTCAGCCCGCCGTGCGCCGCCGCCAGGGCGAAACTGGCCCCGGCCAGGCCCGCGCCGGCGATGATGACGTCGTGACTGTGGTGGGTGTTCATGGTCTCCGGTTTAGGCTTCTGGGCCGGCCGACGCCACTGTCTCCAGAATTGTCTACCGGTGTCATCTCTCAGGCGCCGCGCGGCCGGTTGTCGCGACGGAAGGGGCGCACTAGGAACGGAGGTTGATCCCCTTCGCCGCGCCCGACGGACCCTCCATGCCCGACCTGACCGACAAGCAGACTTTTTCCGATCAGGACGCGTTGGATTTCCACCGCCTGCCGACGCCCGGCAAGATCTCCATGGCCCCGACCAAGCCGATGGCGACCCAGAGGGACCTGTCCCTGGCCTATTCGCCGGGCGTAGCCCTGCCGGTGTTGGCCATCGCCCAGGATGCCGACCTGGCCTACGACTACACCGCCAAGGGCAATACGGTCGCCGTCATCTCCAACGGCACGGCCATTCTGGGCCTGGGCAACCTCGGCCACATGGCGTCCAAGCCGGTGATGGAGGGCAAGTCCGTCCTCTTCAAACGGTTCGCCGACGTCGACAGCTTCGATATCGAGGTGAAGACCACCGATCCCGATGAGTTCGTCACCGTGGTGAAGAACATCGGCGACACCTGGGGCGGCATCAATCTGGAGGACATCAAGTCCCCCGAATGCTTCGTCATCGAGAGCGAGCTGCAGGACCTGCTCGACATCCCGGTGTTTCACGACGACCAGCACGGCACCGCCATCATCTCCACCGCCGGCCTGATCAACGCCGCTCATATCGTCGGCAAGAAGCTGGAAGACCTGAAGGTGGTCCTTGCGGGCGCCGGGGCGGCCGGCCTGTCGTCCATCGCCCTGATGAAGGCGGCGGGCGTCCGGGCCGAGAACACCGTCATCGTCGACCGCGACGGCGTGGTCTACAAGGGCCGCCCCACCGGGATGGACCAGTGGAAGGCGGCCCACGCCACCGACACGTCTCATCGCACGCTCGCGGACGCCATGGTCGGCGCCGACGTCGTCATCGGCCTGGCGGCCAAGGGTGCGATCACCAAGGAGATGGTGGCGACCATGGCGCCCAACCCCATCATCTTCGCCATGGCCAATCCGGATCCGGAGATCACGCCCGAGGACGTGCTGTCGGTCCGGTCGGACGCCATCATCGCCACGGGCCGGTCGGACTATCCGAACCAGGTCAACAACGTGCTCGCCTTCCCCTATCTGTTCCGGGGCGCGCTGGACGTGCGCGCCCGGCGGATCAATCACGAGATGAAGGTCGCCTGCGCCCAGGCCCTGGCCGCCCTGGCGCGCGAGGACGTGCCGGACGAGGTCGCCGCCGCCTATTCGGGCCGCAAGCTGAAGTTCGGGCCGGACTACATCATCCCGACGCCATTCGATCCGCGCCTGATCTGGTACATTCCGCCCTTCATCGCCCAGGTGGCCATGGAGACGGGCGTGGCCCGTCGTCCGATCGAGGACATGGAGGCCTACCGGGCCTCCCTGCGGCGTCGCGTCGATCCGACCGCCGCCCTGATGCACAAGATCTCGTCCGCCGTGCGCGCTGCGCCGGACAAGCGTGTCGTCTTCGCCGAAGGGGAGGAAACCTCGGTGATCCGCGCCGCCTGGGGCTTCAAGCAGGCGGAACTGGGCACGCCGGTCCTGATCGGCCGCGAGGAGCTGATCCGTCAGAACGCCGCCGAGGCCGGACTGAACTTCGACGATCTGGGCATCGAGATCGTCAACGCCCGGGTTTCGCACAAGAATGCGCAGTATACGGATTGGCTTTACGCCAAGCTGCAGCGGCGCGGTTATCTGAAGCGCGACGTCCAGCGCATGATCAACCAGGACCGCAACTATTTCGCCGCCGCCATGGTCGCGCATGGCGATGCGGATGCGGTGGTGACCGGCGCCACCCGCAACTTCAACATGGTGCTGAAAGAGATCCGCCGCGTCCTGGACGTCAAGGAGCGGATGATCGGCCTGTCGATCCTGCTGTCCAAGGGGCGGACCCTGTTCGTCGCCGACACCTCGATCCACGAACTGCCCAACGCCGAGGAACTGGCCGAGATCGCCATCCAGGCGGCCGAGACCGTCAAGAAGCTGGGCCGTCAGCCGCGCGTGGCCTTTCTGTCCTATTCGACCTTCGGCAACCCTCCCGGCGACCGGGCGGAAAAGGTGCGCGAGGCCATCCGCATCCTTGACCAGCGCGGGGCCGATTTCGAGTACGAGGGCGAGATGCCGCCCGAGCTGGCGCTGGAGCCGGAACAGCGCGACGCCTATCCGTTCATGCGCCTGACCGGCCACGCCAATGTCCTGGTCATGCCGGCCATCCATTCGGCCTCAATCTCGACGCGCCTGGTCCAGTCTCTGGGCGGCGCGACGGTGATCGGCCCGTTGCTGGTCGGGCTGGAGAAGCCGGTCCAGATCGTCAGCCTGGGCGCCTCGGTGAGCGAGATCATCACCGCCGCCACCTTCGCCGCCTACGACGGGGTAACGGGACCGGTGGAATAGGTTTCGACGCCGGGCCCGGGCTTCAGCCCCCGGCCTCGACCTGTCGTTTCAGCCGCTGGTTTCGACGCTCCAGAAACCAGCAGAGGATGACCGCCGGTACGCCGACCAGGGCCGTGCCGGCGAAGAACAGCGCATAGGCGGTCATCAGGGCGTGCCCCTGTTCCAGGCTCTCGACAACGACGCCCGAGAAGCCCTTCAGGAACTTGCCGAGCAGGGCGTAGAACGAGCTCAGCAGCGCATACTGCGTCGCCGTATAGCCGATGCCGGTCAGGCTGGACATGTAGGCGACAAGGGCCGAGCCGGCGAAACCTTCCGAGAAGTTCTCGACGAACAGCACCGCCCCGAACATCGGCGTGGACAGGCCGGTCAGAGCCATCAGCGTATAGCCGAGGTTCGACATCGGCCCGATCAGGGCGCCTAGCAGAAGCGTCGGCCCGAAGCCGAAGCGGACGGCGCTCAGCCCGCCCGCCGCGATGCCGAGGAAGGCGGCGACCAGTCCGACGCTGAGCCGCATCGCGCCGATGGCCTCCTTGGTCAGACCGAGGTCGATGTAGAACGGTCCGACCATGGGACCCATCACGAAGTCCGGCAGGCGATACAGGCTGATCGCCGCCAACATAAGGAAGGCGGCGGCCTTGTGGGTCTTCAGGAAGTTGATGAAGGGCCCGACCACCGCATCAAACAGGCCGCGCGGCGTCCAGGGCGGGGCGCCCCCGGTGGCGGCGGCGATCTCTCGCCGGTCCACCGGCTCCCTGGCGCAAAGGGTGGCGACGATGGCGATGGCCATGGCCGCGCCCCAGATCGCATAGGCCCCATTCCATCCGAACCAACTGGCGAAGAACAGGATCAGGGCGTTGCCGGCGAGGATGGCGGAGCGATAGCCCAGTTGATACGCCGAGGTCAGCAGACCCATGTCCTCGTCGCTCTCGGCGCTTTCGATCCGCCAGGCGTCGACGGCGATGTCCTGGGTGGCCGAGGCGAAGGCCGTCACGAGAGCCGCGACGCCGAGGGCGGTCAAGCCGCCTTCAGGCCCGATCAACGCCATGGAGATCAGGGCGCCGCCGACGACCAATTGGGACAGAAGCATCCAGCCCCGTCGCCGGCCGAGCCGACCCAGCAGCGGCACATCGAAGCGATCAACGACAGGGGCCCAGATGAATTTGAAGGAGTAGGCCAGGCCTACCCAGGAAATGAAGCCGATGGCCGACAGGGCGACGTCGCCTTCGGCCAGCCAAATGCTCAAGGTGGCCCCGGTCAGCAGGAAGGGCAGGCCGGACCCGAAGCCGAGCAACAGAGTGATGAGCACGCGAGCCCGCCCCAGCGCCCGCAACACATCGCCGGCCCCCGCCTTGCGCGGCGCGGACCCGGTGCTGGGATTTTCGGTCATCGACGTCTCCCGACGCCCCATGGGCGCCAAATCAGACGGCGACCATGAAACGGTTGTCGCGGTTCGTCCAGCGGGTCAGGGCCTGGCGCAGGGCGTCGGGCTCCAGCGGCTTGACCAGATGGTCGTCCATCCCGGCTTCCAGACAGGCGCGGCGGTCCTCGGCGAAGGCGTTGGCGGTCAGGGCGACGATCGGCGTCTGGTCCCCGCCCTCCCGAATGGCGCGCGTCGCGGTCGGGCCGTCCATGCCCGGCATCCGCATGTCCATGAAGATCAGGTCGTAGCGGGCGCGCTTCAGCGCCTGCAACGCCTCATGGCCCGTCGCCGCCGTCTCGACCGTGCAGCCCTCGCGGCGCAGCAGGGTCTTGGCGAGAAGGGCGCCGACCGGATTGTCCTCGACGAGCAGGACACGCGTCCCGGCGAACTTGGCCGGCGCCACGCGATCGTCGTCGGCCGGCGTCGGCGCCGCGCCCGGGGCGGACGAAAGGCCGGCGGCGGCCAGAACGCGCTCGGCCAGGGAGGCGCGACGCAGCGGCTTGATCAGATAGCCCCGGAATCCGGCGGCGCGGTAACGGTCGATCAGATCGCGCTCGGTCGGTTTCAACAGAACGACGGCGCGCCCCTCGGCCGGACGTTCCGCCAACTGCCCCGGCGCGGCTGCGGCGTGGTCGATCAACGTCACAGGCGCCGTCTCGGCGACCGCACCGCCTGACGCCCGTATCTGGCGCCCGGCGGCGGCCAGGATGAAGGGATGCGGCGAGACGACCGCGACCTCCATACCTTCCAGCGGGCGGCTGCGGGGCGTGGGTTCGGCCACGGCGTCGAACGCAGCCTCGAAACGGAACCGGGACCCGGGCGAGGGCGCGCGGGCGCGGCGTCCGAACGGCTGTTCCGCGACCGGACGGTCCATGACGGTGATCTGGCCGTCCATCGCGTGGACCAGGCGACGCACGACGGCCAGGCCCAGGCCGGCGCCGCCGAAACGGGTGGCGTCCGAGGCGTCGACGTGGCCGAACTCCTCGAAGATGCGCTCACGCGCCTCTTCGGGCACGCCGGGGCCGGTGTCGTCGATGATGAAGGCCAGGCGCGGCCGTTCGTCGGTCCCGCCCGCCCGCTCCACGGCGACGGAGACACCGCCGGCTTCGGTGAACTTGACCGCGTTCCCGGCGAGATTGAACAGGATCTGCCGCAGCCGGCCCTCGTCGGCGAGGATATCGGGCGCGTCCTCGGCCACCGACCAGACGATCTCCAGCCCCTTGTCGTGGGCGCGCGGACTGAGCAATTCGGCGACGCCGCGCGCGAGGCTTTCGAGATCGACCGGCGCCGGGTCGAAATCCAGCTTTCCGGCGTCGAGGCGCGCATAATCCAGCAGATCGTTGACGAGGCCCAGCAGGTGTTCGGCCGATTCCCGCGCCGCCTCGGCATAGGCCTTCTGGGCCCCGTTCAGCTGGGTGCGGGACAGCAGGCCCAACATGCCGATCACCCCGTTCAGAGGGGTGCGCATCTCGTGGCTCATCAGCCGCAGGAACTGTTCCGGCGCCTGGACCTGGACCGGTTCGGCCGGGCGGCGGGTCCAGGAGGCCGGGCTCGCCGGGCGGCTCGGCGCGGAGGGCTGGGAGACGCCTGGGGCGGCGTCGGCGCCCGGCGCCACATAGGCGTCGGGGCGCGCCGGGCGCGGGGGGCTCGGATAGACGGGGCGGGGATAGCTGGGGGAACCGCCTGAGGCGCTCACGCCGGATGCCCTTCGCACGCTGAGGGATGACAGCCCAAGGTGCCTGTCCAAGGGTTAATGACGACTCAACGACAACACGATCTGGGACGATGGGAGCGAGGTAGGGGCTGGACCGCGCCTGACCTGAGGTCGGCGCTGGGACACCGGGTGCACGGCTCGCTGCAAGACGCCTTGCCGTACCCCAAAGTCAGCTTCGGCGACACCGCTGTTCAGAACGCGGGCCAGCCGGCCTCGTTCTTCGCAGCCTGACGGTCGAAACCCGCCTGCGCCTCGCCGGTCGCGCGGCGGTAGATCAGGGCCTCGGCGATATGGCGGCGGAGGACGCCGGTCGACCCTTCGAGATCGGCGATCGTGCGGGCCAGCCGCAAGGTGCGCGTCCATCCTCTGGCGGTCAGCCCTCCGACCTCGCCCGCGCGCATCAGCAACGCCTTTCCCGCCTCGTCCGGCGCGGCGAAACGATCCAGGGCGTCGCCGGAGGCGCGGGCGTTCAAGCCCTGGGACGCATCGAGCCCGGCGGCGGCGGCCCGCTCCATCTGGGCGGCGCGGGCGGCGGCCACCCGCGCGGCGGCTTCGGCCGTGCCCTCGGCCGGCGGCGGCAGGGCCATGTCGGCGGCGGTGACGGGCGGGGTGTCCACCGTCAGGTCGATGCGGTCGAACATCGGACCGGAAATACGGTTCTGATAGTCCTTCTGGCACCTCGGAGCCTTGCCGCAGGCGCCCTTGCCCGCCCCGCCCAGGCCGCAACGGCAGGGGTTCATCGCGGCGATCAGCTGGAACCGCGCCGGATACCTCACATGGTGGTTGGCGCGCGCCACGACGATTTCACCCGTCTCCAGCGGCTGGCGCAGGCTGTCCAGGGCCTGGGGGGAGTATTCGGGCAGTTCGTCGAGGAACAGCACGCCGTTGTGGGCCAAGGAGGCCTCGCCGGGCTTCGCGCGATGGCCGCCGCCGGTCAGGGCCGCCATGGAGGCCGAATGGTGCGGACTGCGGAACGGACGGTCGCGGGTCAGGGCCCCGCGCTCGATCAGCCCGGCCATCGACCAGACCATCGAGGTCTCCAGCAGCTCCGGCGGGGTCAGCGGCGGCAACAATCCCGGCAGACGCGCCGCCATCATCGACTTGCCCGAACCCGGCGGGCCGACGAACAGCAGATTGTGGCCACCCGCCGCCGCCAGCTCCAGCGCCCGCTTGGCGCTTTCCTGACCCTTGACCTCCCGCAAGTCCGGTCCGTGCGTCCCGGCCGCCATCGGCCCCGGCTGGGGCGCGGCCATGATCTGGGTCCCCTTGAAATGGTTGATCAGGGCGATCAGCGACCGGGGCGCCAGGATGCGGGCGTCGCCCGCCCAGGCCGCCTCGGGCCCATTGGCCTCCGGACAGATCAGGCCCAGCCCCATGGCCGAGACGGCGACGGCGGCGGGCAGGCTGCCGCCCACCGGCGCGATCCGGCCGTCCAGCCCCAGCTCGCCCAGCGCCGCCCAGCCGTCCAGAGCGTCCGGCGCCACCACCTGCATGGAAGCCAGCAAGGCCAGGGCGATCGGCAGGTCGAAATGACTGCCTTCCTTGGGCAGGTCGGCGGGCGCCAGGTTGGCGATGATCCGCCGCGCCGGCAGCGCCAGCCCGATCCCGGCGAAGGCGCCGCGCACCCGTTCCCGGCTCTCGGCCACCGCCTTGTCCGGCAGGCCGACGATGTTGAAATGGCCGTGGTCGCTGTTCAGCTGCTGGACCTGAACGTCCACCCGCCGCGCCTCGACCCCCTCGAACGCCACCGTCGCGATGCTCGCCAGCATATCATCGTTCTCCCGAAAGAGAACGAACCACGAACAAGATTGAAATGCAAGACCCGCGTTATGCGGCGCGTTTCCGCTCGATCACGTCCCACATGGCGGCGGTCGCATCGACGCCGGTGAACTGTTTCAGCTGCTGGGCGCCTGTGGGCGAGGTGACGTTAATCTCGGTCAGATAGTCGCCGATCACATCGATGCCGACGAAGATCAGGCCGCGTTCCTTCAGCGTCGGGCCTATGGCCTTGCAGATCTCCAGGTCGCGCGCCGTCAGCTCGACCGGGGCGGCCACGCCGCCGACGCGCAGGTTGGACCGGACCTGATCCTTGGCCGGGATGCGGTTGATGGCGCCGACCGGTTCGCCGTCGACCAGCAGGATCCGCTTGTCGCCCTTGCTGACCGCCGGGATGAATTTCTGGATCACCAGAGGATCGCGCGAACCTGTGGCGTGAATCTCGATGAGAGCCTCAAGATTGGGATCGTCGGCCTTCAACCGCACAACGCCCGAACCGGCCGCGCCGTGCAGGGGCTTCAGCACCACATCGCCATGCCGCCTGTGGAAGTCGACGAGGGCGACCGGGTCCGAACTGATCAGGGTCGGCGGGGTCAGGCCTGGGAACCGGGTCACCAGCAGTTTTTCGGGCGCCGAGCGCACCTCCGCCGGGTCGTTGACCACCAGGGTCTTCGGGTGGACCGTCTCCAGCAGATAGGTCGCCGTCACATAGGCCATGTCGAAGGGCGGGTCCTGACGCATCAGGATGACGTCGACGTCGGCGCCGAGATCCAGCTTCACCTCTTCGCCCAGGCTGACATGGTCGCCCTTCGTCTGGCGCAGCTTGGCCGGACGCGCCCGGCAGAACAGCCGCCCCTCTTCCAGCGCCAGGGTGCGAAAATCATAGACCCACAGGGCGTGGCCGCGCTCCTGGGCCGTGGTCATCATCAACCAGGTCGTGTCGCTGTCGATGTTGACCGCCTCGATGGGGTCCATCTGGACCGCGACCTTCAGCATGGGGAGCTCCTGAACCTGCGCCGCTCAGCTAAGGGGCGCGGGCGCTCAGTTCAACCTCAGCCTCAGCCGTTCGACGCCCGGCGGGGGCATGAAGACCGCTTCTCCGGCCGTGGCGCGGGCGCGGTCCAGCGCCTGCAACGCCCCGGCGAGCGCCCCCTGGCGTTCACGCGCCGCCGCCACATCCAGCCAGGGCCGATGGTCCTCCGGCCCCAACAGCGCGCGCCGCACGGCCGACCGTTCGGCGGCGGCATGGTCGCCCCTTCGCATGGCGCGATGAAACTGCAGCCCATGCAGGCGGATCAGCGCTTGGCGATCGGTCACCGGCGCCATCAGCAGGTCCAGCCGGCCCGCCACATAGGGCGTCAGGCCGGCGAGCAGCGCCCGTCGCGTCAGTTCGCTGGGCAGGACGATGCGACCGTGGCTGAAGGGGTCCAGCGCCACCGGGCCGACCTCGGTTTCCACCCGCAGGAGGAAGTGGTTGGGAAAATCGACGCCCTGGACCTGGATTCCGGCTTCCCGCGCCGCGTGCAGATAGAACAGCGCCAGTGTTCCCGAGAGACCGCGTCGCCGCCCGGCTGCGGCGATGATGTCGGTGTTGGCCGGATCGCCGCCGTCCAGCGCCCCGTCGTCCAGCAGGTCGCCGTCCAGTCCGAAGTCGGACGCCAGGGTCTCGGTCAGGGCGTCGTCATGCGACTCCCAGCCCATGCGCTCGCTCAGCCGCGCCGCCGCCGCGGCCGCCAGGCGTCGCACCGGCTCCGGGTCGCGGAACGGATGATCATGGAGGGCGCAGGCGATGGCCGCCTCCAGCAAGGGAAAGTCGTCGTCCGGCCCTTGGCCGAATGCGAGCAGCTGCGCCTCCGCCTCGTCGCGCGTCACCTGTCATCCCTCCCGGACGGGCCCACGCCGGCAAGATGACGCGGAAGCCGCCGGGGAGCCAGCGCCACCATATCGATTCTCAACACATGGCCCTCCAGACTGGGGCGTCCGCGCAACACCGCGCGGCCTGCGGCCAGCAGGCGGGCGTGCTGGGCGGGGGTGAGGGCCAGCAGGGCGGCGTCGAGGGTCGCGCGCCGCTTGACCTCGATCACGGCAAGGACGCCGCGGCGCGCCGCCAGGATGTCGATCTCCGCCCCGGCGACCTTCAGCCGAAAGCCGAGAATTCGCCAGCCGCGCAGCATCAGCCACAGCACCGCGATCCATTCGGCGCCGCGACCGTCCTGCCGCGCCCGGCCGCCCCGATCGCGCCGCCAGCCCGTCGTCGGCGGGCGCTTCGGCCGCACAGGGCGAAGCCGGGCCGGCTTCATCCGGCCTCTTTCAGCTCCAGCGCACGGCGATACAGCGCCTTGCGGTTCAGATCGAAGGCCCGCGCCACCTCGGACGCCGCCTCACCGGGCGGCAAACGCGTCAGGGCTTCTCTCAAGGCCGCGTCTGCGTCGGCCTCGCTGGTCGCCTCGACCGCCCCCGGGCCGATGACGACGACGATCTCGCCCTTGGGAGCCTGACAGCGCGGATTGGCGGCCAATTCAGCCAGGGTTCCGCGCACGCACTCTTCATGCAGCTTGGTCAGTTCGCGGGTCACGGCGGCCGGGCGGTCACCGAGCACCTCGGCCATATCCGCCAGGCTGTCGGCGAGGCGCGGCCCGCTTTCGAACAGCACCAGGGTCTGCCGCCCCGGCTTTAGCTCGGCCAGCATCGTCCGGCGGGCGCCGGACTTGGGCGGCAGAAAGCCGGCGAACAGCACCCGGTCCGAGGGCAGGGCCGCCAGGTTCAGCGCCGCCAGCAAGCTGGAGGCGCCCGGGATCGGGTGGACCGGCAGGCCCGCCTCCACCACTGCCCGCGCCACCACGAAACCGGGATCTGAAACCATGGGCGTTCCGGCGTCCGACACCAGGGCCACCACCTGGCCCTCGGCGATCCGCTGCACGGCCCCCTCGGCCGCGCGGGCGGAGGCGTGATCGTCGCACCGCTCCAGTTTGGCCTTGAGCCCATAGGCCTGCAGCAACTTGGCCGACACCCGTGTGTCCTCGGCCAGCACCAGGTCCGCCGCCGCCAGCACGTCCAGCGCCCGCAGGGTCATGTCCCTCAGGTTGCCGATCGGCGTCGCCACAAGATACAGGCCGGGCGACACCGGGCGGGGCGGCGGGGCTGCGGGAGGAAAGGGTGAGCGTTCGGTCATCGCGTCACAGGGTGCCAGCCCCGCCCGGCCTTTCCAAGCGATGGAGACGACAAGGCGTCAGGCCGTGCGCACGATCCCGTCGGTCACCGTGACCGGCCAGGGCGTCAGCTTTCCGCCGGCGCAGGGTCCGCCGACACAGGCGCCGCTGACGGGTTCGAACACCGCCCCATGCCAGCCGCACAGGATCAGGGCGCCGTCGGGCGTCAGATAGCGATCCAACTCCACGGCGATGGGAAAGCCCGCGTGTGGGCAGCGATCGACCCAGCCGACCGTCTCTCCATCCTTGCGCACCACGAAGCCGTGAAAGAAGGCCTCGCCGATCTGCAGCACGAAACCGCGCGACCCCGGCTCGGCGAGGTCGTCATGGGCGCACAGGGCCACGCCGGGCGGAGTCTTCCAGACGCGTTGGCGTTCGGCGGGAGCGGGGTCGGTCACGGGCGGCGATCAATCCCGTTCGGCGCGCAGGGGGCGCGACAGCAGATCCTCCATCGCCTGTTCGACCGTGGTCTCTCCGGCCAGCACGGCGGCGACGCTTTCGCAGATGGGCGTCTCCACCCCCAGGCGAGCCGCCAGGTCCCGTACGGCGGGCGCGCTCTCATAGCCCTCCGCCACCGACCGTTTGCCGGCCAGGGCCTGTTCGACCGTCTGGCCCTGGCCGAGGGCCAGACCCAGGCTCATGTTGCGCGACATCGGGCTGGAACAGGTCAGGACCAGATCGCCGAGACCGCACAGGCCGGCGACGGTCTCGGCCCGCCCGCCCAGGGCGACGGCCAGCCGCGTCATCTCGGCGAAGCCCCGGGTGATCAGGGCGGCGTGGGCGCTGCGCCCGAGGTTGCGGCCCTCGACGATGCCCGCGCCGACGGCCAGCACGTTCTTCAGCGCCCCGCCGGCCTCCGCCCCGATCAGGTCCGTGGCCAGGTACGGGCGGAAGGCCGGGGCGGACAGGGCGGTCATCAGGGCCTCGCCGAGCGCGGCGTCCTCACAAGCCAGGGTCACCGCCGTCGGCAGGCCGCGCGCCACGTCGGCGGCGAAACTGGGCCCGGACAGGACGGCGACGGTCGCGCCGGGAATCTCTTCTTCCAGCACCTGGGTCATCAGCTTCAGCGATCCCCGCTCGATCCCCTTGGCGCAGAGAATGATCGGCGTCCCCGGCCGATAGTGGGGCGCGAAGGCGCGCATGACGCCGCGCAGATGCTGGGCCGGCGGCACGGCCAGGATGAGGTCGCGATCGGCGAGGTCGGACAGATCCGGCGTGACCTGCACCCGGTCGCCCAGCACCACGCCGGGCAGGAAGGCATCGTTGACGCGGCGGGCGCGGATGCTGTCCACGACCTCCGGCTCGCGCGCCTGAAGCAGGACATTCAGCCCCGCGCATCCCGCCGTCTGGGCCAGGGCCGTGCCCCAGGCTCCGGCCCCGATCACGCCTGCGCTGCTGAACTCCATGCGTCTTCCCACCCTTACGCCTTCGCGCCCTTGCGGCCCGGTTTGTGCGCAGGATCAACCAGCGCCCGCGCTTCGTCCAGCGGCCAGCGCGGGCGCGCCGCCATATCGATATCCGACGTCAGGCCCAGGGCCAGCCGCTCCGCCCCGGCCAGGGCGATCATGGCGGCGTTGTCAGTGCAATAGGCCATGGGCGGCGCGAGGAAATCAAAGCCATGGTCGGCCGCCGTCTTCTCCAGCACCGCACGCACCGTGCGATTGGCGGCGACGCCCCCGGCGACGACGAAGAGCTTCTGCGCGTGCCGCTCGGCGTAGTCGCGCATCGCCCGCGCGGAGCGTTCCGACAACTGACGCGCGATGGCGGTCTGGACAGCGTCGGCCAGATCGGCGCGATCCTGGTCGGTCTCGCAGGTCTGGGCCAGACGCGAGGCGGCGGTCTTCAGCCCCGAGAACGAAAAATCGCAGTCCTTGCGGCCCAGAAGGGCGCGCGGCAGGTCGAAGCGGGCGCCGTCTCCGGTCGCAGCCAGTTTTTCCAGCGCAGGACCGCCGGGATAGCCCAGCCCCATGGCCTTGGCGATCTTGTCGAAGGCCTCGCCGGCCGCATCGTCGATCGTCGTGCCCAGCCGGCTCATGTCGCCGATGCCGCGCACCTCCAGCAACTGGCAATGGCCGCCCGACACCAGCAACAGCAGGAAGGGATAGGCGATCCGCCGCGCCAGACGCGCCGACACGGCGTGCCCCTCCAGATGGTTCACGCCCACGAAGGGCAGGCCGCGCGCCAGAGCCACGGCCTTGCCGAACCCCAGACCGACCATGACTCCGCCGATCAGGCCCGGCCCGGCCGTGGCGGCCACCCCGTCCAGCGCCCCATAGTCGAGGCCCGCCTCGGCCATGGCGCGGCGCGCGACGCCGTCGATCATCTCCACATGGCTACGGGCGGCGATCTCGGGCACGACGCCGCCGAAGGCGGCATGGTCCTCGACCTGGCTGTGGATCACCGAGGACAGTACGGCGGCCTCGCCGTCCGGCGACAACCGCACCACCGAGGCGGCGGTTTCGTCGCAGCTGGTCTCGAAACCCAGCACCGTCAGCGCCCGGCCTTGACCTGGGTCAGTTGCCGCGCCCGGTTCGCTGCTATAGTCCGCGCCCATCGTCATCGGGTCGAGGTAGCGACCCCCTTCGGTCTGCGCAACGCCTGATGCCCGCCTCTTTCTCTCCCGTCCTGCGTATCGGAACGCGCCGCTCGAAGCTGGCTCTGGCCCAGTCCGGCATGATGCAGCGCGCCATCGCCCGCGCGTTGCAGGTCGAGCCCGAACGGGTGGAACTGGTCGAGATCGTCACCACGGGCGACCGGGTGCAGGATCGCCGCCTGCTGGAGATCGGCGGCAAGGCCCTGTTCACCAAGGAGATCGAGGAGGCGCTGCTGGACTGCCGCGTCGATCTGGCCGTCCATTCGATGAAGGACGTGCCGGCCGACCAGCCTGAGGGCCTGGACATCCTGGCGGTCCCGCTGCGGGAAGACGCCGCCGACGCGTTCATCTCCCATGCGGTCGCGAGCTTCGCCGACCTGCCGATCGGCGCGCGACTGGGCACGGCCAGTCTGCGCCGCCAGGCCCAGGCCCTGGCCCTGCGTCCCGATCTGAAGATCGAGATGTTGCGCGGCAATGTCGACACCCGCCTGCGTCGTCTTCAGGAAGGGGATTTCGACGCCATCCTGCTGGCGGCCTCGGGCCTGAACCGGCTGGGCCTTTCGGAGGTGATCCGCGAGCGCCTTTCGCTCGACGACTTTCTCCCGGCGCCCGGGCAGGGGGCGCTGGCGATCCAGGGGCGCGCCGCCGATCGGGAACGCCATGCCGACTGGATCGCCGCCCTGAACCACGGCCCGACCGCGACGGCCGTCGCGGCCGAACGCGGCGCCATGGTCGCGCTGGAGGGATCGTGCCGCACCGCCGTGGGGGCCCACGCCCGCATCGACGGCGACGTCCTGACCCTGACCACCGAAATCCTGGCGCCCAACGGCGCGGCCCGCTGGCGGCGATCCGGCGCGATGGCCCAGGCGACCTCGGCGAACGCCCTGGCCGAGGCCCGCGCCCTGGGCGAGCGGCTGGGCGGCGAGGTCCATGCGGCGTCCGGGGATCAGGAGATCACCGACGCGGAGCTGTCGACCTGACCGGGCGGCTGAAGGTCTGGGTCACCCGCGCCCGCCCCGGCGCCGAGCGGACGGCCGAACGACTGGCGGCGGCAGGCTTCACGCCGATCGTCGCCCCCCTTCTGAACATCGTCCCCCTCACGCCGGCCCTGCCCGTCGTGAACCATTTCGACGGCCTGGTCTTCACCAGCGCCAACGGCGTCGCCGCCTTCGTCGCGCTCGCGGGCGCGGAGGCGACGCTGGATCATCCGGTCTTCGCCGTCGGCGCCGCCACGGCCCGGGCCGCGACCCAGGCAGGCTTCCGGACCGTCGTTTCGGCCGACGGCGACGCCCGGGACCTGGCGGTCCTGATCCGGCGACGGGGAGCGGGCCCCCGCCTTCTGGCGCCCGGCGCCGATCGCCCGGCCGCCGACCTGTCGGCGCTCGTCGGCGGCGCGGCGGAGGTCGCCCCGCTGATCGTCTATCGCGCCGAGCCGACGGCGGCGCCCGCGCCTGAGGCGTTCGACGCCGTGCTGATCCACTCGCCGCGCGCGGCCCAGGCATTGGCGACACGTCTCGCGCTGCAGAACGCCGGAGCGTGCGCCGCCGTCGCCATCTCCCCGGCCGCCGCCGAACCCCTGTTCAGCCTGGGATTCGCGACCCTCTTCGTCGCCGAACGGCCTGACGAACCGGCGATGTTCGCCGCGCTCAAGGCGGCGCTTGGCAAGCCGCCCGCCGACGTATAAAGAGCCCTCCTCTCACGCCGGGCCACGCCCGCGCCGGAGCCGCTTTAGCTCAGCTGGTAGAGCACCTCATTCGTAATGAGGGGGTCAGGTGTTCGAGTCACCTAAGCGGCACCACCTTTCCAGTGTCCTGATGGCCGCCCGCACAGCCTATGCGGTCGCGCGGGCGCCGGGTCAGAGGTCGATCGCCGGTGCCGCGCCGGGTTCGCGCCGCAGCACGCCTCTCAGCTCGCGCAGGCTGGTCGCGCGGAGACCCAGCAGGGCCAGGGCGTAGACGACCGCCCCTCCGCCGCAGACGACCAGCACCGCCATCTCCTTGGCTAGGAACAGCCGGCTGAGCAGTGGATACTGCCATCCGGCCAGGAGCAGCGCCCCGGCCATCACGGCCACGGCGGCCAGGACCCGGCTCATCCGCCCGATGAAGGCCGGCGACGGGCGCCAGACGTTTTCACGCATCAGCGTCCCGGCCAGCAGACCCACGTTCAGCCAGGCCGACAGGCTGGTGGCGATGGCCAGGCCCAGCACGCCGTCGATCCCGTTGCGGCGGAACAGATAGAACAACCCCGCCCCGACCACGACGGTGAACACCACCGCCGTCACGGCATAGATCATCGGCCGCCGCGTATCCTGGCGCGCGAAGAAGGGCGGGGTCAGCACCTTGGCCAGGACGAAGGCCGGCACGCCCCAGGCGAACTGTCTCAGGGCGTCCGCCGTCCGCGCCGCATCGGCCGAGGTGAAGGCCCCGCGCGTCACGGTGGCGTCGATGATGAAATAGGGAATGACCAACAGGGCCGCCGCCGCCGGCAGGGTGAAGACCATCGCCAGGGTGAAGCCGTCGTCCAGCGTCCGTCGCCCGCCCGCCTCGTCGCCCGACACGAAGGCCCTGGTCAGGCGCGGCACCAGGGCCAGGCCGATGGCCACCCCGATCAGGCCCAGCGGCAACTGGTACAGCCGGTCGGCGTTGTAAAGCACCGACCGGGCGCCCTCGTCCGAGCCGGTCAGCACCTGGGACACGACCGAATTGATCTGCATCGCCCCGCCCGCCAGGGCGCCGGGCACGGCCAGGCCCAGGGCCCGCTTCACCGTCGGCGACAGCCGGGGCAGACCCAGCCTGACCCGCACGCCCAGCCGACTGACGCCCCACCACAGCAGGCCCGCCTGAACCACGCCCGACGCCGTCACCGCCGCGCTGGTCGCCAGCAGGATCAGGGTCGCATCGTCCGTCACGAACCGCCCGGCCACGAGCGGGATCAGGGTGCAGATGTTCAGGAACACCGGCACCGCCGCCGTCAGGGCGAACCGCCCGCCCGTGTTCAGCACCCCCGACAGCAGGGAGGCGATGGTCATACAGGCCAGATAGGGCATGGCCAGCTGGGTCGCGATCACCGCCGTGCGCGTCACGCCGGCGTCGTCACGCCAGGCCGACAACAGCCAGGGCATGATCCACGGCAGGGCCGCCTGCATGGCGATACAGAAGGCCGCCACCACGGCGAAGATGAAGCTGACGGCCTGGGACGCCACCTCGGCCGCCGCCGCCTCGCCCTCCTTTTCGCGCACGGAGCCGTAGATGGGCACGAAGGCCTGGGCGAAGGCGCCCTCGGCGAACAGGCGCCGGAACAGGTTGGGCAGCATCAGGGCCGTGGCCCAGACGTCCATCAGGGCCCCTTGGCCGAAACTGGCCGACAGGGCGAGATCCCGCGCAAACCCCAGGACGCGACTGCCCAGCGTCAGGCCGGACTGAACCAGGGTGTTGCGCGCCAGACTCATACAGATTCCGCCCTCAGGACCGCCCACCGGGACGACCAAAACCGCTTAGCGCGCCGGGGGCTGTGGCGCGATGGGAATCGTCTCCCGGCCCCGGGGAGTAGGAACGCCCGGGACGGATCGACGGCGCGTGAGCCTGGGTTGGCGGTCCGGTCGTCGGATCGCGTGCGATCCTTCTCCGGGCGGGGAGATTTGCCCCCTCCACCGCCCGCCGATCGCTGCGCGATCGGACCCCTCCACCGCCTTCGGCGGTCCCCCTCCCCCATGCGGGGGAGGAGAAGACAAGCGTGGTCGGCTTCACGGCGGGGGCCTGAAGGGTGCGGGAGGGGCGGAGCGCCGGGCCTCGCCCGGTCTGTGGGATAGAAGTACCGTTTTCGACGAAGGCCTGATGTCGCTCCGCGCGAGGCCTGGACGGGAGGAGCGACGGGGGGGCGCTGATTGGCGCCGGCGTCGAATAGCCCCCCGGCGGGCGGGTCGGCCGGCGCGGCCGATCCCCGGAACGGTCGGGATTTCAACTCCGACCCAGCCTCGGCTCCGAAAAGGTTCCCCTCCGCGGTCGAGGCGGCGAGCCTCCGATCTGGAACCCCGCCCCCGCTGTCTCGCCTCCACCACCCGCAGGTCGCCGGCCGACGGCCCTCCCGTGCGGCGGAGTGGGGGTATTATGGGGCAGGTCTCACCTGTGGCCGGAAGAGGGGCGCAAGTTTCGTGGAAAGGTGAGGGAAATCAGCGAATCCGGGCGTTGAAGTGTGATGGAAGGAACCCCTGTTCCGACACGTCTCCCTCTCCCGGTTGGGAGAGGGATTGAGCGCACGGCGGCGCAGCCGTCGTCCTGGCGCTCAAGGGTGAGGGGACGGACGGTGGGGTCGGCGTGAGCCGTGTCACGGGCGGTGCGACGGCTGTCGCCGAAGGCTGGACCGTCCCCTCATCCGTCTCGCGCGAGCCACCTTCTCCCAACAGGGAGAAGGAAAGTGGGGGGCGCTCCCTGTGTGGGCGCGGGCGTCTATTGCGACCTGGGGCGCTGGTCGGCGCTGGCGGCGCGGGCGGGGCCGAATTCGGAGCCGGGCTTCCATTCGGGCCAGTCGCGGCTGTTCGCCAGGGCGCGGCCGAACTCGTAGTAGACGTTCAGGTCCTCGATCTGGCCGCTGTAGTCCCAGTCGGCCGACCATTCGTCGTCGGCCTGGTGATACCGGCGGGCGCGGTAGTCGTCGCGGGCGGCGTTGCGCGCGGCGATCGGTTCGTCGCGGAAGTCGCCCGCCGAGGCGCCGTAGGCCATGGGCACGCCCTTCTGGGCCAGGGGGAAGTGGTCGGAGCGGAAATAGATGCCCGCCGGCGCGCCGCCGTCGGGCAGGACCGTGCGGCCCTGGGCCTCGACCAAGGCGGTGGTGCGCTCATCCAGATCGGAATGGCCCAGGCCGACGATGCTGAAGCCCGTGGTGCGGCCGTAGATGTTGGCCGAATCGATGTTGATCCCGCCCGCCGTCGTCTCCAGCGGATAGAGGGGGTTGGCGGCGTAGTAGGCGGAGCCCAGCAGTCCGCTTTCTTCGGCGGTGAAGGAGATCATGACCACCGAGCGTTTCGGCTGGGGCCCGCGACCGAACTGGCGCGCCAGCTCCAGCAGGGCGGCGGTGCCCGAGGCGTTGTCGACCGCGCCGTTGAAGATGGCGTCGCCGTTGGCGTCGGGACTGCCGACCCCGATATGGTCCCAGTGGCCGGTGTAGAGGACGGTCTCGTCCGGCCAGGTGGAGCCTTCCAGCCGGGCCACGACATTGTGGGTCTCGATCTTGCTGGAGGCCAGGTCGTACATGCCGCTGAAGCTGGCGCCCGGCAGTTCGACGGGACGGAAGTCACGCTGGCGCGCCTGGACCTTCAGGGCCTCGAAATCCAGGCCGGCCTGCCGGAACAGCTGCACCGCGACGTCGCGCTGGATCCAGGCCTCGACCGGCACGCGCTCTTTCGCCGGATCGGCGCGGACGATGTCGAACTGGGGCGCGGTCCAGGAGTTCCTGACCGTGCCCCAGCCGTAGGAGGCGGGGCGGTCCTCATGGACGATCAGGACGCCGGCCGCGCCCTGGCGGGCGGCCTCTTCGTACTTGTAGGTCCAGCGGCCGTAATAGGTCATGGCCCGGCCGCCGAAGGTGTCCAGCTCCGGCGCCTCGAAGTCGGCGTCGTTGACCAGGACGACGATGATCTTGCCCCGGACGTCGACGTCCTTGAAGTCGTCCCAGGAACGCTCCGGCGCGTCGATGCCGTAGCCGACGAAGACCAGGGGCTTGTTCATCAGCATGACGTGGCCCGAGCCGTTTCCGGCGGCGGGCAGGCGGGTGGACATGACGATCTGTTCGCCCTGGACCAGGGGCAGGGTCCAATCGCCGACCTTGAGCCGGCCCGAGGCGTTCGAGACCTGGAACCGGTTGAGGCCCACGGCCTGGGTCCACAGGCGCGTGCCGTCGGCCTGGAGGTCGCCGCCGGGCTGGAAGCCGGCCTCGGCGTAGCCCCTGGACAGATAGTCGACGACCTTCTGCTCCGCCGGGGTGGCGATGCCGCGTCCCTCGAAATCGTCGGCCGAGAGGATGCGGATGTCGTCCGACAGCCGCTGGGCGCTGAATTGCGGCGCGGTCTGGGCCAGCAGCGGGGCCGGGGCGGCCAGAACGGCGGCGATGACGGCGAGGGACGGGACGATGCGCATGAAGACTCCGGCGACGGACGAACGGTAAGCGGAGCGGACCCTATTCAGCCCGACGGCGTCTGTCGATGCGGCGAAGCCGGGTTCGGCGTCCGGGCCTTCACGGGATCGGCGAAACCGCGCCGGCCGCCGGCCAGCCCGTGTCGCCGATCCGGTCCAGCTTCATCTCGATGACGCGCATCGGCGGGCGTCCTTCCATCAGATAGTCGCCGGTTTCGATCCACTGGCCGTCGATCAGCTTCATCTCGTAGCGGATCTGGCCGCGCGCCGTGGTCACCGTCCATTTGAAGCCCTGCCCGTCAGCCTCGATGGGCACGTCGGTGGCCTGACCGTTGGCGTAGGAGCGCATCATGAAGCGGTCGGCCTGATCGTCCCAGCTGATGACGGCGAAGGCGTTGAACAGGGTCGAGCCGTCGTCATTGTGGCTGCGCCCTTCGATGACCCGCAGGGAGCCGCCCAGCATGGTCCCGATCCGCTCGGTGTGGGGCATGGTCCGGCTCTGGCCCGGGCCGGTCATGGCGGTGGCGGTTCCGCGCCATTCGCCATCCATCCAGGCGAGGGTCTTCATGGCTTCGCGCTGTTCGTCCGTGCCCATGGGGTGCTGGGCCTGGGCCAGGGCGGACGCCGGTGCGGCGAGGAGAACAAGGGCGAAAAGGCGGGCGTTGAACGGACGCGTGAAGGACATGGGACAGGCGCTCCGTGGCGGAAGCTTCGATCCTGTATCGAGATCGGCGTTCACGCAACGAAAACGCCCGCCGGACAGGTCCGGCGGGCGCGATCGTCAGAGGGGGCAGGTCGCCTAGTGGGCGACGCCGGCCCAGATGCGGCGGTAGCTCATGTAGGTCACGCCGGCGAACAGGAAGAGGAAGATCAGCACGCCGAAGCCGGCCTGTTTCCGCTCCACCTGATGCGGCTCGGAAGCCCAGGCGATGAAGGCCGAGACGTCCTTGGCCATCTGGTCGACCGAGGCGTTCGTGCCGTCGTCATAGGTGACCTGACCGGCGGCCAGCGGGTTGGGCATGGCGATGAAGCCGCCCGGCGGGACGTGGGCGCCTTCGGGGACGAAGGGCGTCAGGTCGCCGGCCATATAGGCGTTGTAGTGCTGGGTCGACGTCATCGTCAGATACGGCGGCGGCGTGTTGTAGCCGGTCAGCAGCGAATAGATGTAGTCGGCGCCGCCGTGACGGGCCTTGGCCATGACCGACAGGTCCGGCGGATAGGCGCCGCCGTTGGCCGCGGCGCCGGCGGTCACGTTCGGATAGGGCGACGGGAACTTGTCCGCCGCGATGCCCGGACGCTGCATGGCCTCGCCGGTCTCGGTGTCGATGTCGGCGATCTGGAACTCGGCGGCGATGGCGCGGACGAAGCGGTTCTGGGCCGGGTTTTCCGCGTGCTCGTCGTAGAAGGGGCCGCCCTTCAGACCGAGGTCGCGGAAGTGCATGAGGTTCATGCTGTGGCAGGCGGCGCAGACCTCGCGATAGACCTTGTAGCCGCGCTGCAGCTGGGCCTGGTCGAAGGTTCCGAACGGGCCCTCGAACGAGAAGCCGCCGTCCTTGAGCTTGTGGGCGGCGCCGCCGGCGGCCAGGGCCGGGGAGGCGGCCAGGGCCAGACCGGCCATGGCGGCCACGGCGACGAGGGTTTTACGGATGGAGAACTGCATCACGTTCAGCCCTTCTGTTCGGCTTGGGCGGCGTCGGTGAGGACGGGTTCGGAGATGGAGGCGGGGATCGGCAGCGGCGTCTCCTTCAGCCCCACCCACGGCATGATCGCGAGGAAGAAGGCGAAGTAGTAGAGCGTCGCGAACCGGGTCAGCCACAGGTAGGAGTTCAGGTCGCCGTCGATCAGGGTGAAGGTCTTGAAGTCGCCGACCACCGGAGCGTCCGGCAGCTGGGCGCCGCACCAGCCCAGCAGCAGGGCGTTGGCGACGAAGAACAGGAAGAAGATCTTCATCTGTGGCCGATAGCGCATCGACCGGACCTTGGAGGTGTCCAGCCAGGGCAGGACGAACAGGACGCCGATGGCCGCGAACATGGCCACCACGCCGCCGAACTTGTCGGGGATGGCCCGCAGGATGGCGTAGAAGGGCAGCATGTACCACTCGGGCACGATGTGCGCCGGGGTCTGCAGCGGGTTGGCCGGAATGTAGTTGTCGGCGTGGCCCAGGGCGTTCGGATTGAAGAAGACGAAATAGGCGAACAGGATCAGGAACAGGATGATCGCGAAGCCGTCCTTCACCGTGAAATAGGGGTGGAACGGCAGGGTGTCCTTGGCCGTCCGCTCCTTCGGGATCAGGATGCCGACCGGGTTGTTCTGGCCGGAGGTGTGCAGGGCCCACAGGTGCAGCACCACCACGCCGAGGATCACGAACGGCAGCAGATAGTGCAGCGAGAAGAACCGGTTCAGGGTGGCGTTGTCGATCGCCGGACCGCCGCGCAGCCAGATCAGCACCGGCTCGCCGACGACCGGGATGGCCCCGATCAGGTTGGTGATGACCTCGGCGCCCCAGTAGGACATCTGGCCCCACGGCAGGACGTAGCCGAGGAAGGCGGTGGCGATCATCAGGAAGAAGATCACGCAGCCCAGGATCCAGATCATCTCGCGCGGGGCCTTGTACGAGCCGTAGTAGAGGCCGCGCAGCATGTGGACATAGACCGCGATGAAGAACATCGAGGCCCCGTTGGCGTGGACGTAGCGGATCAGCCAGCCGCCGTTGACGTCACGCATGATGCGCTCGACCGAGGCGAAGGCCAGGGCGGTGTTCGGCGTGTAGTGCATGGCCAGGACGATGCCGGTGATGATCTGCGTCATCAGGCACAGCATCAGGATGCCGCCGAAGGTCCACCAGTAGTTGAGGTTGCGCGGCGTCGGCAGCGACATGTAGTCGGCGCCGAAACGGATGATCGGCAGGCGGCTGTCCAGCCACTTCTCGATGCCGGTCTTGGGGACGTAGGTGGATTCGTGTTCGCTCATCGGTTTCGTCCCCCTCAGCCGATCTTGATGGTGGAGCCGGAGGTGAACTCATAGGTCGGCACGACCAGGTTCGCCGGGGCCGGGCCCTTACGAATGCGGCCCGAAACGTCGTAGTGCGAGCCGTGGCAGGGGCAGAACCAGCCGCCGTAGTCGCCGGTGCCGAAGGTCGGGATGCAGCCCAGGTGGGTGCAGGAGCCGATCACCACCAGCATGGGCTCGTGCCCCGGCTTGGTGCGTTCGGCGTCGGTCTGGGGCTCTTTCAGGCTGGCGGTGTCATCGGCCTTGGCCTTGGCGACCTCGGCAGCGGTGCGGTTGCGCACGAACACCGGCTTGCCCTGCCAGGTGATGACGACCTGCTGGCCTTCCTGGACCTTGGAGGTGTCGAATTCGATCGTGGAGAGCGCCAGGGTGTCGGCGGCCGGGTTCATCTGGTTGATGAGCGGCCAGGCGACCATGACGCCCGCGCCGGCGGCGGCGGCGCCGGCGGCGATGTGGATGAAGTCGCGGCGGGTGGCGTCACCCTCTGGCCCTGGATGGGCGCCGTTTGCAGTCACGACCGGTTCGGCCACGTCTCACCTCTGAATGTCCGCGCTGCGACGCCGGAAGGACCGGGCCGTGGCGTCGATTGGGTCTCGATTCCGGCGACGAGGACGGCGTCCGGCCGGATCTGTCGAAATCCCCGCAAGCAACTGACGCTACTTGCGAAACGATCGCAGAAAAGGCCGCGACAAACCCCCAGGCCGCGCGTATGGAGGGCCTTAGAATGCGGCTCGCCCTTTTTCAACCGGACATTCCTCAGAACGTCGGCGCCTGTATCCGCCTGAGCGCATGTTTCGGCGTGGAACTGCACGTCATCGAGCCGGTCGGCTTTCGCTTCGACGACCGGGCGATGAAGCGGGCGGCGCTGGACTACGGCCCGCTGGGCCATATGCTGCGGCACGCCGACTGGGACGCGTTTCAGCGCGATCGGCCGGTCGGGCGGCTGGTGCTTTTCACCACCAGGGCGGCCGGGACCCTGAGCGACTTCCGGTTCGAGGCGGACGACACCCTGCTGTTCGGTCGCGAGAGCGCCGGGGCGCCCGACTTCGTCCATGCGGCGGCCGATGCGCGGGTTTTCATACCGATTCGCCCGGAGGCGCGGTCGCTGAACCTGTCGGTCAGCGCGGGAATCGCCCTGTGGGAAGGGTTGAGGCAGGTTCAGGGCCTGCCCTGACTCCGGCCGGGCCGAATCCGCCGCCGCCCGGCGTCTCGATGACGAAGACATCGCCGGGTTCGAGAGCAGCCTCGGCGGTGGAGGCGAGAACCTCAGTCGCGCCGTCCAGTCGTTCGATGCTGTTCCGCCCCAGGGCGCCCGGTTTGCCCCCGTCCACGCCGAAGGACGGGATACGGCGGCGGTTGGACAGGATGGCGGCGGTCATCGGCTCTAGGAAGCGCATGCGGCGGACGGTTCCGTCGCCGCCGGTCCAGCGTCCGGCGCCGCCCGAGCCGCGACGGATCGAGAATTCCTCCAGCCGGACGGGGAAGCGGGTCTCCAGCACCTCGGGATCGGTCAGGCGGCTGTTGGTCATGTGGGTCTGGACGGCCGAGCCGCCGTCGAAGCCGGGGCCGGCGCCTGATCCGCCGGCGATGGTCTCGTAATACTGGCGGGTGGCGTCGCCGAAGGTGAAGTTGTTCATCGTGCCCTGGCTGGCGGCCAGGACGCCGAGGGCGCCGTACAGGGCATCGACCACCGCCTGAGAGGTCTCGACGTTGCCGGCGACGACGGCGGCGGGATAGCGGGGGTTGAGCATCGACCCCTCGGGCACGATGAGGGTGATCGGTTTGAGACAGCCCTCGTTCAGCGGGATGGCGTCGTCGACCAGGGTGCGGAAGACATAGAGGGTGGCCGCGCGTGTGATCGACAGCGGAGCGTTGAAATTGCTGTCGAGCTGGGCGCTCGTTCCCGTGAAATCCACGACGGCGGTGCGGGCGTCGGGGTCGACGTCGATCCGGACGCGGATGACGGCGCCGGAATCCATCTCATAGGCGAAGGCGCCGGGCCTGAGGGCCGAGATGGCCCGGCGGACGGCCTCTTCGGCATTGGTCTGGACGTGGCCCATATAGGCCTCGACGACCGGGCGGCCGAATTCGGCGACCATGGACTGAAGCTCTTCGGCGCCCCGTGTGCAGGCGGCGACCTGGGCCTTCAGGTCGGCCAGGTTCATGTCGATGTTGCGGGCGGGATATCGCCCGGAGGCGAACAGGGCGCGGGTCTGGTCTTCCAGCAGGCGGCCTTCGTCGACCAGAAGGACGTCGTCGATCAGGACGCCCTCGTCCTCGACCGTTCGGGAGGTCGCGGGCATGGAGCCGGGGGTGAGGCCGCCCACGTCGGCGTGGTGGCCGCGCGCGGCGACGAAGAAGGCCGGGGCGGCGTCGGCGTCGTCGAGGAAGACCGGCAGGATGACGGTGATGTCGGGCAGATGGGTGCCGCCGTTGTAGGGGGCGTTCAGCATATAGACGTCGCCGCGACGCAGGCCGCGACCGTCCCTGTTGTCGCCGCGCGATCGCACCACGGCGGCGATGCTCTCGCCCATGGAGCCCAGGTGGACCGGGATGTGCGGGGCGTTGGCGATCAGGGCGCCGGTCGCATCGAAGACGGCGCAGGAGAAGTCGAGCCGCTCCTTGATGTTGACCGAATAGGCGGTGGCGCGAAGGGCCTCGCCCATCTGTTCGGCGGCGGCCATGAAGCGGGCGTTGAACACCTCCAGCAGGATCGGATCGGCTTCGGTTCCGATGGCCTTGCGTGGGGCCAGGGGCAGGGCGCGGGTGAGGATCAGGGTTTCGGCCGCGTCGACCTCGGCGCGCCAGCCGGGCTCGACGGACACGGCGCCGACGCCCTCGAAGATCAGGGCCGGGCCGTCGATGCGGGCGCCGGGCGACAGGTGTTCGCGGCGGAAGACCGGGGCGTCGCGGTCGGCGCCGCCCATGCGGACGCGGACCTTGGCTTCTCCCTCCCCCGAAGTGGGGCGGGGCGCCGAGCCCTCAGGTGAGGCCGGGCGTGGAGGTGTCGAAGCCGGCGCCTTTTCTGGACTTCCCCACCCTGACGGCTGCGCCGTCGTCCCTCCCCACAAGGGGGTGGGAGAAGGAGAGGCGACGGCCTCGACCTGGAGGGTGTCGACGACCAGCGGCCGGTCGGCGACGAAGCCGAATCGCTGGCGGTGACTGGTCTGGAAGTCCCGATGCATGGCCTCCGCCGCGCCGAAGGGCACGGTCAGGGCGGTGTCGGAGCCGGCGTATTTGATCTCGACGCGGGCGACGGTGGCGACGTGGTCGTCCGGACGTTGGCCGCTGAGACCCGCCAGGGCGGCCTCGGTCAGGGCGGTGATGCGGTCGGCGAGGGCCGCGACGGCTTGCGGCTCCAGCGGGACGTTGACCGTCTCCTGCTTCAGGCTGCGGACATCGGCCAGACCCATGCCGTAGGCGGACAGGACCCCGGCCAACGGATGCAGCATGACTGTGGTCATGCCCAGGGCGTCGGCCACCAGACAGGCGTGCTGGCCCCCCGCGCCGCCGAAGGCGTTCAGCACATGGCGGGTCACGTCGTGGCCGCGCTGGATGGAGATGGTCTTGATCGCCTCGGCCATGTGCTGGACGGCGATGGCGATGAAGCCCTCGGCCAGGTCGAGCGGATCGGCGGGGCGGCCGGTGGCGGCCGAGACCTCGGCGGCCAGGGCGTCGAAGGCGGCGTGGACCGCCTCCGCATCCAGCGGCTGGTCCGCGTTCGGGCCGAAGACCGGGGGGAAGTGATCCGGGCTGAGCTTGCCGAGGCGGACGTTGCAGTCGGTCACCGTCAGGGGGCCGCCGCGCCGATAGGCGGCCGGACCCGGCACGGCGCCGGCGCTTTCGGGGCCGACGCGCAGGCGCGATCCGTCGAAGCGGCAGATGGAGCCGCCGCCCGCCGCCACCGTCTCGATGGCCAGCATGGGGGCGCGCAGGCGGACCCCCGCCACCACGCTGTCGGAAGTGCGTTCGTACTCGCCCGCGAAGTGGGAGACGTCGGTGGAGGTACCGCCCATGTCGAAGCCGATGACATGATCGAAGCCGGCGTCACGTGCCGTGGCCGCCATGCCGACGACGCCCCCGGCCGGACCGGACAGGATGGCGTCCTTGCCCCGGAAGGCCTGGGCCGAGGTCAGGCCCCCGTTCGACTGCATGAACAGCAGCGGCGTGGCCTCGCCGAGGTCGGCCCCGACCCGGTCCACATAGGCGCGCAGCACCGGCGAGAGATAGGCGTCGGCCACGGTGGTGTCGCCGCGTCCGACCAGTTTGATCAGGCCGGCGACCTCGTGGCTGATCGAGATCTGGGTGAAACCGATCTCGGCGGCGATGTCGGCGACGCGCGTTTCATGGTCGGGGAAACGCCAGCCGTGCATCAGGACCACGGCCACGGCGCGATATCCCCGGTCGAAGGCGGCCTGAAGATCGGCGCGGGTTCGGGCCGGGTCCAGCGGGCGGACGACCTCGCCCTCGACGCCCAGACGTTCCTCGATCTCGATGACCTCGCCGTGCAGGGGCGGGATGGGTTTGACATGGCGGGCGAGCAGCTCCGGTCGGCTCTGCCAGCCGATGCGAAGGGCGTCGGCGAAGCCCGAGGTGATGGTCAGAAGGGTCGGTTCGCCCTTGCGTTCCAGCAGGGCGTTGGTGGCCACGGTGGTGCCCATGCGCACCTCATCGACCAGCCCGGCGGGGAGGGGGCCGGGGCCCGCCCCGGTCAGGCGGCGCACGCCCTCGACGGCGGCGTCGGCATATTGTTCGGGATTGTTCGACAGCAGCTTGGCCGTGCGGACCGTCCCCGCCGGATCGCGCGCCACGATGTCGGTAAAGGTGCCGCCCCGGTCAATCCAGAAGCGCCAGCCGCAAGCCGCGAGGGGGGCGGCTTCGGGGGCGGTGAGAGGTGCGTCGGCCATCCTCGGATTAGACGGAGGCCTGCGGCGCTCGCAAGAGGAGGATGCAGGAAGAGCGGGGGCGAGCGTCGGTCCGGCGTCGCCTATCGCGCCAGGGTGAACCGGACGGGCGCGCCGGTCTGGGCCGAGGGGGCCAGCCAGAGGTCGAAGGCGCCGGGTTCGACGGTCATCCGGCCGTTCGCGCCGATGAACTCCAGCTGGCTGCGCTTCAGGGTGAAGCTGACGGTGACGGTCTCGCCCGCCGGGATCGCCACCTTGCGGAAGTCGCGCAGGCGCTGGCCGGGCTGGGTCAGGCTGGCGACGCGGTCGCGGATGTAGAGCTGGACCGTTTCGACGACATCGACCGGGCCGGAGTTGGTGACGGCGACCGAGACCTCGATCGCCTCGTTCCAGGGCATGATCGCCGACGACAGGGTCGGGGTCGAATAGGCGATCCGGCCGTAGGTCAGGCCGTGGCCGAAGGGGTAGAGGGCGGTGTTGGTCGTTTCGCGATAGCGGGCGGTGTATTCCTCGACGGCCTTGTTCGGGTCGGCCGGCCGACCGGTGGTCTTGTGGTCGTAGGAAAAGGGCTGCTGGCCCGACTTGTGCGGGAAGCTGACCGGCAGGCGGCCGGACGGAGAGCGGGCGCCGAACAGGACGTCGGCGACGCTGTGGCCCATTTCCGAGCCGAGGAACCAGGAGACGACGATCGCGGGGGCGTCCCTGACGGCGCCGGAGAGCTCCATCGCGCGGCCGTTGCGCAGCAGGACGACCACCGGCTTGCCGGTCGCCATGACGGCCTGGGCCAGGGCCAGTTGCGGCTCGGGCAGGCGCAGATCGGTGCGCGACTGGGCCTCGCCGGACATGCGGGCGCCCTCGCCGACGGCCAGGACGACCACATCGGCGCGCTCGGCGGCCTGAACTGCGGCGGCGATCCCGCCCTCCAGCGGGGTCTCGATCCCTGAGCCGCGGGCGATCGTCAGGCCCTGGGGGTCGGCCATGGCGGCGCGGAAGCCGGCCTCGAGCGAGATGCGGTGCTTTTCGTCGCCCCAGATGGTCCAGGGGCCGAAGACATTGTCGACGTCGTCGGCGAAGGGGCCGATCAGGGCGATCTTCTGGCCCGAAGGCTTGAGCGGCAGCAGGTCGCCGTCGTTCTTCAGGAGGACGATGGACTGGGCGCCGGCCTCGCGCGCCAGCTGATAGTGTTCGCGCGAACCGCAGACGGCCTTTTCCCGCACCGGGTCCATGCCGCGATAGGGATCGTCGAACAGGCCCAGGGCCGCCTTGACCGTCAGGACGCGGCGCACGGCCTCGTCCAGACGCGCCATCGGCACCTCGCCCTTTTCGACCAGGTCGGGCAGGTGCTGGAGGTAGAGGCCGGAGACCATGCTCATGTCCACGCCCGCCAGCATGGCGATGCGGGCGGCGTCGCGACCGTCCTCGGCGAAGCCGTGGGCGATCAGCTCCTGCTCGGAGGTGTAGTCGGAGACCACGAAGCCGGCGAAGTCCAGTTCGTCGCGCAGGACCTCGGTCAGCATGCGGTGATTGCCGGAGGTCGGCACGCCGTTCAGGTCGTTGAAGGCGCTCATCACCGACAGGGCGCCCGCGTCGATGGCCGACTGGAACGGCGGCAGGAACGTCCCGCGCAGCGTCGCCTCGGACATATCGGTGGTGTTGTAGTCCATGCCGCCCTGGGCCGCCGAATAGGCGATGAAGTGCTTGGGCGTGGCCACGAGGGCGTCGGGATGGTTCAGGCCGTGGTCGCCCTGGATGCCGCGCACCCGGGCCTCGGCCAGGATCTGGTTGAGCAGGACGTCCTCGCCCGCGCCCTCGACCACCCGGCCCCAGCGCTGGTCGCGGGCCACGTCGATCATGGGGGCGTAGTTCTGGTGGATGCCGGAGACGGCGCCCTCGAGCGCGGCGGCGCGGGCGGTGCGGCGGGCCAGGTCGGCGTCGAAGGCGGCGGCCTCGGCCAGCGGTACCGGGAAGACGGTGTAGAGGCCGTGGATGATGTCGGCTGCGAACAGCAGGGGGACGCCCAGCCGCGTCTCCTCGACCGCGATGCGCTGGATGCGGCGGCCGGCCTCGGCGCCGACGCCGTTGAACAGGGCGCCCAGTTCGCCCGCGCGGATCATGCGCGAGACGCGCGCCGGGTCGCCCAGGCCGTCGGTGGGATTGACGCTCTGGGGCCGGAAGCGGAACGGATCGTTCAGCAGATTCAGCTGGCCGGCCTTCTCGACCAGGGTCATCTGGCCGATCAGCCATTCGATGCGCTGGGCGTGGTCCATGCCGCCGGGGGCGACGGGGCGGGCCGCCTGATCGGCCTTCGCCGCCTTCGGAACCGAAAACAGTCCGGCGCCCAGGGCGGCGAGGGAGGCGATCTTGGACATGGCGGACCGGCGAGACATCAGGGGGGACGAATACGTCATGGCGGCGGTCGTGGCGATCATCATGACGGAACGAGTAGCCGGAATGTAACCGGTTACGCCAGACGTGCAATCCGCAGATGGGCGAAAAGCCGCAGATGGGCGCCGAGATGAGCGATCAGACCAGCGCCTGGACGGGCGACGGGCCGCGGCCTCAGTCGCGGATGAAATGCGGCAGGAAGCGAGAGGTGTTGCGGGTGATCGGGCTGGAGTCCTCGCGCAGGCCGATGCCGGCCGGGGCGTCGCCCACCACCCAGGACCCCACGATCACATGGTTGGCGTCAAAAACCGGCGGGGCGAGCAGGGCCTGGCGGATCCAGCGTCCCTCGCCATAGCCGCCGTCCAGCATCGGCTGGGCGCGGCCGTCGACGGTGAACTCGACATTGGCGCCCTCGCGCGAAAACAGGGGTTTGCGGACATAGGAGGCGCCGAGCGCCGAGGCGGCCGGATCGTCGTCGAACCAGGACTCCAGCAGGTTCGGGTGGCCGGGGTGGCGTTCCCACAAAAGGGGCAGAAGCGCCTTGTTCGACAGGATCGCCTTCCAAGCCGGCTCCAGCACCGTGACCTGGGCGTCGGGCAGGGGGCGGGCGTAGTCGTCGCGCAGCATGTCCTCCCAGGGGTAGAGCTTGAACAGGGCGCCGATCAGCCAGTTCTCATGATCGACGAAACGACCGTCGGCGTTCAGCCCGATGTCGCCGATGGCCACGAACTGGGGATCGAGGCCCGCCTGCCGGGCCAGGTCCTCGAGAAAGCGGACGGTCTGGCGATCCTCGACGAAATCGGGATCGGAGGCGAAGTGGACGAAGCCGCCGTCAGGGAAGATGGCGCGGAAGCGGTCGATCAGCTGCTCATGCAGGCTGTTGAACTGGTCGGCCCCGGCCGGAAGGTCGCCCGAGGCGATCCGCTCTTCCAGCCAGAGCCACTGGAAGACGGCGCTTTCATAGACGCTGGTCGGGGTGTCGGCGTTGTACTCGTAGAGTTTGGCCGGGGACATGCCGTCGTAGGCGAAGTCGAAGCGGCCGTAGAGGCTGGGATCGCCGCGCTTCCAGCTGTCGGCGACATAGTCGCGCGAGGCCTCGGGGATATCGAGTTGCGCCATCAGCCGTTCGGACTGGACGGCCTCCTCGACCAGATCCAGGCACAGGGCGTGGAGTTCGGCGGTCGGCGCCTCGATGTCGCGTTCGATCTGGTCGAGCGTGAAGGCGTAGGCCGCGCTCTCGTCCCAATAGGCGGCCCCGGAATCGTGGTGCCAGGTGAAGCCGAGGCGTTCGGCGGTCGCCTGCCAGTCGGGACGGGGGGTGAGGGGAATGCGTTGCATCAGCCTTCATTCCTCCCCCGCCGGGGGAGGGGGACCGCGTCGCGGTGGAGGGGGGCAACCGCGCACGCTGGAGTCTGGATCAGGCCCCCTCCGTCACGGCGCGAAGGCGCGCCGCGCCACCTCCCCCGAAGGGGGAGGAATGGAGCATCGAAGCCCTAGGCCGGGTCCTTGTCGGCGGACTTCAGTTCGATCTGGGGCGTGACGACGGTGACCGTCGGCGCCGACAGTCGGGCCAGGATGTCGTCGGCCGTGGCGTGGCCGGGCAGGATGCCGGCCTCCTTGAGCTTGGCGTCGAGGTCGGCGCCGGTGCGGCGGTCCTCCAGCTCCTGGCCGGCGCGTAGCTTTTCTTCCTGAACGGCCTGTTTGTGCTTAATGCGCTGCAGGCTGTCAGCGGCGGAGCCGATGCGGGAATGGGCGCCCTGGGACTGGAGGGCGACGGAGGTCTGGGCGCGCTGGACGGAGTCGTTGACCTTGACGATGTCGACCTCGCGCTTGAGCGTCTCGATCTTCTGGTCAGTGGCGGCGATGGCCTGGCGCAGACGGGCCTCGGCCTGTTTCATGCCTTCGATCAGGGGGCCGCGCGTGCCGATTTCGGTTTCCAGCTCGGCGATGCGGACGGCGACCTCGCGGGCCAGGTCGGTCTTGCCCTGGGACAGGGCGGCGCGGGCCGAGGACTCGTACTTGGCGATCTGCTCGGAAAAGCTCTGCAGTTCGTTCTCGGCCATGCGGCGACGCGCGACGAGGCCGGACAGGTCGTCGCGGGCCTTGCCCTGGGCGGTGTCGGCGTCGCGGATTTCCTGATCGAGGATCTTCAGCGCATTGGCGTCGACCAGGGACTGGCCGGCCTCGTGGGCGGTGCCGCGGAACAGGGCGGAGAGTTTGGCGAGCATGGACATGTCTGGTCTCCGGATCAGGCGGCGAAGGTTTCGCGCAGCGCCGTGGCGTCGATGGCGTTCTCGGCCAGGGTGCGCAGTTCGATGAGAATAGTCTGGAGGGTCGTCTTGGACGAGAGCTCGCCCATCAGTTCATAGACGTCCTGGTCGCCGACGGTGGTGATGGCGAAGTTGGACAGGGGGACGACCCGCTGGGCCTTGAGCAGGAATTCGTTGAAGGCGGCGGCGTTTTCCTGCTCCGCGACCGGCCACAGCAGGACCGAGCAGACGATCTGGGCGCCGCCGACCGACAGATAGATGGGCAGGTCGCCGTATTCGTGCATGGTCGCCAGCAGGACCGGCTCGGCGGCCTCCAGCACGCGCAGGGTCATCTCGCCCTCGCGGACCAGGGGCGAGGCGTCCAGGGCGTCGCGCACGGCGGCGACGGTCCAGGCGGTTTCGATCACGGCGTCCATCGGATGGGGTTCTCCAGAGGGGATGGAAACGGAAGTGGGGCGGCGCGGCCGGTGGGGCAATGCGGGACCGCGCGTGGAGTCGGTGACGATGGCGCGGACGGCGGCGCGGATGTCGTCCCGAAGCGCCTGGGGCGCCCAGAACTCCAGCTTGACCATGCCCGCCTCGCGGCGCGCCTTTCGCCAGGCCCGGATGCGGTCCGAGCCGGACGTCGGCGAGGTGTCGTCGGTCGTCGTCATGTTACATGTAACGCGTAACATGAACGCTTGACCGGCCGCAAGCGGCATGTGAGGGTGAGCCTATGGGCGATCTGCGACATTCGTTTTGCGCCATAGCGACGGCGACGCTCGCGGCGTCGCGCGCCGCGCGCTAGGCTGGCGCCATGTTCAAGCGCCTGTTCGGCGGAAACGAAGCTGCGCCGGTGTCCAGGCTGGCCGAGGTGCGCAACATCACCATCGGCCGCACGGTGGCCCTCGATCCCCTGGCCTGGCGGCGACTGGGCGCCGAGACGGTGTTCAGCCTGGACCGCGACGTGCTGGACATATCGGCGCAGGGGTCGATCGCCCTGGACAGCGGTCAGTTCGTGCATCGCTTCTATACCGACGACCACCTGATGATGCAGGCCATGAGTGACGACGCCGAAGGGCGCGAGAGCTATGACTTCAGCCTGTTCATGCCCTGGACCTCGGCCTATCCGCCGGGCGAACGGGAGAAGCGGATGTGGCGCGACCGGCTGTCCGAACCGGTGTTCCATGGCGCGGCGGAGGAACTGCCGGATTATCCGCGCTACTGGTTCGCCGAGAGCGACGCGCGCCAGCCGCCGGTCACCCTGTGGGAAGACGTCTGGGACGACCGGACGGCGACCCGGCCGTGGTCGCGCATCTTCCAGACCTGCATGCTGTATGCGCGGGAGCTGGAGGCCGGGCGCGAACTGATGCTGGCGCTGGAGATGCAGCCGGAGGACGCGAACGGGAAGCCGGGCGACGTCAGCCACGAGATCATGATCGGCATTCCTCTGGAAATGGCCGAATTCCGCGCCTGAGGGCGCTGCAAGGGAGGCGGCGCCGTGCGCGCCGGAGGACGAGGCGATGTTCGACTGGCAGGGATTCCAATACGGCGCGAGCGCCTTTCTGATCGCCTTCACGGCGGCGGGCGTGTTCACCCTGGCGTTCAAGGTCATCTATCAGTGGGTGACGCCCTATCATGAGCGGACCCTGATCCGGGAGGGGAACCTGGCGGCGGCCGTGACCCTGGGCGGGGCGTTGATCGGCTATGTCCTGCCGCTGGCGTCGGCGCTGTCGAACACGCTCAGCCTGATGGAGTTCGCGGCCTGGGCCCTGCTGGCCGGGGTGGTGCAGATCGCGGTCTTCACCGTGGTCAGCCGTCTGGTCATGCGGGATCTGAAGGCGCGGATCGAGGCGGGCGAGATGGCGGCCGCCCTGTACCTGGCGTCGATCTCGATCTGCGCCGGCCTGTTGAACGCCGCCTGCATGACGGCCTGACCATGAGCGAGACCCTGAACACCGACGACGCGCCCGCCCCGGTCATGCGCCGGCTGAAGCGGTCGCGCAGCCTGCATGTGTCCAGCCTGATGGCCACCGCGGCCTTCACCCTGTCGGCCTGTGACGGGCCGTCGCCGCCGCCCGCGCCGGTCGAGGCCGCGCAGCCGGTGCTGGCCTATACGTCGCTGGAGGCCTGCAAGACGGCGGACGAGGTGCCCGACACGACCTGCGACACGGCCTTCGCCTCGGCCCAGACCGAGGCGTCGACGACCTCGCCGCGCTACGCCACGCGCGAACTGTGCGAACAGACCTGGGGCCCCGGCCAGTGCAACACGGGCACGGGATCCGACGGCGGATCGTTCTTCACCCCCCTGATGGCCGGATTCATCGTGGGCCAGCTGCTGAACGGCGGCGGTTATCGCGGCGGCGGGCCGATGTATCGGGATCGGGACGACCGCTATGTCAACGGCGGGGCCGGAGGCGGCTACATCGGTCGCGACTGGCGGACGGGCCAGACGACCCTGTCGCGGCGGAACGAGGGCGTGGTGCGCGAGGCGCCGGCCCGGGTGCAGAGCCGCACCACGGTGGTCTCGCGCGGCGGCTTCGGCGGCGGCGGGCGCGGCTACGGCGGATAGGCCGCTGCCCCCTTCTGACATGAAAAACGCCGCCCGGAGCGATCCGGGCGGCGTCTGTCTCTCTGAGGAAGAGATGTCAGGCTTCAGAAGGCGACCTTGAGCGTCGCGACCACGCGGCCGTCGGCCAGGGCGGCGTTGTCAACGTCGGTGTCGTGGTAGCGCAGGTCCAGGGCCACCGGCGTGCCGGGGAATGCGTAGGTGGCGCCGGCGTTCCAGGTCACATAGTCGTCGGTGAGGTTCAGCCACTGCTTGCCCAGCACCGCGTTCAGGGTGAGGTTCTCGACCGGCGAGAAGGCGGCGTTGACCTCGGCGTAGGTGGCCTCGTCATCAGCGCCGAAAAAGTCCGGCGAGTAGTAGACGGCGGCGCCGGCGGTGACCGGACCGAAGGCGCGCGAGGCGGCGACCTTGAACTCCACGAAGTCATAGTCGGAGTTCGCGCCCGGCGCATAGGCGTAGATGATCGCCCCGGCGTCCCAGGCGAAGCCGGCGGCTTCCCAGCGGACGCCGCCGTAGACGTCGATCTCCGCGTCGGTGTTGTCGCCGAAGTCGACGTTGGAGGCCCAGGCGCCGGCGTAGAAGCTGCCGATGGTCAGATCGACGCCGCCCTGGATCGCCGGCTCCTCGTCGGTCTGGGAGAAGCCGCGATAGACATAGTCCGAGGTCACGGCGGCGTTGAAAGCGATGTCGACGTCCTGGGCCGAGGCCTGGGAGGCGAGACCGGCGAGGCCGAGGGCGAGGGCGGCCGAGGCGCAGGCGGTGGTGAGTTTCATCTTGGTATCCCCGATGGTTGTTCGTGTTCTGGGAGGAGGAGAGCCGGGCGCGGGGGAGGCCGCGCCCGGCCCTTTGAGGCGTCGTCGGATCAGTGCTCGACCGTCTCGCCGTGCAGGACGGTGTCGAGGCCTTCGGCTTCTTCGGCCTCGGAGACCCGCAGCCCGGTGGTGAACTTGCAGATCACCAGGATGATCAGGGTGCCGACCGCCGAGTAGACGATGGTCCAGACCACGCCGAGGGCCTGGGCGCCGACGTTGGCGCCTTCCGACAGGCCGTTGATCGCCGTGCTGGCGAACACGCCGGTCAGCAGGGCGCCGACCAGACCGCCGACCCCGTGCAGGCCGAAGGCGTCCAGCGAGTCGTCGTAGCGCAGCAGCTTCTTCAGCCAGATCGACGAGAAGTAGCAGACCGGGCCGGCGAGCAGGCCGATGATGACGGCGCCCTTGGGATCGACGAAGCCGGCGGCGGGGGTGATGGCCACCAGGCCCGCGACGACGCCGGACAGCATCCCGATCAGCGAGACCTTCTTGCGCTCGATGACCTCGACGACCTTCCAGCTCAGCGCAGCCGCAGCCGCCGCCAGGATGGTGTTGACCAGGGCCACGCCCATCAGACCGTCAGCGGCGCCGGCGGAGCCGGCGTTGAAGCCGATCCAGCCCACGAGCAGCAGGGAGGCGCCGATCATGGTCAGGACGGGGTTGTGGGCCGTGATGGCTTCAACGCCATAGCCCTTGCGACGGCCGAGGAAGAGGGCGCAGACCAGACCGGCGACGCCGGAGTTGATGTGCACCACCGTGCCGCCGGCGAAGTCCAGAACGCCGTCCGAACCCAGGAAGCCGCCGCCCCAGACCCAGTGACAGATCGGCGCATAGACCAGCAGAGACCACAGGGCGGTGAACAGCAGCAGGGCCGAATATTTGAACCGTTCGGCGAAGGCGCCGGTGATCAGCGCGGGCGTGATGATCGCGAAGGTCATCTGGAAGGAGATGAACAGGAACTCGGGAATGCCGGGCAGCAGGCTGTTGGCCGTCTCCTTGGTGACGCCGTTGAGGAACAGCATCTCAAGGCTGCCGACGTAGGGTTGCAGCGCCTCGTTGGGGTTGGCGCCGAAGGCGATCGAATAGCCGGCGATGAACCAGACCAGGCTGACCACGGCGAAGACGCCGACCGACTGGGTGATGGTGGCGATGACGTTCTTGCGGCGCACCATGCCGCCGTAGAACAGGGCCAGACCCGGCAGGGTCATCAGCAGGACCAGGGCGGTGGAGGTGCCCAGCCAGGACGTGCCGGCGCTGTCGAGTTCGAGTGCGGCCTGGTGGGCCAGAAGCGCGGGTTCCTGGGCGACGGCGCCCCCGGCGAAAAGGAGGCCGGCGGCGAGGGCGCCGAGTCCGACCACCCTTTTTGAAATATGTGACATGTTATCCCCTCATGCGATCTCGCATGTGCGAAATAGGGCATCACGTTTTTGCGACGCGCAAGAGGCTGAGCCGCATCCGGCGCAATTTTCGTGCGTCTGTCGCCATTCGTGATCGGTCAATGGGCGATTAATGACCGGAATCTCTGGCAAGGCGGCAGGATCACATTTTCGAGAGGTTAAAATCACCGATTCATGAAATGGACGGCGTCGCAACATTCCTGCGTGCCGTTCAGGACACGGCGCGGCGCCACACTTCTTGCGGCGGCCGATCGGTCCGGAATCGAAAAGGGCGTCCGTGGAACGGACGCCCTGTCGATCGGCTGGCGATGCGGCCGGTATCGCGCCGGGATCAGCCCCAGTGCATCTGGACCCGGTGGGCCGCGGCCCAGTGGATGGCGCGAATCGCGTCGATGATGGCGTCGGCGGCGCCGCGCGTGCCCAGGTCGCCGCCGAGGTCGGCGGTGGTGGCCCCGGCGGCCAGGACCGCGGCGACGGCGGCCTCGATCGAGGAGGCCTCGTCGTCCAGCCCCAGGCCATGACGCAGCAGCATGGCGGCGGACAGGATGGCGCCCGCCGGATTGGCCAGGTCATGGCCGGCGATGTCCGGCGCCGAGCCGTGGATCGGCTCGAACAGGCCGGGGCCGCCCGATCCCAGAGAGGCGGAGGGCAACAGGCCGATCGAACCGCCCAGGACCGAAATCTCGTCCGAAAGAATGTCGCCGAACATGTTCTCGGTCAGGATGACGTCGTAGTCGCGCGGCTTCTGGATCAGGTGCATGGCCATGGAGTCGACCAGGGCGTGCTTCAGCTCGACCTGGGGGAACTCCTCGGCGTGGATGCGGGTCACGACCTCGCGCCACAGGCGGCTGGTCTCCATGACATTGGCCTTGTCGACCGAGGTGACCTTGCCGCGGCGTTGCAGGGCGGTCCTGAAGCCGGCGCGGGCGATGCGCTCGATCTCCTCGACCGAATAGGCGCAGACGTCATAGGCCGAGCCGTCGTCCTTGCGGCCCTTGTCGCCGAAATAGACGCCGCCGGTCAGTTCGCGGAAGACGATCAGATCGACGCCCTCGACGATCTCCTTCTTCAGGGGCGAGCGGTGGGCCAGGACCGGCGAGACCTGCAGCGGGCGCAGGTTGGCGAACAGCCCCATGGCCTTGCGGATCGCCAGCAGACCCTCCTCGGGCCGACGGGGACCACCGTCCCATTTCGGACCGCCCACCGCGCCCAGCAGGACGGCGTCGGCGGCCAGACACGCCTCGGTGGTTTCGGGCGGCAGGGGGTCGCCGACGGCGTCGATGCCGGCGCCGCCGATCAGATGTTCGGAGAAGTCGAAACGGTGCCCGTAGAAGTCGCCGATGCACTGGAGCACGGCCTTGGCGGCGGCGGTGACCTCGGGGCCGACGCCGTCGCCGGGCAGCAGGACGATGTTGTAGGTGCGCGGGTCGACCATCAGGCGGGTTCCGATTCTCTGGAAGCCTCGAAGGCTTCGATGTCAGGCAGTTTCGATTGCAGCCAGCCCAGGGTGTCGACCCCGTTCAGCAGGCATTGGCGGGCGAAGGGTTCGACCTTGAACGGCACAGGATGGGCGTTGCCGCGCCGGATCTCGTTTTTCTCCAGATCAATCGTCACGGGCTGGTCGGGCTGGGCCGCCAGATCGTCCCAGACGGCCTGGTCGACCACGATGGGCAGGACCCCGTTCTTCAGGGCGTTGGAGGTGAAGATGTCGGCGATCTCGGTCGAGACGACGGCGCGGAAGCCGTAGTCGGCCAGGGCCCAGGGAGCGTGTTCGCGCGAGGAGCCGCAGCCGAAATTGTGTCCCGCCAGCAGGATGCGGTGCTCGGCCGGATCGATGCGGTTCAGCACGGCCTCGGGCTTGATCGATCCGTCCGCCTCATAGCGCCAGTCGTAGAAGGCGGCCTTGCCCAGACCGTCGCGCGTGGTGGTGGTCAGGAAGCGCGCCGGGATGATCTGGTCGGTGTCGATGTTCGACTGGCTGAGGATCACGGTCTTTGAGGTGAGAACGGTAAAAGGTTCGGGGCGGGCGGTATCAGACATTTTCACCTCCGCTCATCCCGGCGAAGGCCGGGGCCCAGTTCTCTTGTAGTGGAAGAGGCATGGGGTTGATGGTCGAGTCCGAGCGTTGAAACCTGTCGCCCAAGGGACTGGGTCCGGGCCTTCGCCGGGATGAGCGGGAAGAGGAGAGTTCAGGCATCGGCCGCCTCCTTCAGGAAGGCGCGGGGGTCGGTGAGGACGCCGGCGACGGCAGAGGCCGCCGCCGTGGCGGGGCTGGCCAGGATGGTGCGGGCGCCCTTGCCCTGACGGCCCTCGAAATTGCGGTTGGAGGTGGAGACCGCCAGCTGGCCCGGCCCGACGACGTCGCCGTTCATGGCGATGCACATGGAGCAGCCGGGCAGACGCCACTCGGCCCCGGCGGCGATGAAGACCTGATCCAGACCCTCGGCCTCGGCGTCGCGACGGACGGCCTCGGAGCCCGGGACCACCAGCATGCGGACGCCCGGCTTGATCCGGCGCCCGCGCAGGACCTCGGCGGCGGCGCGCAGGTCGGGCAGGCGGCCGTTGGTGCAGGAGCCGATGAAGACGACGTCGACGGCCTGATCCGTCGTCGGGCGGCCGGCCTCGAACCCCATATAGGCGAGGGCCTTGCGGTCGTTGTCGCTCTGCGGCTGGGGCACGGCCTGGCCGATCGGCGCCCCCGCGTCGGGGGTGGTGCCCCAGGTCGCCATGGGGCGGATGGCGGCGCCGTCCAGTCGGACCTCGGTGTCGAAGACGGCGCCGGGATCGGTGGCCAGGGTCAGCCAGTCGGCGGCGGCGGCCTCGTAGTCGGCCGGGACGTGACGACGGCCGCGCAGCCAGTCGATGGTGGTCTGGTCCGGGGCGATCATGCCCGCCCGGGCGCCCGCCTCGATGGACATGTTGCACAGGGTCATCCGCCCTTCCATGTCCAGCGAGCGGACGGCCTCGCCCGCATATTCGATGACATGGCCGGTGCCGCCGCCGAAGCCGAGGGCGGCGATGACGGCCAGGGCCACGTCCTTGCCCGAGACGCCGGGTTGCAGTTGTCCGTCGATGGTGACGCGCAGGGTCCTGGCCTTGCGTTGCAGCAGGCACTGGGTGGCCAGGACGTGGCCGACCTCGGAGGTGCCGATGCCGAAGGCCAGGGCTCCGAAGGCGCCGTGGGTGGCGGTGTGGCTGTCGCCGCAGACGACGGTCATGCCGGGCTGGGTCAGGCCCAGTTCCGGCCCCATGACGTGCACGACCCCGCGCTGGTCGGAGTCCCATCCGGCCAGTTCGACGCCGTGGCGGGCGCAGTTGGCCTCGAGCGTCGCCACCTGCTTGCGGGCCTCGGCCGATACATAGGGGCGCTCGCCGTCGACGGCGGGCAGGGTGGGGGTGGAGTGGTCCAGGGTCGCAAAAGTGCGGTCCGGGCGGCGGACCTTCAGGCCGCGGGATTCGATCTCGCTGAAGGCCTGGGGGCTGGTGACCTCATGGACCAGATGCAGGTCGATGTAGAGGACGGCGGGCGCAGCCTCGGTCTCGTCCACCGCCAGGTGACGTTCCCAGACCTTCTCGTACAGGGTTTTCGGCATCTTATTCCTCCCCTATCGGGGGAGGTGGCGCGGCGCGCCTTCGCGACGTGACGGAGGGGGCTCGATCCAGATTCGGTGTCTGGGGCCGGCCCCCTCCACCGCTTCGCGGTCCCCCTCCCCCGATGGGGGAGGAATACATCGACATCAGGCGGCCTCGGACTGGAAGACGGCGTCGTTGGAGATGCGACGGGCGCCGACCAGGCGGTCGATCTGCAGGCCCAGATTGTCGATCGAGCGACCCGCATCGCGGCCGCGCACCGTCAGGGCGATGCGGAAGGCGGCGCCCTCGGTGGCCATGTCGATGCCGTCGATGTGGAAGCCGCGACGCTCCACCAGACCGATCAGGCGCTGCAGGGCGCCGTCGGCGTGATCGACTTGCAGATGGATGACGGCGCTCATCGTGAGCCCTCCAGCATTTCGGCGTTGTTCTTGCCCGGCGGCACCAGCGGCCAGACGTTGTCTTCGGGATCGATGATGACGTGGGCCAGGATCGGCCCCTCGGCGGCCAGCAGCCGGTCGATGCCGGCCGAGACCTGGTCGCGGCGGTCGATGCGGAAGGCCGGTATGCCGAAGGCCTCCGCGACCTTCACGAAATCGGGGTTGTCGGACAGGTCGACCTCGGAGAAGTTCCGCTCGAAGAAGAACTCCTGCCACTGGCGGACCATGCCCAGGCGCGAGTTGTCCAGCAGGATGATCTTCAGCGGGATCTTGAACCGGTTGACGGTGGCCAGTTCCTGAATGTTCATCATCACCCCGCCGTCGCCGGTGACGGTGACGACGCAGGCGTCCGGCTCGGCCAGTTTTGCGCCGATGCCGGCGGGCAGGCCGAAGCCCATCGAGCCCAGGCCGCCCGAGGTGATGTGGGCCTGGGGCCGCGAGAATTCACAGTACTGGGCGACCCACATCTGGTGCTGGCCGACGTCGCAGGCGGCGATGAAGTTCGGCCCGGCCTTCTTCGACAGTTCGTTCAGCAGCTGGGGCGCGAAGACGCCCTCGCCGGGGGCGTTGTAATCGAAGGCCTGGGCCCGGGACTGGACGCGCCAGCGATCGGCCCAGTCGGCGACGTCGATGGCCGGGCCGGACGAAAGGCGGGCGTTCAGCGCCTCCAGATTGGGTCTCAGATCGCCGGTCACCCCGACCGCGACCGGGCGCAGCTTGCCGATCTCCGACGGGTCGATGTCGAAATGGACGACCCCGGCATGCGGGGCGAACTCGGCGAGCTTGCCGGTGGCGCGGTCGTCGAAACGGGCGCCGACGACGATCAGCAGGTCGCTGTCCTGGACCGCCTCATTGGCCGCGCGCGTGCCGTGCATGCCCAGCATGCCCAGGAAGTTGTCCTGGCCCGTGGCGATCGTGCCCAGGGCGTTCAGGGTCGAGACCTGGGGGATGCCGGTGATGCGGGCGAAGTCGCGAACGGCCTGGACGGCGCCGGAGATCTTGGCCCCGCCGCCGATGTAGAGGATCGGCTTCTTCGCCGCGCGGATGGCGGCCTCGGCGTCGGCGATGACCGAGGCGTCGGCCGTGGAGATCTCGTTCGACAGGTGCAGGCCGCGCGCCTCGGTCGTCATCTCGAACTGGACGTCCTTGGGCAGGTCGATCAGGACCGGGCCGGGGCGGCCCGAGCGGGCGATGTGGAAGGCCTCCTCGATCACCGCCGGGATGTCGGCGGCGCGGCGCACCAGATAGGAGTGTTTCACGATCGGCAGGGTGACGCCCAGGATGTCGACCTCCTGGAAGGCGTCCATGCCCATGACGCCCTGGGCGACGTTGCCGGTGATGCAGACCATGGGGACGGAATCCAGCATGGCGTTGGCGATGCCGGTGACCAGGTTGGTGGCGCCCGGCCCGGAGGTGGCCATGCAGACCCCGACCTTGCCGGAGACACGGGCGTAGCTGTCGGCCGCGAAGGCGGCGCCCTGTTCGTGGCGGCACAGGTAGTGGCGCAGCGACGACCCGGCCAGGGCGTCATAGATGGGCATGATGGCGCCGCCGGGATAGCCGAACAGCACCTCGACCCCCAGCTTTTCCAGCGTGGAGACCACCAGACGCGCGCCCGACTGGGGCGCGGTCTCGGTGGAGGGCTTCAGGGCGGTGGCGGCGACGCTCATCATGCTGGCTCTGGTTCGTCCGGCTCAGGCGGCTTCGGACTTGGGCGTCTGCAGCCAGGCCATCCGCTCGCGCAGGGAGGCGCCGACCGCCTCGATGGTCTGGTCGCTGTCGGCCTTGACCAGGGCGTCATAGGCGCCCTTGCCGGCTTCGTTCTCGGCGATCCATTCACGGGCGAACTGACCCGACTGGATCTCGGACAGGATCTCCTTCATCCGCGCGCGGGTCTCGGCGTTGATGACGCGCGGGCCGGAGACGACCGAGCCCCATTTAGCGGTCTCGGAGATGAACTCGTTCATCTTGGTGATGCCGCCCTCGTAGAACAGGTCGACGATCAGCTTCAGCTCGTGCAGGCATTCGAAATAGGCGATCTCGGGCTGGTAGCCGGCCTCGGTCAGGGTGTTGAAGCCCGAGATGACCAGCTCCTTGGCGCCGCCGCACAGGACCGCCTGTTCGCCGAACAGGTCGGTCTCGGTCTCTTCGCGGAAGGTGGTTTCCAACAGGCCGCCGGTCGCGCCGCCGTTGCCCTTGGCGTAGCCCATGGCCCGGTCGCGGGCCTTGCCGGTGACGTCCTTCTCGATGGCGAACAGGGAGGGGACGCCGCGGCCGCGCTGGAACTCGCGGCGGACCAGGTCGCCCGGACCCTTGGGCGCGACCAGGATGACGTCCATGTCGTCACGCGGGACGATCCGCTCGTAGATGATCGAGAAGCCGTGGGCGAACAGCAGGGCCGAGCCCTGTTTGGCGTTGGGCTCGACAACGGTCTTGTAGACCTCGGCCTGGGCCATGTCGGGGGTCAGGATGGCGATGATGTCGGCGCCCTTGACCGCCTCGGCCGGTTCGGCGGTCGGGATGCCGTCGGCCTGGGCGTTCTTCCAGCCCTTGCCGCCCTCGCGGACGCCGGCGACGACGTCGTGGCCCGAGTCGCGCAGGTTCTGGGCGTGGGCCCGGCCCTGCGAGCCGTAGCCGATGATGGCGATGCGCTGGCCCGCGATGGCGCCGGGACGGATGTCGTCATTGGTATAGATCTGCATGGGTCAGGCCTTCTCGTGAGCTTTGGCGGCGACCGACTTGGGAGTCTGGGCCGGGGGAGGGTTGGGAATGGTGACGGCGCCCTGGGCGGCCGAGGCCACCGAGGCGCGGTATTTGGCGAAGACGCCCGAGGCCGGCTTCAGCGCCGGGGCGACATGACCGGCGCGGCGCGCTGACAGGTCGGCGTCCACGTCGATGCGGCGGTTGGTGACGTCGATCGTGATGCGGTCGCCGTCGCGGATCAGGGCGACGGGGCCCCCGGCCGCCGCTTCCGGCGACAGGTGGCCGGCGACGAAGCCGTAGGAGGCGCCCGAGAAACGGCCGTCGGTCAGCAGGGCGACGTTCTCGATCTTGCGGCCTTTCAGGGCGGCGGTGACCTGCAGCATTTCGCGCATGCCGGGGCCGCCCTTGGGGCCCTCGTAGCGGATGATGATGACGTCCCCCTCGCCGACCGAGCCGTCCTGGACGGCGTGGAAGGCGTCCTCTTCCGAATCGAAGACGCAGGCCGGGCCCTCGAAGCGATCGACCTTGTGGCCGGTCAGCTTGATGACGGCGCCCTCGGGGGCCACGTCGCCGTAGATGACGGCGTAGGAGCCGCGTTCCATGACCGGGGCGTTGAAGGTCGTGACGACGATCTGGCCGGGGGTCTCCTCGGCCTCGGCGGCTTCGGCGAACAGGCTGCGGCCGGTGACGGTGGGGGCGTCGACGATCTTGCCGGCCTCGGCCATGCGTTGGGTCACCAGGCGCGTGCCGCCCGACGCATAGAGGTGGGAGGCCAGGAAGCGGCCGCCCGGCTTCAGGTCGCAGATGACCGGGGCCTCGACGCAGGCCCGGTGGCAGTCCTCGACGCCGAAATCGACGCCCGCCTCGGCCGCGATGGCCGTCAGGTGCATGACCGCGTTGGTCGAGCCGCCCGAAGCCGAGACGGCGACGGCGGCGTTCATCAGGCTGTCGCGGGTAATGTATTTCCGGGCGTTGTCGCCGGCGAGGGTGCGTTCGACGATCAGCCGACCGCAGCGTTCGCCTTCGGCCGCCTTGGCCGGATCGACGGCGGGGACGTCGTTGGCGCCCATGGGGGAGATGCCCATGACCGACAGGGCCATGGCCATGGTGTTGGCCGTGAACTGGCCGCCGCAGGCGCCGGCGCCGGGGCAGACCGCGCTCTCGACCGCCTTCAGGCCGGCGTCGTCCAGGGTTCCGGCGGAGTGGGCGCCGATGGCCTCGAACACCTCCTGGACCGAGACCTCCTTGTCGCCCTGGGCCGTGGGCAGGACGCCGGGCAGGATGGTGCCGCCGTAATAGACCAGGCCGGGGATATCCATGCGGGCCAGGGCCATGGCGGCGGCGGGGATGGTCTTGTCGCAGCCGACGATGCAGACGACGCCGTCCAGCTGGTGGCCCTCGACGGCCAGCTCGATGGAGTCGGCGACGACCTCACGTGAGATCAGCGAGGCCTTCATGCCCGGCGAGCCCATGGAGATGCCGTCGGTGACCACGATGGTGTTGAAGTCGACCGGCCAGCCGCCGGCGGCGATGACGCCCGCGCGGACGTCCTTCGCCAGCCGGTCCAGATGCATGTTGCAGGGGGTGACGGTCGACCAGGTGTTGACGACGCCGATCATCGGCTTGTCGAAATCGGCGTCCTGCATCCCCGCCGCGCGCAGATAGGAGCGCGCCGCCGCCCGGTTGGGGCCGGCGGTGATCGTGCGGCTGCGGCGGTTGGCCGGGCCGGGATCGCCGTCTGGCGTGGTGGGGGAGGGGGCTTCGTCGGTCACTGGGGTCTGGGCTTTTCGATGGGTCGTGAAGGCAAGAAAAAACCCGCTTCCGGGGCGGGAGCGGGTGGGTGCGTCTTGATCCTGAGGCTTGGGTTCAGGTCAGCGGCATCCATCCCGCCTGGGCGAGGACAAGAAGTACGCTGAGAATGAGGGTGGTCAGGACGGCCGCCGGTGCGACGGCGGGCGTTCGGTCACGGGTCGCCGCGACGGCGCGCGCCGGTCGGTTCCTCTGAATGTGACGATACGCCTGCGGCACGGCCCGCTCCTGTCTTCTGCCGACATAAAGCCAGAGATGACCGCGTCGCACAAGGTGGCGAGGCAAGATATTTCACATCTGCCGCGAATTTGCGGTCAGGGAGAAACATTTCACCCGGATATGCCGAATCGGGAGGTTCGTGTGTCTTGGGATGGGCGTTGGGCGCGACATCTGTTCGCACCTGCGGCGAGCGTCAGGCGTCGATGATGCCCTGAAGCACGACCGCGATGCGACCACACAGCTTGCGGCTGTCTTCCGGCGACAGGTCGAAGCCGCCGTTCATCTCGCGGCTGATCTTGAGGCCCATCATCAGCCCGGCGGCGAGGCGGACCTTCACCTCGGCGTCCTCGCCCCCGATCCAGTCGGTGAAGGGCCGGTAGAAGTTGGTCTGCGACGCGCACTTCACCGCCTCGCAGGCGACCGACGACGAACTGATCGAGCGCAGCATGATGAACAGCCAGCGCAGCTTCTGCTCGTTCTTCTCGCCATAGACCAGGTCTTCGGCGATGTGGCGGCCGAATTCGGCCCGGGGAATGGACAGCAGTTCCGAGGCGTCGCCGCAGGAGTTCAGCACGGCGCCGAACAGCTCTTCCTTCGATCCGAAGTAACGCGAGATCAGGGCCGGATCGACGCCGACGTCGCGCGCGATGTCGCGCATGCCGACCTGTTCATAGCTTTCGGCGGCGAATCTTTCGTTCGCGGCCTTCAGGATCGCTTCTCGCGTCGCGGCCGCATTACGCGGCCTTTGGCATGGCGCCAGCACCACCTCGGTGTCTCCCGTTAATTCCCCCACGTCCTATATGGCTATGTCAACGCCTGTTGACAAGCGTCGCGGCAAGGTTCATGTCATCAGGCGTTGACCTGCGCGAGTCCTCCCCCTCCCGCCCAGGCCGAATTGCAATTCCGATTTCCTGGAGACGCGCGCATGCGCAGGCTGAAGTTCGCCGCACCCCGGACCGTTGTGTCCGCCCTCGCCCTCGCCCTCGTCACGACGGGGGGACTGTACGGTTGCTCCAGCGGCGAGGCCCAGGGCGCGCCGCCGCCGGCCCAGGTGACCGTGTCCGTTCCGCTGGCGCAGCGCGTCGTCGACTGGGACGACTTCACCGGCCGGTTCGAGGCCACCCAGACCGCCGAGGTCCGCGCCCGCGTCGGCGGCTATATCCAGGCGGTCCACTTCAAGGACGGCCAGTTCGTCCAGCGCGGCCAGCTGCTGTTCACCCTGGATCCGCGTCCGGCCCAGGCCGCCCTGGCCAGCGCTCGCGCCAGCCTGACCCAGGTCGAAGCCCAGGCCGCACTGGCCCGCGCCAACGCCAAGCGGTCGGAGGCCCTGCTGGCCAGCCAGGCCGTATCGCAGGCGGAGCACGACGCGAATGTCGGCGCCCTGCGCACCGCCGAGGCCAACATCGCCGCCGCCCAGGCGTCGGTGCGCGCCCGCCAGCTGGATCTGGAGTTCACGCGGGTGACCGCCCCGGTTTCGGGCCGGGTGTCCGACCGCCGCGTCGATCCCGGCAATGTGGTGGCCGGAGGCTCCTCGGCCGGCGATCTGCTGACCACGGTGGTGTCGTCCTCGCCGATCCATTTCGTGTTCGACGCCTCGGAAGCGACCCTGCTGAAGTATCAGCGTCAGGTCCGCGCCGGGTCGGCCGCGCCGGTGCGCATCCGCCTGCAGGACGAGAGCGAGTTCAGCCGCACCGCGACGCTGGATTTCACTGACAACGCCATCGACACGGCCTCGGGCGCCATCCGCCTGCGCGCCCTGGTGCCGAACGGCGACGGCTTCCTGAAGCCGGGGATGTTCGGCCAGGCCCGCGTGGCCGGGGCGGCCGCCTATGACGCCCTGCTGGTGCCGGACGCCGCCATCGGCACCGACGCCGCCCGCCGGGTGGTGTCGGTCGTGGCCGCCGACGGCACGGTGTCCAAGAAGCCGGTCGTGCTCGGCCCGCTGGTCGACGGCCTGCGGGTGATCCGCTCGGGCGTGGGTCCGCAGGACCGCATCATCATCAACGGCGCCCAGCGCGTGCAGATGCCGGGTCAGAAGGTCAATGCGGTGAACGGGACGATCACCCGCACCCCGGCCGAGGACCAGGCGCCGGTGACCTATTCCACCCCGGCCGCGACCGCGTCGCTGGCCAGCGGCGACTGATCCCATGAACATCTCTCGTTTCTTCATCGACCGGCCGATCTTCGCGGCCGTGCTGGCGGTGTTCATCACCCTGATCGGCGCCTTCGCCTATCCGCTGCTGCCGCTGTCGCAGTATCCGGAGATCGCCCCGCCGACGATCACCATCAACACCGCCTATGCGGGCGCCTCGGCCGAGACCCTGGCCGAGACTGTCGCCGCGCCGATCGAGCAGGAGGTGAACGGCGTCGAGGGGATGCTCTACATCACCTCGTCCTCGACGGCGGACGGGGCGGTGTCCATCACCGTCACCTTCCAGCCGGGCACCGACCTGGATGCGGCCCAGGTGCTGGTCCAGAACCGCGTCGCCCTGGCCGAACCGCGCCTGCCCGCCGCCGTGCGTCAGGTTGGGGTCGTGGTCAACAAGGCCGAGACCGGCTTCCTGATGATCCTGGGCCTGACGTCGCCCGGCGAGCAACTGGACAACGACTATGTCGGCAACTACGCCAACTCGACCCTGCGGGATCGCCTGCTGCGGATCAAGGGCGTGGGGCAGGTCAGCGTCTTCGGCGGCGGCAACTACGCCATGCGCATCTGGATCGACCCGGCCAAGGCGGCCGAGCGCGGCCTTTCGGCCAGCCAGATCGTCTCGGCGCTGCAGGCCCAGAACATCCAGGCCGCGGCCGGTTCGATCGGCCAGCCGCCGTTCGCCACCAACAGCGCCGCCTTCGCCCAGCCGGTTCAGGTGCAGGGCCGTCTGACCGATCCGGAACAGTTCGCCCAGGTAGTCATCAAGACCGACGCCGAGGGCCGGGTGACGCGCGTCGGCGACATCGCCCGCGTCGAGCTGGGCGCCCAGGACTACGGCATACGCGGCTATTTCGACGGCCAGCGCGGCGTCGGGGTCGCCATCGTCCAGCAGCCGGGGGCCAACGCCCTGGCGACCGCCACGCGCGTCCTCAATGAAGTCGAGGCGGTCAGGGCGGAACTGCCGCAGGGCATGGCCATCTCCATCCCCTACAATCCGACCGAGTTCGTCGAGGCCTCGGTGACGGCGGTCGAGCACACCCTGTTCGAGGCGGTCATCCTGGTCATGCTGGTGGTCATGGTCTTCCTCCAGACCTGGCGCGCGGCGATCATTCCGATCATCGCCATCCCGATCGCCCTAGTCGGCACCTTCGCCGTGCTGCTGGCGCTGGGCTATTCGATCAACTCCCTGTCGCTGTTCGCCCTGGTGCTGGCGGTCGGGATCGTGGTCGACGACGCCATCGTCGTGGTCGAGAACGTCGAGCGATATGTGCGGGAGGGGCTGACCCCCCGCGACGCCGCCTACAAGTCCATGCAGGAGGTGTCGGGGGCCCTGGTCGCCATCGGTCTGGTGCTGGTCTCGGTGTTCATCCCGACCATGTTCGTGCCGGGCATTCCGGGCATCTTCTATCGCCAGTTCGCCGTGACCATCGCGGCGGCGACGGTGATCTCGCTGTTCGTGTCCCTGACCCTGTCGCCGGCCATGGCCGCCCTGCTGCTGAAGCCGCACAAGGAACACGACGCCAACGCCGTCATGGCGCGCAAGCCGGGCCTGTGGGGGACGATCGTCTGGTACGTGCGTCGCGCCTTCCACTACGTCGGCTGGGCGGGCCGGAAGTTCAACGAGGGCTTCGACTGGCTGTCGGACCGCTACGGCAAGCTGACCGCCAAGCTGGTGCGGCTGACGGTGGTTGTGCTGGTGGTCTACGCCGGTCTGCTGGCCATCACCGGCTGGCGTCTGGTGGCCACGCCGCAGGGCTTCATCCCCGAGCAGGATCAGGGCTTCCTGATCGGCGTGGTCCAGCTTCCGGCCGGCGCCTCGCTGGAGCGCACCGACGCGGTGATGCAGCGCGCCCGCACCATCATCGAGGGCACCGAGGGGGTGGACGGCACTGTGGCCTTCGCGGGCCTGGACGGCTCCAGCTTCTCGTTCGGCTCCAACGCCGCGACCCTGTTCGTGCGTCTGGACGCGTTCGACAAGCGCACCAAGGAACAGGCGGCGACGGCGCTGGCCGGGGCCATCACCCAGGCCACGGGCGGCATCGAGGAGGCGTCGATCTTCGTCATCGCCCCGCCGGCGGTCCAGGGTCTGGGCAACGGCAACGGCTTCAACATGATGATTCAGGACCGTTCCGGCGCCGGCTATCGCGCGCTGGAAGGGGCCACCTTCGGCATGATGGGCGCGGCCGCCCAGGCGCCCGATCAGGTGCAGCAGGTGTTTTCGATCTACAACACCGGCTCGCCGCGCATCTCGGCCGACGTCGATCGCGACAAGGCGCTGATGATGGGGGTCCAGCCGTCGGCGGTGTTCGACACCCTCGGCATCTATCTGGGGTCGTCCTACATCAACGACTTCAACCTGCTGGGCCGGACCTTCCGCGTGACGGCCCAGGCCGAGCCCGCCTATCGCGACGACCTGGCGGACATCGCCAATCTGAAGGTGCCGTCCAACACCGGCGCCATGGTGCCGATCGGCTCGGTGGCCAATCTGCGCGAGGATTCCGGTCCGGCGCGGATCGTCCGCTACAACCTGTTCCCGGCGGCCGAGTTGCAGGGTTCGCCCGCGCCCGGCGTGTCGTCCGGCCAGGCGCTGGCGACCATGGAGCAGATGGCGAGCCAGGTCCTGCCTGAGGGCTTCTCCTATGAATGGACCGGCCTGGCCCTGCAGGAGAAGCAGGCCTCGGGCGGCGCCTCGCTGATCTTCGCCATGGCCGTGCTGCTGGTCTTCCTGGTGCTGGCGGCCCAGTACGAGGCCTTCACCCTGCCGCTGGCGGTCATCCTGATCGTGCCGATGTGCGTGCTGGCGGCCCTGATCGGGGTCAATCTGCGCGGACTGGACAACAACATCCTGGTCCAAGTCGGACTGGTGGTTCTGATCGCCCTGGCGGCCAAGAACGCCATCCTGATCGTCGAGTTCGCCAAACAGGGCGAGGAGAACGAGGGGCTGAACCGCTGGGACGCCGCCGTCCAGGCCGCGCGCACCCGTCTGCGTCCGATCCTGATGACCTCCTTCGCCTTCATCTTCGGGGTGCTGCCCCTGATGCTGGCGACGGGACCAGGGGCGGAGATGCGTCAGTCCCTGGGCACCTCCGTGGTGTCGGGCATGATCGGGGTGACCTTCTTCGGCCTGATCTTCACGCCGGTCTTCTATGTGCTGTGCCGCGGCCTGGCCGCGCGCATCCCGCACGAGCCCAGGAAGCCCAGCCCGACGCCCACCACCTATTCGACGCGCGACGACGACGGCCTGGCGCCGGCGACCCGCGCGGGAGATGCCTGATGTCCGCAAACATCGAAACCCGATCCCGACTTCTCCCCGTTCTGACCGCCGTCTCGGCCGCCGCTCTGCTGACGGCCTGTGCGGTTGGACCGAGGGCGCCTGAAGCCGCCCTTCCCCCCCAGGCTTCGGGCGCCCTCATCGGCTCCGCATCCCCGGCGGTTTCGACCGCCGAGGCGCGCGAGGACTGGTGGCGGCTGTATGACGACGCCGTGCTGGACGGCCTGATCGCCCAGGCGTTCGCCGAGAATAACGAGCTGGAGGCGGCCGAGGCCAATCTGCGCGCCGTCCGGGCCTCCCTGTCCGAAAGCCGGGCGGGGCGTCTGCCGACCACGAACCTGTCGGGAACGGCCCAGCGCAGCCGCGCCTCGGCCGCGACCGTGCCGGGCTCGAACGGCGCGACCCAGGACGAGATCGACACCTATGACGTCGGCCTGGACGTCGGTTACGAGATCGACCTGTTCGGTCGGGTCGGGTCGGCCATCCGCGCCGCACGCGCCGATGCGGACGCCGCCGCCGCCGCGCGCGATCTGGTGCGGATCACCGTCGCGGCCGAGACGGCGCGGGCCTATGCCGACGCCTGTTCGGCCAACGCCCAGATCGCCGTGGCGGAGCGCACCATAGAACTGCAGGCCGACACGGCGCGTCTGACCCAGACGCTGCTGGACAACGGCGCCGGCACCGGGCTGGACGTGGCGCGGGCCCGGTCGGCCCTGGCCTCGACGCGGGCCAATCTGCCCGGACTGACGGCCCAGCGCGACGCAGCCCTGTTTCGCCTGGCCATCCTGACCGGACGAACACCGGCGGAAGCTTCTGAAGACGCGCGTCGTTGCGTGCGGCCGCCGCAGCTGAGCCAGCCTATCCCCGTCGGCGACGGGGCCGGCCTGCTGGCGCGTCGTCCGGACGTGCGCCGGGCCGAGCGCGACCTGGCGGCGGCGGCGGCGCGGGTCAATGTGGCCACGGCCTCGCTGTTTCCGACCATCAGCCTGGGCGGCTCTATCGGGTCGACGGCGCTGGAGGGCGGCGACCTGGGCGAGGACGGAAACATCCGGTTCAGCTTCGGTCCCCTGATTTCCTGGTCGTTCCCGAACATCGCCGTGGCGCGGGCCAGGATCGCCCAGACCGGGGCCCTGTCCGAGGCGGCGCTGGCGACCTTCGACCAGACCGTGCTGACGGCCTTGCAGGAAACCGAGACGGCGCTGTCGGCCTATGCGAACGAGCTCGACCGCCGCACCGCCCTGACCGAGGCGCGGGACCAGGCGGCGACGGCGGCGCGTCTGTCGCGCCAGCGCTTCCAGGCCGGGGCCGACAGCTTCCTGGCCGTGCTGGACGCCGAACGCACCCTGGCGACCGCCGATGCGGCCCTGGCGGCGTCGGACGCCCTGGTGACCAGCTACCAGATCACCGTGTTCAAGGCCCTGGGCGGGGGCTGGCGTCAGGTCGGCTGAGCCGGCTTGATCACAATGAAAAAAAGGCCCGGGAGCGATCCCGGGCCTTTTCCGTTCGAGGACGGGCGCGGTCCTACTGGACCGGCTTGCCCCAGGTGTCGACCACCGTGACCTCGCCGAGGTTAAGCCCCTTGAGGCGCTCGGTGACGGCGGCGGCGTCGCCGACCACGACCCAGGTCGTGGGACCGGAGCCGACGACGGTGCGGGCCGCCTCGGCGGCGTCGCGGGTCGTCGTGGCCCTGACCATCTGGGCGTAGGTGTCATAGTAGTTCTCGGGCCGGCCATAGACGACCATCGAGGTCAGTTCGCCCATGACCGCGCCGTTGGTTTCCCAGCCGCCGGCCATGCCCTGAATGATGTTGGCCTTGACCGCATTGAGTTCGGTCTCGGTCAGCGGACGCGAGCCGGTGACCTCGGACAACTCCTTGCGGATCTCGCCGACGCTTTCGATGGCCTTGTCCGACTGGACCGCCGCCGAGGCCGCGAACAGGCGGGGGCCGTTGGCGGCGCGCACGCCCGAACCGGCGCCGTAGGACCAGTGCTTGTCCTCACGCAGGTTCATGTTGATGCGGCTGGTGAAGGCGCCGCCCAGGGCCGTGTTGAACACGTCCTGCTCGGCTTCGGTCGCGGCGTCGAACGGCGCGGTCAGGCGGCCGGCCATGATCACCGTCTGCGGTCCCGGACGGTTGACGACCAGGACGCGGCTCGGCGCGCCGGCGGACGGGGTCGGCCGTTCAGGACGCGCCGGCAGCGGGGAGGCGGGAGCCTTCCAGCCGCGCAGGGCGCGTTCGAGCTGCGCGGTCAGATCGGCCAGCTGGACGTCGCCGACGACGACCAGGGTGGCGTTGTCGGGGCGGAACCAGGCGGCGTGGAAGGCCTCGGCGTCGGCCGGGGTCAGACCGGCGACCGTTTCCTCGGTGCCCGAACCGGGGCGGCCGTAGGGGTTGCCCGGCCCGAAGGTCGAGGCGGCCAGGACGCGGTTGGCGACGGCGCCGGGGCTGCGGTTCGTCTGCTGGATGCCGGCGACCTGCTGGGCGCGGGCGCGGTTGAAGTCCTCGGCGCGGAAGGCCGGGTTCTGGATCACGTCGGCGTAGAGGTCGAGCGACGGAGCCAGGCGCGACGACAGGGCCGTCATGCTGACCGAGGTGTAGTCGGTCGCCGAGCCGGCGCCGAGGGTCGCGCCCAGCAGTTGCAGACGATCGGAAATCTCGAGCGCGTCGAGTTCATCCGTGCCGTTGGTCATGACCGAGGGGGCCAGATTGGCCAGGCCCAGCTTGGCGTCGCTGTCGACCGCCGAGCCGGCGCCGACGATCAGGTTCATGCTGACCGTGGGCACGCCCGAGCGCGAGGCCAGCACGACCTTCAGCCCGTTCGACAGTGTCGCGTGCTGGACGTCAGGGAAGACCGCCGCCGGCACCTCGCCGGTGGCGGGCACGCCCGCCGAGCGATCGACCCCGGTCGGAGCCGCCGAATATTCCGGGAAGGGCAGGACGTTCAGGCGATAGCTGCCGTCCGTCAGCCAGGCGCGGCCGGCGGCGGTCAGATTGGCGGCCGTCGCGGCCTGGAGCCGGTCATAGCTGACTTTCCAGGCGCCCGGATCACCGTGATAGACTTGGCTCTCGGCCAGCAGGTCGGACTTGCCGCCGAAGCCGCCGATCCGCTCCAGGCCGCGCACCATGCCGGCGCCGACGTTCGTGCGGGCGCGCTCCAGTTCCTCGGCCGTCGGACCGTCGCGGAGCAGTCTGGCCAGTTCCTCATCGACGATGGCCTCGATCCGGGCCATGTCCTGACCCGGTTTGGCGGTGACCATGATCAGGAACTGGCTGCCGATCTCGGCCTCGGCGTTGAAGGCGGCGGTCTGGGTGGCGATCTGCTCGTCGAACACCAGGCGCTTGTAGAGGCGCGAGTTGCGGCCCGAGGTCAGGACCTGGGCCAGCAGGCCCAGATAGTCGCTGTCGGCGGCGCCGGTCTCGGGCGTGTTCCAGACCTTGTACATGCGCGGCTGGCCGACGCGGTCGTACATGGTCTCGGTCTTGTAGCCGGTCATCTTGGCGATCATCGACTCGGCGTGGGTGACCGGGGGACCCGAGGGGATGTCGCCGAAGTATTTCTCGACCTTGGCCTTGGCCTCTTCCGGCGTGATGTCGCCGGCCAGGACGATCACGGCGTTGGCGGCGCCGTAGTAGTCCTTGAACCACTGCTGCACCGTGGCCAGGTCGGCGGCGTTCAGGTCGTCCATCGAACCGATGACGGTGTGGCCGTAGGGGTGGTCGGACGGATAGGTGGCGGCGGTGATGGCGTCCCAGACGCGGCCGTAGGGCTGGTTCTCGCCCTGGCGCTTCTCGTTCTGGACCACGCCGCGCTGCTCATCGAGGCGCGCCTGGTCAATGGCGCCGAGCAGGTGGCCCATCCGGTCGCTCTCGAGCCACAGCATGGCGTCGAGCGCCGAGGTCGGGACGTTCTGGAAATAGTTGGTGCGGTCGGTGTTGGTGGTGCCGTTCTGGTCGGTGGCGCCCAGCAGCTCCGTGCCCTTGAAGAAGTCGTTGTTGTAGTTCTCCGACCCGTTGAACATCAGGTGCTCGAACAGGTGGGCGAAGCCGGACCGGCCGGTCGGCTCGTTCTTGGAGCCGACGTGGTACCAGATGTTGACCGCCACGACCGGCGTCTTGTGGTCCTCGTGGACGATCAGCGTCAGGCCGTTGTCCAGAACGAACTTCGTATAGGGAATGTCGAGCGCCGGCAGGGGCGCCAGGCGTTCGCCGCGGGCCTGGGCCGTCACGGCGGGCGCGGCGACGAGGGCGCTCGCGGCGTCCTGGGCCAGGGCGGGGGCGGAGAGGAGGACGGAGGCGGCGACGCCTCCCATCAAGGCAAGTCGACGGACGGACGAACGCATGGAAACCTCGGGTGAGTGTGGCGATCCTGTGACCGCGACCCCTCGGTAAAGGCTGGCCGACGCCGCCGCAAAGGCGCAGCGCCTTAACTTTTCGTCATGGTTGCGCCGCAGATGCGAGAGCGACTCGCAGCTCGGATGCGGCGCGATGGAATGAAACGGTCGCATTGCAACACTCAGGCGCAATTGAATTGCGTCTGTGACGTTGAAACATCGATTTATCGGAATCCATTTGCGCAAATGGGTCGATTTGCGCTTTATGCCGCACATGCAAAAGACCGGATCCTCGCCCGCCAAGGGCTTCGTCGTAGAACCGCGCCGCCTGCCCAAGGCGGCTGCGGAGAAACGCGTGCAGGATTTCGGCGAGATCATCGTCAAGCCGACAACGGCCAATGTCGAGGTCCAGGCCGGTCGTTGCACCTCGTGCGGCGTGCCCTTCTGCCAGGACGCCTGTCCGCTGCAGAACAATATCCCGGACTGGCTGAATCTGGCCTCGCAGGACGAGATGCGCGAGGCGTGGCGCGCGTCGTCGGAGACCTCGACCCTGCCGGAGATCTGCGGCCGGATCTGTCCGCAGGACCGACTGTGCGAGGGGGCCTGCACCCTGAACGTCTCGGGTTGGGAGGCGGTGACCATCGGCTCGGTCGAGGCCTTCATCGCCGACACCGCCTTCGACAACGGCTGGGTCGAGCCGATCCGGCCCCTGTATGAGCGCGGCCAGTCGGTGGGGATCGTCGGCGCGGGTCCGGCCGGGATGGCGGCGGCGGACCGGCTGCGCTCGGCCGGCTATCAGGTCACCGTCTATGACCGGCACGACCGGGCCGGCGGACTGCTGATGTACGGCATTCCCGGCTTCAAGCTGGAAAAGCGGATCGTTCAGCGGCGCCTGGACCGTCTGGCCGAGGGCGGGGTGACGTTCGTGACCGGCTGCGAGGTCGGCAAGGACGTGTCGCTGGAGGAATTGCGCGAACGGCATGACGCCGTGCTGCTGGCGATGGGCGTCTATAATGCACGGGCCCTGTCGGTTCCGGGGGCGGGGCCGGGGGATACGCTTCCGGCGCTCGACTATCTGATCCAGCAGAACCGGCGCGATCTAGGCGACGCCGAGGGCGAGGGCTGGACCCATGCGAAGGGCCGTCGGGTTGTGGTCGTGGGCGGCGGCGACACCGCCATGGACTGCGTTCGCACCGCCGTTCGCCAGGGCGCCGAGTCGGTCGTCTGCCTGTATCGTCGCGACAAGGCCAATATGCCCGGCTCGGCCCGCGAGGTTCAGAACGCCGAGGAAGAAGGCGTGGTCTTCGAATGGCTGGGCGCGCCCAAGGCGCTGATGTCGCGGGACGGCGCCGTCTCGGCCGTTCGCGCCGCGCGGATGGCCCTGACCGAGCCGGAGTTCGGCAAGCGCCGCGAGATCATCCCCGTGCCCGGCGGCGATTTCGACCTGTCGGCCGATCTGGTCATCGAAGCCCTGGGGTTCGAGCCCGAGGCGTTCGGCGAGCATCATCCCGATCTGGGCCTGACGGAATGGGGGACGATCGTCACCTCGCAGTCGATCAACACCACCGGCTTCGCCACCAGCCTGCCTGGGGTGTTCGCCGCCGGGGACGCCGTGCGCGGCGCGTCTCTGGTGGTCTGGGCCGTCCGCGACGGTCAGGACGCCGCCGCCGAAATCGACCGCTATCTGCGTACGCGTACCGAGGAACAGGCCGCATGACCTGGCTGGAACAATACAACACGGATCGGCAGCGACTGATCGAGGCCGGCGCCTATGAGCCGTCGTCGGAGAAGGACGCCTGCGGCGTCGGCATGGTGTGCGCCATCGACGGCAAGGCGCGCCGCGACGTGGTGGAGTTGGCGGTCAAGTCGCTGAAGAACGTCGCCCACCGCGGCGCGGTCGATCCCGACGGCCTGTCAGGGGACGGCGCCGGCCTGATGGTCGAGGCGCCGCAGGGCTTCTTCGCCGAGCAGGTGCGGGTGATCGGCCAGGCCCTGCGTCCCGGACCGATCGCCATCGGCCAGATCTTCCTGCCGCGCACCGACCTGGGCGCCCAGGACCGCGCCCGCGCCATCGTCGAGACCGAGGTGCTGCGCGCCGGCTTCTATATCTACGGCTGGCGCCAGACGCCCATTGACCTGTCGGTGGTCGGCGAGAAGGCGGGGGCCACGCGCCCGGAGATCGAACAGATCATGCTGGCGGTTCCGGCCCATCTGGCGGGCGAGGACGACGGCGAGGCGCTGGAGCGGGAACTGTATCTGGTGCGCCGCCGGATCGAGCGCGCGGTCCAGGCCGAGGCCGTGCCGGGCTTCTATATCTGCTCCCTGTCGGCGCGGTCGCTGATCTACAAGGGGATGGTGCGGGCCGAACTGCTGGACCGGCTGTATCCTGATCTGCTGGACCCGACGTTCGAGGCCGCCTACGCCATCTTCCACCAGCGGTATTCGACCAACACCTTCCCCGAGTGGCGGCTGGCCCAGCCGTTCCGGATGCTGGCCCACAACGGCGAGATCAACACGCTGAAGGGCAATCTCAACTGGATGAAGAGCCATGAGATCCGCATGGCCGCCCAGGCTTTCGGCGAGCATGGCGACGATGTGAAGCCGGTGGTCCAGGCGGGGGGGTCGGATTCGGCGGCGCTGGACAATGTGTTCGAGGTGCTGGTGCGCGCCGGGCGTCCGGCGCCGATGGCCAAGGCCCTGCTGATCCCCGAGGCCTGGTCGAAGGATGCGGGCCTCATGAAGGTCGAGCATCAGGCGCTCTACGCCTATTGCAATGCGGTGATGGAGCCGTGGGACGGGCCGGCCGCCATCTGCGCCACCGACGGCCGCTACATCGTCTGCGGCAAGGATCGCAACGGACTGAGGCCGCTGCGGGCGATGACGACGCATGACGGCCTGCTGCTGGCGGGATCGGAGGCGGGCCTGGCGGGCGTGCCGGAGGCGCGGATCGACCGTCGCCTGCCCATCGGGCCGGGGCGGATGATCGTCATCGATCTGAAGGCCGGGACGGTGCTGGACGAAACCCAGGCGATCGACGCCCTGGCCGAGGCCCATCCGTACCGCGAGTGGCTGGACAACATGGTCGATCTGGAGCCGGTGATCGGCCCCGGACCGGAACCGCGCGCGGCCACCGGCGAGGCCCTGACCCGCCGCCAGATCGCCGCCGGATACAGCCGAGAAGATCTGGAGATGCTGCTGGATCCGCTGATCCTGGACGGCAAGGAGGCCATCGGCTCGATGGGCGATGACACACCGCCGGCGGTGCTGTCGGCCCTGCCGCGTCCGTTGGCCCACTATTTCCGCCAGAACTTCTCGCAGGTCACCAACCCGCCGATCGACCCGCTGCGCGAAGCCGGGGCGATGAGCCTGAAGACCCGGTTCAAGAACCTGGGCAACATCCTGGCCGAAGAAGAGGCCCAGACCAATGTCTTCGTGCTGGACAGCCCGGTGCTGACCACGGGCATGTACGAGCGGATGCTGGATGTGGTCGGGGCGGGTTCGACGACGGTCGTCGACTGTTCCTATGCCTTGCCGGAGCCGGGCGCGATCTCGGGCGCGAGCCTGAGGGCGGCCATCGACCGCATCCGCGACGAAGCGGAGGCGGCGGCGCGCGGCGGATCCAGCCTGATCGTCCTGACTGACGAGCGGGCGTCGGAGGACCGGCTGTCGACGCCGATGATCCTGGCCACGGCGGCGGTGCATGGGCGGCTGACCGACAAGGGACTGAGGTCCTTCGTCTCGATCGTGGTGCGGTCGTCCGAAGTGCTGGACCCGCACGGTTTCGCGGTGCTGGTCGGGGTCGGGGCCACGGCGGTCAATCCCTGGCTGGCGCAGGAGATGTTCCAGGAACGCATGGACCGGGGCGTCTATCCGGGCCTGTCGCTGCGCGAGGCCTGCCTGAACTACAAGGCCGGGATCGAGACGGGCCTGCTGAAGACCCTGGCGCGCAAGGGCATCAGCGTGATCTCCGCCTATCGCGGCGGATGCGAATTCGAGGTGCTGGGCCTGAGCCGGGCCCTGACGGCCGAGTTCTTCCCCGGCGCCCCGTCGCGCATCTCGGGCATCGGCATGGCCGGGCTGGAGCAGGCGTCGCTGAAGCGGCACGCGGCGGCCTGGACCGAGGCGACGCCGGTTCCGTCGATCGGCGGATTCTTCCGCATACGGACGGGCGGCGAGAGCCACGCCCATGACGCGCGCACGATCCACCTGCTGCAGGACGCCTGCAATCGGGGGGACTATCGCCGCTTCAAGCAGTATTCCGAGGCGGTGCGGGCCCAGCCGGACAATGCGCCGCGCGACCTGCTGGACTGGCGCGAGGGGCTGACCCCGGTTCCGGTCTATGAGGTCGAGAGCGTTTCGGACATCCGCAAGCGGTTCCTGACGCCCGGCATGTCGCTGGGCGCGCTGAGCCCCGAAGCCCACGGCGTGCTGAACGTCGCCATGAACCGGATCGGCGCCCGCTCGGTGTCGGGCGAGGGCGGCGAGGATCCGGAGCGTTACGCCACGCGGCCGGACGGCGACAACATGAACTCGGCGGTCAAGCAGATCGCCTCGGGCCGGTTCGGCGTCACGGCCGAATATCTGAACCAGTGCCGCGAGATCGAGATCAAGGTGGCCCAGGGCGCCAAGCCCGGCGAGGGCGGCCAGCTGCCCGGCTTCAAGGTGACCGAGTTCATCGGGCGGATGCGGCACGCCGTGCCGGGCACGACCCTGATCAGCCCGCCGCCGCACCACGACATCTATTCGATCGAGGATCTGGCGCAGCTGATCTACGACCTGAAGTCGATCAACCCGCAGGCGCGGGTGACGGTGAAGCTGGTCTCGGCGTCGGGCATCGGGGCGATCGCCTCGGGCGTGGCCAAGGCGAAGGCCGACGCCATCCTGATCGCGGGCCACAATGGCGGCACCGGCGCCTCGCCCCAGTCGTCCATCAAGCACGCGGGCCTGCCCTGGGAGATCGGTCTGGCCGAGACCCATCAGGTGCTGAGCCTGAACAATCTGCGCAGCCACGTCGTGGTGCGGGCCGACGGCGGGATGCGCACCGGGCGCGACATCGTCATCGCCGCGATCCTGGGCGCCGAGGAGTTCAATATCGGCACCGCCAGCCTGATCGCCATGGGCTGTCTGATGGTGCGCCAGTGCCATTCGAACACCTGTCCGGTCGGCGTCTGTTCGCAGGACCCGCGTCTGCGCGAGAAGTTCACCGGAACGGCCGACAAGGTGGTCAACCTGTTCAGCTTCATCGCCGAGGAGGTGCGCGAGATCCTGGCCCAGCTGGGGGCGCGGACCCTGGACGAGATCGTCGGCCGGACCGATCTGCTGCGTCAGGTGCGGCGCGGGGGGTCGCATCTGGACGACCTGGACCTGAATCCGCTGCTGGTTCAGGTCGATCCGGGCGAGCGCAAGGCCTGGGCCGAAAAGGGGCGGGCCGAGATTCCGCCGACCCTGGACGAGCGGGTGCTGAACGACGCCTGGGCCTTCCTCGACCGGGGCCAGACGTCGGAGCTGAGCTATCCGATCTCCAACGTCATGCGCACGATCGGCGCGGGCGTGTCTTCGGCCATCGTGCGGCGCTGGGGACCGGCCGGTCCGGCGGGGGTGCTGACCCTGAAGCTGACCGGATCGGCCGGCCAGTCGTTCGGCGCCTTCGCGGCCAGGGGCCTGAAGCTGGAGCTGACCGGCGAGGCCAACGACTATGTCGGCAAGGGCCTGTCGGGCGCCGAGATCGTGGTGCGTCCGGTGGAGTGGCGCGAGCGCCAGCCGATGGTCGGCAACACCACCCTGTACGGCGCGACGTCGGGGCGGCTGTTCGTGGCCGGATCGGGCGGCGAACGGTTCGGGGTGCGCAACTCCGGCGCCGAGGCGGTCGTCGAGGGGCTGGGCGCCCACGGCTGTGAATATATGACCGGCGGTCGGGTGGTGGTGCTGGGCTCCACCGGATGGAACCTGGCGGCGGGCATGTCGGGCGGCGAGCTGTTCGTCATGGATGACGTCGATCGGGTGAAGCTGGCGCTGAACGGCGACATGGCCGAGATCACGCCGACCACTCCAGCGTCGGACGAGCGGCTGCGCGCCCTGGTCCAGGCCCATGCGGCGGCGACGGGTTCGCCCCTGGCCCGTCGCCTGCTGTCCAACTGGGCGGAGGCGTCGGCGCGGTTCGTGCGGATCACGCCGTCGACCGTGGCCCGGGCCGAGGCGGCGGAACGGAGCGACGCCCAGGCCCTGGCGGAGCCCGCCTGAGGCCAAGGCTTCGGCTCGGGTCTGGAACCGGACGGCGACCCGTGCGCTGTTGCGGTTACAGTCACGCTTGCCGGAGCCCGCCCATGACATCCTTTCGCCCTGCGATCCTCGCCGCCCTGATGGCGGTTGGTGCGAGCACGCTGGGCGCCTGCGCCTCCATCCCCGGCATGTCGGGAGTGGAACTGAACCGCGAGCAGGCGAACCAGGGTGGGGCGACGTTCCGCGACGGCGTCGCGACGGCGGCGACCGCGCCGCTGGATGATCTGAACCTGCGGCGGCAAGAGGTGCCGGAGGTGCTGATCGCCGCCCGGCGCGCGCCCTACGCCACCGACGGCCTGCGTCGGTGCGCCGCCGTGATCGCCCAGATCGACGATCTGGACGAGGCTCTGGGCCCCGACGTCGATCAGCCGCAGGCCGCCCAGGGCACGGGAGAACAGGCCGCCAATGTCGCCCTGGACGTGGTGCGCGACACGGCCACGGACTTCATTCCGCTGAGAAGCTGGGTGCGCCGCCTGTCGGGCGCGGCGGCGCATGACCGCGAAGTTCAGGCGGCCATCCGGGCGGGACTGGTCCGTCGAGGCTTCCTGAAGGGCGTGGCGCTGCAACGCCGTTGTGCGCGGGGCTGAGAGCCGAGGTCTGGAGAGGCTTCCGCGTGGTGGTTGGAGGCGGGATCGAACCGCCGACCTGTGGGTTATGAATCCACCGCTCTAACCATCTGAGCTACCCAACCGTAGGGGCGTCAAAACGCCGCCGCACGCGGAAGAGGGGTCGCTATATAGTGGACCTCGACGCGGTTCAAGACCGCCGTTTCCGCTTGCGGCGGGAACGGAGGCCCATAAGAGGAATCGTCATGTTCCATCGCCTGCGCCCCACGGAGACCCCGATGCGCCTTTTCCGCCAGACCCTGTCCCGCAAGTCTCTCCTGATCGCCGGGGCCGCGGCCGGCCTGTCGCTGGCGGCGGCGTGTGGGGCGAGCGGCCAGAGCGGGGCGGGCGGCGAGCCGGGGACGCCCCTGGAGACTCGCCCGGCCAACGCCCCCAGCCAGCAGCCGGCCTTCGCCGGACAGACGCGGGCCCCCGCCGTGCGCACCGAGGCGGCGCTGGCCCATACGGTGGTGGCGTCCGGGCTGAACCATCCCTGGGGCCTGGCCCTGCTGCCGGACGGGCGCTGGCTGGTGACGGAACGCGCCGGAACCCTGCGGATCATCGGCGCCGACGGGGCCAAGGGCGAGCCGATCGCGGGCCTGCCCGCCGTGGCCGCGCGCGGGCAGGGCGGTCTGCTGGACGTGGCGCTGAGCCCGTCGTTCGCCACGGACCGGATGATCTTCTGGGCCTATTCCGAGCCGCGCGACGGCGGCAACGCCACCTCGATCGCCAGCGGGCGTCTGGCGGATGACGGGACGCGGGTGGAGCAGGTGAAGGTGATCTTCCGCGCCATGCCGACCTATGACGGGGACAAGCATTTCGGCGGCGCCCTGACCTTCGCGCCCGACGGCAAGCTGTTCCTGACCCTGGGCGAACGGTCCGACCGGCCGATGCGGCCGCAGGCGCAGGACCTGGGGTCGCACATGGGCAAGATCATCCGCATCAACGCCGACGGATCGGCGCCGCAGGACAATCCCTTCGTCGGCCGCGCGGGCGCCCTGCCCGAGATCTGGAGCCTGGGTCACCGCAGTCCGCAGGGGGTGGTGGTCACGCCCCAGGGGCAGGTCTGGACGGTCGAACACGGGGCCCGGGGCGGCGACGAACTGAACCTGACCCAGGCCAGCCGGAACTATGGCTGGCCCGACGCCGCCTATGGCATCGAATACGCCGGCGGGCCGATCGGGGCCGGGGCGACGCAGAAGGACGGCACCGAACAGCCGGTCTATTACTGGGATCCGGTGATCGCGCCGGGCGGGATGACCCTGTATTCGGGCGCCATGTTCCCCGGCTGGAACGGCAATCTGCTGGTCGCGGCCCTGAGGGAGAAGCATATCGCGCGCCTGGTGATCGAGAATGACCGGGTCGTGGGCGAGGAGCGGCTGCTGACGGACCTGGGCGAGCGCGTGCGCGACGTCGCGGTAGGACCGGACGGCGCCGTCTGGGCCATCACGGACGAGGACGACGGCAAGCTGGTGCGGCTGGCCCGAGCCGGGTGACGGCGACGGCGAGCGTCCTGGAGGCCTGGCCTCCGAGTCGAACGGAGGGTGATCGGGTTTGCGGACCCGCTGCGTATCCACTCCGCCACCAGGCCGTGTCCGTTCGGACGTCGGGGTCGCGCGGACGCGCGACCCTGTGACAGGATGTCGCAGATCTAGCGGCGGAGTCTGAACAAAGGGTTGCGGCCTTGGGGGCAAGCCCTGATTTTACAGGCCGTTACCTTCGCCGGAACACCCAGGATGCGGCATAGCCGGTGACCGCCGCCAGGAGCACGCAGACCAGGCCGTAGGTCCAGGGCCGGCGGTGGGCGAATTCGTAGATGTCGCGCTCCACCCCGACCTTGTCGACGGTGAGGGTCAGGTTGGAGACCGAGCGGGGCTCGCCCTGCTGGAACAGCCAGACCTCGGCGTAGTAGCGGCCGGTCGGGGCGACGGCCGGGAGCTTGAGTTCGGCGCGGAACAGGCCCTGATCGACGAAGCGGACGCCCTGGGGGTCGGTGTCGTAGAGGGCGGCGGCCTCCTTCAGGCGGATGACCGCGCGGCGCCAATCTAGATAGTCCGAGCCCAGCTGGCTGACGACGACGTCGCGGACGCCATAGCGGGTCACGCTGCGCGCCTCCTCCGGGGCGTCGATGCGCAGATGATCGACGCCCAGCCCCAGGCGACGCAACTGGCCGAAGTCGGAAATCTGGTTCAGCGGCCGGGTTGAGGCCGCCATGTAGAAGCCGGGCGCGCCCTCGAACAGGACCGGGCGGCTGTTGAGCCAGACGCCCATGTGCCGAGTCTTCTTCACCAGGCGGACCGGGGCGTCAGGTCCGCGCACCACCACCACGACATCGGCGGGATCGGGCGTGGGGTTGAAGACCGCGCCGTACAGGACGATCGACGCGCCGCGGAAGCTGGAGTCGACCCGAACCTGCGCGTCGGTCAGGGCGGCGACGACGCGCAGGTCGGTCACGGTCGAGACCGACTGGGCCGGGGCGGGAGCCGGGGCGCTGACGGCGGGGGGCGGGGGGAGCTCGGCCTGGAACATCAGTCCGCCACCCCCGGCGCCAGGAGGAAGATTTCCGAGGGACGGACGAACAGCTCCAGCCCCATATGGATGCCCACGGCCAGCACGATGACGCCGAGCAGGGCGCGCAGTTCCTCGGCGCGGAACCGGCCCGCGAAGCGTGCCCCCGCCTGGGCCCCCACGACGCCGCCGAACAGCAGAAGCGAGGACAGGACGATGTCGACCGTCTGGTTGCGGCCCGCCTGCAGCACGGTGGTGATGGCGGTGGTGATGATGATCTGGAACAGGCTGGTGCCGACGACCACGCCGGCCCGCATGCGAAGGACATAGAGCATGGCGGGGACAAGGATGAAGCCGCCGCCCACGCCCATGATGGCCGACAGGACCCCGGCGAAGACCCCAAGCGCCAGCGGCGGGATGGCGCTGATGTAGAGCCCGGACTTGGGGAAGCGCATGCGGAACGGCAGGCCGTAGAGGAACAGCGGCCGGCGGCGGTCCCGGTGCGGCGCCGGCTCGCCCCGCTGGCGACGCAGGATCTCGGTGACGCTTTCGTACAGCATCAGCCCGCCGATGGCGCCGAGGAAGACCAGATAGGAAAGGGCCACCACCAGGTCGGCCTGGCCGAGGAGGCGCAGGTAGCGAAACACCTCGACCCCGGCGAGGGCGCCCAGGGCGCCGCCGAGGGCCATGATGCCGCCCATGCGGAAGTCGACCGCGCCCTGGCCCGAGTAGCGGATGACCCCGGATGTGGAGGAGGCCACGACGTGGCTGGCCTGGCTGGCCACGGCCACGGTGGGGGGGATGCCGAGGAAGACCAGCACCGGGGCCATCAGGAAGCCGCCGCCGATGCCGAACAGACCGGACACGAAGCCGACCACCGCACCCAGCAAGACCAGGAGCGGCCAGTTCACCGAAACCTCGGCGATCGGCAGGTAGATGTCCAAAGGGCCGGCCTTCGGCTGGGATGCGACATGCCCCTGGGGGCGTGTCAGGTCTTAGACGCGGTCCCGACGCGGGGCCACCCCTTGCGCCCGTCAGGCGTCAGGATTCGCCGGAAACGACGAAGGCGGCGGCGGCCTCGCGGGCGGCGCGAACGCCGGCTGAGGGAACGGCGCGGGTGAGGCGATCGGCCGATTCACGCGCCTGCTGGTCGCCGGCCTTGGCGGCGATGAGGTACCATTTCAACGCTTCGGTAGGATTGGCGGCGACGCCGCCGCCTCCGATCTCGTAGATCTTGCCGGCGTTGAACTGGCTGTCGACCCAGCCGCGGTCCGCCGCCTTTTCGAGCCAGGCCAGGGCCTCGGCCGGATTGCGCTGTCCGCCGACGCCGTCGAACAGGAACATGGCGTAGGCGTGCATGCCGCGCGGGTCGCCGCCCTCGGCCGCGCGCCGGGCCCAGGTGCGGGCTTCGGTCAGGTTCTGCGCCGCACCGCCGACGCCGCTCTGATAGAGGTCCACCAGTTTCAACTGGGCCGCCGCCATGCCGAGATTGGCCGCCTGGGTCAGGGTGTCGACGCCCGCCTTGTCGCCGGCGTCGATCTGCTCCAGCGCCTTGTCGTACAGGGCCTGGGCCTCGGGCGAGGCGATTTCGGGCGTCAGGGCCACCGCGGCCAGCGGGACATCAGCCTCGGCCGGCGAGGTGGCGGCGGCGTCCAGACCGAGAATGCGATCCAGGCCGGGGATGGTCAGGGCGTCCATGCCCGTCAGGCGTCCCGTCACATAGACAGCCCCGACGAGGGCCGTGGCGGTGACGGAGGCCAGCAGCGCCTTGCGCGCCGTCGATCCCTCGCGCTGGGCCTGTTTGTCGAGACGTTCCTGCAGGCGGGACTTGCCGCCGCGCTTGAGGCCGAAGGCGCCGCGAGGGGACGGCTCTTCGACCGGAGGCGCGGCCATGGCGGCGCGGGCCGCGTCGATGGCCGATTGCGCGCCGCCGGCGCGGGCGTTGGCGGCCCCGGCGGCCAGACCGGCGCGCATGGCCTGGGCGTCGATGAAGTCGGACGCGGCCGGGATCGGCTCCGGCTCGTAACCCAGCGGGTCCGGCTCCACGGCGACAGCGCCGAAGGCCGGCGCCTGGGTCGCGAACGGCGCGCTCGAGGTCGGAGCGGCGTGATCGAGGGCCGCCGAGGGGCCAGTCGCGGCGAGGGCGTCGGTCACATCAGCGCCGCCGAAGCCGGGCGACGATGGCCGCTCTTCGGCGCCGGGCCAGTCCGCCGCCATTTCGGCGATCAGCCGATCGACGGGATCGGCCGCCGCCAGCGCCCGGCCCGGCGCGGCGGGTGCTTCCTGCGCCGGGAAGGCGGCAGGGAAGGGAGCGGGGCCGGAGGCCGCATCACTCTTCGGCGCGGCGTCGTCGAAGGCTTCTTCAGGGAAGGCGGCGGCGCGCCAGTCGGGCTGGCGGAAGTCGGCGGCGTCGATCGCTCCGAGGTCGAGTTCGCGACGATCAGCGCCCGGCGACGGCTCGGGCGCCTCAATGCGGCGTTCGCGGGCCGTCCGGGCCTGCTCGATCAGGGCGGCGGTGCGTTCCTCGCTCTGGCGCAGGCGCTCGCTGAGTTCGCCGGAGGCGCGGTCCTGGGCGCGTTCGATCCGCTCGAAATTGTCGCCGAGGCGACGGCTGATGTCGTCCAGGGCCTGGGCGGATTTGCGTTCGGACTGGGCGATGCGGTCCGCCAGCCGATCGGAGATGCGGGTGATCTCGGCGCCCAGCTTCTCGATGGCCAGGGCCTGCTGGTCCTCGGCGCGGGTGAGGCGATGCTCGACCTGCTGCGCGTGGCGGGACATCTCGCGATCCAGCTTGTCGCCGAGCGTCTGGTTCAGTTCGGCCGCGAGCGCCTGGCCGACGGTGGCGATCCTGTCGTTGACGGCCGTTTCAGACCGGTCGATCCGGGCGTCCAGCCCGCGCATGCGTCCATCCATGTGCTGGGCGATGCGCAGCACCTCGCGCCCCATGGACTCGATGCCCTGGGCGCCGCGCTGCTCGGCGGCGCGCACCTGTTCCTGGGCGGCGGCGACGGCGGCCTCGATGCGGGAAAGGCGGCTTTCCTGCTCGGCCGTATCGAGCCTGCGGATCATCTCGCTGCGGTTGGCCTCGACCTGGCGGGACAGGGCCTCGGCCAGCTTCTCGAACCGGGCCGCCTCGCGCTGGCCCTGGGGTTCGACCCGGCCTTCGGCGTCGCGCAAGCGGCGGTCGAGATCGGCGAAGGATCGTTCCAGACCCTTGAGCGCCGCCGTGGTCTGGGCCTGGGCCTGGTCCAGGCGATGGGCGGTGCGGGCCAGGGCGTCGGAGCCGTGGCCGGGGCCGACCGCCTTCTCGGCCGTCTCCATCCGCTGGCGCAGTTCATTGAAGCTGGTGCGCTGGCGCTCCTCGATGTCGTAGAGACGCGAGGCGAGCGCGCCGAGGCCCGTCTCGACCTTGCCGAAGGTCTCGGCGGTCTTGGGCCCGGTCTCGCGTTCGAAGTCGCGCAGGCGACGATGACCCTCGCGCAGTTCCTCGGAGATGTCGTCCAGGCGACGGCCGTAGGTGCGGCCGACCGTCTCCTGTCCATCCAGCCGGCGGACGAGGCCGGCGACGGCCTGGTCGATGCCCTGGATGGCGACGGTCGAGCGGCGCTCGGCGGCCTCGAGGCGTCCGGCAAGGGCGTCGACCGAGGCCGCCACCCGCTGGAGGATGTCCTCGGACCCGCCGTACAGGTCGTCCATGCGGCGCGACCGACCCCGACGTTCAAAGGCGTCCGAAGCGTGGGCGCGGCGGCTGAGCGGCACGACGCCGTCGTCCTCGTCGCCGTCGTCCATGATCATGGTGTTGAGCCACTCGCCCAGCGTCATGCCGGAGCGGCGCGCGAGGTCCTTGGCGACTTCCCGGGCCTTGGGGTCGATCCCTTTGACGCTCCAAGGCGCAGCGCTCACTGATTCGCTCCCCGACCCATGACGGATCACGCTAACGGGCAAGATTCGGGGTGTAAATCTGTGGTTAACCCCAAGATGTAGGGGCCGGGCAGCTTCCTGTGGAAATGACCGTCCCCACATGGGGCCTATCGCCCGGATATGGTTAACGACCGATGAAGATTAACGAAGCGGCAAGGACTCGGCGCGGTTGCGTCGGACCGGGACGCGGCGCAGGGAGGCGGTCATGACCCTGACGACGACCCTGATCCTGCTTGCGACGGCCCTGGCCGTGACGGCCTTCGCCGGATGGCGCGGCGCGCGGCCGCCGGACCTGACGAAGGGGCCGAGGATGACGCCCTGGCGGTTCATCATGCTGCTGGGGGCGATGATGGTGTTCCTGCTGGGCATCCACCTGGCCGCCCTGCTGGGCGCGCCGATGCGCTCGCCCGTCTGAAGGCGCGCGGGTGTGGCGGAACAAGGCCGCCCCGCCGGTCATTCCTTCTGAAACCCTCAGACAGGAGAGCCGCCATGGGCGACAAGACCCTCACCGCCGCCGAAGCCGAAGATCATTTCTGGGACGCGCTGAAGTCGTCCAACACCGGCCTGCTGGGCCTGGACCAGCCGGGCTATCACGCCCAGCCCATGACCGCGTTCCGTGACGAGGCGACCAGCACGATCTGGTTCTTCAGCCGGGACGACACCGATCTGGCCCGCGACGCGGCGATCGGCGGCGGGCAGAGCGCCATGTTCCACTATGGCTCGAAGGACCAGAAGGTCTGGGCCTGCATCCACGGCGAACTGTCGGCGCATGGCCCGGACCGGGCGGTGATCGACCGCTACTGGAACCCGGTGCTGGCCGCCTGGTACCCGGAGGGCAAGGACGATCCGCACCTGACGATCCTGCGCTTCGCCGCCGACGAGGGGCGGGTCTGGGTCAGCGAGGGCGGGGTGTTCCGGTTCGCCTATGAGATCGCCAAGGCCAATGTCACCAAGACCCTGCCGGACGCCGGCGGCGTGGCGGACGTGAAGCTGCAATAGGCCAGGCCCAAACCGTCTTTGGCCCCAATTCCGACATTGCGCCTCTCCTTTCTTCCGACCATCGGGGAATGATTGGAGGGGCGCAATGTTGTTCGGTCTAGCCATGGCGGGAACGTTGACGGCTGCGTGCGCACCGTTTCCCGCCCTCGATATTCTGTTGGCCCGCCCCGAGCGCGTCATCGTCGTTGGTGAAATCCATGGAACGGCCGAGGCTCCGGCAGCGATCGGCGAGATGGCTTGCGTGGCCGTACAGAACGAGCCGGTGATCGTGGCGCTGGAGTTGGAGGACACGCTCCAGCCGACGCTTGACGCCTTCTTGGCGGCGCCGGACGCCATGAGCGCAAGGGCGGTCCTGACCGGCTCCAGTCTGCTAAACCGGAAGTATCAGGACGGTCGTTCCAGCCAGGCGATGCTGAATCTGATCGAGCGGCTGCGGCGGTTGAAGACGGAAGGTTTCGATGTTTCGATTCATGCCTTCCAGCCGCAGAGTCTGCCACGCGGCGAGACTCTCGATCAGTCCTGGTACGAGTTGAACATGGCGTTTGCGCTGGCCCAGGCGCGGCACCAGCGGCCAGACGCGCGTGTTATGGCGCTGATGGGAAACTTCCACGCCCGGAAGACCCCCTTCCATGTCTTCCCGGCAGGGGGTGTTCCCGCAGCTGGCCACCTTCCGGCGGGGGAGACTTTCTCCCTGACCATCGCCCAGCAAGGCGGATCGGCCTGGACCTGCGGCGACACAGAATGCGGTGCGGGGCCGGTTCTCGAGAGATACGACCCCGAGGCCAGAGGCGTCATTTTCAAGCCGAGCGAGGACGGCGCCTATGATGGCGTGCTGGCTCTGGGCGTCTGGTCCGCCTCGCCGCCCATCGATGAGGCAGATTGATCGTCAGCCGCCGAAGCACCAGGCCAGAACCGCCTTCTGGGCGTGGATGCGGTTCTCGGCCTCGTCCCAGACCAGGGATTTCGGGCCGTCGATGACGGCGTCGGTGACCTCCTCGCCCCGGTGGGCGGGGAGGCAGTGGAGGAAGACGGCGTCGGGATCGGCCTGATCCATCAGGGCCTCGTCCACGCCGTAGGATTCGAAGGCGGCCAGGCGCGCCTCATAGTCCTGGTCGCCCATCGAGACCCAGGTGTCGGTGACGACGACGTCGGCGCCCTTCACCGCATCACGCGGATCCGAGGTCAGGCTGACCGAATTGCCGCCCAGGGCCAGATCGCGCAGGTCGGGGTGGTATTCGGCCGGGCAGGCGACTGAGAGGTGGAAGTCGAATTTGGCCGCCGCGTGCATGAAGCTGTGGCAGACGTTGTTGCCGTCGCCGACCCAGGCCACCGTCTTGCCGGCGATCGGGCCGCGATGCTCCTCGATCGTGAGCAGGTCGGCCAGGATCTGGCAGGGGTGGGAGCGGTCGGTCAGGCCGTTGATCACCGGCACGGTCGCGACCCGGGCGAAGCGTTCGACGTCCTCGTGGTTGTTGGCGCGGATCATCACGGCGTCGACCATGCGCGACAGGACCCGGGCCGTGTCCTCGACCGGTTCGCCGCGACCCAGCTGCATGTCGGTGGAGTTGGCGATGATCGACGAGCCGCCCAGCTGGCGGATGGCCGCGTCGAAGCTGAAGCGGGTGCGGGTCGAGTTCTTCTCGAAGATCATGGCGAGGACGCGGTCCCGGCCCGGCGCGTCGGCGTCGGGACGGCCCTGGGGCCAGCCCTTGCGGGCCGTCTTGCGAACGTGGGCGTCATCGAGGATGGCCCGCAGATCGGCGGCGTCCAGGCGGTGGATGTCGAGGAAGTGACGGGTCATGGGTGATCTGGCCGGGTCGAAAGGAAGTTCATCACAAAGAGCACAACGACGTCACGGCGAGCACGACGGGAATGCGGCGAAAGGACAGTCATAGCACCAGACGGCGAAAGCCGTCCTTGAGTCTAGGGGCGTTGAAATTGATCAGATAGCCCAGTCGAACCTGCGAGAACCGCAGATAGGTGAGAATCTGGGCTGTGTGGATCGACGCCAGGGCGTCGATCGATTTCACCTCGACGATCACCCGACGCTCTACGAGAATGTCCAGGCGAAAGCCGACGTCCAGTCGTTCGTCACGATACTGGACAGGGATAGCGACCTGCCGTTCTACCGTCAGTCCGGCTCGCGACAGGTCGCCCGCAAGGCAGTGCTCATATACAGACTCGAGCAAGCCCGGTCCGAGTTCGCGATGCACCGCGAAAGCCGCGTCCATGACGGCACGACCGATCTGATTCACTTCCGGCGAAACAGGCGTGTTCCCGTCGTGTCCGTCGTGCATCCGCTGTGCCCGTTGTGATGAACCCGATCAGGCCGCCATCTGCGCGCGGGCGGTTTCGCAGGCGCCTTCGAAGCGTTGGATCGCCTCGCGGGCCTCGTCGAGGGTCATGTTGAGGGGGGGCAGGATGCGGCAGCAGTTGTCGCCGCCGCCGGCGATCAGCAGTTGCTGCGTGTCCCGCGCCAGGGCCATGAAGTCGCGGTTGTTCGGGACCAGTTTCACGCCGATCAGCAGGCCCTTGCCGCGCACGTCGACGATGACGTCCGGGAAGCGTTCCTGAAGCCCGGCGAGCTGCTGCTTCAGATAGCCGGCGACCTCGTTGACGTTCTGGATCAGCTCGGGCTTTACCATTTCGCCGAAGGCGGCGAGGCCGACGGCCATCGCCAGGGGGTTGCCGCCGAAGGTGGTGCCGTGAACGCCGGCGACCATGCCGGACGCCGCCTTTTCCGTGGCCAGGCAGGCGCCGATGGGGAAGCCGCCGCCCAGGGCCTTGGCGATGGCCATGATGTCGGGCGCGATGCCCGCCCATTCGTGGGCCCACAGCTTGCCCGAACGGCCCATGCCGCACTGGACCTCGTCAAAGATCAGCAGGACGCCGGTCTCGTCAGCCATCTGGCGCATCCAGCGCAGGTCTTCCTCGGGCGTGACGCGGCAGCCGCCCTCGCCCTGCACCGGCTCCAGTACGATGGCGCAGGTCGTGGGGTTGCGGAAGGCGGCCTCCAGCGCCTCGCGGTCGCCCCAGACCAGCTGATGGAAGCCTTCCAGCCGGGGGCCGAAGCCCTCGACATAGGCGGGGTTGGCGGCGGCGTTGATCGCCCCGTAGGTGCGGCCGTGGAAGGAGCCGTCGAAGCCGTAGATGTCGATCCGCTCGGGCGCGCCGTTGGCCCAGTGATAGCGGCGGGCGGTCTTCAGCGCGCATTCGACGGCTTCCGTGCCGGAGTTGGCGAAGAAGACCCGGTCGGCGAAGGAGTGTTCGCACAGCAGGTCGGCCAGGGCCTCCTGGTCCGGGATGCGGAAGATGTTTGAGACGTGCCACAGCTTCTCGGCCTGGGTCTTCACCGCCTCGACGAGGACCGGATGGGCGTGGCCCAGGGCGTTGGTCGAGATGCCGGAGACGCAGTCCAGATACTCCGTGCCGTCCTTGGCCCAAAGACGCACGCCTCGGCCGCGATCCACTTCCAGCGGAGCACGATTATAGACGCCCATCAGATGGTTTACGGACACGGGACCAGACCTCCAAAAGCAAGAGGCCCCGCCGTGGAACGACGGAGCCGGACAAGAGGGCGGTCTTGTCGGGCGGATAGGGGTGTTAGTCAACACCGGGGGATGCGGCTCGCGCTCAACCCCCCGTCCGTTGGAAGAGGTGGCGCGGCCCGGCCCTGCGCCGTGCGGAGGGCCTGATCCAGACGCGGGTGTGTCGCCGGCCCCCTCCACCGCTGCGCGCTCCCCCTCCCCCGGTGGGGGAGGATTGGTTCAGCCGATCGTCGCCAGGTTCGGACGTTCGGCGGCCTTGGCCTTCGCCACGGCCTCGACCGCGCGCATGACGCGCAGCATGTTCTCGCCGGCGAGTTTGCGGAGGTCGGCGTCGGACCAGCCGCGACGGGCCAGTTCGGCCAGCAGGGCGGGATAGGCGTCCACCCCTTCCAGGCCGACGGGCAGGGAGCCGACGCCGTCGAAGTCGCCGCCCAGGCCCACGTGATCGATCCCGGCGATGCGGCGGACATGGTCGACGTGGTCGGCGACGTCGGCGATCGAGGCGGTCGGCTGGGGATTGGCCTGGACCCAGGCGCGCAGGCCCTCGGTCACCGCCTGGGGCGCGCCGGGGTTGAGCGACCTCAGCCGGGCCTCTTCGCCCGCGCGGTTCGCGCCCCACTGGCGCACCTTTTCCGAGACGAAGGCGGGAACGAAGGTGACCATGACGACGCCGCCGTCCTCCGCCATCAGGCGCAGGACGCTGTCGGGCACGTCGCGCGGGTGGTCGGTGACGGCGCGGGCCGAGGAGTGGGAGAAGATGACGGGGGCGTCGGAAACGCGGAGGGCGTCCAGCATGGTTTCCTCCGACACGTGGCTGAGATCGACCATCATGCCGAGCCGGTTCATCTCCTTGACCACCTGTTCGCCGAAGGGAGACAGGCCGCCCCACTTCGGCGCGTCCGTGGCGCTGTCGGCCCAGGTGGTCGTCGTGGAGTGGGTCAGGGTCATGTAGCGGGCGCCGGCGTCGTGGAACTCGCGCAGCAGGCCGAGGGAATCGGCGATGGAATAGCCGCCCTCCATGCCGATCAGGCTGGCGATCTTTCCGGCGCGATGGATGCGGGCGATGTCGTCGGCCGTGGTCGCCAGTTCGAAGACATCGGGGTGGGCGGCGACCAGACGCTTGACCGTGTCGATCTGTTCGAAGGTGGCGCGGGCGGCCTCCAGAGGGGTCATGGAGGCCGGAACATAGACCGACCAGAACTGCGCCCCGACGCCGCCGGCGCGCAGGCGCGGGATGTCGGTATGCAGTCGGTTGGCCGACTGGTTGGTCGTCAGATCCAGGGCGTGGGGATCATTGCGGAAGTTCTGGCGCAGGGCCCAGGGCAGGTCGTTGTGGCCGTCGATCAGGGGCGTGCGGTCCAGCAGGCGGCGGACACGGACCTCGTCGGCGGTCGGCGTCGTCTGGGCGAGGGCCGGGGCGGCGAGCGTCAGCAGGGCGGCGGCGAGCAGGGTCGTGCGGATCATGGCGGTCTCCGGGTCGGACGGCGATCAGGGTTGCAGGCTGAGGCGAGAGATGAGGACGGCGGCACGCTGGGCCTGGCGCACCAGACTGTTCAGATCCACCGATTCGCCCTCGGCGTGGGCGCCGGAGCCAGCCATGCCCAGACCGCCGAGAGTCGGGACGTCGGCGGCGACGAAGCCGCTGTCGGCCGCGCCGCGTCGGGCGGGATCGAACTCGGCCATTTCGGGCAGGCCCAGGTCACGGTTGACCGCATTCAGCCGGTTGAGCAGGTCGCGATTGCCCTCGGTCGGGGCCATGGGCGGATAGCCGGTGTCGCCGAAGACCAGTTCGGCGCCCGTGCGCGGCAGGTGTTCGGCGACGATGGTCTGCATGCGGTCGCGGGCGCGGGCCTCCTGCTCGGGGGTCAGGGCGCGCAGGTCGCCGCGGGCCACGGCGGTCTCGGCGACGATGTTGGTCTTGCCGGAGGCGGCGACCCGGAAGCCGTCGGCGTCCAGCGTCGCGGGCGTGCCGCCGGCCAGGACGCCGACGTTGTAGGTGAGGTTGGGCTCCGGCAATTCGCGACGGAAGGCGTCGAGAATGCGCGCCAGTTCGTAGATCGCGCCATAACCGAGGGCGTCGTTGAAGACGCCGCTGGAATGGCCGGTGCGGCCGGTGGTCCGCAGGGTCCAGTTGGTCGAGCTGCGCCGGGCCACGGTGCCGAAGTCGCGGCCGTTCTCGATCGCCAGACCCTCGAACTCCAGGGCGAAGTCGGCGGCCTTGCCCGCGTCGATCAGGTCCTTGCGAGAGACGGACAGGGGCGCGCCGGTGCGCTCCTCGTCGCCGGTGAGGAAGACGGTGACGCTTGCATCTCTCAATGTCCCCGCCGCCTGCATGGCGCGCAGGGCGGACAGGATGACCACGACGCCGCCCTTGTCGTCACCGACGCCCGGACCGACGGCCGTGTCGCCGTCGCGGACGAAGGTCTGGAACGGACTGTCGGCCTCGAACACCGTGTCGAGGTGGCCGATCAGCAGCACATTGCGGCCCGGCCCGGCGTGGGTGGCGACCAGATGGCCGGCGCGGCCGGTCTCGGCCATGTCGATCCAGCGGACATCGAAGCCCAAGGCTTCGAATTCGGGACGCAGCATGTCGGCCACGGCCCGAACGCCGGGCAGGTTCAGGGTGCCGGAGTTCTGATTCACCAGCCGCTCGAGCAGGGCGATGTGGCGGTCATGTTCCGCGACCACCGTGCGGGCCATGGTCTGTTCGGCCGGGGCGAGGGCCGGGGTTTGGGCGAGGGCCGGACCGGCCAGCAGGGCGGCGCAGAAGAGGAGGGCGGTCAGCCGCATGGCAGGCTCCGGCAAAAGGATTGATCTGGATCATGGCCCGGCGGACGGCGGGGGTCTAGAAGGCGCGCATGAGCGACATCACCCTTGACCCCCTGGCCCTGAAGAAGGTCGAGACGCGCGCCTGGTTCGAGGCCCTGCGCGATCGCATCCACGCCGCGTTCGAGGCGCTGGAGGATGCGGCGCCGTCCAACCTGTATCCCGGCGAGCCCGGCCGGTTCATCCGCACGCCCTGGGAGCGACCGGAAGGCGGCGGCGGGGTGATGGGGATGATGCACGGGCGGCTGTTCGAAAAGGTCGGGGTGCATTGTTCGACGGTGCACGGAACCTTCCCGGCCGACTATGCGAAACAGGTTCCGGGGGCGGCCGAAGATCCCCGGTTCTTCGCCACCGGGATCAGCCTGATCTGCCATCCGCGCAATCCCAATGTGCCGGCGGTGCACATGAACACCCGCTTCATCGCCACGACGAAAAGCTGGTTCGGCGGCGGGGCGGACCTGACGCCGGTGCTGGACCGGGATCGGCGCGACGATCATCCGGACACAGTGGATTTCCATGCGGCGATGAAGGCGGCCTGCGATCCGCACGGCGCGGATTTCCACGACCGGTTCAAGGCCTGGTGCGACGAATATTTCTACCTGCCGCACCGCAAGGAGCCGCGCGGCACCGGCGGCATCTTCTATGACCACCACGATACGGGCGACCACGACGCCGATTTCGCCTTCACGCGGGATGTGGGGACGGCCTTCGCCGAGATCTATCCGGCCATCGTGGCGCGGCGCATGGGCGAGGCCTGGACGCCGCAGCAACGCGAGGAACAGCTGATCCGCCGCGGGCGGTATGTGGAGTTCAACCTGCTCTACGACCGGGGCACGACGTTCGGCCTGAAGACCGGCGGCAACGTCGAGTCGATCCTCAGCTCCATGCCGCCGGAGGTGAAGTGGCCGTGACGGTTCGGTGAGGCCGGATCAGTTCGGGGCGATATAGGCGCCGATATGGCGCCACGAGCCGGTCGGGGTGCGCTCCAGTTCGGCGTAGACGGCCGGCTGGGTTCCTTCCCGATAGCGGACCAGGACGGTGCGTTCGTGCACCTCCGGGCGGTTCAGGGTCACGGTCGCGCCGGACGGGACGAACTCGGCCTGGATGGCGCGGCAGTTTCTGAGGGACAGAGGCTCGCGCGCCGTCTGATGCGCCGCCAGGGGGCGGAACGGCGGCGACTGGACCAGGGCCACATCCGACACCTTGAGCGGCGACCCGTCGATCGGCCGCGAGAAGAGCTCGAGCGTGATGCCTACGACGGCGCAGTCCTCGGCCGAGGCCGGGCGGGCGTTCGCATGGCGATCGGTCGTCGGGTCGGTCGAGCCGGTCATGGCGCAGCCGGCCAGAAGGGCGGCCAGGCCGAGGGCGGCGAAGCCAGGCCGGGCGATGGAAGCGGCGTGTTTCATGTCGAGACCTCTCGGGTCATGCACTGCAATTCAGATGCCGCTGCCCTGATCCTCGGCGGGCGGCGGGGTCAGCATCAGGAAGGCGCGGATCCAGGCGGTCAGGACGGCGCGGTCGTTGGGGCCCCTGAGGCTGGCGACGGCCCGATCCGCCAGGTCATGATCGATGCGGTGGCCGCGCCGGGCCTCGACCAGGGCGGCGGCGTATTCCGGCTGGAACTCCGGATGGCACTGGAAGGAGACGGCGCCGTTCGGCCCGCCGGTCGGATCGTCATAGGCGAGGGCGGCGAAAGGGGTGAAGTCGCAGGCGGCGACGACCCTGGCGTCCGGCGGCCGGGCGATCACCTGATCCTGGTGCGAGACGGCGATGGAGATGGCCGAGGCGCGCGGATACATCCACGGTTCGTGCGTCGAGACATCATAGCGGTGCAGGCCGACGCCCCATCCCCGATCGGACTTCTCGACCTGTCCGCCGAAGGCCTGGGCCATCGCCTGATGGCCGAAACAGATGCCGACCAGCCGGGTCCGGCCGCGCGCGGCCCGCAGCCAGTCCAGCAACTGCGGGATCCAGGGCAGGTCGTCATAGACGCCGGCCGCCGAGCCGGTGACGATCGCGCCCTGGTAGGTCGTGGGATCGTTGGGCAGACGTCCGGACTGGACGTCGTAGCGGACGGTGGCCACGCCCTCGCCCAGCAGGGCGCGGAAGCGGGCCGGATAGTCGTCGAAGGAGTCACGGAGTTCCGGCGGCGGGTGGCCGGTCTCCAGAATGGCGATGGGCTTCACGTCGGGCTCCGGAAGGGGCTCAATGTATGGCCGCTCCCTTCGGTCGGGGAAAGGGCGCCCGGTTCGTCGCCCGTTAACCGCGTCCGATCACACAACCTTGAGGCGCGTCGGGCTAGGGTCGGGGCATGGCCGACATCGCCCATACAGAGAGCCCGCCGCGTCCGGCGCACGCCCGCGACAATCGCCGGCGCCGGGTCCGTACGGCCTTTCGACGGGAACGCCGGGCGACCGAGCGCGTGCGCCTGCTGGGTCAGGTCATCGACCTGGTCCGGCCCGAAGAGGTTCTGCATCATCTGAACCGCTGGATCGGCGAGGGCCGCAAGGCCGTCGTGGCCAATCACAATCTGCACAGCCTCTATCTGGTGCGGCGGTCGCCCCGGATGCAGGCCTTCTATGACCGCGCCGATCTGATCGAGCTGGACTCCACGCCGCTGATGGCCTTCGCGCGGATGATCGGCCTGAACAGCCGGGGCTTTCACCGCTGCACCTATCTGGACTGGCGTGACGCCTTCTGGAGCCAGGCCAACCGCAACGGCTGGCGCGTGATGTACGTCGGAGGCACGGCCGAGGTGTGCCGGATCGCCGTCGAGCGGCTGAGCGCCCGCTATCCCCGTGCGGTGATCGCGGCCACGGACGGCTATTTCGACGCGACGCCCGGCGCCGACGGCAACGCCGCGACGGTCGCCCGTGTGGCTGAATTCCGGCCGCAGATCCTGTTCGTGGGCATGGGCATGCCGCGGCAGGAGGAATGGATCATCGACAACCTGGACGCCCTGCCGCCCGCCGCGATCTTCTCCGTCGGGGCCGCCTTCGACTATGAGGCCGGCGCCCAGAAGTCGGCGCCGCGCTGGATGGGTCGGCTGGGGGTGGAGTGGCTGTATCGCCTGGTCGCCGATCCCCGACGCCTGTTCCGCCGGTACTGCATCGAGCCGTTCGGTCTGATCGACCTGTTCTGGGCCGATATTCGCGCGGCGCGTCGGCGCGCAAAGGCGCTTCAGGTCGCGGGCGGAGCGGCGGGATCGGCGCGGATCCAGCGCGGCAGCACATTGTAGTCGGACGCCCCGCAGTTCGTGACATAGCTGTTGGACGTCGCCACCTCATTGCGGCGGATCACGCACAGCCGCCAGTCGTCGGGAAGCCCCATGACGGAGGCCAGGACGATCGCGCCGCGCGGCCAGGGTTCGCCGGTCGCGGGACGGGCGGCGGACTGGGCCGGAGGCTGGCCGCCGATCGGGCGGACGTGGATGTCGCGCCGGATCGACCGCTCGTAGTTGCAGCTGACGGCATAGGCGCCCTGGAACACCTCCAGAACGGTGCAAGGGTCCCAGTGGCCCTTGTCGACGGGGTCTTCGACCTCGACCCTGTCATAGGGCGAGAGGGTCGGCGCGGCGGGCGGCGGAGCGACCACCGACGGAACGGCCGGGGGCGTCGGCGGCGGAACGTCCTGGGCTGCGACGGGGAACGCCGAACAGAGGGCGATCAGGGCCGAAACGGTCAGGGGGACGCGAGGCATGGCTTTCTTCCTCAACGATCAGCGGTTCGAGGCGAACAGGACGACGGCGACCAGCAGGAAGGAGGCGCCGATGAGGACGCCGGACAGCCTCAGCGCGCGCACGTCCCCGGTAGGTTCGAGGACGGCGTAGGCGGGATGATCGGGATCATAGCGAACCTCGACTTCCGCCCCGGACGGATAGCGGGCGAGGACGGCGTCGGCCTGGTCGCCGGTCAGATTGGTCTGAACGAACGACAGCCGTGAGGATTCATGGCGGGCGCCGCGCACTTCATAGGCGTAGCGGACCGTCGCCCAGCGCCCGCCCTTGGCGTTGCGGTTGATCCTGGACTGAACCACGCGGGCGCGGGCGATCGGCCAATGGCGGGCCTCACGGATGCGGGCCTCCGCGCGCGCGGCGGCCCAGAAGGTCAGGAGGGGCGCCAGCACGCCCGGCACGGCGATCAGCAGGATCCACGTCATCCGGTTCCCTTCCGTCCGGCGCCCCTCGGCGACGTCCCCCGGACGAAGCCTCGATGCAACGATGCGACGCCCAGCGGATCCGGAAAGGCGGTTGCGACCAAGAGCGCCGCCCGCGCGACGAACGGGCTTGGCGGGCGTGTCAGGGACCGTCACTGTCGCAATCAAGCTGAGCCGCGCGGGATAGGGCGGGATCAAGCGGGGAGTCTGGGGGAAGGCGATGTGGGGACGTGCCGTCGGGCCGATCTGGCGTCTGGTCGTGACCCTGTGGATTTTCGGCTACGCCCTGGTCGACGTCACCGCGACGCTTCAGGGCAAGGGGCCGCCGGGGCTGATGTTCCTGGCCTGTCTGCCGCAACTGGCGTCAGGCCTGGCCTTTTCGGCCCTGCTGCTGATGGTGCTGGCGTGGACGGACCGCTGGCCGGTGCTGCTGCGTTGGCCGGCGGTCGCTGTGTCGGTTCTGGTCGCCGGACTGTTGCAGTCGGTGTTCGATCTCGCCGTGCTGATGGCCTGGGCCCGGACCCTGATCCCCGACTGGCGGTCGTGGACCGAGTGGGAGGGCGCGGTCTATCTGGGCCGGGTGGGTCAGGTCCTGATCCTGTATGTCTGGACGTTCAGCCTGATCGTGGCGGCGCGCCTGACCATCCAGGCCAACGACCATGCGCGGGAGGTGGAGGCGCGGGCCGCGGCCCTGGAGGCGGCCAACCGCAAGGCCGAGGCCTCGGCTCTGCGCATGCAGTTGAACCCCCACTTCATGTTCAATGCGCTGAACAGCGTGGCCAGCCTGGTCGTCACGGGGCGAGAGCGCGAGGCCGAGCGGATGATCGGCTATCTCGCAGACTTCCTGCGCGCCTCGCTGAACGCCGATCCGGCGCGCGACGTGTCGCTCGCGGAGGAGGCCGCGACCCTGCGCGCCTATCTGCGGATCGAGGAGATTCGGTTCGGGCGGCGCATGCAGTTGCGGATGGAGATCGCCCCCGAGGCAGACGAAGCGCGGGTTCCCGGCTTCATCCTGCAGCCGTTGGCGGAGAACGCCGTGAAGCACGGGATCGCCCCGGCGCGTCGGCCCGTGGTGCTGCGGGTGGCCGCCGAGCGCGTCGGGGATCGGCTGCTGGTGACGGTCGAGAACCGGGCGGCGGAAACGGCCGATCGCCCGGCGCAATCGCGTGATCCGGCGCAGGAACCCCAGATCCGCGCCGTCGGCGATCGGGTGAAGGGTCCGGGCGTCGGCCTGGCCAACACCCGCCAGCGTCTGGCGGTGGCCTATGGAGAGGCGGCGTGGTTGACGGCGCGGCGGCTGGAAGACGGCTTCCGGACAGAGATCGACCTGCCGTTCGTCGCCGCGCCGGGACCGGACGTCGGAGGAACGGGCGATGTCTAGGGCGGCCGGTCCCGTCGTGCGCCTGGGACCGGAGCCGGCGGTCACGCCGGCGACGGTGAGACTGGTCATCCTGGTGTGGGTGTTCGCGGTGCTGATGGCGGCGACCGGACACGCCATGCAGGGCAACGACCCGTTCAACTTCTATCTGCTGAACTACATTCCGCCGATGCTGACCAGCATCGGCTGGAGTCTGGCCCTGATCTCGCTGATGGGGTGGTCGCAACGATTGGCCCTGCCGCTGCGCCTGCTGCTGATGGCGGCGGCCGTGCTGGCGGTCAGCGCCGTCCAGACGACGATGGACATGATCTACAACCGCATGCTGGCCCTGACGGTGGCGCCGGTCTGGCGTGACTGGGCAGTTGAGCTGACCAATGCCCGCTTCGCCTTCGCGCTGATCCTCTACATGTGGACCTTCGCCTTTTCCGTCCTGCTGATCTGGGCGATGCGGGCCAATGACAGCGCGCGGATGAACGCCGCAAGAGCGGCCGCCTTCGAGGCCGCGACGCTGAAGGCCGAAGCCAATGCGTTGCGGCTGCAGCTGAACCCGCACTTCCTGTTCAACACCCTGAACGGCATCGCCAGCCTGACGGTCACGGGCCGCAAGGCGGCGGCGGAGGAGATGATCAATCTGCTGGCCGACTTCCTGCGGTCGTCGATCGCATCGGATCCGGCCAGCGAGATCACCCTGAAGGACGAGACGGCGACGACCCTGGCCTATCTGCGGATCGAAGCCGCACGTTTCGGCGACCGGATGACGGTCGAAACGCGGATTCCCAAGGCGCTGGAGCGCGCCCTGACGCCCAACTTCATCCTTCAGCCGCTGGCCGAGAACGCGGTGAAATACGGCGTGGCCCCGTCGCGACGGCCGGTGACGATCCAGGTCAGGGCCAGCCAGAGGGACGGCGTCCTGCTGCTGAGCGTCGAGAATCGCCTCACGGCCGAGGCCGGACGGGCGGGGCAGTCGGCGGCGCCGACGGAGCAGCAGCTTCGGCACGGCATCGGCCTGGCCAACACCCGGCAGCGCCTGGCCCTGGCGTATGGCGAGGCGGCCTGGCTGACGGTTCTGCCGCTGGACGACGGCCATCGGGCCGAGATCGGCCTGCCGCTGAGTTTTGCTCGGGCCGCCCCCGAACCCGGATCCCGGGCGAAGGGATCGCCGACGTCGCCGAGGAGGAGATCATGAAGGTCGTGCTGGCCGACGACGAGCCCCTGGCGCGGGACCTGTTGCGGGCCCTGCTGGCCGACATCGCCGATGTCGAGGTGGTGGGCGAGGCGGGCGACGGGCTAGAGACGATGGACCAGGTCGCGGCGCTGGATCCCGACCTGCTGATCCTCGACATAGAGATGCCGGGCCGGGACGGGATGGCGGCGGCGGAGCTGCTGCGCGGGCGTCCGGACGGGCACGGGGGTCGGCCGGCGGTGATCTTCGCCACGGCCCACAGCGACCGGGCGCTGGACGCCTTCGGTCTGGACGCCGCCGACTATCTGATGAAGCCCATCCGTCGGGAGCGACTGGACGAGGCGCTGGAACGGGTGCGGCGGCGCATGGCGGCCGCAGGTCAGGGCGTGGACGAGGCGTGTCCGGATCTGACGCTGGACGCCATCTGGGCGCCGACGCGTCAGGGACAGGTGCGGGTGCCGCTGGCCGAGGTCAGCCACGTGGTCGCCGACAAGGACCACGTGTTCCTGCACCTGAATGGGCGGCCCTATATGGTGCGGATGACGATGGCGAGGATCGAGGCCGTCGCCGCGCCCTTCGGTCTGGCGCGGGTGCATAGGTCGGTGCTGGTGAGGCCGGAACGCATCGCGGCGGTCAGCCAGTCCGGCAAGGCGGTGCGGCTGAGGCTGGACGACGGGACCGACCTGCCGGTCGGCCCCGCCTATCGCAGTCAGTTGCGGGCCTGGATCGGACGGGCGGCGGTCCCGACCTGAACTGGCGCGCCAGCCCTCGCCTCAGTCGTGGCCATGGGCGTGGCTGTGGCCCTCGGCCGCCGCCGCCGCAGCGCCGGACGGCATGGCCTCGCCGTCGGCCGACTGATGCCAGAAGGGCTTTCTGGGCAGTTCCCGACGGCCCACCTCGTTCATGCCGCTGTCGTAGATGCGGCCGTTGATCATGGTGTAGCTGATCGAGGTCGTGTCGCGGATGTTCTCCAGAGGATTGCGGTCCAGCACGACCAGGTCGGCCAGCTTGCCGGGCTCCAGAGAGCCCAGGTCCTTGTCCATGCCCAGCGAGCGGGCCGGGTTGATGGTGCCGGTCCGCAGCGCCTGGATCGGCGTCATGCCGCCCTGGGCGAAGGCCCACATGTCCCAGTGCGAACCCAGACCCTCGCGCTGGCCGTGGGCGCCGATGTTGGTCAGGACGCCGATGTCGTTGAGGCGGCGCGCCTCGCGGGCGATGGAGATGTGGTTCAGTTCCTCAGGTTCGACGTGGACCGGACGACGGGCGCGGGCGTCGAGGATGCGGCGCGGCACATACTGGCGCAGGATCGGCTGATCCCAGACCTTGCTCTCCTGGTACCAGTAGTTTTCGCCCCAGTTGCCGCCGTAGGCCACGACCAGGGTCGGGGTGTAGGCCACCTCGGTCTGGCGCCAGAGCTGGTGGACGTCGGCGTAGAGGTTGGCCAGGGGGATCGAGTGTTCGATCGTGGTGTGGCCGTCCACGATCATCGACATGTTGTGCTGATAGAGGGAGCCGCCCTCGGGCACGATCATGATGCCGAGTTCACGCCCGGCTTCGATGATCTGCTGGCGCTGGTCGCGTCTCGGCTGGTTGTAGCTCTTCACCGAGATGGCCCCGACAGCCTTCATGCGGCGCAGGTTGGACAGGGCGTCCTCCAGGCTGTCGACCTGGGCGGTGAAGGGGGTGGAGGCGCCGTACAGGATGGTGCCGGTGGAGTAGATGCGCGGCGCCACCACCCGGCCGGCGCGGGCGTATTCGGAGTGGGCGAAGATTTCCGACGAGTCGTTGGACGGATCGTGGATGGTCGTCACCCCGAAGGCGAGGGAGGCGTAGTTCACCCAGCTCTGCTGCGGGATGATCTCCTCCGAGCCCATGGAGCCGTGCCAGTGGGCGTCGATCAGGCCGGGGATGATGGTCTTGCCGGTCATGTCCATCTGGACGGCGCCGGCCGGAATGGCGACCGAACCCCAGGGGCCGACGGATTCGATGCGGTTCCCGTTGACGATGATGACCCCGTTCTCGATCACCTCGTCCCCCTTCATGGTGACGATGCGCGCGCCGGTCAGGACGATGCGGCCGGTCGGACGGGCGGTCTCGGCCGAGATGCCGATGGCGACGCCGCGCTCGGCCGGCTTGGGCAGTTCGGCGGGAGCGCCGTCGACGAACTTGAACGACTGGTTCAGGTCGCGGCTGAAGAACTCCGGCCCGAGCGACCAGTTCAGACGGCGGCTGTCGCCGGACCAGTTCAGCCATTCGCCCGCGTCGCGGGTGACGCGGGCCTGGGGAATGTCCTCGCCCTTGGCCGAGACGGTGATCGGTCGGCCGGTGGCCACGAAGGGGGCGACATAGGCGTTGAACCGTTCGGTCCAGGCGACCCACTTCTCGTCGGGGCTGACCGCGAATTCGGCGACGTTCTCGCCCTTCAGGTGGACGCGCTCCTCATGACCGTTCAGGTCGACCGACTTGAGCGCCCGCTCCTCGCCCTCGCGGCCCACGAAGAAGATGCGGTCGTTCGAGGCGCCGAAGCGGGGCGAGCCGCCGCTTTCGGTGATCAGCACCGGTTCGCCGCCGGCGGCCGGCACGCGGTAGAGGCCGGTCTCGCGGCCCCACAGGCCGGTGGTCAGATAGCCGTCCGAGGTCGCGCGATAGACGATGGTGCGGCCGTCGGGGCTGAAGGTCGGCTCGACATAGTGGCCGGGGTTGCGGGTGACGACCCGTCCCTCGCCGCCCGTCGCGGGCACGACGCGGACGGCGCCGAGGTTTTCGTCCGACCAGGTCGTATAGACGATCGAACGACTGTCGCGCGACCAGGAAGGATAAAGTTCGAAATGGTCGGATTGGCGGGTCAGGCGGCGTGCGGCGCCGGGCTCTCCGTCCCCGTTGAGGTCGCGGATCCACAGATTGCCGAGGGCCTCGAAGACCACCCTGGAACCGTCGGGCGAGGCCTGGGCCCAGCGGATCATCTTGACGTCGAACCGCTCGGGGGCGACCTCGACCGGGAAGCGCACCGCCGGCTGGATCGTGCGGGTGTCCGTCACATGGAAGGGGATGTTCGACACCGCTTTCGACGCCACGTCGATGCGGCGGATCTCGCCGCCGGCCCAGAAGACGATGGCCGAGTTGTCGGGCGTCCAGCTGAAGGCCGGATAGACGCCGTGAATCGCCCAGGTTTCCTGAAGATCGCGGTCCAGGCCGTCATAGATCGGGGTCTCGCGTCCCGAGGCGATGTCCATGACGTAGAGGACGGACTTGTAGCGGACGCGCCGGATGAAGGCGACGGACTTGCCGTCCGGCGACGGCTGCGGCCGGATCGAGCCGCCGGGGCCGGAGAGGAAGGTCTCGGTCTCGCCGGTCTGACGGTCGAGGCGCTGGATGACATAGATCTGGGTGTTCGGGTCCTTGGAGTATTCGAAGGTCCCGCCCGGCGTGGCGTCGTCAGAGAAATAGAGGTAGCGGCCGTCCGGTGAGAAGGCGGGTTCGCCCGTGTCCTTCTGTTGGGTGCGACGTTCGGTCAGCTGTACGCCGGAACCGCCCGAACGGTGCCACAGCCACATCTCGCCGGCGCCGAGAGAGCGGGACGAGGTGAAGTGCTTACGCCCGACGATGAACTCGCCGTCCGGGGACCAGTCGGGCTGGGTGACCAGCCGGAAGGTTTCCTTGGACACCTGGGTGGGATTGGACCCGTCGGCGTCCATGACCCAGATGTTGTCGCCGCCGCCCCGATCAGAGGTGAAGGCGATCTTCGTTCCGTCCGGCGACCATTTGGGCTGCATGTCCCAGGCCACGCCCGCGGCGATGTTACGCGCCTCGCCGCCGCCGATCGGCATGACGTAGATGTCGCCCATCAGGTCGAAGACGATCTGACGGCCGTCCGGGCTGACGTCCAGCGACATCCAGGTGCCCTCGGTCACGTCGAGGTTGATCGTCTCGGTCGGGCCGGCGGGTTTCTGAACGTCCCACTTCGGCTTTTCCGGGGTGGCGGGCGGCGTGGGCGTGGTGGCCGGGCCGGCCTGGGGCACCGGCTCGGGCGCCGGCTGGTCCGGCGTGGGGGCCGGGGGCGCCGGCTGGGGTTGAGGGGGCGTCTGGGCGACGGCGCCGCCTCCGATCGCCAGAGCCGCGACAGTGGCCAGCCAGAAACGCTTCATCACGCCATCCCCCAAACTGTGGAGGCGAAGGTCTAGCCGGTTCGGGAGCGCCTTGGCCAGTCCGGCGACGGACGGATCAGTCGTCGGCCGCCAGAAGCGCCAGCAGGGCGAAGCTGGCCAGCCAGTGTTCGCCCATATAGTCGCCCGTGACCTGGGGCAGGGCGGCGTCGAGATGGGTCTCGGCGGAGGCCTGGGCGACGGGTCGGGCGGGGTGATCGGCGGGCAGGCCCGAGGCGATCTCGCGCCAGCACCAGGCGCGGCTGAGGTTCAGGCCGTCGAGGTGGGCGATCTTGCCGTCGGTGCGGTCGCTGACGGAGGCGGGTGTGAAGAGGGTCGCGGGTCGGCGGTCGGCGACGTGCGGCAGGAAGGCGTCGAACCAGGCGGCGAACCTTTCTGGAGCCAAGACCTGGCGCATGAGTGACGCTTCCATCAAGGCCGGTGACAGGAACTCGTCCTGTGAAGGCTCCCACGCTTGGCAGGCCTGGTCGCTAAAATGCCAGGAGCGGGCGCGACCCCGACAGAGGCCGGCGAGGGGAGCATCGCCGACCCGTTCGGCATAGTCGAGCGTCAGGCGCAGGGCGAAGGCGGTGTTGAAATGGGTCCCGACGCGGACGGGATAGGTGGCCAAGGGGAGATAGGCCCTGAACCGGTCGGCGAAGGCGTCGGCGAGCGGGCGCAGGGCGGCGGACCAGCGGCGGCCATGGTCGGTGTCGTGGCGTTTGAGTTCCGCCGCCAGCATCAGGAGCCAGGCCCAGCCATAGGGGCGCTCGAAGCCCCGGCTGGAGGGACGGGCCAGATAGGCGGTCTCGCCGGCGACCTTTTCCGCCGTGAAGCTGGCGTCGGCCAGGGCGATGATCCGCGGCGCCTCGGCCATGTCCGGGTGCAGCCGAAGCGTGGTCAGCAGGGTCCACCAGCCGTGGACGCAGGAGTGCCAGTCGAAACTGCCGAAGAAGATCGGATGGGCTTGCTGCGGGCTGATTACGTCCTCCGGCCCGGTGAGGACGTGATCCATCTTGTAGGGCCAGGGACGGGTGACATGACCCAGGGCCGTGCGGGCGTAGAGGGCGGCGGTTTCGGCGGTGAGGCGGGTCATCAGAACCGGAAGGCGAGGAAGTACATCAGGGCCATGTTGGCGACGAGCAGGGCCAGGGCGGTGGGAGCCTGGGCGCGGATGACGCCGTTGAAGGCGGCGTTGCGATCCGGCAGGTCCAGCAGGTTGGCGGGGACGACGTTGAAGTTGGCCGCCATGGGCGTCAGCAGAGTGCCGCAGAAGCCGGACAGCATGCCGATGGCGCAGACGATGGCCGGATCGCCGCCGAACTGGTGGATGACGAACGGCAGGCCGATGGCGGCGGTCATGACGGGGAAGGCCGCGAAGGCGTTGCCCATGACGATGGTGAACAGGGCCATGCCCAGGCTGTAGGCGACGACGGCGATCAGGGGACCGGTCATGGGCACGACGTCCGAGATCGTGCCGCCGACCACCTGTCCGACGCCGGCCAGGGCGAAGACGGCGCCGAGGGCGGCCAGCATCTGGGGCAGGATGGCGGCCCAGCCCACGGAATCCATCAGGCGACGGCCCTCCTGGAGCGGGGCGGTCAGGGGCGGCCGGAACATGGCGACGGCGGTCGAGATGGCCAGGACGGCGCCGAGGCCCAGAGCGATCAGGGTCGGGTCCTTCGGATCGAACAGGGGCGTGTCCCCGATCCGGATCTTGGCCAGAACCAGGGTGCCGAGCAGGGCCGTCGCCGGGATGATCAGCGCCGGAATGAACAGGCGTGAGCCGAACCTTTCGGCGTAGGCCTGGCGTTCCTCGGGCGGGGTGGTCGGCGGCTTGCCCTGACCGAGACCGCCGATCCCGGCGATGGCCACCAGGGCGATCAGCAGCAGGCCGTTGCCGAGATCGCCCAGCCACTGGCCGAACAGGAAGCTGATCGACAGCAGGCCCCAGAAGGCGGCGTTGCGCAGGCGTTTGGGGTTTTCCGCGTCGGTGACGCTGAACACCGAGAAGGCCGCGAAGGTCAGGCCGGCCAGGATGTAGACCCAGACGAGGGAGATCATCGACCGGCCTCCGTCTCGCCGGTCTGAACGGGCGGCGCCTCGGCGGCCTCGCGGGCGATACGGCGGTCCAGCAGGATCAGCCGGGTTCCATGGATGGCGAAGGCGACGATGGCGGTAGGGATGGCCCAGACCGACAGATGCAGCGGCTGAACGATGATGCCGTTCTGTTCCAGGAAGCCCTTGATCAGCAGGATCGAGGCGATGGCGATGAAGATGTCCTCGCCGAAGAACAGGCCGATGTTGTCGGCGCCCGCCGCATGGGACCGGATAAGGAACCGGGTCTTGTCGGGCATGCCCGGGTGGCGCGCCTCGGCGGCGGCCTCGGCCATGGGCGCGATCAGGGGGCGAACCATCTGCGGGTGGCCGCCGAGCTTGGTCTGGCCCAGCGCCGCCGTGATCTGGCGCACCAGAAGGTAGCCGGTCAGCAGGCGGCCGGTGGTGACCGTCCTCAGGTTGGAGATCAGGCGTCGCGCCTGTTCCTGCAGGCCATAGCGTTCCAGCAGGCCGATCACGGGCAGGACCAGCCAGACGATGGAGATGTAACGGTTGTCGTTGAACGCCTTGCCGAAGGCGGCGATCGTTTCGGGCAGGGACAGGCCGCCGCTGACCCCGGTGACCAGCGCGGCCGCCAGGATGACCATCAAGGGGTTGAGCCGCAGAAGAAAGCCCGCGACCAGAACCGCGATCCCCAGAAGCACAAGCATGAAAATCTCCGCTCGCGCCTGACGCTAGAGCCTGATCGACAGGGCGCAAGGGGGAAGATTCACACCCCGAGGATCCAGCCTTCCTCGTCCTGAACGCGCGCGATCAGGGCGTCGTCGGCGTCTTTGGGCGGGGCGAAGGCGGCGGCGAGGTCGCCCCGGTCGTCCATCCCGGCGAAGTGTTCGGCGGTCAGACGGACCTTGGCCTGGTCCTTGAATTCGCCCGTCTGGGGCTTGGCGGCGTAGAGCGCCGGCCAGACCTCGGTCACGAGAACGGACAACGGCTCCAGATCGTCGGCGTCGAGCTTGCGCCAGCCGGTTCCGAACGGCCAGACGGCGGCCGACGGGCCGAGCGCGTCCAGCAGGCGACGCACCACGGGGACGCCGACGAGCGTCTGGCCGCCCATCGCCCCGGCGCCGTGCATCTGCCACAGGGTCTTGGGCGCCAGCTTGCCGGTCGCGGCGCGGGCGTCGGTCGCGCGCAGTTCGGGCACGCCGGCGTCGGCGTCGACCGGCGGCTTGGTCGAGGTCAGCCACCGCTGCGCCTGGCTGGCCGGAGCGCCCCAGAACGGCCAGGCCTGATCGGTCATCAGCCGGTTCATCTTGGCCGCCACCTGGTAGCGGTTGTTGGTGTTGTCCGGCTTGTCCTTGAGATTGTCGTCGATGAATTTCCACATCGCCGACCAGGCGGGCGCGCCCTTGAGGTCAAGCTTCGCCGCCGTGCCCGCCGGATAGCCGAAGGCGAAGTCGAAGCCGAGCAGGACGCGGTCGCCGCGCTTGCGATGCTCGGCCAGCAGGTCGGCGAGCAGGGCCTCGCCCTCGGCGCGGGTGGCGGCGTTGTGGGTCTCGGTATAGAGGCGGAAGCGGACGTCGCGCTTGGCCACGCCGATCCACAGCGACCCCTCGCCGAGCTTCTTGCCCTCGGCGGCGGTCCAATCGGCGATGACATAGGCGTCGAAAAGGCGGGCCACGACGGCCTCCCTTGAAAGGCGAAAATACAGGAACGGGGGCTTCTACCCCCTGAGGCGGGGGCGCGCCAGTATGATGCTGGGCGCCGGCGCGCCGCGCTACGTTCGCGACGCGGTCGCTCACTTCTTGAGCGCAGATCCCCTCAGTCGAGCGGCGGTACGCGGGAAATGCTGCGGGTGCATCGCGCTCAGGTCGTGAGGCTCCGCGAGCCGAACGTAGCGCGGTGTGTCAACGCCTTACCTCAACAGCGCTTCGACATGGGACAGCCAGCGCCGGCCCAGACGCAGGGCCTCGGCCGGCGAGGCGGCGGAGCCGGCGCCCTGTGCGGCCATGCGCGCGTTCCACAGGGACAGTTCGAACTCGGGCCAACGCGGATCGAGGAACATCAGGCGCAGGGTCACCTCCGAGGCCTCCGGCGCCATGACGTCCAGCGACTTGCGCGCCTCGCCGCGTCGGACCCGGGCGACGACGTGCCCGTCGACGATCATTTCGGCGCCCTCGATCTCGTCGAAGGCGAAGACAAGGCCGTCGGCGCCGCGGTCCCACAGCACCGCCAGCTGGCCGCCGGAGAAGTCGAGACCGGCCGCGCGGCCCTCGAGCGGCGAAAAGGCCTCGGTCTCGGCGGGCCGGCCCAGGGACTTGAGCATGGCGCGGCGCAGCCGCCGGTCCGGCTCCATCCACCAGTTGAGCAGCAGGGCGCCGGTGGTCAGGGCGGCCGCCGACAGGCCGATCAGCAGGATGACGCGGAACGCCTCGCCCATCAGCCGGAACGCCCGATCATGCGGCGAGGTCGAGTTCGACGACGACCGGCACGTGATCGGACGGCTTGTCCATGTCGCGGGCGTCGCGATGCGTCTCGACGGCGACGAAGCGGTCGGCCGCCTGGGGCGACAGCAGGTGGAAGTCGATGCGGATGCCGTTGTTCTTCTGCCAGGCGCCGGCCTGATAGTCCCAGAAGGTGTAGGTTCCCGGCGCCTGGCCGCCCAGTTCGCCGGCCTCGGCCAGGCCCAGAGTCTTCATCGCCCGGAAGGCGGCGCGGCTCTCGGGCTGGAACAGGGCGTCGCCCAGCCAGTTCTCGGGATGGCGGGCGTCCTCGGGCTCGGGGATGACGTTGTAGTCGCCGCAGAGGACGAACGGCTCTTCCCAGGCCAGAAGGGTCGCGGCGTGGGCGCGCAGGCGCTCGAACCAGGCCAGCTTGTACGGAAACTTCTCCGTGCCCACCGGATTGCCGTTCGGAAGATACAGGCCGCCGACGCGCACCGGCACGGGCGCCTCGACCAGGGCCTCGATATAGCGGGCCTGGTCGTCTGGCTCCCCGTTCAGTCCTGAAGTCTCGCCGCCGGGGAGGCCGCGCCGGACATCCGACAGCGGGTGTTTCGAGAGAATGGCCACGCCGTTGTAGGTCTTCTGGCCGTGGGTCTCGACGTTGTAGCCGAGGCTCTCGAAGGCCTCGCGCGGGAACTTTTCGTCGACGGTCTTGATCTCCTGGAAACAGACGACGTCCGGGGCCGCCGCCTCCAGCCAGGCCAGGACGGTCGGCAGGCGGGCGTTGACGGAGTTCACGTTCCAGGTGGCGATACGCATGGGGCGGACGCTAGAGGGATTTTGGGTCAAAGAAAACGGCCCGGACGCGAGAGCATCCGGGCCGTCGATCTGTAGTCTCGTGCGAGCGTTAGCGGCGCGAGCTGGGGGCCGGAGCGGCGGCCGGAGCCGGCGTCAGGGTGCAGCCGCCGCCGATGCGTTGGGCGGTGGCGCAGGGATAGACCTGTTGCACGGCCTTGGCGTTGTCCATGCGGATGATGGCGCCGTCGGCGCCGTTGCACTTGGCTTCGTAGAAGGCGCCGTTGGCGTTGGCGCCCATGTAGCGGACCTCGGCGACGTCGCACGAGGCGGCTTCGCTGCCGGTGAGCCAGGCCTTGAAGGTGGCGGCCTGTTCCATGGCGGTGGTGTAGCGGCAGGCGCCGCTCATCGAGCGGATCTCGATGCAGGGCGTGGCCTTCCAGCCCTGGCCGTCGCGTTCGACCCAGTAGCCGTCAACGCCGGGGCAGCCGACTTCATAGACGGTGAGGTTGTTGCGCACGCCCGTCGCCGAGCCCTGGTCGACCGCGCATTCGACACCGGCGGCCTTGGCGTAGCCGGTGACGACCTTGAGGACGTCCTGATTAGCCGGCATTTCGCACTGCAGACCGACGTCGGCGGCCGGGTCGCGCTGGCGCGCCAGATCGGCCTGTCCGAACAGATCGACGCAGTCGGCCGAGGTGGCGGCGATGGCGGCGACGTCGCCCTTGGCCTCGACGGCCGTGATCAGGATGTAGCCGGGGCCGGTGACGCAGGAGGCCTCGTAGATCGACTGGCCCTGGGCGCTGTTGCCGCGCAGGTTGGCGTCCACGACCTGACAGCCGGGCTCCAGTTCGGCGGCCAGGGCGACGGCGGCCGCCTTGATCTGCTCGGGCGAAGCCTGACGTTGAGGCCGGGCGTTGCTGCGGCCGCGGGTGGTGCGGGCGGCGCGCGCTTCCCGGTCGGCGGTGCGGCCCGGGACGATCCGCTCCACCGGCGGATTGGTGGTGGTGGACGGCGCCTGCTGGGCGACGGCGGGCAGGGCCGAGGCGAGCGCAAGGCCCGCGACGAGAGTGGTGAGGCGTTTGAACACGTAGGGTCTCCCGGTCGAAGGACCTGATTGGTGATCGCCAAATCCGGCAATGGCGCGGCGGGGTCAAGCTCTGGCGCAGCGATCGGCGCCGGTTGATGCTGGACGCCTGTGGTCCAATCGGCTTATCTCGCGCGAGTTTTGATAGGAGACCGACTTGGCGGAAGGCGCTGGAGGAGCAGTCCCGGAGACGTCGGCGGGCGCGGGCGCGCGTGGTCTGACCTATCCGTTGGGCGAGCCGCCGGCGCCGGGCGAGGCGGTCGAGGCGGCGCGGGGCGTGCTGTGGTTGCGGCTGCCGCTGCCGATGGCGCTGAACCACGTCAATCTCTACGCCATCCGCGACGGCGAGGGCTGGGCGGTCGTCGATACGGGCCTGGACACGCCGCCGTCGCGCGACGCCTGGGAGGCGGCCCTGGCGGGGCCGCTGGAAGGGCGGCCGGTCACTCGGGTGATCTGCACCCACATGCATCCCGATCATCTGGGCCTGGTGGGGTGGCTGTGCGAGCGGTTCAAGGCGCCGCTGCTGATGTCGCGGCTCGAATATGTCACCGGCCGCATGCTGGTGGCCGACACCGGTCGCCCGGCGCCGCAGGAGGGGATCGATTTCTTCCGTTCGACGGGATGGAGCGACGAACAGATCGAGCGGTATCGCGCGGAGTTCGGGCGGTTCGGCAGGGCGGTGTCGCCCCTGCCGCAGGCCTATACGCGGCTGGCGGACGGCGATGTGCTGACGATCGGCGCGGACGACTGGACGGTGGTCGTCGGCAGCGGTCACAGCCCGGAGCATGTGTGTCTGTGGCGCCGGTCGGACGACGTCTTCATCGCGGGGGACCAGATCCTGCCGCGCATCTCGTCCAATGTCTCGGTCTGGCCGACGGAGCCCCTGCAGGACCCGCTGGACGACTGGATGCGGTCGCTGGATCGGCTGGAAGCCCTGTTGCCCGAGACGACCTTCGTCCTGCCGTCGCACGGCGAACCCTTCTATGGCGTCCGGGAGCGGCTGGGAGCCCTGAGGCGGGGCCATGAGGTCTCGCTGAAGCGGCTGGAGCGACGGCTGGCCGAGCCGCGCCGCGCGATCGACGTGTTTTCCAGCCTGTTCGCCCGACCGGTCGGCGACGGGATTCTGGGCATGGCCACCGGCGAAAGCGTGGCGCATCTGAACTATCTGGCCGGGCAGGGGCGCGCGCGTCGCGAGACGGACGCGAGCGGCGTGGTCTGGTGGACGGCGACCGGCCCTGTCGAGGGCGGCGAGGAAGATTTGGAGAAGGCCTCATGAGCGAGCATGTCGCGGTCGAGCTGGCGAACGGCGTCCTGAGCGTCGCCCTGAACCGGGCCGACAAGAAGAACGCCATTACCCAGGCCATGTATACGGCTCTGGCCGAGGCCACCGAGCGGGCGCGCACGGACGACGCGGTGCGCGTGGTGCTGTTCCGGGGCGAGGGCGACAGTTTCTCGGCCGGCAACGACATCGCCGATTTCATCGCCATCGGCCAGCAGGGCGGACGTCAGATGGCCGACGCGCCGGTGTTCCGCTTCCTGAGGGCGCTGGCCGACCTCGACAAGCCTGCGGTGGCGGCGGTGCGCGGCCGGGCGGTGGGCATCGGCCTGACGCTGCTGGTCCATTGCGACCTGGTGGTGGTCGCCGAGGACGCCCTGCTGTCCGCGCCCTTCGTCAACCTGGCCCTGGCGCCGGAGGCGGCGTCGTCGATCCTGTTGCCGATGGCGATCGGCCATCAGAGGGCCTACGAACTGTTCGCCCTGGGAGAGCCGATCGACGGGCGCACGGCCCTGGCCTGGGGTCTGGCCAATCGGGCGGTCGCCGCCGACCAGGTGGAGGCGACGGCGGCCGAACTGGCGGGCAAGCTTGCGGCGCGAGCTCCCAATTCGCTGAAGAAGACCAAGCGACTGATGCGTGACGCCGAGGCCCTATGGGCGCAGATGCTCCGCGAGGGCGAGGCGTTCGGGTCGCAACTGACCAGCCCGGAGGCGATGGAGGCCTTCATGGCCTTCACCCAGAAGCGCGCCCCCAACTTCAGCTGAATTCGGTCGGGTCGTGGTCCGCAGGTGCTTTGAAAGGCGGCAGGCCATCATTTTGAGCGAAGTCTGAGATCGAACGCGATCGCAATCGAACCGATTTCGCTCTATGGCCGCGCCGCAATGACCGACATTCTGACCACCGCCCAGACTCTCGCGACCGCGATCGCGCCGGAACGTCCCGAGGACGAGGCGGCGGTCGAGGCCCTGGTGCTGGCCGCCTTCGGGCCGGGTCGGTTCGCCAAGACGGCCGAGCGTCTGCGCGAAGGTTCGGTCCCGGCGGCCGGCTTCGTGGCGCATGAGGCGGGAGAGGTCGTGGGGTCGGTCAGGCTGTGGCCGATCCGGGTCGGCGAGACGCCGGCCCTGTTCCTGGGGCCGATCGCCGTCGATGCGAACCGACGCAGCGCGGGACTGGGGGCGGAACTGGTCGCGGCCTGCATCGACTTCGCCCGCGTGTCGGACACCGGCGGCGTACTGCTGGTGGGGGATACAGCCTATTTCGACCGGTTCGGGTTCGTCGCCGCGCCGGATGTCGTCCTGCCGGGACCGGTGGATCGTCGGCGCGTGCTGTGGCTGGCGAACACGGTCGTCGCCGTAAACGGACCCGCGGTCATCGACTGAGGGTTCTGCGTCTCAGGCGGCCAGTGCTCAGGCGGCCAGCGGGGATACCTTTATCTCGTCTGAACGGGCGCGCGCTTGAGCCAGATCGTGGGCCGCCTGCATCCGCAAAAGAGTGTCGGCGCTCAACCCAAAGGCCTTCTCGAAACGGATCGCCATTTCGGCGGACACGCCGGCATGGCCATTCAGAAGGCTGCTCATCGCCTGGCGCGTCACGCCCAGACCCTCAGCCGCTGCCGTCACGCTGAGATCGCGAGGGCCGATGATCTCCGCCTTCAGCCAGAGCCCCGGATGGACGGCGAAATCGGCGTGAAGCTTGATCGACATCAGTGATAATCCTCCAGATCCATGTCCTCGACAGCCAAGGCCTCATTCACGCGAAAGGTCAGACGCCAGTTGCGCGTCACCGTCAGCGACCAGACGCCTTTCCGGTCGCCGGTCAGAAGGTGGGCGCCGAAGTTGGGTGGAGCCTTCAACTCTTCAGGGCTGGAAATAGCGACGATATAGGCCAGCATGCTCCGCAATCGCGGCGCGAGATCGGCCGACAGTCCGCGCGGATCGCCAGTCTCCGCGAATCGACGCAGCGCCTTGTGCCGAATGGACGCGATTTCCACGGCAACAGAATGAAGCAGAGCCAAGAGATTGTCAACTGCAACTTGACGCTTGTCAGTTTATTCCTGCCGTTGGCACGGTTACTCTGACGCATGGTCGAACCCACGACATCGGAAAGCAGGCGCAGCGGCGGACTGGCCGGCGTGACGGCGGCGGCGAAGCAGGCGCCCCGGGACGCGACCGGGCGCGGCCTGCCGCCGGTGCATCTGTGGAATCCGCCCCATTGCGGCGAGATCGACATCGTCATTCGCGCCGACGGGACCTGGATGCATGAAGGGTCGCCGATCGGGCGGCGGGAGCTGGTCCGGCTGTTCTCCACGGTGCTGAGGCTGGACCCGGACGGCCACCATCTGGTGACGCCCGTCGAGAAGCTGAAGATCAGGGTCGAGGACCTGCCGTTCCGGGCCGTCGCGGTCGAGGCCGTCGTGCGCGACGGCGAGCCGGTGCTGAGTTTCACCACCGACGTCGGGGACATGGTCGAGGCCGGACCGGAGCATGCTGTCATGGTCGAGACCGATGGCGTCACCGGCGAACCGGCGCCGCGACTGCATGTGCGGCGGGGACTGGAGGCGCGGATCGCGCGTCCCGTCTTCTATGAACTGGTCGAGCGGGCGCGGGTGGTCGACGGGCGGCTGTGCGTCCGGTCGAACGGCGTGGAGTTTCCACTGGGCGGCCCCGGCGAGGGGGTGGCGTGAACGGCGCGGTCCTGAAAGCGCGGTTGACGGCCCGACTGACGCCGATCGAGGACTGGAGGGCGGACGGCGCGGCCGTCCGGTCCGACCTGGATCTGAACCCCGGCGTGAGCTTCGGCGAGCGGGAGTTGCGGCCGGCGGCGGTCCTGGTGCCCCTGATCGACCGGATGGAAGGGGTTTCGGCGCTGCTGACCCGTCGGGCGGACACCCTGACCAAGCACAGCGGCCAGATCGCCTTTCCCGGCGGCAGGCTGGATCCCGGCGAGACGGCGGTTGAGGCGGCCCTTCGAGAGGCGCGCGAGGAGATCGCCCTCGACGCCTCGACGGTCGAGGTGCTGGGCCTGGGAGACCCGTATGAGACCGGCACTGGGTTCCTGGTGACGCCGGTCGTCGGCTGGCTTTCGGCGCCGCCGGTGGTGGCCCCCAGCGAGGCCGAGGTGGCCGAGATCTTCGAGACGCCCTGGGACTTCCTGATGGACGCCGCCAACCATCGGAGGGACTTCCTGGACATGCCGAGCGGCGACCGGCGGTGGTTCTGGGCCATGCCGTGGGAGGATCGCTACATCTGGGGCGCGACGGCGGGAATCATCCGTTCGCTGTGCGCCCGTCTGGCCGAAGGCGACAGCGAGGGAGCGGCGGCGTGAGCGGGCGCGACCTGGCGTCGGAGCCGTGGTTGACCTCTCCCGAGACCCGGCGGGTTCTGGCGGCGCTCGAGGCGGCGGGCGGGCCGGGCGCGGCGCGTTTCGTCGGGGGCTGCGTGCGCAACGCCCTGCTGGGAGCGCCGGTCGACGACCTCGATCTGGCGACCCCGCTTAAGCCCGAGGCCGTGATGGCGGCGTTGCGGGCCGCCGGGCTGAAGGTCGTGCCGACGGGTGTGGACCACGGCACGGTGACGGCGGTGTCGGGCGGACGGCCCTATGAGGTCACCACCCTGAGACGCGATGTGGAGACGGATGGGCGCCGCGCCGTGGTGGCCTTCACCGAGGACTGGGCGGAGGACGCCGCGCGACGCGATTTTCGACTGAACGCCCTCTACGCCGACGGCGACGGACGCGTTTTCGATCCCACCGGCTGGGGGCTGGCGGATCTCGAGGCGCGGCGGATCGTGTTCGTCGGCGAGGCGCGCACGCGGATCCGCGAGGACTATCTGCGCATCCTTCGATTTTTCCGCTTTCACGCCTGGTACGGGTCGGGTGAGCCGGATGCGGACGGGTTGGCGGCTTCGGTCGAACTGAAGGACGGCGTCGCGCGGCTGTCGGTCGAGCGCATCTACAAGGAACTGATGAAGCTGCTGGCGGCGCCTGATCCGCGACCGGCCGTGCGGGTCATGGCCGCTTCCGGGGTGCTGGCGGTCGTTTTGCCCGAGGCGCGCGACGACCTGTCGGCGTTCGACCGGATGGCGGGCGCGGTCGCCGATCCGGTGTTACGGCTGTCAGCCCTGCTGCCGGAGCGGCCCGAGGTCGCCGAGGCGGCGGCGCGGCGCTTGAGAGCGCCCAACGCTGTGTCGGATCGCCTTTCCGTCGCCGCCTCCGGCGGGGTCGATGCGGCGATCGAAGCGCGGGGAATGCGTATCCGCGTCTGGCGAGACGGGCTGATCGCGGCGACGGATCAGGCGCGTCGCGCCGGGGCCGAGGGTCGGATCGACGCCGCCATGGTCGAACATCTGGTTTCCGTGGCCGAACGCTGGAAAAGGCCGCGTCTGCCGGTGGGGGGGCGTGACGCGGCGGCGGCCGGAGCGACGGCGGGACCGGAGGTGGGCCAGGCGCTGAAACGGTTCGAGGACAGCTGGGTCGCCGACGATTTCCCGATGGACGGCCACGCCGCCCGGCTGGCCGAAGCGGTCGAGGCTGTCAGGGCAGGGCGCGGCTGAGACGCACGATCACCGGCCGATGGTCCGATCCGGTCGGCAGGCCGAGGCGGCGATCGACCACGGCCAGCCGCCGGTCATGATAGACCTGATCGATGGTCAGGCCGATCGGAGCGGGCGCGCGCGCCGGCCAGGTTCCGGGCCAGCCGGGCGCGGCGACCAGACCCATGTCGGCCTGGACCTGTCGGCCGATGCGGGCGCTGGACACGCTGTTGAAATCCCCGGCGACGACCGCCGGGTGAGCGGCGCGCCGGACATTGTCGGTAAGCTGCATCGTCTGGATGATCTGGGCCCACTGGAATTGATACGGCCAGGGCCGGGTCAGATGGGCGCCGAAGACGTCGATCGGGCCGAGCGCCGTCTGGACCGTGGCGGTGGCGGCGATCAGCTCGGACCCGGTCACACGATGCGGCGTCAGGGGCGTTCGTGAGGCGACGACGATCCGGTCGCCCCGTGGGCCGCGCGCGCGGCGGTCCAGCAGGCGGTGCGGATAGTCGGCGAGGACCTGGTCCGCCTGGTCGGCCAGGGCGTCGGACATCTCCACCAGCACCACCACGTCGGCCTGGGACGCGGTGATCGAGCGGGCGACCGAGGTCGCGTCCTCATTGCCCATGTAGAGATTGGCGAAATACAGGGTCACGGCCGGCGCGGCGGGGTCGGGCCGGGGCGCGTCAGGCCGCCATTGCGGCCAGACGGCGATCAGGCAGGCCAGGCTCGCGATCGCGGCGACCGTCGCCGCCGGCCACAGGCGCAGGACAAGCGCGCCGATCATGAGGGCCAGAGCCGCCCACAGGGCCGGGGCCGGAAACTGGGCCAGGATGTCGACCCAGCGATGGCCGAGGCCGCTGAGGGCCGCCGCGGCGACGGCCAGCGGGGCGCCCGTCAGTCCGATCAGCAGCAGGTTGAGCAACAGCCGTCCGAGGTTGTCCGCAGGAATTCCCATGGTCGCCGACCTCTCGCGAGCCCCCTGCTCAGAGACCCTTGTCATTCTCGCGCGGAACGTGTGCAGATGGACAGCGTTGCAGGGCCCTGGGGAGGGACGCATGGCCAGACGGTCAATCGCGGATATCGAGAAAATCTGGTCGAATGTCGAGGGGATCAAGAAACTCTCGGACCGGGCGGTCGGCATCGGCCCGTTCGGCATCGGGCTGGACGGCCTGCTGGCCTTCGTGCCCGGTGTCGGCGCGGTCTACACCGTGGGGGCGGCGGCCTGGCTGCTGAAGCAGGCGGTGGCGGCCAAGGCGACCCCGGCGACGATCGCCCAGATGGCGGCCTGGCTGGGCATCGACACGGTGACCACCCTGACGGGCGAGGCCTTCTTTCTGCCGGCGGATGTCGTGGACGTGCTGTTTCCGGGCCACCTGCTGGCGGCCAAGGCGCTGCAGCGGGATATCGAATCGACCCACTGGGTCGAGGACAGCGAGGCCGCCGCGCGCGCCTCGGGCGCCCACGAAGGTCATCTGGCGCGGGTGCGGGACGACAAGGGGCTGCGTCGGATCGTCTATCTGCACGACTGATCCTGCGACGGATCGTGGCCGTCGGGCGCTGAAATTCCTGGTGATTCACGGGCGGACAGGCCGCTGATCCGGGCGAACAGGCGCGACGCGACAGACTGGTCTCCGAAGACACGGAGATCACCATGGACGCCACCGACCGCCTGGGCCTGCCCTATCTCGCCGCGGGCCAGCTGCAGAAACACATCACCGTCAACGAGGCCCTGACCCGGCTGGACGTTCTGGTCCAGTGCCGTGTGGCGAGCCGCGGCGCAGAGGCTCCGCCGACGGAGGCGGAAGGGGGCGAACTGCATATCGTCGCCGAGGGCGCGACGACGGGCGAGTGGTCCGGTTCGCGGCGGGCGACCTGGTCAGGGCCGAGCCCGGCGGCTGGGCCAGGGAAGTCGCGCCCGACGGCCTGGTCGTGCTGGTGGCCGACGAGGGCTGCGTCCTGATCCGTCACGGGGAGGTCTGGCGTCGGCTGGGGGAGCGACTGGGCGAGGTTCAGGGTCTGGCGCGTCTGGGCCTGAACACAGAGGCGGATGCGGCGAATCCCCTGGCGGCGCGTCTGGCCAGGGCGCTGTTCACCGCGCCCGGCGGCGCGGACGGCGGGGACCTGAGGCTGGTGCTGAACAAGGACGGCGCGTCCGACGTGGGGTCCCTGCTGTTTCAGAGCGGGTGGCAGGGGCGGGCCGAGATCGGACTGGTCGGCGACGACGACCTGGTGCTGAAGGTCGCCGATGACGCCGGGATCTGGCGCGAGGCGCTGCGGGTGGATCGGGGCACGGCGGGGGCGGTGTTCGCCGCCGGCGCGGGGAGGTTGGAGACGGTGCTCCTGACGGAAGACGGCGTCTGGACGCCCCCGGCCTGGGCGCGGCGGGTCGAGGTGCGAGTCACCGGCGGCGGCGGAGGCGGGGCTTCGGGCGCCTACGGTCCGGCGGGCGTGCGCCCGGGCGGCGGCGGGGGCGGCGCCGGCGGCATGGCGACCGCCGTGTGGGACGCGGCGGAGCTGACGGGCGGTCTGGCCGCCGAAATCGGACAGGGCGGCGCCGGAGGCGTGGCCGACGAGCCGGACGGATCGGACGGGGCGGACGGCGGACAGACCCGCCTGCTGGTCGACGGGATGACCCGGATTCGCGTCCTGGGCGGTGGTGGCGGGAAGGCGGACGGCGAGGGCGGCGCCGGAGGTCTGGGCCAGATTCCGGCGAACGGCGGGGGCGAGGGCGGGGCCGAAGGCTCGGCCGAAGCCGGAGCGGAGAGGGAGTGCGCCGAGGGGCCTGGCGGCGGCGCCGGCGGCGGCGGCCTGACCGCAGGGGGCGAGGCGGGCGCCGGAGCCGGCGGCGGCGCGGGGGCCAGTGTGGGCGCGGCCGTAATCGGCGGCGCGGGCGGCGTTCTGGCGAGCGGGAGCGACGGCGCAGCGGCGGATGATCTCTGGCCCTGGGCCGGTGGAGGCGGCGGGGGCGGCGGCGCCGTCGGGTCCGGTGTCGGTCACGATGGGGGAGACGGCGGTTCCGGAGCCGGGGGCGGGGGCGGAGGAGCCGGCGTCGCCGGAGCCGGAACCGGCGGTCGTGGCGGCGACGGCTGCGTGATCCTGACGGTGGTGGGGTGACCCATGCGCCGGATCATGCGGGAGGGAGACCTGATCGAGACGCCGGATCCGGAGCTGTGGGAGGCGCCGGAGCTGTTGAGCGTGGACGAGGCGAGGCTGCAGGTCGGCGACTGCAGGGAGAACGGGCCGTTGCGGGAGCGGGAAGAGGAGGATTGGGCGGCATGACGGTCGAGACGAGTCTGGCTGAGGGGCGCTGGTTGTGGCGTCGCCTCTATGTCTTCGCGGCGTCGCTGGGCCTTTGGGCGCTGCTGGCCCGGACGGTGGAGATCGTGCCCCCGGCCGCCCTGCTGCCGCTGGCGCGCGGGCTGATGGGGCTGATGGCCCTGTTGTTGACGATCTATCTGGTGGCCCCGACGGCGCAGCAGCTGGTCGCCCTGACGGCCAATCTGCGCCTTCGACTGGAAGCCGGGCGCGTCGCCGAAACGAAAGGGGGCCGGTCGTGAGTTTTCGTCTTTCGCAGCGATCGCGGGCGCGGTTGACCGGCGTCCATCCTGATCTGGTCGCCGTGGTCGAGGCGGCGATCCGGCGCACGGCCGTGGACTTCGTGGTGACGGAGGGGCGTCGCAGCCCGGAGCGCCAGCGGGCCCTGGTGAAGGCGGGCGCCAGCCGGACGCTGAACTCGCGGCACCTGACCGGTCACGCCGTCGATGTGGCGGCGCTGGTCGAGGGGCGGGTGCGATGGGACTGGCCGCTGTATCCCCGTATCGCCGAGGCGTTCAAGGCGGCGGCCGGGTCGCTGGGGACGCCGATCGTCTGGGGCGGAGACTGGAAGACGTTGCGCGACGGGCCGCACTTCGAGCTGGATCGAAAGGTCTACCGATGATCGCCGCGACCGAGCTGGCGCGGAAGATCGGCCCGGTGGTGATCGTCGCGGTCACGATCGGGATCCTGGTGTTGGCGGCGGGGCGGCTGGGGGTCCGGTGGGATCCGTTCGGCTGGGACCGGCGACGGCTGGAACAGGCCGAGGCGCGGGCGGACCGCGCCGAGGCGGAGGCCGCCGCCCGCGCCGCCGAGGCGGGGGCCGGGCGCGACCAGGCGGCCCGACTTGAACGACATCTGACGACGGCGGCGAGCGCGGAGCGCGCGACCGGGATCGTCCGCAAAGGAGCCGAAGACGCCGATGACGCCCATCTTCCCCTGGAGGCTGATCGTGCTGATCGCTTGCACGCCCATGATCGTGAGCTGTGCCGCATCTCGCCCGGGCTCGGCGGTTGCGTCGCCGCGTCTGGACCTGCCGGAAGCGGCGCTTCGGCCCTGCTTGCTGACGACCCTGCCGCCGGAGCCGACGCGATCCGACCTTGAGATCGCCTATGCGGCGCGGGGGAGCGAGATCGTGTCATGCGACGGAGCGCGTCGCCTCGCCGTGGAGACTTTTCTGGCGGAGCGGACCCTGCAGGACGGCCTGATGTCGAAGCGCCCGGAAACAGATCCCCTCGGGCGTCTCTGGCGGCGCTTGACCCGGCAGGAATGACCGGGCGCCCGGCATTATCTGCCCGCCTGTCGGGCAGACCGGCAAAATCTGCCGAGCGTCTCCGCAAGGTGAATCAAAGGTAACATATAAAAATCAGTGTCTTGAACATTTCCCGATCGTGGCGCCCGTGGCTCGGCCCATGCAGGGCAGCGCCCGAGCAAAAGGCTCCCGACCGCCAAAACGGCGTCGGACATCGCGAAGTGAAGGAGACGCTGCCAAAATGGCCAGCATCAACACGAACTACGGCGCCATGGTCGCCGCCCAGTCGCTGTCGGCCACAAGCCGCGAACTGGACAAAACCCAAAACCGCGTCACCACCGGCCTGAAGGTGTCGTCCGCCAAGGACAACGGCGCCATCTGGGCGATCGCCACGACCCAGAAGGCCAACGCCAAGGCCCTGGACTCGACGATCAACAATCTTCAGCGCCAGCAGTCCGTGGCGGAAGTCGGCCTTGCGGCCGGCGACACCATCATGGCCGCCCTGTCCGAGATGAAGACCCTGGCGGCCGCCATCGACGCCGGCGACGGCGGCGCGGGCACCACGGCCTATCAGTCCGACTACACGGCTCTGGCCAATGAGATCGGCGCGGCCATCACGGCTGCGGTGTTCGACGGGACGAACGCCTTCGGCGGCACCCCGCCGGCGCAGCCGACGGCGGCGCCGACCTGGACCACCCTGACGGCCGCCGACGTCCAGACCGAAATCGACGCCTGGGCCGGCCGTCTGCAGACGATCGGCACCAACGCCAAGTCGTACGAACGTCAGATCGCCTTCAACGGCAAGCTCCAGGATTCGCTGGAAGCCGGTGCGGGCAATCTGGTGGACGCCGATCTGGCCAAGGAAAGCGCCAAGCTGACGGCCCTGCAGACCAAGCAACAGCTGGGCGTGCAGGCCCTGTCCATCGCGAACCAGTCGAGCAGCATCCTGCTCAGCCTGTTCCGCTAACCCCATCGGCTGAGGGCGGGGGCTGCGGCCGTCGCCTGATCCCGAAACTCCGAGCAAAACGCTCACGGCCGCCAAAAGGGCGGTTTGAATGTCGAAGACAAGGAGGCCAAAATGGCCAGCATCAATACGAACTACGGCGCCATGGTCGCCGCCCAGTCGCTGTCGGCCACGAGCCGTGAACTGGACAAGACCCAGAACCGCGTCACCACCGGCCTGAAGGTGTCGTCCGCCAAGGACAACGGCGCCATATGGGCGATCGCCACGACCCAGAAGGCCAACGCCAAGGCCCTAGACGCGACGATCAACAACCTGCAGCGTCAGCAGTCCGTGGCGGAAGTCGGCCTTGCGGCCGGCGACACCATCATGGCCGCCCTGACCGAGATGAAGTCCCTGGAAGCCGCCATCCTGGCCGGCGGAACGGGCACCGCCTCGTATCAGGCCGACTATGACGCCCTGTCCGCGGAAATCACGGCCGCCGTCACCGCCGCCGTGTTCGACGGCACCAACGCCCTGACCACCCCGACCGACGGCATTCCGCCGGCGACGGTGGCGGCCGGCGGCGTTCAGGACGCCATCGACGCCTGGTCGGGCACGCTGCAGACGATCGGCACCAACGCCAAGTCGTACGAGCGTCAGATCGCCTTCAACGGCAAGCTCCAGGACTCCCTGGAAGCCGGCGCGGGCAATCTGGTCGACGCCGACCTGGCCAAGGAAAGCGCCAAGCTGACGGCCCTGCAAACCAAGCAACAGCTGGGCGTGCAGGCCCTGTCCATCGCGAACTCGTCGAGCAGCATCCTGCTCAGCCTGTTCCGCTAACCCCATCGGCTGAGGGCGGCGGCTGCGGCCGTCGCCTGATCCCGAAACCCCGAGCAAAACGCTCACGGCCGCCAAAACGGCGGTTTGAATGTCGAAGACAAGGAGGCCAAAATGGCCAGCATCAACACGAACTACGGCGCCATGGTCGCCGCCCAGTCGCTGTCGGCCACGAGCCGCGAACTGGACAAGACCCAGAACCGCGTCACCACCGGTCTGAAGGTCGCCTCGGCCAAGGACAACGGCGCCGTCTGGGCCATCGCCACGACCCAGAAGGCCAACGCCAAGGCCCTAGACGCGACGATCAACAACCTGCAGCGTCAGCAGTCCGTGGCGGAAGTCGGCCTTGCGGCCGGCGAATCGATCATGGCCGCCCTGACCGAGATGAAGACCCTGGCGGCCGCCATCGAGGCGGGCGGCACGGGTGTCGCTTCGTATCAGGCCGACTTCACGGCTCTGGCGACCGAAATCGGCAATGCGGTCACCGCCGCCAGCTTTGACGGCACGGCCGCCTTCTCGACCACCTGGACCGCTCCGGGTCAGACGGCCGCCGCCGTCCAGACGACGATCGACACCTGGGCCGGCGCGCTGCAGACCATCGGCACCAACGCCAAGTCGTACGAACGTCAGATCGCCTTCAACTCCAAGCTCCAGGACTCCCTGGAAGCCGGCGCGGGCAATCTGGTCGACGCCGACCTGGCCAAGGAAAGCGCCAAACTGACGGCCCTGCAGACCAAGCAACAGCTGGGTGTGCAGGCCCTGTCCATCGCGAACTCGTCGAGCAGCATCCTGCTCAGCCTGTTCCGCTAAGACCGAAACGCGAGGGCGGGGTCGAAAGGCCCCGCCCGGACGTCCGGTCTTCATCAGGAGACGTCCTGCGGGACGTAAGGAGACATGCCAAACGACACGAACGCCGTAAGCGCCGTATCGGCCGCATCCCTGGCCTCCTTTGGAAGCGCGCCCCAGAATCCCGGTGGGCGAAACGCCGGATCGCAGACCGCGATTCCACAGGCGCCCGACTATCGCCTGGTGATCGAGGAAGGGCCGCGTCCGGGAGTCTTCGTCTACAAGACCGTGGACCGCTCCACCGGCGAGACCATCCGCCAGTTTCCTCGGGAGGAACTGGTCAAGCTCAGCGGCGACCCCGGCTATGTCGCCGGCCAGGTGACCTCCACCCGCGCCTGAGCGACGAAAACAGCGCCCTCGCGAAACCTGCGAAGGGGCCTGAGCTCGATATGAACCGCGCGGGTCATCCCGGCGCGGCGATCATGGTTATCGGCTGTTAACCATAAGGATACGGTTTTAACCCTAGTCTCGAATCGAATCGTCGAGGGGTAGAATCCCGTATGCCCAGCATCAACACCAACGCCGCCGCCCAGGTCGCGCTTCAGAACATGAATGCGATCGGGGAGCGCCTGACCCTGACGCAGAACCGCGTGTCGACCGGTCTGAAGGTGCAGGGCGCCAAGGACAACGCCGCCGTCTGGGCCGTGGCCCAGAACCAGCGCGCCGACATGAAGGCCTATGAGGCCGTCAGCAACAGCCTGAACCGCGCCACCTCCATCGCCGATGTCAGCATCGCGGCGGGCGAGCAGATCTCCGATCTGGTGACCCAGCTGAAGCAGAAGGCCACCGCCGCCGCGGATCCGGGCGGCACGCTGGAGACGCGCACCGCCTACAACAACGAGTTTCAGGCCCTGCTGCAGTCGATCGCCGGATTCGCCGCCAATGCCACCTTCGACGGCCAGAACATTCTCGACGGCTCATCGGCCACGGCGCTGCAATTCCTCGCCAACGCCGACGCCAGTTCGACGATCGACCTGAACCGTCAGGACTTCACCCTCGACGGCCTGGGTCTCGATCCGGCGCCCGACCTGACGACGGTTGCGGGAGCGACGGCCGCCCTGACGGCCGTGACGGCCGCTCTCGGAACCGTCAACGCCGGACTGGCGGAGCTGGGCGCCGAGGCGACCCGGATCGACAATCACACCATCTTCGTCTCCAGGCTGATGGATTCGCTGGAAGTCGGCGTCGGCAATCTGGTGGATGCGGACATGGCCAAGGAAAGCGCGCGTCTGCAGGCCCTGCAGGTGCAGCAGCAACTGAGCGTGCAGTCGCTGTCCATCGCCAACCAGGCGCCGCAGATGATCCTGTCGCTGTTCCAGAACTGATCGGACGGGCCCGGCGCGTCGCCGTGAAGGCCTCTTAAGGTTTCGGCGCCGTTTGCGGTCTAGGCTGACGCGCGGAGGCGACCGTGATCAACCAGAGCCATCTGCTCGGCCTGTTCGGAGGTACGTCGACGTTCTCGACGGGCTCGAGCGGCTCTGCGGCCACGGCGATCCGCCGACAGCCGACCGCGCCCTGGGCCCTGGCCGCAGACGCCAAGCCCTCGACCAACAGTCTGGTCACGGCCGCCTTGGCGGGGCGCAAGTTCATCAACGAGTCCGGGGTCAAGATCGACCTGGGCGGAGTGTCCGCCGACTACAAGAAGCTGTTCGCCCTCTACAGCGGTCTGGAGACGCTGAGCGCCGTGGCGGACCGGGCGTCGGTCAAGAATCTGTCAGCCAGCGAACAGGCCAATCTGGCCAGGCGGTTCGCCGCCGGCATGTCCGAAATCGGGGCCTATCTGACCTCGACGAACCTCAAGGACGTGCGGGTCGTGCAGGGCGGAACCAGCGCCACCAGCAAGACGACGGCGGGCGTGGCACGAGAGAGCACCACCTCCGTGACAGGAGCTGTCCACGAAGGCGATCTGTCGACGGCGGTGGCGGCCTTTGACGGCGATGTGCGGTTCGACATCACGATCAAGACGAAGATCGGATCGACCACGACGACCAAGACCGTGGCCATAGACCTGTCGGAAATGGGCGGCGCGGCGCGGACGATGGACGCCGTCGTGACCCATATCAACGGCAAGCTGGAAGCCCAGAACGTCGCGACCCGCCTCGAGAAGCAACTGGTCAAGCCCGAGCCCAAGACGGTGACAGCCAACGGCCGGACCACCACCCTGCCCGCGGGTCCCGACCAGTGGTCGCTGGCGATCAAGGGGGCGTCGTCGGAGACCGTCGGCTTCTCCGCGCCCGCCGTGTCGGACGCCGTCTATGTGGTGCAGCAGACCGGCAAGGATGCGGCGTCGACGGAGTTGCTGAAGTTCCAGAGCGACGGCGGAACGGCGGCGCCCCCGACCGGCGCCGCGCCCGGCGAATCGATCTGGGTCGAGGGCCGGGTGTCCCAGGGCGCCCTGCCCGAAGGCGTGAAGACGGTTCGCGCCAGCGCCGTCGGCCCGGACGGATCGGTGTGGATGGTCGCTGATGTGGCGGCGGTCGACAATCAGCCGATCAAGGGGGTCCAGGACGTCGCCCTGATGAAGTTCGACAGCGCCGGGCGGCTGCTGATGACGCGCACGCTCGGCGCCGCAGACAGCGCCAGCGGCTACGCCCTGGCCGTGTCCGACGACGGGCGTGTGGCGGTGGCCGGCTCGGTGACCGGGGCCCTGGAGCCCGGCGCCACGGTGGCGTCGCCGGTGCTGGCCGACAGTTTCGTGACCGTGTTCGATGCCCAGGGCGAGGAGATGTGGACCCAGCGCCGCGGGGCCAAGGCGGCCGATGAGGCGACGTCGGTCAACTTCGGCGCGGACGGCAAGGTCTATGTGGCCGGTCGGTCGCAGTCGGCGATGAGCGGCACGTTCGGCGTCGGGGGTTGGGATTCCTACGTCCAGGCGTTCTCCACCTACACCCCCTATGAGGGCGCCAAGACCCTGGTGACCCAGATCGGGGTCAGCCAGTTCGGCACGACGGGCGCGGACCAGGTCGACGCCATGACGGTGGACGGATCGAACCTCTATACGGCCGGCGTCGAGAACGGCCGTGCGGTGATCCGGCGCTTCACCCTGGACGGCGCCGGGGCGCCGAGTCTGGCCGAGACCCGCGATCTGGGGCCGCTGAGCGGGGAAATCTCGGGCGTGGCGGTGGCCGACGGCCGGGTGATCGTCACCGGGACGTCGAGGAACGCCGAACTGGCGTCCGGCATGACGACCAACGGCGCCCACGCCGGGGGATCGGACGTCTTTGTCGCCGCCCTGGGCGCCGATCTGGCGGCGTCCGGCGACGATCGTCTGACGTGGTACGGCGGAGAGGGCGACGACACGGCGGCCGACGTCAAGGTCCACGACGGCAAGGTCTGGATCACCGGCGTCGCCGATCGCGCGATCGGCGCCAAGGAGACGGACGCCACGCGCGCCTATCTGGCCCGGCTGGATCCGCTCAGCGGGGCGGTGGAATACGAGCGGCAGTGGTTCGGGACCGGCGATCAGGCCCGGGCCTCGACCCTGGCGGTGGCCTCGGGCGGGGCCAGCGTGCTGGATCGGCTGGGTCTGCCCCAGGGCGAGATCGATCAGAGCGATTCCGAGGCCCTGACGGCGGCGACTTCGCTGCGGACCGGCGATCGCCTGTATGTCTCGTCCGGCGAAGGCGGGCGCAAGGTGGCCGTGTCGATCGCGGCCGGGGAGACCCTGACCAGTCTGGCGCGCAAGATCCAGGCGGCGTCCGGCGGGCGGCTTGTGGTCAAGGTGACCACCGAATCTCACGACAAGGATCTGGCCGGACACGAAGCGGCGACGGCCGGAGGCTTTTCGCGCCTGAGCATCACGCCACGCAATCCCGAGCGCGGCGCGGTGCTGAGTTCCGGAGAGACCGGGCGCGACGCCCTGGCGGGGCTGGGCCTGACGCCGGGGTATATCGGGGCCAAGAGCGGCGACGACATCCGCACCACCTATGGGCTGAACCTGCCGGCCAATCTGAATCTGAACGACGCGGGCTCGGTGGCGACGGCCAGGGAAAAGCTTGCGGCCGCGCTCCGTACGGTGCGCAGCGTCTATGCGGCGATGAACCCCAACCTGCCCAAGACGGTCGGCGGAGCGGCGCCCGCCTATATTTCCGCCCAGATCGCCAACTATCAGGCGGCGCTGGATCGTCTCGTCGGCTGATCGCTGTCCGGCGCAGGGCGGTTGACGGGCGAGGCCCGGCCGGGGTTATTGGGGGCGGACGCGCCTGTTCCCGGGTCGGAAGACGTCTGAAAGTCTGTGCGAGATCTGAATGCGACTGCCGACGGACAATCGGATCATTCTGGCGGGCGGCGCCGTGCTCGCGGTCGTCGCGGCCGTCGTGCTGGCCCTGATCTTCGGCGGCGGACGCCGTCAGGAACCGACGGAGCCGCCTCCGGCCGCCATGGGCGGGCTGAACATCGATCTGGCCGAGGCGCCGAGCCTGGAGCCGACGCGGCAATTGCGCTGTTTCGTGGACGGACAGTTCGTGGGGCTGGCCACCCTGGCGGATTGCGCCCAGCGCAACGGCCTGGCCACCGACGCCCTGGACGTGGGTCTGGATGAAACCGGAGCCCTGGCCGCGGCCCCGACGGCCGCCTTTGCGCCGCCCCCGACCCTGCCGATGGACAAGCCCGCCGACGGGGCGAGCGCCGAACCGACCATCGTCGAGACCGATCGCGCCGGTCCTGCGGCGGCGCCGGCGCCCGCCGGATCGCCCTGCCTGCGCTACACCGGTTCGGAATGGCGGACAGTGTCCGGCTCGACCAGCCAGGCGGCCTGCGTCAAGGCCCTGTACGACGGCTATTGCGTGCAACGGCCGGGCGACGCCCAGTACGGACGGTGGGGCGACACCACCCTGCGTCTGGTGCCGCGCCGCGTCGAACAGTCGAACGACAACAACCGCTTCCGCGTCCTGGCCGAACAGGATCGCAGCTGCCATTTCCCGGGACTTTAAGCCATGCGTGGAACCCTTATCGCCGTGACCGTCGCGGCGGCCGCCCTGGCCGCCTGCTCCAGCCGCACCAAGGCGCCGACCGATGCGGGCGTCTGCTACAGCGTGACCCTGCCTGAGGCCGGGGCGAAGGGCGAACCGGAGTTTCACGTCGTGGCGCGCGACCAGCCTCAGATCGAACATTGCGCGGCGCAGCTGGAGCAGATGCGTCTGCGTTTCCTGCGGATGGGCGGGTCGCGCCGTGATCTGGTCGGCGCCTATCAGGGTCGCTTCATCTTCATCGACCGCGCCGGCGTCTATTTCGGTCAGTCGCTGGAAGGCACGCGCTTCTTCGCCTTGGCGCGCACCGGCGACGGGCGGCTGGCGGTGCCGGGCGCGATCCAGCGAGAGGCCACGCCCGAGGCGCCTGCGACGCCTCCAGCCGAATAGGGCCGGCGGCCGCACGCCAGGAACAAAACTGGAACATCCACAGGCTTTCGTTTAGATTGCGTTAAACAGGGTTCCAACGGGGACGGGGCGCGCTAGGCCCGTTCCGCACGGCGCGGCGTCGATCCGCGCCCGGATTTTTCGAGAGGTCGTCATGGCGGGCAGCGTCAACAAGGTCATTCTGGTCGGCAATCTGGGCCGGGACCCGGAGATTCGGTCCATGCCCAACGGCGACCGGATCGCCAATCTGTCGCTGGCCACGTCCGAGACCTGGCGCGACCGCCAGTCGGGCGAACGCAAGGAAAAGACCGAGTGGCACCGCGTGGTCGTGTTCAACGACAACATCGTCAAGGTGGTCGAGAACTATCTGAAGAAGGGCTCGACCATCTATGTCGAGGGCCAGCTGCAGACCCGGAAGTGGACCGATCAGCAGGGCGTCGAGAAATATTCGACCGAGGTGGTGATCGGGCGCTTCAACGGCCAGCTGACCATGCTGGGCGGCCGCGACGGCGGCGGCGCCTCGCAGGGCGGCGGATCGGGCGGCGGCTATGGCGGCGGTCGTGACGACGACTATTCGTCCGGCTTCTCCACCGGCGGCGCCAACAAGCCGAGCGGCCCGAAGGAAAGCTACGACCTGAACGACGACATTCCGTTCTGACGGCGCCCGAACTCGGCGGCAAGGTCGGGCTCGACGGGCGCCGCCCTTACCAGACAGCCTTTCGGAAATGTTCGTTTATCCGCGCGTCGGCGGTCACCAGCCGGGCCTGATCGACGACTGCATTGGCGACGATCAGTCGGTCAAACGGATCGCGGGTCCATCCTATGGTGCGCGCGTGATGTGCGACGTCGGCGAAGGATGTCCGGGAGAGCGTCACGCCGTTCAACGCTTCGTCCAGATAGCCCAGAACGGCTTCAGGCGAAGGGACTCTTATTCGGCCAATGGAGATGAGGTCCTCGAGCTCGATCATCACCATGGGCGAAATCCGGATGTCGTCCGCCTGACGAATCTCTCGGCGCGCGGCGGCGGACAGTTTCGTGTTCAGGCGAAGGTACAGCCAGACAACGACATGGGTGTCGAGATGGATCACTGCCCGGCGAGATCCTTGAACTTGGCTTCGGGATCCCATTCCCAGTGGCTGTCATCGGCCGGATCATAATCCAAGATCCCGGAACCCGCTCGAGGGCCTTCAGCCATCATCCTGTCGAACCGTTCCGCCCGCGTCTGCTGATTGGCCGGGCCGGCCACGATCTTGGGAGTCAACTCGACGGATAGCTTGCCGCGACGGATGCGGATCGTTTCCCCGTCTTCGATCATCTGGTCGATGATGCGAAACAGGTCCTTGCGCATCTCGGTGATGGTCCATTCATTCATATGTACATGGTCGCTCTGAAAAGCGTACGTGTCAATGAAACACCTCGTCACCGACCTTGACGCGCAGCGGCTTCGGGTTCGTGGCATGAACGGCCTGTGACCCCTCCCGCTGCGCCAACGTCCGACGTTTCCCGTCCCCAGCCGCTGGCGCCGCTGGAGATCGCGGCGATCGTCGCGATCATCCTCATCTGGGGGATCAACAATGCGGCGGCCAAGGTGGCGACAGAGCATCTGTCGCCGCTGCTGGTCGGGGCGCTGCGGTTTCTGATCGCCACCCTTTGCCTGGCGCCGTTCATCCGGCCGCCTTTTCCCGACTGGCGCAGCCTGACCATCATCGTCCTGGTGGGCGGCGCCTTGCAGTATGGTCTGCTGTACGTCGCCTACTGGCTGGCGCAGGACGTCAGCCCGGTGACGGTGGCCAACCAGCTGTGGATTCCGTTCACCGCCCTGTTCGCCTTCCTGATCCTGGGCGAGCGGTTGAAGCGCGGCGCCCTGGTCGGGATGGGGGTGGCCTTCGTCGGCATCGGCTGGATGATGCTGGACGCCCATGCGCTGGAGGACTGGCGGGCGATCCTGGTGGGGATCGCGGCCGGCGCGGCCTGGGCCCTGACGACGGTGGTGGCGCGGCGCACGACGTCGATCCCGCCGGTGAAGATGCAGGGTCTGCTGGCGGCGGGCACTCTGCCGATGCTGGCCTTCGGCTCGGCGGTGTTCGAGCACGGTCAGGTCGAGGCGCTCACCACTGCGCCGCCGCTGGTGTGGCTGGCCCTGATCTGGGCGGGCGTAGTGTCGTCGGTCGTGGCCACCACCCTGATGTTCTGGCTGGTGCAAAGGCGCGAGGCCGGACGGGTGACGCCCTATCTGCTGGCCACGCCGGTCGTGTCCATGTTCATCGGCTGGGCCTGGATGGGGGATGTGCTGACGCCGCAGATCCTGACCGGCTCGGCGATCGCCCTGGCAGGCGTGGCGGTGGTGGCCCTGGCCGAGCGCGGCCTCCGCGCCGGCGGCGCGAAGGCCTGATGATTGGGCCGCGATCGTCGGCCCTTCGGGACCTCCCGACCCGACGCGGCCTTGTGGATTCGCCGCGCTGTCAGCCGAGAGATGGACCTAGGCGTTATTCGAACACGCCGCAGGCGATACGGGCGCCGGCGCCGCCGATGGGCTGGCTGGCGTGGTCGTCGCGACTGGCGTGGACCAGGAAGGACAGGCCGGTGATCGTCTGCCCAGGATTGGCGGCGTAGACCTCGGCATGGGCCGATCCGTCGGCGGCCGCATGCACGTTCTGAAGGTCGCCCAGGTCAGGGCCTGACGGGTTCAGCAAGCCGTGCGGGCTCGGGCCCTCGGCATGGTTGGCGTGGGCGCCGGCGGAGGTGAAGCCCGGTCCTTCGCACTTGCCGACGGCATGCAGGTGGACGCCGTGCCAGCCGCTCGGCCAACCCTTGCCCTCGACGACGAACAGCGTGCCCTTGGGACCGGCATAGGCGGTGACGGTCCCGGCGTCGCCGCCCTCGGCCGTCTTGAGCGCCGCCGTGGCGACAGGCGTGGGCGTCGCCGCCGTGGCTGCGGCCGGCGCGGGCGCATGGCCGGCATGGCCGCCGGTCTGGGCGACCGCGCAACCGGCGATCAGGGCGGCGGCGGCGGCGAAAGCGAGGGTGCGCATGGGGTGTCCTTTTCGTTCCGTATGGGGAGGGCGCGATCCGGCCCGGCGATTTTGCCTGAATCGGTTGTAGCTGATAGAAACCGAAGCAGCGGATCACGTTCCGATTCCGGCCATTCAAAGCCCGATTTCCTTGACCGACGACAGCTACGACAACGCCGCATTCCCTCCTTCGGGCGCGGGCGGCGGATCAGACATTTCGACCATCACGATCGAGACGGAGCTGAAACGCTCCTATCTCGACTACGCCATGAGCGTGATCGTCAGCCGCGCCCTGCCGGATGCGCGCGACGGTCTGAAGCCGGTGCATCGGCGGATCCTGTATTCGATGCACGACCTCGGCATGTCGCCCGAGAAGTCCTATTCCAAGTGCGCGCGCGTGGTCGGCGACGTGCTGGGCCGGTTTCACCCGCACGGCGACGCCTCGGTCTATATGGCCCTGGTGCGTATGGCCCAGCCGTTCTCCATGGGGCTGATGCTGGTCGACGGTCAGGGCAACTTCGGCTCGGTCGACGGCGATATGCCGGCCTCGATGCGATACACCGAGGCGCGGATGGCCCCGGCGGCCGTCGCCCTGATGGCCGACATCGACAAGGATACGGTCGATTTCCAGGCGAACTATGACGAGAAGGAGCTGGAGCCGTCGGTCCTGCCGACGCGCATTCCGAACCTGCTGGTCAACGGCGCCGGCGGCATCGCCGTGGGCATGGCCACCAACATTCCGCCTCACAACCTGGGCGAGGTGATCGACGCGGCGGTGGCCTTGCTGGACGCGCCGGACATCTCGGACGACGCCCTGCTGGACATCGTGCCGGGACCAGATTTCCCGACGGGCGGCGAAATCATGGGCCGGACGGCGCCGCGCAACGCCCTGCGCGACGGGCGCGGATCGGTGATCGTGCGCGGCAAGGCCTCGGTGGAAGAGATCCGCAAGGACCGCGACGCCATCATCATCACGGAACTGCCGTTCCAGGTGAACAAGCAGACCCTGATCGAGCGCATCGCCGAGATGGTGCGTGAGAAGCGTCTGGAGGGCATCGCGGACGTCCGGGACGAATCCGATCGTCAGGGCATGCGGATCGTCATCGAGCTGAAGCGCGACGCGTCCGGCGACGTGATCCTGAACCAGCTGTATCGCTATACGGCGCTGCAGTCGTCGTTCGGCGTCAACATGCTGGCGCTGAACCATGGCCGGCCGGAACAGATGGGCCTGCGCGCCCTGCTGGAGGCCTTCCTCGACTTCCGCGAGGAAGTCGTGGTCCGGCGCACCAAGTACGAGCTGGCCAAGGCCCGCGATCGCGGCCACGTCCTGGTCGGCCTGGCCGTGGCGGTGGCCAATATCGACGAGGTCATCCACATCATCCGCTCGTCGGCCGATCCGGCCGAGGCGCGCGAACGGCTGCAAGCCAAGAGCTGGCCGGTGGGCGACATGATCGCCCTGGTCGAGCTGATCGCCGATCCGCGCTCCATGCTGATCGACGGCGACAAGCTGAACCTGACGGACGAACAGGCCCGCGCCATCCTGGCCCTGACCCTCAGCCGCCTGACGGGCCTGGGCCGTGACGACATCTTCGGCGAGGCCCGGACGCTGGCCGAGACGATCCAGGGACATCTGACCATCCTGTCGGACCGGGCCAATATCCTGGCCATCATCCGCGAGGACCTGATCGCGGTGAAAGACCAGTTCGCCGTGCCGCGTCGCACCCTGATCGGCGAAGGCGACGCCGAGATGGAAGACGAGGACCTGATCCCGCGCGAGGACATGGTCGTCACCGTGACCCACGGGGGCTACGTCAAGCGGGTGGCCCTGGACGCCTATCGGACCCAGCATCGCGGCGGCAAGGGCAAGTCCGGCATGGCGATGAAGGACGAGGACGCCGTGGTCGGCGTGTTCTCGGCCTCGACCCACACGCCGGTTCTGTTCTTCGCCACCAACGGCAAGGCCTACAAGCTGAAGACCTGGCGCCTGCCGCTGGGGGCGCCGAACTCGCGCGGCAAGGCGTTCGTGAACCTGCTGCCGATCGAGCCCGGCGATTCGATCATGAACGTTCTGCCCCTGCCGGAGGACGAGGCGACCTGGGGCGACTACGACATCATGTTCGCCACCCGCTCGGGCGACGTGCGTCGCAACAAGCTGAGCGACTTCGCCACGGTCAATCGCGCCGGCAAGATCGCCATGAAGCTGGAGGACGGCGACAGCATGGTCGGCGTCGCCCTGTGCACGGGCGAGGACGATGTGCTGCTGACCACGGCCCTCGGTCAGGCGATCCGCTTCAAGGCCGACGACGTGCGGGTGTTCAAGGGCCGCGATTCGACCGGGGTGCGCGGCGTGCGTCTCGCCGAGGGCGACGCGGTCATCTCCATGGCCATCCTGGGCCGCGTCGACGCCACGCCGGAAGAACGCGCCGCCTATGTGAAGCACGCCAACGCCATGCGGCGCGCCGCGCTGGATCAGGGCGAGGGCGGCGACGAGGAGCCGGTCGGCGTCGAGAGCGACGATGAGGTCGTGGCCGAAACGGCCCTGTCCGTCGAGCGTATCGCTGAACTGGGGGCCGCCGAGCAGTTCATTCTGACGGTCACCGAGACCGGCTTCGGCAAGCGGTCCTCGGCCTATGAATATCGTCGCACCGGACGGGGCGGGAAGGGGCTGACAGCCCACGGCCTGGGCGGGCGTGCGGGCGCACGTCTGGCCGCCGCCTTCCCGGTCGAGGAGACGGACGATCTCCTGCTGGTCACCTCGGGCGGCCAGATGATCCGTACCCGGATGGAGCAGGTTCGCATCGTCGGCCGCGCCAGCCAGGGCGTGACCATCTTCCGCACCGCGGACGGCGAGAAGGTGGTGTCGGTCGAGCGCCTGCCGGAAAGCGGCGACGACGATGCGGGCGACGGCGAGGCCGGGGGCGGCGAGGACTAGGGTCTTGCAGCGCCTCTGGATCGACGGTGAACCGGCTGTCGAAGCCGATCTGATCCATCAACTGCTGCATCCCTATGGCGCCTTCACCTCATTTCGCGTCGAGGAGGGGGCGGTTCGGGGCCTGGACCTGCATCTGTCGCGCCTGGAGGCGTCCGCCCGCGACCTGTTCGGGGAGCCGGTCGATGCGCGTCGCCTGCGGACGCTGATCCGTCAGGCTGCGCCGGACAGCGGCGACGCCTGGCTGCGGGTCAGTCTGTTCTCACGGGAAATCCGGATGCGGAACGCCGATTTCGTCGGCGCGCCCAGCGTCATGGTCGGCGTCTTTGATGCGCCGCCGCCCCTGGCCGGCGAACTCTCCCTCCAGGCGCAGGTTCATGAGCGGGAGACGCCGCATCTCAAGCACGTGGCGACCTTCGGCCTGATGGGCGCGCGACGCCAGGCGAGGGCGGCCGGTCATGACGACGCCCTGTTCGCGGATTCGTCGGGCCTGATCTCGGAAGGCAGCGTCTGGAACATCGGCTTCCTGAAGGGCGATCATGTGGTCTGGCCCCAGGCGCCGATGCTGGACGGCGTCGCCCAGGCCCTGATCCGGCGACATCTGGCGAGCGTCGACATGTCCGAAGCGCGACGGCCGGTGCGCCTGGATGATCTCGGCGGGTTCGACGGCGCCTTCATCTGCAACAGCGCCACCCCGGCGGCCGGGGTTTGTGCGATCGACGGCGTGAGTTGGGCCGTCGATCCGATCCGGATCGCGCGGCTTCAGTCCGCCTGGGCCGCCGAGCCGCCGGAAAAACCCTGAACGGCCAAGTTTCAGCGAGGCGAGGCATTGAGTCGCCTTGATTTTCGTTGAGCCGAGCCCCAGTTCCGCAGTCTGCCCGAACGAAAGTCCTGACGCCCGACGCAAGGAGCGCCGATGCCGCATGCCGACAGCAGCCTGATCACCACCCTGGTCGGGGGCTTCGTCCTCGCCTTTGTGTTCGGCATGTTGGCCAATCGGCTGAAGCTATCGCCCCTCGTCGGATATCTGGTCGCCGGCGTGGTGGTTGGGCCGCATACCGCCGGCTATGTGGCCGACGTCGAACTGGCGCCGCAGCTGGCGGAGATTGGCGTCATCCTGTTGATGTTCGGGGTGGGGCTGCACTTTTCGCCCCAGGACCTGATGAAGGTCCGAAAGGTCGCCGTGCCCGGCGCCCTGGTGCAGATCGCCTCGGCGACGATCCTGGGCTGGGCCCTGGGGCGTTTCCTGCTGGGTCAGTCGGACGTCGAGGCCCTGATGATGGGCTTCGCCCTGTCGGTGGCGTCGACCGTGGTCCTGATGCGGGCGCTGGAGGAGCGGAAACAGAACAAGGGCGAGGTCGGACGGATCGCGGTCGGCTGGCTGATCGTCGAAGACCTGGTGATCGTCATCGCCCTGGTCATGCTTCCGATGCTGCTCTCGCCGGCCGGTGGCGAGACGGACGCGGGGGCCCTGGGGCTGAGCGTCGGCGTCACCCTGCTGAAGGTGGCGGGATTCGTCGCCGCCATGCTGTTCATCGGGGGCAAGGTGTTGCCCTGGGTGCTGGTTCGGATCGCCCACACCAAGTCGCGCGAACTGTTCACCCTGGGTGTATTGGCGATCGCCCTCGGGATCGCCTGGATCGCCTACCGGCTCTTCCACTCATTCGCCTTGGGCGCCTTCCTGGCCGGGCTGGTGCTGAATGGCACGCCCCTGGGGCACAATGCGGCGGAGCGGTCCCTGCCGTTGCGCGACGCCTTCGCGGTGCTGTTCTTCGTCTCGGTCGGCATGCTGTTCGATCCGATGATCCTGGTCGAGCAGCCGCTGGCGGTGCTGGGCGTCCTGGCCATCATCATCGTCGGCAAGACCGTCGCGGCCCTGGCCATCACGACGACGTTCAAGCTGGATCGGGCCACCAGCCTGACGGTCGGGGCCAGTCTGGCCCAGATTGGGGAATTCTCGTTCATCCTGGCAGCGCTGGGCGTGTCGCTGGGCGCCATGAGCCAGCAGACGCATGATCTGGTCCTGGCCGCCGCCCTGTTGTCGATCTCGCTCAATCCCTTCGTGTTCCGCTTCATGGACAGGATGGGCGCGCGACCGCCTGCGCCGCCGCCGCCCAAGATCGAGGACAAGCCGGCCGCCCTGGCCGAGGTGATGTGAAGAAGGGGCGGGATGAAATCCCGCCCCTTCGTCGTTTCAGTCGGCCGTCGATGGTGTCAGAGGACGCCGATCATGCTGGCGACCAGCGGGTGGCGGACGATGTCGCGCTCCGCCAGACGGACGACCGCGATCTCGGGCACGGCCTCCAGTCGCTCGGCGATATCGGCCAGGCCGGAAACACCCGGCAGCAGGTCCGACTGGTGCGGATCGCCGGTCACCACCATGGTCGAATGCCAGCCCAGCCGGGTCAGCAGCATCTTCAGCTGGGTGTAGGTGCAGTTCTGGGCTTCATCGACGACGACGAAGGCGTTGTTCAGCGTCCGGCCGCGCATGTAGCCGATCGGGGCGATCTCGATCAGACCCTCGGCCATCAGGGCGCCGACCCGTTTCATGGACAGCCGATCTGACAGGGCGTCGTAGAGGGGGCGCAGATAGGGGGCGAGCTTGTCCTCCATGGCGCCGGGCAGGAAGCCGATCGATTCGCCGGCCTCGACCGCCGGCCGGCTGAGGACGATGCGGCCCACGCGGCCGGCCTCCAGGGCTTCGACCGCCTTGGCGACGGCCAGATAGGTCTTGCCGGTTCCGGCCGGGCCAAGCGCGAGACACAGGCTGGCGGTGTCGATGGCGTTCAGCAATGCGGCCTGGCCCTCGGACTTGGGCTTGAGCGTCTTCAGATAGGCCTGGTCACGATCGTCATTGGACGGATAGGGCGACCAGCCGGTGTGGGTCGGCAGGCGCCGCACCTTGGCGTCCTGGGAAAACTCACGCGAATCCAGAACGCCTTCGCGAGCCTGGCGCTTCAGGGCGGAACGCTTGGTCATGACGATCTCCGAAGAGGTGACGACGGCCGGGCGGTGCGGCGGTCGTCGGACAAGAAAAAAGGCGATGCCGGAACGACATCGCCTCGGGCGGCGGGGGAGGAGAGGAGGAGGCCGACGACGGCGCGACCGGGATCGGCGGGCGGTGCATCGGGGGCGAAGCCGCCCGGCGACACTGCGATGAGCGGGAGATCCCGCCGCCGAATCGAACGCGCCACTCACGTCCTCCTGGCAACCCGGACCGGAATCGGTCCGGCGAGTGAGACGACAGCGCGGATTCAGCGCCCCCGAATCACCCGACAATCAGATGCTATCGTGGTTTATGAAGGCTTAAAGGTCCGATTTCACACGGCCTCGTGAAGCGATCAGGAGACACGGCGATGACCCTCTACACCCTCGGCGACCAGAGCCCGAGCCTGCCTCCCGAAGGCGAATATTGGGTGGCGCCGACCGCCGTGGTGCTGGGCGATGTGGTGCTGGGCCGCAACGCCAGCGTCTGGTTCGGCGCGGTTCTGCGTGGCGACACCGATCGTCTGACGGTCGGCGAGAACTCGAACATCCAGGATCTCAGCGTCCTGCATGCCGACGCGGGCGTGCCGCTGACGATCGGGCGCGACGTCACCGTGGGCCACAAAGCGATGCTGCACGGCTGCACCATCGGCGACAACAGCCTGATCGGCATCGGGGCGGTGATTCTGAACGGGGCGCGGATCGGCAGGAATTGTCTGATCGGCGCCAACGCCCTGATTCCCGAGGGCAAGGAGATCCCGGACGGCAGCCTGGTCATGGGTCAGCCGGGCAAGGTGATCCGTGAACTGACGGACGGTCAGATCGCCGCCCTGACGGCGAGCGCCGAACACTATGTCCAGAACTGGAAACGCTTCGCGGCTGGGCTGAAACCGCTCTGACGGCGCCCCTTCAGGCGATGCGGCGGCCGTCGAGCGTGGCCAGGGCAAGGGGGGCGCGGCGGACATCCCCCGTCGCCGTGGCCAACCGGGCCGAAAGGGCGCCGATCGATTCGGCCGCCAGATCCGAAGCGTGCACCGGCTGGTAGCAGCCGATCAGCCGGTCGGCGGCGCCGGTTCGATCGCGGAACGGCGCCAGGGCCACCTCGATCGGTCCGGCCAGCAGCGGCGAATCGGCCACCACGACATAGGGGCGCGCCTCGCGCACGGCCCTCTGGATCGTCGCCAGGATCAGGGGGCGGCTGTCCGCACGCCAGAGGTCGAGCCAGTCGACGTTGACAAGCGCCGCTCCGTGCAGCTGCTCCATCCACCCGCCGGCCAGGCGAAGCGGCCAACGGTCGCCGTCGGCTCGGCCGGCGCTCCACACGCGCGGCAACTGCGGGCCCAGGACCATGGGGTCGAAGGCGGCGCGCGCCGGCACGCGCTCGGCGTCGGGAAGCGCGCGCCAGGCGTCGATCAGGGCGGATGTGCCGGGATGGAACATGGGGTCGCCTTTCCCGGCCCGACCCGCAAGCGCGGCGCCGCCCCGAATCGGGTCGCGTTCACCCTCTCGGCAACAGATTTTCAAGGGTTTTGACCCAGGTTGATCCACTGGAGCGGTCCGCGTTTGGCGACCGCATGACGCAGACTGGAGCCGGGCGCATGAAGCTCAGGACCACGACATGGCTGCCGGCGGCGATCGGCCTGGCCGCCCTGGCGACCGGCGGCGAGGCGCTGGCCCAGTGCGGCTCGGGCTGTGGAACCCCGACTCCGCCGCCACCGCCGCCTCCCTCCCCGGCCTGCTGCCAGCCTCCGCCCGCGCCGCCGTCGCCGCCGGAGCCGCCGTCGGCCTGCTGCCGCCCGCCGCCCGCGCCGGACTATCCGAGCGGCGGCGGCAATTTCAATCTGAACGTCAACGTCAATGCGAACGCCAATGCGAACGCGAACAGCAACGAGAACCTGTTGCGCGCGCGGGGCTTCTCAAGCCTGTCGGGCAGCTACGGCGGAGGCGGCGGCGCCTATTTCAACGTCGACCAGCCCTATCCGACGGTGATCCAGGGTCTGAACGTCGAGGGCGCGGCCGCCGCGGCCGCCCAGGTCATTCAGACTCCCGTGACGATGGCCCGTTGGGTCGCCGCCCGGGTCGTGATCCGCGCCGTCTGCATCGACGACCGCAACGTGCCGCATCCGGCCAGCCAGGTGCAGCCGGGCCGCGACGTCGCCGACGGCTATGAAGGCGAACTGTACCGCTGCCTCGCGGGAACGCGGCTGCAGGTGTCGTGGGCTGACTATGTGAACGAGGCGGCGATCAACTTCGATCGCGGCGAGACCATGATGTGCGCCAAGGGCGAGAGCCTCTGGTATCGGCGCGGCGGCGGCCACATGGCCCAGCAGGCCGCCAGCTATTCGGCCGAGCAGTACAGCCAGATGTACGCCGAGGCCTATGGCCAGATGTACGCCGGCCAGGGCGGAATGCCCGGTCAGGTCACGGTTCGCACGGAAGGCGGCCACGGCGTCGAGATGGCCGGCGGATACGGCTACGGCGGCCATGGCGGCGGCGTCATGGTCTGTGCGCCCCAGAAGCCGGAACGCGACTGCAACGAGCGGTCGCTGCTGCGTCGCTACGGCGCCGGGATCAAGGTGCTGACGCTGTGGCGCGAGGAATACTACACCGAATACCAGCAGCAGGTGGTTCAGGCCGCGGCGGCGGCGGCGACCAGCTACAGCCTGACGCTGGACGGCGGGGTGGGCGGCCGGGCGTTCTAGAGCAAAATCGGTCGGGCTGGACGTCGTCCAGTCCTGAGCTCTGGCGCGCGAAAGCTGACAATCGCCGAATTGCGTCGTTCAGCCTGCCGTCAGGCGCGCTGATGCAGATTGCGAGCGTCGGTTCATCGCCGGCGATCCTGAGGAACGACTGACCCCGGAGGTTTCACCTCCGGGGTCTTTTTCTGGTCAGGTCCCAGGCTGTTTGATCACCTCGGCGCGCCAGGCGCGGTCGGGGCGCAGGTACAGCTGAGCCAGGGCCTGGAGATCGGCCGCCGTGATCGCTTCGAGCGTGGCGACATGGTTGCGGGTCTGGTCGAGGGACGTCGGATCCCGCTGGGCGTCCGCAACCTGAAGCAGCCAGTAGCCGTTGTCGGCCATGCTCTTCTTCAACTGCTCGACGGCCGGGCGACGGGCGCGGTTCAGTTCGTCCTCGCTGATCGGATTGTCGCGCAGGTCGGCGGCGATGCGGTCCATGGCCTCGAAGAAGGCGCCGATGTTGTTCGGCGCGGTCTCCGCCGCCGCATAGATGGAGCCGTAGCCCTCGAACACATCGGACGACGAGGCGCCGGCGCCGGGCGAATAGGCGATGCTGAGCTTCTCGCGAATCTCCTCGTTGACCCGCAGTTGCAGCACGTCGGCGAGGATAGACAGGCGGCGCGCCGTCGTGCGGTCTCCGATCTGGTCCGTGGTCGGCCAGGCGACATAGGCCATGGCCTGTTCGGCCGGGCCGGTGTGGAAGATCTTCACCGGTTCGGATGTCGCCGCCGGGAAGCGCCGTTGGTCCGAACCCGGCGCCGGCGACGGGGCCTCGCCGCGCGCCGGCAGGGCGCCGAAGGTCGAGGCCACAGCGGCGACGGCGGCGTCCACGGTCACGTCTCCGACGATGGTGATGTCGATCGGGCCGGAAGCGCGCCCGGCGCGCACGCCTTCGCGGATCTGGTCGATGGTGACGGCGGCCACCTGTTCCGCCGTCGGCGTCACCTCGCGCTGATCACCGCCTGCGAGCAGAACGCCCGAATCGCGCTGGAAAGCGCCGCCGGGGGTGGCCGCCAGTTGGGCGAGAATCTGCGGGAAGAAGCCCTTGAGCTGTTCCAGCGGCGCAGCGCGCAGGCCGGGGTCGGTCAGGGAGGCGGCGAGAATCTGCATCTGCAGCTGCAGGTCCTCGGGCTTGGTGGCGCCCGACAAGGTGAAGCCGTCCGTCGTCATGCCCGCGTTGACCGAATAGGTCCGGCCCGACAACACGCGGTTCAGCTCATCGACCGACAGCTTGCCCAGACCGCCCGGCCCCATCACCGATGACGCGAGGGCCATCGGCGAGAACCGGTCGGTGGGCAGGCCCAGTTCACCGATCCCGGTCCGGACGCTGATCAGGATCTGGTCGTCGCGGAAGTCCGTCGGCTTGATGTTCAGGCGCACGCCGTTGGGGAAGGCGACGGTGGTCAGGCCCAGGTCGGCGATCTGGACCGGAGACGACGGCACGCCCGGCGTTCCGAAGTCCGTGTAGGGCCAGGTCAGTTCGGCGTCGGCGGCGCGGGCCGTAACGGCGGTGGCGCGCGAGGCCGTCAAGGCCTCCGTCACGGCCGCCTCGCCCCCCTCGACCGGGACGGGGCTGACAAACAGCACCAGAGGGCCCTGGCCGTCGAACACCCTGGCGGTTTCGGCCAGCACCGCAGCGGGTGTCAGGCCTTCGACGGCCTGGTTGAAGATGTCGAGATTGGTCCGGGGCGAGGTGAACACCGAGTCGTTGTTGATCGCATTGACCAGACCGCTGGCCAGGGCCGGGGTCGAGCGCGTGGCGGCGGCCGCCACGGCGTTCTGCAGCGAGGTGCGGGTGTCGGTGATGGCGCGCTGCAGCTCCTGGTCGGTCACGCCGAACTGCACGAGGCGACGCTGTTCGCGTTCGGCCGCCTCGAGCGCCGGCTTCCAGGCGCCGGGGTTGAACGAGACGGACAGGACGCCGAGGTCAAGGCTGTCGAACAGGGATTGATACCCGCCGCCGGCGCCGATGAAGGGGGCGTTGTCCTGGCGGCTGATTTCGCCGAGCCGCCGGTTGAGAATCGAGAGGCCGATGTTGCGCTTGATCGCGCGGGTGCGGCGTTCGACGGTGTCGGGCGACAGATCGGGGGCCTTGATCCAGTTGATCTGGATCGAGGACGGAATGCCCGGCTCGACCAAGATCCGGGTTTCCGGCTCGCGCGGCGCGACGGTTCCCAGGTCCGGCTCCGGTCCGTTCGGCGCCGCCGGGGCCCAGCTTTCGAAATTCTGCCGAATCTTGGCTTCCATCGCCTCGATGTCGAAGTCGCCGGCGACGATGATCGTGGCGCGCGAGGGACGGTAGTAGGCCTGGTAGAACGAGACGAACCGGTCGCGCGGGGCGGTGCGGATGATGTTCAGATCACCGCCCGGCAGGCGATTGGCCATGCGCTGGCCAGGCGCCAGAAGGGCGAACTGGGCCTTGGCCACTCGCAGGCCGGGGGTGTCGCGCGTCCGCAGCTCGCCCTCGATGACGCCGCGCTCCTCGTCGATGGCGCTGGGCTCCATCAGGGCCGCGGACATCATTTCACGAAGGATGTTCAGGCTGGGATCGACGGTCTCGTCGCGGGTGTTCGGGAGTTCCAGCATATAGACCGTCTGGTCCAGGCCGGTGGAGGCGTTGGTGTCGGCGCCGAAGGCCAGGCCGAGGCGCTCGAGAATGCGCAGCATTTCGTTCTCGGGCACATTGGTCGTGCCGTTGAAGGCCATATGCTCCATGAAGTGGGCGAGACCGAGCTGGTTGTCCTCTTCCATCAGCGAGCCGGCGGCGATGCGCAGCCGGATCGAGGCGGCCCCGGGAGGGGTGGCGTTACGGATCAGGGCGTAGCGCATGCCGTTCGACAGGCGGCCGTAGCGGACGGCCGCGTCCGCCGGGATGTCGCTGGCGTCCTGGGCCCAGGGCGCCGGGGCGTCCGAGGCTTGAATAGCGGTCGCCGCCGGGGCCGCGCTCGGCGGGGCGAAGGCCTGGGCCGTTCCGGCCAGTCCGGTGGCGAGCAGAAGGGCCGCGCCGGAGGCGGCGGCGAACAGGTGGCGATTCGATCTCATGACGGACTCCGCGCGGACCCGCGCGACGCCCGGGCCGGAAACTGCGGGCCGCCCCAGCGCGGCCCGGCGCGAGCCTAGAGACAGGCCCGACCCCGCTCCAATGAATTCGAGGTCAGGTTGCGTGCCGGGGTCAGTTTCCGCCGTTGGGGCGGCTGACGTAGAAGTTGGCGGCGTTGCCGACCGCGTTGGTGCCGACGATGACGGCGCGGCCCGGCGCATTGATGACCGCGTTGGCGGTGGCGGAGACGGCGCCTTCGTTGATCTGGCTGTTGTTCACGGTCATCGTCGCCTGGCATTCGGCGCAGGCGTAGCCGGTGACGGTGTTGCCGACGGCCTCGGCCGAGACATAGGCGTCATAGCCGTTGGTCCCGGCGAAGCTGGCGCGGACCTCGACCCCGCCGGTGTTGATCTGGCTGTTGTCGATTTCCAGATGCAGGTCCTGGTTGCCGATCGAGACGGCGTTGGCGGCGCCGCGCGCGGCCGAGCGGGCCACGCCGTAGTCGTAGCTGGTGACCACGGCCTGGGAGACGACCTGACTGGCGTTTTCCTGCTGGGTGCGAGCCACGACCGAACCGCCGGCGCTGGACAGGACGGCCTGGTTGGCGGTGGCGGCGGCGGCGCCGCTCAGATCCCAGGCGTTGCCGGCGTTGGCGCTGGTGTCGGCGATGATGACGTCGCCGGTCGACCGCTGACCGACATAGAGATAGGCGCTGGAGGCGCCGGTGCCGTTCGAAGTGGTGGAATTGCCGACGGCCTGGCTCTGGAACACGGCTTCGGCCGGGATGTACTGGGTCTCGGCCAGGTTCGAGGCGCGGACGGAGGCTTCGTTCAACTGATGCACGGCGCCCGAAACATGCGTGTTCTCGCCGCCCAGAGCCATGGTGTTTGCCGTGGCCGCAGCGTTGACATAGGCGCCGGACAACAGGCGGGAGGTTCCGCCAGTGATGCTGGTGGCGGCCTCTATCTCGTAGGGGCCGACGCGCTGGTCCGAATCGACGGCGACATCGGCGCCGTAGCCGGCGGCCGAGGCGTAGTTGCCGTTGGCCTGGGTCGTGGCGTTGACAACGCCGCCGATCTCTCCGCCGCCCGGCGCGGGCGTGGTGACCGCCCGGACGTTGGCGTTCAGGTGCTGGACGTTGCGGAATTCGATGCCGCCGCCCACGACCGCGCCGGCGACGCTGTTGCCGGTCGCGGCGTTGGAGACCGTGACCTGTTCGTCCGCGCCCTCGACGACGAGGGTCTGGCCGGCGATGACGTCGCCCAGCTGAAGCTGGTTGTTCAGGACCAGCGAACGGTCCTGGCTGGAAGCCTCAGTAGCGGCTGCGGCGCACGTCGCGATCGCGATTAGCATTCCAGCGGTTCGGGTCCGCGCGCGTCTGGCCATTGTTCTGATCCGTATTGGCGTAGGCGGGGTAGTAGCCGCCGGTCGGGCCGACAGGGCCCAGCGGGTCACGGGAGGCGTCCAGGCAGATCTGGGGCCCGGGGGCGCCATAGAGGTTGGCCATCATCTCGAGTGTCGCGCGCTCGATCAGGGCGCGCACCGCCAGCTGGACCGGCTCCATCCCGCCGGTGCCGGCCGAAATGTCGAAGACGTTGCCGTCCAGGAAGTCGAAGACGCCGGCCGAAATCTCCTTGCCGATGACCTGCTTCTGGTAGGAGATGACGTCGACCACCTCCATCGTCGTGGTCTGGACCAGGCGCAGGTCCAGGGCGATGTTCATGACGAACACCTTGCGCTGGAGCAGGGCCGAGCCGGGGCGGGCGGAATCGGTCTCGCCCTGGCCGATGTCGAAGCCGCCCGACCGGATATTGTAGTTCACCTCGGTGATGCCGCCGACGATGTAGAAGTCGGAGCCCGGCACCTGGCCGGCCAGGATGCGGCGGTAGCCGGGGTCGTTGGGATCCGGGCTCTCGTCGCCGATCAGCTTGTTGTTGGCGTAGCGGAGCTCCAGCTCCGAGATCGAGGTGTCGTACCGCTCGACCATGCGGGCGCCGGCCTTGGCCAGGGCCGAATAGGCCATCAGCGAACCGCCCTGGGTGATTTGGCGGCCGCCGTCGGCGGCGATGGTGCCGGTGTAGTCGCTGACCCGGCCGATGGCGATGCGGGGCGACGGCAGGTTGTAGCGCCGGGCGTAGTCCGCCATGCAGTAGAGGGCCTGGGAATAGGGCGTCGGGTTCGACGTCACCGGGGCGTTGCCGATCGGGGTGGCGTAGAGGCCGTTGCGGCCCGCCACGCCCGTTCCGCCGCATCCGGCCAGGACGGTGGAGACGGCCAGGGCCGCGACGGCGCCGAGGCGGCCGATGGATGTGATCCTAGTCATTGAGTTTCAGCGTCCCGTTCAGGACCGTTCCCGCCGTGACATTGCCGTTGTTGGTCTGTCGCGAGTTGACGATGACGGTGTTGTGGTTGCCCTGAACCACCACGTTCAGGCTGTTGCCGATGGCGGTCGCGCCGCCGATGGTCGTTCCGGAGCCGTTGGAGCCGGAGCCGGACCAGGTTCCCGAGGTGGAGACGCCCGAGCTGCGGCTGGCGTAGCTGGAGGCGCCCGTCTGGATGATGCCGTCGACGATCAGGCGGTTGCCGTTGGCGTCACGGGTCGAGCCGGTCTGGCTCTGGGCCGTGCTGTAGCGGGAGTTGCCCCAGCCCGACTGGAACTGGGCGGCGCTGTTCGAGCCGGACGTCTGGGCGACGGCCGCGCCGCCGGTCAGGGCGACCGCTGCGCCCGTCGCAAGGGCGATATGGAAACTTCTGGCACACGTCATGGCGGGACTCCGCACTCCGAACCGGTCGAGGGTCGGCAAGCAACCCGCGTGCCAAAATGGGATAGGGTTATTAAGAACCGCTTGAGATTGTGCGGCTGTCCCCTCATTTCGGGCCGGTGATGA
>NZ_JBMSDX010000002.1:0-2500 GCF_049445955.1 Brevundimonas sp. VNH65 | reverse complement strand
GGGGTGAAAGGCCAATCAAACCTGGACATAGCTGGTTCTCCGCGAAATCTATTTAGGTAGAGCGTCAGATGTATTCCTCGGGGGGTAGAGCACTGGATGGTTGCGGGCGGCGCGAGCTGTACCAATACTAACCAAACTCCGAATACCCGAGAGAACTATCTGGCAGACACACGGCGGGTGCTAACGTCCGTCGTGAAAAGGGAAACAACCCTAACCATCATCTAAGGCCCCCAAGTACTGGCTAAGTGGGAAACGATGTGGGATTGCTTTGACAATCAGGAGGTTGGCTTAGAAGCAGCCATCCTTTAAAGAAAGCGTAACAGCTCACTGATCAAGCGATCCTGCGCGGAAAATGTAACGGGGCTCAAGCCAGTCGCCGAAGGTATGGGTGCACGTAAGTGCGCGGTAGCGGAGCGTTCCGTAAGCCGGTGAAGGTCAGGCGTGAGCCTGGCTGGAGGTATCGGAAGTGAGAATGCTGACATGAGTAACGATAGGAGTGTGAGAGACACTCCCGCCGAAAGACCAAGGGTTCCTGCGTAAAGCTAATCTGCGCAGGGTTAGTCGGCCCCTAAGGCGAGGCTGAAAAGCGTAGTCGATGGGAAGCAGGTAAATATTCCTGCACCAGCTGGAAGTGACGGATGGCATAAATCGTCGGGGCTTATTGGATTGTTCCCGGCGGTGGCGTTGTCCCTGGAAATAACTCCAGCAGAGACCGTACCCGAAACCGACACAGGTGGTCAGGTAGAGTATACCAAGGCGTTTGAGAGAACTGTGCTGAAGGAACTCGGCAAATTGCACGCGTAACTTCGGAATAAGCGTGACTCTCCTTGCGCAAGCAGGTGAGAGTGGCACAAGCCAGGGGGTAGCGACTGTTTAGCAAAAACACAGGGCTCTGCGAAGCAGCAATGCGACGTATAGGGTCTGACGCCTGCCCGGTGCCTGAAGGTTAAAGGGAGATGTGAAAGCGTCGAACTGAAGCCCAGGTAAACGGCGGCCGTAACTATAACGGTCCTAAGGTAGCGAAATTCCTTGTCGGGTAAGTTCCGACCTGCACGAATGGCGTAACGACTTCCCCACTGTCTCCAGCACAGGCTCAGTGAAATTGAATTCCCCGTGAAGATGCGGGGTTCCCGCGGTCAGACGGAAAGACCCTATGAACCTTTACTATAGCTTCGCCTTGGCGTTAGCGACCGTATGTGTAGGATAGGTGGGAGACTATGAAACCGGGGCGCCAGCACCGGTGGAGTCATCCTTGAAATACCACCCTTACTGTCGTTGACGTCTAACCGAGGCCCGTTATCCGGGTCCGGGACATGGCGTGGTGGGTAGTTTGACTGGGGCGGTCGCCTCCCAAAGTGTAACGGAGGCGCGCGATGGTGAGCTCAGAGCGGTCGGAAATCGCTCGTCGAGTGCAATGGCATAAGCTCGCCTGACTGCGAGACTGACAAGTCGAGCAGAGACGAAAGTCGGCCATAGTGATCCGGTGGTCCCGCATGGAAGGGCCATCGCTCAACGGATAAAAGGTACTCTAGGGATAACAGGCTGATTTTCCCCAAGCGTCCACAGCGACGGGAAAGTTTGGCACCTCGATGTCGGCTCATCACATCCTGGGGCTGGAGCAGGTCCCAAGGGTTCGGCTGTTCGCCGATTAAAGTGGTACGTGAGCTGGGTTCAGAACGTCGTGAGACAGTTTGGTCCCTATCTGCCGTGGGTGTTCGAAGCTTGAGAGGATCTGTCCCTAGTACGAGAGGACCGGGATGGACATACCTCTGGTGGACCTGTCATGGCGCCAGCTGTGCAGCAGGGTAGCTAAGTATGGAATAGATAACCGCTGAAAGCATCTAAGCGGGAAACTAACCTCAAAACAAGGCTTCGCTGAGGATCGTGGAAGACTACCACGTTGATAGGCCAGGTGTGGAAGTGCGGCGACGCATGAAGCTTACTGGTACTAATAATCCGATCGGCTTGATCGTTTCTCAGCAAAACTCATTCGATTATTCGATGACAATGTCTTCTCATTTCTGTCTGTCCGATTGACCTGGTGGCTATGTCGGAGGTTCCCCACCCGATCCCATTCCGAACTCGGTCGTTAAGCCCTCCAGAGCCGATGGTACTTCGTCTTAAGGCGCGGGAGAGTAGGTCGCCGCCAGGTCTATCTGACAGACAGAATGAAAATCTCTCTCGAAATCTTCCTTCACCCTACCGTTTGCCGCGGGATGGAGCAGCCCGGTAGCTCGTCAGGCTCATAACCTGAAGGTCGTAGGTTCAAATCCTACTCCCGCACCCAAGAATTCAGCCCCGCAGGTTCCGCCTGCGGGGCTTTTCGCATGTCGCAGTGCCGGTCGGCGCTTGGTCGCCTTCGCCGAGCCACGCTAGGGTCAGGACTCATAGCCAGAACAGGATGGTTGCGGCGAGGGCTATGGCGGAGAGGAAGACGGTCGGGCAGCGATCATAGCGCGTGGCGACGCGCCGCCAGTCCTTCAGCCTGCCGAACATGATT